>NZ_JBHXHV010000003.1:0-526543 GCF_042726155.1 Leucobacter sp. NPDC058333
ACATTCCGAACCCGGAAGCTAAGACTGATTGCGCCGATGGTACTGCAAGGGGGACCTTGTGGGAGAGTAGGACACCGCCGGACACCTTTTACAGAGGCCCGTGTTTCGGGATCACCATGATGGTGGTTCCCGAAACACGGGCCTCTACCTTTTTGTGCCCTATTTCTCGCAGATTGCCGGGTTGATCTGGAGTTCGCCCCTGGCGCATCCAGCGAATCGGCGAACCCGTTTCCGGTAGACTGTTCTCAGAACCAAACGACGACCGAACCGGAAGTGGGCCGCCTATGGGAGCGATGATGAGTGTGCTGCTCATCCTCGCTGTCGCCGCAATCGGCGCCCACCCCCTCGCGCGCCTCCTGGGCCGTAGAGTGTTTGGTCTTTTTGCCGCCTTGCTTGCGGTGATATCCGTTGTGTTCGGCGTGCTGGCCGTCCAGGTCTACCGCGGAGATCCGATTGTCGAGACGTTCGCGTGGGTTCCGCAACTCGATCTTTCGCTGACGTTCCGGCTCGACGAGATGTCTGCGCTGTTCGCCTTGCTCGTCACTGGCGCCGGATCCCTCGTGCTGCTGTACTGCACACGCTACTTCGAAGTGCGGGAACCCGGCCTCGAACGATTTGCCGCGGTGTTCATGGGATTCGCCGCGTCGATGCTCGGACTGGTGCTCGCTGACGACGTCTATCTGCTGTTCGTGTTCTGGGAAGGCACGACGATCTTCTCCTTCCTGCTGATCGGCCACCTCACGCGGTTGCGCACCTCCACGGCAGCAGCGCTGCAGGCGCTCATGGTGACGACACTCGGTGGCCTCGCGATGCTTGTCGGACTCGTGCTGCTTTCCAATCGGGTGGGTAGTTCGCTGCTGTCCGACATCGTGGCGCAGCCGCCCGAGGGCGCGGTTGGCGTTACTGCCGTGTTCCTTGTTCTCGCCGGCGCCCTCTCAAAGTCTGCGATTTTCCCGTTCCACTTCTGGTTGCCCGGCGCGATGGCGGCCCCGACGCCAGTGAGCGCCTACCTGCATGCGGCAGCGATGGTGAAGGCGGGCATCTACCTGATTGCGCGCATCACGCCCGCGTTCGGCGATGTGCCCGGGTACCGCGAGACCCTTGTGGTGCTCGGCGCGATCACCATGATCAACGGCGGTATCCGCGCACTCCGCCAGTTTGATATCAAGTTGATTGTGGCGCACGGCACGGTCAGCCAGCTCGGTCTCCTGGTGATGGTGTTTGGCGTCGGCGATCCCCGAGCGAGCTTCGCGGGTCTCGCTCTCGTGTTCGCTCACGCGCTCGCAAAAGCGCCGCTGTTTCTATCAGTCGGCATCATCGACCACTCCGCCGGTACGCGCGACCTCCGCAAACTGAGCGGTCTCGGGCGAAAAATGCCGGTTCTCACGGTCATTACGGTGCTTGCTGCTGCCTCGATGGCGGGTTTCCCGCCGTTTTTCGGATTTGTCGCCAAAGAGTCGGCCTTCACCGAACTGCTCGAGGTCGCCCATGAGCAGCCGCTCGCGATGGTCGCGTTCATTGTCGCGGTCATCGGGAGTGTGCTGACCGTCGCCTACATGGGACGATTCCTGTGGGGCGCGTTTGCGACAAAGCGGGACGTCACCATCTGTGCAGTTTTGCACGAACCGGGTCGCTCGATCCTCATTGCCCCGGCGGCGTTCGCGCTCGCGACGCTCGCTGTCGGCTTCGCGTCCTCCCAAGCGGATGCGGTGCTGCAGCCACTCATTGTGGATCGCGCACCGGGCATCAAGATTGAGCATCTCGCCCTCTGGCACGGCGTGACCCCAGCGCTGCTCGCATCGGCTGCGGTTTGGATAGCGGGCTCGCTGCTCGCCTGGCTGCTCAGTCGAACGACCCGAACGATGGCGCCTCCGGCCGAACGCTTCTCGGCTTCGCACGCTTACTGGGTCGTGACGCACTTCGTTGACTTCGTCGCGGTGAAACTGACATCGGTCACCCAGCGCGGTTCGCTTCCGTTCTATCTCGCGGTGATCTTGATTGTGCTCATCGGGACGCTCGGCGGCACTGTGCTGGCGACCGGCGAGTGGCCAAGCGAGTGGGTGTTCTTTACGTCACCTGTCCAGATCCCGATCGCAATCGTCATGATCATCGCGGCCTTGTTCTCGCTTCGTGCTCGTACCCGGTTCCAGTCTGTGGTTCTCGTAGGTATCACCGGCTACGGGATGGCGGCGATTTTCGCGATGCACGGCGCCCCCGACTTAGCGCTCACCCAGGCGCTCGTTGAAACGGTCACGCTGATCGCCTTCGTGCTCGTCATCCGTCGCCTCCCGCAGCGCATCGGGCACCGCGCCTCGCGCCCGAAGCGCCTGCTCCGACTCGGTATCGGGCTCGGAGTAGGCCTGGTGTTCGGGACGCTCGCCGTGATCGCGCTCGGATCGCGCATCGCCGACCCAATCTCACTGCAACTGCCGGAGCTCGCCTACGCTGGCGGCCACGGCAGCAACGTGGTGAACGTGATGCTCGTTGACATTCGCGGGTGGGACACGATGGGGGAGCTCTCGGTCATTCTCGCGGCGGCCACCGGTGTCGCCTCGCTCGTCTTCTTGAGCACCCGGGTAGACACGAAGCCGAAGCTCAGTAGGCGCGATGCACGATTCGCCGCTCGCGAGCACCTGCTGCGCGTCGCTGACCCGAACGATCCGGCTCGCCGCAACACCTGGTTGCTCGCGGGTCGTCACCTCGATCCAGCGCGACGCTCGATCCTGCTCGAGGTCGTCGTGCGGTTGGTGTTCCACGCGCTCATTATTCTTTCGATCTACCTGCTGCTCACCGGTCACAATTCGCCTGGCGGAGGGTTCGCCGGCGGCCTCGTCGCGGGCCTCGCGCTTGTGGCGCGGTACCTGGCGGGAGGTCGCCACGAGCTCGGCGCCACTGTGCCACTCGACGCCGGGCGCATTCTCGGCACCGGGCTCGCGCTCGCGGTGTCTATGGCCTTCATTCCGATGCTGTTCGGTCAGTCTGCGCTTGCGTCGGCCTGGGTCGACCTCGATCTCGGCATCTTCGGATCGCTCCCGCTCGTCACCTCGACGATCTTCGACATTGGCGTCTACCTGGTGGTGTTCGGCTTGATTCTCGATGTGCTGCGTAGCCTGGGCGCCGAAATCGATGAGCACGAAGAAGCCGACATTGCCTCGTTCGAGGAAGAGGAGGTGAGCGCACGATGACGATGCCTCTCGTACTGGTCGCCGTGATGATCGTGCTCTACACCTGCGGCGTGTATCTCATGCTCGATCGCTCGCTGACGCGGTTGCTGCTCGGCTTCCTGCTCGTGGGAAACGCCACGAACCTGCTGATTTTTCTGATGTCGGGATCGTTTGGGTCGGCCCCGATCTCGGGCGATACGCCGGCGGAAGACATGAGCGATCCGCTTCCCCAAGCGTTTATTTTGACCGCCATCGTGATCACCTTCGGTGTCAGCGCCTTCCTGCTTGCCCTCATTTACCGGTCGTGGCGTCTCGCTCACGATCACGACGATCGCCTCGAAGATGACGAGTCGGATCAGGAGATCGCGACAACCCGTGCGCTCGCGGCGACCGAGGTCACCGACGAAGACCTCGAGGGTACGCAGGAGTACGACGACGAAGACGGGGAGACGGCACCGTGATACAACTCGTTCCGCTCGCCGTGCTCATTCCGCTCGCTGGCGCGGCCCTTGCGCTTGCGGTGCCGGGTCACCGCAAGCTGCAGCAGGGCATTACGCTCGTCGCGCTGAGCGCGGTCGTGGTGCTCAGCGGCGTGCTCATGTATCTGGTCGACGCACACGGCACGCTCGTGATGGAAGTGGGTGGGTGGGCCGCCCCGTTTGGTATCGCCCTGGTCGTGGATCGCGTCTCCGCGCTGATGCTCGTGGTGTCCTCCGTAGTGCTGCTCGGGGTGTTCTTGTTTTCACTCGGGCAGGGCCTCGCTGACGGCGACGAGGATACCCCCGTCTCGATCTACTACCCGACGTATCTCGTGCTGGGTGCAGGTGTGTTCAACGCGTTCATCGCGGGCGACCTGTTCAATCTGTACGTCGGTTTTGAGATCCTACTGGTGGCGAGCTACGTGCTCATCACTCTGGGCGGTACCGCCCAGCGCATTCGCGCTGGCGTCACCTACGTCATCGTGTCGCTGGTCTCGTCCGTGCTCTTCCTCGCTGCGATCGGTTTGATTTACGGCGCTACCGGCACCGTAAACATGGCGCAGCTGACAGTGCGCATTGCCGAACTGCCGAGCGAGATTCAGCTGCTGCTCAATCTTGCGTTGCTCATTGCGTTTGGCATCAAGGCGGCGGTTTTCCCGCTCGCGTTCTGGTTGCCCGATTCGTATCCGACGGCGCCAGCCCCGGTGACCGCGGTGTTTGCTGGTCTTCTCACGAAGGTGGGCGTCTACGCGATCATTCGAACGCAGACCCAGCTCTTCCCGAACTCGAGCATCGATCGGTTACTGCTGATTGTCGCTGGATTGACGCTGCTCGTCGGCATTCTCGGCGCGGTGTCTCAGCTCGATATCAAGCGGCTGTTGTCGTTCACGCTGATCAGCCACATCGGCTACATGATTTTCGGCATTGGCATGGCAAACGCGGCGGGCTTCGCTGCCACGATCTACTACATTGCCCACCACATCATCGTGCAGACGACGCTGTTTCTCGCGGTCGGTCTCGTTGAGCGCCAGGGCGGCACCACCTCGATCTCTGGGCTCGGCGGTCTGATGCGCAGTGCGCCGTTTATCGCGGTGCTGTTCTTTATCCCGATGCTGAACCTCGGGGGCATCCCGCCGTTCTCTGGATTCATCGGAAAGCTTGGGCTCTTTACGGTCGCTGCTGATCTCGGTACCCCAGAGGCCTATTGGCTCATGGGCATCGGTGCGCTCGTCTCGTTGCTTACGCTGTACGCGCTCGCCCGTGCCTGGGTGCTCGCGTTCTGGCGCACGCCCGCGCGCGCCGAGACGAAGGCGACGAAGCCCGCGAGCACTGAAGCGCTCGTGCTGCGGGACCGCGAGCGCGCGCTGTTCGAGCGCCTGCACGATGCACCGGACGCGCAACCGATGGCCGAACAAAAGGCGATCCCGAAGCTCATGTTCGGGGCGACGACAGGCATGGTCGTCGTCAGTATCGCACTGACAGTGTTTGCGGGCCCGCTGTATGCTTATGCAACTCGCGCCGGTGAAGATTTGGCGCACCCGGGAGTCGTTGTCGAACAGGTGCTCGGGGACGGCACTGGTGCGGGGAGCGGCGGGCCTGGCGGAGGAAGCGGAAGCACGACTCTGCACGAGGGGGAATCGCATGAGTGAACAACTCTCTGACACCCCGCGCGAGGCGCGGCGACGCGAATTTGGCGTGCGCCTGCACGAGCTGCCGCTCCTCATCGGACTGATCGTGCTGTGGATGATGCTCTGGCACGAAGTCTCGCTGCTCTCCGCATTGAGTGGTCTGATCGTCGCAGTTTTCGTGATGCGGCTGTTCTACCTGCCACCCGTCGAGCTCGCGGGACGATTCAACTTCTGGTGGGCGCTGAAGTACCTCGCCTACTTCCTCTGGCACCTGGCGCGTGCCTCGTGGGGAGTCGCGTGGCTCGCAGTGCGCCCCGGCCCGCCGCCAAAGACCTCTATCATCGCCGTGAAGCTCGCGACGCGTTCCGATTTCATCATGACGATGGTCGGGCTCACGAACTCGCTCATTCCCGGCTCGCTCGTTGCTGAGATCGACCGGTTCGAGTCCACGCTGTACCTGCACGTGCTGAACACTCCGACACAGCGCGAACTGACGAAGATGCGTCGTGAGGTGCGCACGATCGAACGTCTGCTCGTGCACGCAGTCGGCTCGAAGCAAGAATTGCAGGCGATGAAATGAACCTGATCACGAGCGCACTCCTGATTGCGGCCGGGGCCGGTCTGACGGTAACCGCGCTTGCCGCTATCGTGCGCATCGTGCGCGGGCCCACGATCCTCGATCGCATGATCGCCTCGGATGTGCTGCTCACGACTCTGATGCTCGCAATCGGAGCGGACATGGTCGCGCGTGGACACACTGACACGATCCCGCTCATGACCGTGATCGCTGCAACAGCTACGCTTGCGACCATCGTTGTGGCACGTTTCGTGAAGCGACGGGCCGAGCAGCCCGCCCACCAGCAGCCAAAGGAGACCGGACATGTTTGATGACCTCCTTGATTTGGCCGCTGCCGTCTGTATCTTTCTTGCCGCTGTGCTCTCAGTGGCGGCGGGAATCGGCATCCTGCGGTTTCCCGATGCGCTCAGCCGGTTGCACGCGGCAACGAAGCCGCAGATATTCGGGCTGCTGCTCACCATCACCGCGATTGCGCTCGACCAGCGCTCGTTCGCCACGCTGCTCGCCCTGATTCCGGTCTTTGTCTTCCAGTCGCTTACCGCGCCCGTCGCCGCGCACATGGTTGGTCGTGCGGCGTACCGCACAGGCCAGCTCGATACCGCCACCCTGGTTGTCGACGAGCTCGGGCCCGCAATTGAGCGAAGCGATCTGTACGGCCCGCGACTGCCCGATCGCTTGCAGCGAGCGGAGCCGAAGGCAGATTCCGATTCACCGACGGCGGCCTAACAGAACAGGGCACGCCGAAGGGGCGGGCTCACCGTGGTGAACCCGCCCCTTCGAATGCGCCGGATCGCTTAGGCGTCGACGAGGTACCGGCTGTAGGCGGGAACCGTCAGGAACGTGGGAAAGTCGTCACCCAACGCTACGTCGGCGAACAGTTCAGCCGCGTCGTCGAAGCGGTCGCCCGTAAAGCGCTCGAAGCCTGCGACAGCGCTCGAGACGAGGTCCGCGACCCACTCGCGAGTGATGCGCGTGCCCTCTGCCGTCGACTGATCCTGGTGGATCCACTGCCAGATCTGCGAGCGGCTGATCTCCGCGGTCGCCGCATCCTCCATGAGGTTGTCGATCGCGACCGCTCCGAAGCCTCGCAGCCAGGCCTCGATGTAGCGAATGCCGATCGAGACGTTTTCGCGAACGCCCGCCTCGGTAATTTCGCGGCCGATGTGTACGTCGAGCAGCTGAGCGGCCGTCACCGTGACATCGTCACGCTGACGCTCGACCTGGTTCGGGCGATCGCCCAGTACCGCATCAAACTCGGCCCGCGCGACCGGAATGAGGTCGGGGTGCGCGACCCACGTGCCGTCGAAGCCGTCGCCAGCTTCGCGGTGCTTGTCTGCCCGTACCTTTTCTTCCGCGCGCGCTGTGACCTCGGGGTCGCGGCGGTTTGGAATGAAGGCGCTCATGCCGCCGATCGCGTGCGCGCCCCGCTTGTGGCAGGTCTGCACGAGAAGTTCGGTGTAGGCGCGCATGAACGGCACGGTCATGGTGACCTCACTGCGATCAGGCAAGACGAATCGGGCGCCGCGGCCACGGTAGTTCTTGATGATCGAGAATATGTAGTCCCAGCGGCCAGCGTTGAGCCCGGCAATGTGGTCCCGCATCACATAGAGAATCTCGTCCATTTCGAATGCCGCTGGCAGCGTCTCGATGAGCACAGTGGCGCGAATGGTGCCGTGGGGGAGTCCCAGCACCGCCTCGGTGAAGGTAAAGATGTCGTCCCACAGCTTCGCTTCCTCGCTCGATTCGAGCTTGGCGATGTAGAAGTACGGACCGCGCCCGCGCGCCACGAGCTCCTGCGCATTGTGGAACGCGTAGAGTCCAAAGTCGACGAGGCTGCCTGAGGCTGCGCCTGACCGGCCGTGGGTGTCGGTGAAGCGCAGGTGCTTCTCAACGAGGTGCCAGCCGCGCGGGCGCATTACAATCGTCGGCGTCTGCTCCGCGGTGACCCGGTACTCCTTGCCCTCGGGACTCGTGAACGAGAGCTGATCGCGAATTGCATCAAACAGTGAAAGTTGGCCACCGATGACGTTGTGCCAGGTCGGGCTTGTTGCGTCCTCCTGGTCGGCAAGCCAGACGCGCGCGCCCGAATTCATTGCGTTGATGGTCATCTTCGGATCCGTGGGGCCGGTGATCTCGACCCGGCGATCTTCAAGACCCGGGCCCGCACCGGCTACCCGCCAGCTCGCGTCTTCACGGATCGCCCGCGTATCGTCACGGAACTTCGGGTCGCGCCCGTTACCGATCTCGTAGCGACGCCGCTGGCGATCGGCCAGCCGCTCGTGTCGAGTGCTGGCGAAGCGGTCGTGCAGCTCCGTCAGGAACGCAAGCGCCTGAGGAGTGAGAATCTCGTCGCTGCGGTCGAACGGGCGCCCGAGGACCTCGAAGCGAGCGGTGCTCGCCGAGGGAGTGCGTTCAGTGGAGGCGGTGTCGTGCTGCGGTGCCGCATGAGTTGTCGTCATGATCTGCTCCTGTGCGTGTGTCATGGTGCGTGTGTAATCCTGCGTGAGTGTGCGTGTGTGAGCGCGTGCGAGAAGGCGGGAGCCTGTTTCCCGTTAGTGGAACTGGCCCTCTTCGGTCGAACCCACGAGGGCGAGCGTCGAGGCGTCGGGGTTCAGCGCCGTCGAGATCGCGTCGAAGTAGCCGGTGCCGACCTCACGCTGGTGCTTGGTCGCGGTGTAACCGCGGGCCTCGTCAGCGAACTCGCGCTCCTGCAACTCGACGTAGGCAGCCATGCCGTCGCGAGCGTACCCGTGAGCCAGGTCGAACATTGACGAGTTCAGTGCGTGGAAGCCCGCGAGCGTGATGAACTGGAACGAGAAGCCCATTGCACCCAGTTCGCGCTGGAACTTCGCGATCGTTGCGTCGTCGAGGTGCTGCTTCCAGTTGAACGACGGCGAGCAGTTGTACGCGAGCATCTGATCGGGGAACTCAGCCTTGACGCCCTCGGCAAACTTGCGAGCGAGTTCGAGATCGGGGGTGCCGGTCTCCATCCAGATGAGGTCTGAGTAGGGGGCGTATGCCTTAGCGCGGGCGATGCACGGCGCGAGCCCGTTCTGCACCTTGTAGAAGCCCTCGGCGGTGCGTTCACCGGTGACGAACGGCTGGTCGCGCTCGTCCACGTCGGAGGTGATCAGGGTTGCTGCCTCCGCGTCGGTGCGAGCGATGATGACGCTCGGCACCCCGGCGACGTCTGCCGCGAGGCGAGCCGCGTTCAGCGTGCGCACGTGCTGCTGCGTCGGAATGAGCACCTTGCCCCCGAGGTGACCGCACTTCTTCTCGCTCGCGAGCTGATCTTCCCAGTGCACGCCCGCAGCGCCCGAGGCGATCATCGACTTCATCAGCTCGTACGCGTTCAGCGGTCCGCCGAATCCGGCCTCGGCGTCTGCGACGATCGGGACGAGCCAGTCCTCGACGGTCTGGATGCCCTCTGAGTGCTCAATCTGGTCGGCACGCAGCAGCGCGTTGTTGATGCGACGCACGACCTGCGGCACCGAGTTCGCCGGGTAGAGCGACTGGTCAGGGTAGGTCTGGCCCGCGATGTTCGCGTCGGCGGCAACCTGCCAGCCCGACAGGTAGATCGCACGGAGACCCGCCTTCACCTGTTGCACTGCCTGATTGCCGGTGAGTGCTCCGAGCGCGTTGGTGTAGCCGCCGGTGGGCGTCTCACTCGTGAGCTGGTTCCACAGCTTCTCGGAACCACGGCGAGCGAGCGTGTGCTCCTCCTGCACTCGGCCACGCAGTCGCACGACGTCTTCGGCGGCGTAGTCGCGGGTGATGCCTTCCCAGCGCGGGTCGTTCTCCCAGTCCCAGGCGAGCTGCTCAGCGGTGGCGGGTGTCTGCGATGCGTCGTTGGTCACGATGACTCCTGTGGTCATGCCCGAGGGCGTGGATTGCTGTGTAGTTCCATCTTGAGGTGCGGCACGAGGGGGAGTGCCCGTATTTCGGGGGTGAAAAAACGCAAAATTTCTACTTGTCGGAAGAAACCGGAGCTGCGAGGATGTCTCCATGACGCTGCTGACCACCGATACGACATTCGCCGGCGACGCTGAGCACGAAGACGAGGGTGACGCGCTGACGCTCGGTCGACGTATCCGTGCCCTGCGCGCACAGCGCGGACTCACGCTCGAACAGCTGGCGCAGGCCGTCGATCGCGCGCCGTCGCAACTCTCGGCAATTGAGAACGGCAAGCGGGAGCCGCGGTTGCCGATGCTGCGGGCTCTCGCGGGCGCACTCGGCGTGACGGTCGACGAGTTGCTGGTGTCCGAGGCGCCCTCTGCGCGCGCCGCACTTGAGATTGCCGTCGAGCGGGCGCAGCGGGGCCCGGTCTTCCAATCGCTCGGGTTGCAGCCGATCCGCGTCTCGAAGGCAGCGAGCGACGAAACTCTGCAGGCAATTCTCGGGCTCCACCAGGAGGTCGAGCGGCTGCACCGCGAGCGCGCAGCGACGCCAGAAGAAGCAAGGCGGGCGAACACCGAGCTGCGGGCTGAGATGCGTACCGCGGGGAACTACTTCGCCGACCTCGAGGCGGCCGCGACCCGGCTGCTCGACAGCGTGGGGTACTCGGGCGGCCCGGTGTCTCAGCAGACGATCGCGAACATCGCGGAGCGGCTCGGGTTCAGCCTGCACTATGTCTCTGACATGCCGCACTCGACGCGATCAGTCATCGACCGGCGCAACGGGCGCGTGTATCTGGGCGGGGCGGTACCGTCGCGTGACGCCCGCGCGCCGATTCTGCGAGCGCTTGCGAGCGTGGTCTGCGGGCACGAAGAGCCGAGCAGCTACGGCGAGTTTCTGCGGCAGCGGGTCGAAGCGAACTATCTTGCGGGAGCCGTGCTGCTGCCCGAGGCGGCCGCGGTTCCGCTGCTCGCCGAGGCGAAGCAGCAGCGGCAAATTTCAATGGAGGATCTGCGCGATGCGTTTGGGGTCTCCTACGAAATGGCGGCGCACCGGTTTACGAACCTCGCGAGTGAGCGCCTCGGGCTTGAGGTGCACTTCATGAAGGCGCACGAGTCGGGAACTCTGATTAAGGCATACGAGAACGACGGCGTGCGGTTTCCGTCTGACGCGCTCGGGAACTTTGAGGGCGCGATGGTCTGCCGTAACTGGACGGCGCGCACCGTGTTCGGCCAGCCCGACCGGTTTAACCCGTGGTATCAATACACCGACATGGCAGCCGGCGGCACCTACTGGTGCACCTCTCGGGTCGAAAAGGCGAAAGAGGGGCAGTATTCGGTAAGTGTCGGAGTGCGGTTCGCCGACGTGAAGTGGTTTCGCGGTCGCGAGACCGCGCACCGCTCGCAGTCGTTCTGCCCGGACGACCGGTGCTGCCGGCAAGCGTCGGGCGAGCTGACGAAGAAATGGGAGGCCGCGGCGTGGCCAGAAGCGGCGACCCCGACGAGCCTGCTTGCCGCGCTTCCCACCGGAACGTTCCCTGGAGTGGACGCTCACGAGGTCTACGCATTCCTCGAATCACACGAATAGCGAGAACATTCCCAGCGCAACGCTGAGTAAGCGCACAAATCGGGCTCGCAAGATGCGCGGGCGCCCCCGCCTGCGATAGCGTAGAAGTACCGAGTCGAATGACTCGTCGAGGCTCCAACCGTAGAAATGGGTGAGGACATGAGCAGTGAAAATCATGCCCGTCGCGCCGACAGCACCGAGGTTCGATCGACCCAGCAGTTCCGTGAAGATCTCGGGGCGCTCATTCGCACGCGCGCAACCGATCTCACGATCGATGAGCGCGAGGCCGTCGAGGCACTTCCGTCCGGTGCGGCGTTGCTCGTTGTGCGTCGCGGGCCCGATCAGGGCGCACGATTCCTGCTCGATCAAGACGTCACTGTCGCCGGGCGACACCCCGCAGTGGACATCTTCCTGGACGATGTCACTGTCTCCCGCCGCCACGCAGAGTTCCATCGCAGCGGCACCGCGTTTTCCGTCGCTGATCTCGGCTCCCTGAACGGAACGTTCTGCGACGGTGCTCGCATCGAAGGCTCCGTTGCGCTTGCAGATGGCGCCGAGGTGCAGGTCGGCAAATTCCGGTTCACCTTCTTCGCCTCGCGATTCGATCTCGCCGAGGAGAACTAGCGTGGCGACCGCGCGGGCTCGTCAGCACGCTCCCGGTCTCCTCAGCATTGGCCAAGTCCTCGCGAGGCTGCAAGACGACTTCGCTGATCTCACCCCCTCGAAGCTGCGGTTTCTCGAAGAGCAGGGTCTCGTTACTCCCGAGCGCACAAAGTCGGGGTATCGCAAGTTCTCGCAGGAGCACATTGAGCGACTTCGACTGATCTTGACGCTGCAGCGCGACCACTACCTGCCGCTGAAGGTTATCGCCGAGGTGCTCGACGAGCTCGATGACGGACGCGATCCAATCATTCCGGGAGCGGCACCGCGCAGCGCCTCGAGCATCTTGGCGCCGAAGCGTGTTCTGAGCAGCGACGAACTGCGGCGTCTCACCGGCGCGAGCCCGCGCTTTATTGGCGAGGCGATTGCCGCTGGTCTGCTGCCCGCCGCTGAGGTGTTTCCCCACGACGCAGTCGCGCAGGTAACGGCGCTGCTGAAACTCGCTGAGCACGGCATTACGCCGCGTCACCTGCGTCCGTTGCGCGTTGCTGCAGAGCGTGAGGCCGAATTGATTGCCCACGCAGTGTCGACGCGAGGCGTCAAGGCGTCGTCGCCGGCGGCCGCCGAGGGTTCGCTCGAGCTCGCTGACTACTTCGACACGGTGCGCTCCGGCGTGTTGCGTCGGCGAATTGGAACCGCGTAATCGCGGTGGAATCGGCGTGATTTCAACCTTCAAGTTCTACCTGAAGTCGACACGCCATAATTGACACTCGACGGTCGTTGCGCGGGGACGATGCGCTCGATAGCGTTGGTGAAGTTCGGCGCCCCTCCCTGTGCGCGCCGATGTGAAAGGAACACGATGGAGCACACTCAGCAGCCGGACGGCGACGCGGCGACTCCATCGGCGCAGGCGCTCTCCGACGCGGGGATCGTGTCCAATCCAGAAGCCTTCACCCCACTGTCTATCGACGCCGACGTGCTCTTCGACGATGGCCTGCCGCGACCGAACCAGAACGGCGGCTTCAAAGGCGCGACTGCGGCTCGCGCCGCTGGCATCACCTACCGTCAGCTGGATTATTGGGCCCGCACGGGCCTCGTTGAGCCCACCGTGCGCGGCGCGCAGGGCTCGGGGTCTCAGCGCCTCTACGGCTTCCGCGACATCCTGGTATTGAAGCTCGTAAAGCGCCTACTCGACACCGGTATTTCACTGCAGCAAATTCGCACCGCGGTCTCCCAGCTCCACGAAGCCGGCGTGCACGATCTTTCGCAGACGACGCTCATGAGCGACGGCGCGAGCGTCTACCTGTGTACCTCGAGCGACGAGGTCATCGACCTCGTCAGCCGTGGCCAGGGCGTGTTCGGCATCGCCGTCGGCAAGGTGCTGCGCGAGGTTGAAACGTCGCTAGTCGACATGGATGAGCACCGTGAAGAAACCCTTCCGGAGTCATCGGTAGACGAACTCGCGGTGCGTCGGAAGACCCGCAAGATCTCGTAGTCGGCTCAGGCGGTTCAGCACTGCCGTGTGTCAGCGCTACCGTGTGTCAGCGCCGCCGCGCTTCAGCGGTCAACTACCGGGCCCGGCGAGGCTATTAGCCCTCGACGACGGTCGCGGTCGGAGCGCTTGAGGCACCGGCCCGAGCGGCATCCATACCCGCTGAGCGGAGGATCCGGTCGAGCACGAGGTCGAAATTCGCGGCCATTTCTTGCGAGGCTTCGCCCGGCCACATGTGCACGGGCTTCGCCGCACCCTGCGCCTGCTGCAGCGACAGCCGCTCTGGCAGCTGCGGGTTGAGCACAAGCGGGCCGAACATTTCGCGCAGTTCGCGAATGCGGAACTGGTGTTCCATCGACTGGGGCTGCGTGCGGTTGATCAGGATGCCGAGCGGCTGCAACCGAGGGCTGACACCACGTCGAATCTCTTCAATGGCGCGCAGGGCGCGGTCGGTTGCGGCGACGGCGAACAGGCTCGGCTCTGCAACGACGAGCACTCGGTCACTCGCGGCCCAGGCGGTGCGGGTGAGCGCGTTCAATGAGGGAGCGCAGTCGACGAGCACGAGATCGTACTCGGCCTCGACGATCGCGAGAGCCTCCTCAAGCTTCCAAATGTCGCGAGTCGAGGGGTGCGGTCCGTCGAAGTTGATGGCCGAGGGGCTGCCGACCAGGAGGTCGATCGTGCCGCCCTCGTGGTAATCGTTCCAGCCGCTGTGCGCGATCGCGCTGCGCACCGTCTTTTCTTTTGGGCTCTCGAGCACATTCGCGACGTTCGCGAACCCCTCGGGGTTCACGGCCAGGCCGGTTGAGACGTCGGACTGCGGATCGAAATCCACGACCAGCGTCCGCAGACCGCGGGAAAATGCGGCCGAGGCGAGGCCGAGCGTCACGGTCGTCTTGCCGACGCCGCCCTTGAGGGAACTCACACTCAATACATGCACGTGGCAAGTTTAGTGGATTCACGCAGTGCGTCGCCTGACTTCGTTATCGGCGAACGGAAAACCGGGAGAAGAGCGCGTCGCTCCACGGTTCATTCGGATATATAGGGCGCTGGAGTCGGGTGACCATGTATCTTGATATCGAACCAGTTCGACGGTGTGGGCACCCGGCGGCGAGAACAGTAGCAAGGAGGCGGAGTGTTCCGGAAGATCTTGGTGGCGAATCGTGGTGAGATTGCGATTCGCGCGTTTCGTGCGGCTCATGAGTTGGGTGCTCAAACAGTCGCGGTGTTCCCATACGAGGACCGCAATTCGTTGCATCGATTGAAGGCGGACGAGGCCTACCTGATTGGATCCGTGGGGCACCCCGTGCGCGCGTATCTCGATGTCGCGGAGATCGTTCGGGTCGCGGTAGAGGCTGGCGCAGACGCGATCTACCCCGGCTACGGATTCCTTTCGGAGAACCCTGATCTGGCGGCCGCTGCTGACGCCGCGGGCATTCGGTTTATTGGGCCTGGCAAGTTGGCACTCGAAATGGCCGGTAATAAGGTCGCTGCGAAGGAGCACGCGATCAAGGCCGGGGTGCCGGTGTTGCGGTCGACGCCGCCGTCGACCGACATTGATGAACTGATCGAGGGCGCGACGGGTATCGGCTTTCCGGTGTTCGCGAAGGCTGTAGCTGGCGGCGGTGGTCGCGGCATGCGACGTGTGGAGCGGGTCGAAGACCTGCGCGATGCACTCGAGGCGGCGATGCGGGAGGCGGAGTCTGCGTTCGGTGACGCGACAATGTTTATCGAGCAGGCAGTGCTGCGGCCCCGTCATATCGAGGTGCAGGTGCTGGCCGACTCGACGGGTGCCGTCGTGCACTTGTTCGAGCGTGATTGCTCGGTGCAGCGTCGGCATCAGAAGGTTGTGGAAATCGCGCCGGCGCCGAATCTGACGCAGGATCAGCGCGACCTGTTGACGCGCGACGCGATCGCCTTCGCGCAGTCGATCGGGTATGAGAACGCCGGCACGGTCGAGTTCTTGCTCGACACCGCTGGTGAGCGCGCGGGCGAGCACGTGTTCATCGAGATGAATCCTCGTATCCAGGTCGAGCACACGGTCACAGAGGAGGTCACGGATGTTGATCTCGTGCGTTCGCAGATGCTGATTGCGGCCGGGGCGACGCTTGCGGACCTCGAGCTCACGCAGGATCGAATCCAGTTGCGCGGCTTTGCGCTGCAGTGCCGCATCACGACTGAGGACCCGTCAAACGGGTTCCGCCCCGACCTCGGTCGCATCACGGCGTATCGTTCGCCGGGTGGTGGTGGCGTGCGCCTCGACGGCGGCACGATCGACGTCGGCGCGCAGATCAGCCCGCACTTTGACTCCATGCTCGCGAAGTTGACCTGCCGCGGCCGCTCGTTCGAGGATGCGGTGCGCCGGGCGAGGCGCGCGCTCGCGGAGTTCCGTATTCGCGGCGTTGCGACGAACATTCCGTTCCTGCAGGCCGTGCTCGCGGACGACGCGTTCCAAGCGGGCGACGTGTCGACACAGTTCATCGAGGATCGGCCGGAGCTGCTGCAGATGAACAAGCCGAAGGATCGTGCGACGCGCCTGCTGCAGCACATCGCGAACGTCACGGTGAACCAGCCGCACGGTCCGCGCCCGGGGCACGTTGACCCCGAGGTGAAGCTCCCGAAGCTTGATCTCAGTCACCCGGCGCCCGCGGGCAACCGGCAGCTACTGCTTGAAGTTGGCCCCGATGCGTATGCTCGCGCGCTTCGCGAACAGACGGCGCTCGCGGTGACCGATACGACATTCCGGGATGCCCACCAGTCGCTGCTCGCCACGCGGGTGCGTACAAAAGACCTCGCTCGGGTCGCTCCGTATGTTGCGCGTATGACGCCCGAACTGTGGTCCGTTGAAGCGTGGGGAGGGGCAACCTACGACGTCGCGCTCCGGTTCTTGGGCGAAGACCCGTGGGAGCGGCTCGCCACGCTACGCGAAGCGCTGCCCAATGTGCCGATCCAGATGCTGCTGCGCGGGCAGAACACGGTCGGCTACACCCCGTACCCCGCGCAGGTCGCGCAGGCGTTCGTGCGTGAGGCGGCGTCAACGGGTGTTGATGTGTTCCGCATCTTTGACGCCCTGAACGATGTCAACCAGATGCGCGTCGCGATCGATGCCGTGCGCGAGACGGGCACCGCCGTTGCCGAGGTCGCGATGTCGTACACCGGCAACCTGCTTTCGCCCGCGGAAGACAAGTACACGCTCGACTATTACCTACGACTTGCCGAGCAGATCGTCGATGCTGGCGCGCACGTGCTCGCCATCAAGGACATGGCAGGCCTGCTGAGGCCCGCCGCCGCCGCGAAGTTGGTGACGGCGCTGCGCGAACGATTTGCGCTACCCGTGCACCTGCACACGCACGACACTCCGGGTGGCCAGCTTGCGACCCTGCTTGCGGCCTCCGCTGCGGGCGTCGACGCGGTCGATGCGGCCTCCGCGCCAATGTCGGGTACGACGAGCCAGCCTTCGCTGTCTGCGCTCGTCGCGTCACTCGCTGACACGGAGCGCGATACCGGGCTCAACGCAGATTCGGTGTACGCGTTGGAACCGTACTGGGACGCGGTGCGCACTGTGTACAAGCCCTTCGAATCGGGGCTGCCGTCGCCCACGGGTCGTGTGTATACGCACGAGATTCCGGGTGGTCAGCTTTCCAACCTGCGCCAGCAAGCGATCGCGCTGGGTCTCGCCGACAATTTCGAGAAGATCGAAGATCTGTACGCCGCTGCCGATCGAATTCTTGGCCGAATTCCGAAGGTGACGCCGTCGTCGAAGGTCGTTGGTGACCTCGCGCTGCACCTATCGGCCGTGGACGCGGACCCTGCTGATTTTGAAGCCCACCCCGAGAAGTACGACATTCCTGATTCGGTCGTCGGCTTCCTCGCGGGGGAGCTGGGGGAGATCCCCGGAGGCTGGCCGGAGCCATTCCGATCGAAGGTGCTCGCTGGGCGCACGGTGAACATCGACGTCGCCCCGGTGTCAGCTGACGATCAAGCCCGGCTCGACGGTTCGAGCGATGAGCGCCGGCACACGCTGAACCGACTCCTGTTTCCGCATCCCACCCGCCTGTTCCTGGATGCGCGTGATCAGTTCGGTGACGTTTCGGTGCTCGACACCACGGACTACCTCTACGGGCTTGAGTCCGGGCACGAGCACGCGATTGATCTCTCGCGTGGTGTACGCCTGTACGTGGGGCTCGAAGCGATCGGTGAAGCCGACCCGAAGGGCGTGCGCACCGTGATGGTGCGTGTCAACGGGCAACTCCGTCAGGTATTCGTGAAGGACGAATCTGTGAAGGTCGAGGCGGTGCTCGCCGAGAAGGCTGACCGTACGGTTCCGGGGCACGTCTCCGCGCCGTTCTCGGGCACCGTGACGGTCAAAGTCGAGGTGGGTGACACGGTCGAGGCTGGCCAGCCGGTCGCGTCCATCGAAGCGATGAAGATGGAGGCCGCTATCACGGCGCCGGTTTCAGGCCGCGTCGAGCGGATCGTGTTCGCGGGTACTCGCGGGCTCGAATCGGGTGACCTGATCGCCGTTATCGCCGGGAGTTAGGGTATACCCCTGAACAGCTGAGTGCCTCGCTGCGCCTACTTGGACGCAGCGAGGCACTAGGCTCGTGTGTCATGGCGATTCGAGAAATCAGGGTCTTTGGCGATCCCGTGCTCCGCACTGTGTGCGACCCCGTGACGGAGATCGACGAGGGCGTACGGGCACTCGTGCAAGACCTCGTCGACACGGTCGATATGGACGGTCGGGCCGGCCTCGCCTCGACGCAAATCGGTCACACGCTGCGCGCGTTCAGCCTCAACATCGACGGCGAGGTCAGTTACGTGTTGAACCCGGAGATCGTTGAGCTCGCGGGGGAGCCGGTGCTCACCGGCGAGGGCTGCCTCTCCGTGCCGGAGCTCTGGTTCGATGTGCTGCGTTACCCCCGCGCTACCGTGCGCGGCATCGACCTCGACGGGAACGAGATCGAGATCTCGGGCGAGGGTCTCATGGCGCAGGCGCTGCAGCACGAGTGCGATCACCTCGATGGCAAGCTGTACCTGTCTCGCCTCGACCGCGAGTCCCGCGGCGAGGCGATGCGTCAGATACGCACGTCGAGCTGGTTTTAACGGCGAACAGTCACGGTCTCGGTCTGCGGGTTCTCGCCGTAGAGATTGGCGATCTCGCCCGCGAAGTCCCGCAGAATATTGTCGCGCCGGATGCTCATTTTCGGCGTCAGATGCCCGTTCGCCTCAATGAACTCCGTCGGGAGGATCACGAACTTGCGGATCGACTCAGCGCGCGAGACGTACTTGTTGCCCGCGTCAATGGCGCTCTGCACCTCTGCCAGCACCTTCGGGTGAATCGCAGCCTCTTCGAGAGTCATGCCGGGATCTTCACCGTTGTTTTTGAGCCACGCCGGAAGCATCTCCGGGTCGAGCGTCACAAGCGCCGAAATGAACGGTTTCTGGTCGCCAACGACCACGACCTGACCAATGATGGTGTTCGACCGGATCGGGTCTTCAAGGGCCGCGGGCGCGACATTCTTTCCGCCGGCGGTGACGATGATTTCTTTCTTGCGTCCGGTGATCGACAGGTAGCCGTCAGAGTCGAGTGAACCGAGATCCCCGGTACGGAAGAAGCCGTCATCGGTGAACGCCTGCCGAGTCGCCTCCGGGTTGTTCCAGTACTCCTTGAAGATGTCGATGCCCTTGACCTCGATCTCGCCGTCTTCAGCGATGCGCACGGTGTGGCCGGGCAGCGCAGGGCCCACGGTGCCGATCTTGAACCGCTGCGGCAGATTCACAGTCACCGGGGCGGTCGTCTCCGTGAGGCCATACCCCTCAAGGATCTTGACGCCGAGGCTCCGGTAGAAGTGACCCAGGAAGTGGCTGAGCGGAGCGGACCCTGAGACTGCGAACTGCACGTTGCCGCCGAGACGCTCGCGAAGCTTGCTGTACACGAGCTTGTCGAAGACGCGGAACTTCAGTGCGAGCATGAACGGCACCTTGCCCGCGTCGAGCGCTTCAGAGTGCGCGACGGCGACCTTGGATGCGGCGCGGAAGATCTTGCCCTTGCCCTCAGCTTCGGTCTTTTGCTCGGCCGAGTTGTAGACCTTCTCAAATACGCGCGGCACGGCGAGCAGAAAGCTCGGTTTGAATGAACCGAGCGCCGGCAACAGCTGGCTCGTGTCGGCCTGATGTCCGACCCGCACGCCGGCGTTGACCGACATCACCGAGATGAATCGCGCGAACACGTGGGCGAGCGTCACGAACAGCAGGGTCGAGGCCCCCTGCTGCTGCACGACCTCTGACAGTGCGGCAGATGCGTTGCGCGAGAGGTCGACGAAGTTCGAGTGGGTGAGCACGCACCCCTTTGGCCTTCCCGTTGAACCCGAGGTGTAGATCAGTGTCGCGATGTCTGATCCAACGGCGAGTCCACGGCGACGCTCGATCTCGCTGTCTGCGACCTCGGCGCCGCGCGTACGAAGATCATCGAGTGCGCCCTGATCGAGCCGCCAGGTCAATGCCACCGCGGGGAGGTCGTCTCTGACCTCGTCAAAGCGTGCCGCGATGTCGGGAGACTCAGAGATCATGCCCCGTGCGCCGGAATCTTCGAGGACCCAGTGCAACTGAAGCGGCGAAGAGGTCTCGTACACTGGCACCATGACGGCACCCGCGTAGTGCAGCGCGAAGTCGATGAGCGTCCACTGGTAGCTGGTCTTGCACATGAGCGCCACGCGATCGCCCGGCTCGACCCCGGTTGCCGCAAAGCCCTTCGCAATTGCGATGACATCGGCGCGGAACGCGCTCGCGCTGATGTCGCGCCAGCCCTCACCGTCAGGCACGGAGAACAGCGGGCGATCCGGCGTCGCTTGCACGCGCTGTTCCAGGAGGTCCGTGATGTTGTCTTCCGGCACCGGCGGAACAAGGATCGGGGTCTCGGACTGATTCACGGCAGCTCCTTCGATACTCATGTATCCGTCGTACGCGACACAGAGTTCAGCGTCGCACCTAGTTCTGCAAGCCTATATGCATACCCGCTTGGCACCCCCGCCTCGGGTAGGGTGTTCTCAGTCGAGAGGAATCGTGGGCTGTGCTCTACTGGATTTTTAAACACCTGATCATCGGGCCGATCTTAAAAACGATCTTCCGCCCGTGGGTGGAGGGTGCCGAAAACATTCCGACGACCGGACCCGTGATCCTTGTAGGAAATCACCTCTCGGTGATCGATTCCTTCTTCATGCCGTCGATGATCGACCGGCGCGTGTACTTTCTTGCGAAGAGCGACTATTTCACGGGGAAAGGCCTGCGTGGCTGGCTCGTGAAGTCGTTCATGACCGCGGTGGGTCAGCTTCCTATTGATCGCTCGGGCGGCAAAGCGTCGGAGGCCTCGCTGAATACTGGTCTCGGGGTGCTAGATCGCGGCGACGTGCTCGGAATTTACCCCGAGGGCACGCGCAGCCCCGATGCGCGCCTCTATCGCGGTCGCACCGGTGTGGCACGCCTCGTCGTTGAATCGGGAGCGGTCGTTGTGCCAATCGTGATGATCGACACTGAGAAGGCAATGCCCATTGGCGCCAAGATTCCGAAGATTCGACGCATCGGCACCGTCGTCGGTAAGCCGCTCGATTTCAGCCGGTTCTCTGGCATGAGCGCGGACAGGTTCGTGCTGCGCAGCGTGACCGATGAGATCATGCTCGAGATTCAGAAACTCAGTGGGCAGACGTACGTTGATGTGTACGCGTCGAGCGTGCGCAACCGCTAGCGGCGTCTGCGTTCGCTGCGGGCGTCGGCGCTCAACACGAGCTTGACTCCGTGAGGCACTAGGCTGACAGGGTCGCGGCCGCTGGTCGCGGCCTTTCTGTACCTACTTTTCACGACCACTTTCATGCAAGGGATCGACATGACGAGCCAGATTCACGAGACTGCTGCCGAACGAGCGTTCGCGGAGCTCGACGCCTATCAGGCGCTCGAGGCCAAGCAGCAGCCGGTCTGGCCGGATCCCGAAGCGGTGACGTCGGCGAGGCGCGAGCTTGAATCGCAGCCGCCGCTCGTGTTCGCCGGTGAAGCCGATCAACTGCGCGCGCGACTCGCTGCTGCCGCGCGCGGCGAGGCCTTCCTGCTGCAGGGGGGCGATTGTGCCGAGACGTTCACGGCCGCGACCGCCGACAAGATTCGCGACCGCGTGAAGACGCTGCTGCAGATGGCTGTGGTGCTGACCTACGGTGCCTCGATGCCCGTGATCAAGGTCGGCCGCATGGCCGGGCAGTTCGCCAAGCCTCGGTCAAGCAACGATGAGACGCGCGACGGAGTGACGCTCCCGGCGTACCGCGGCGACCTCGTCAATGGCTACGACTTTACGACCGAAACGCGCACGGCTGACCCGTCGCGCCTGGTGCAGGGCTACCACGTGTCTGCGTCGACCCTCAACCTCATTCGTGCGTTCACGCAGGGCGGCTTCGCCGATCTGCGTCAGGTGCACGCCTGGAATCAGGGCTTCGTCTCGAACCCCGCGAACCAGCGCTACGAATCGCTCGCGGGCGAAATCGATCGTGCTCTGAAGTTCATGGCTGCCTGCGGCGTCGATAACGCGGCGCTGACGCAGACCGAGTTCTACGTCAGCCACGAGGCGCTGCTGCTCGACTACGAGCGTCCGCTCACGCGAGTCGATTCGCGGACGGGTGAGCTGTACGACACCTCGGGGCACATGCTCTGGATCGGCGAGCGCACCCGTGATCTCGACGGCGCACACGTCGAGTTCCTGTCGCACGTGCGCAATCCGATCGGCGTGAAGCTCGGCCCCACGGCTTCCGTCGACGACGCGCTCCGCCTCATTGACAAGCTCGACCCCGAGCGCGAGCCGGGCCGCCTGACGTTCATTACGCGGATGGGCGCGGGAAAGATTCGCGACGTGTTGCCCGGCCTGCTTGCCGGGGTGCGCGACGCAGGCGCGACGCCGCTCTGGGTCACTGACCCGATGCACGGCAATGGCATGACCACCGCAACCGGGTACAAGACGCGCCGCTTCGACGACGTCATGGACGAGCTGCGCGGCTTCTTCGAGGCGCACCGCGAGGTCGGCACGAACCCCGGAGGCATTCACATCGAGCTCACGGGCGACGACGTCACCGAGTGCCTCGGCGGCTCGGAGAACATCGATGAGGCAACGCTCGCAACGCGTTACGAATCGGTCTGCGACCCGCGACTGAACCACATGCAGTCGCTGGAGCTCGCGTTCCAGGTCGCCGAGGAGCTCAAGAAGATCTCATAGTGGCGCTTGCGGGCCGCTCAAGCGCGGCCCGCGGGCCCACCTGCCTGTGGGGCAGCTCGCGCGACTGCATCGCGGGAGTTGCCCCACGGCTCGTTAGAGCGATATTGTGCTGCGTACCCTGATCTCGGTGCCAGCCGGAACCTCTTGCCCGGCGGCGGGATCTGTTCCAGTGGCCTTCGCGAAGCTGCGGAGTGCGTCGGGCACGAGCGTCGTCGGGGTAAACCCAGCGGCGGTCAGCGTGTCCATTGCCTCCTGCAAGCCCATATTCGCGACATCGGGCACGGGGAAGAGCTCTGGTCCGAGGGATATCTCGAGGCCGACGGTATCGCCCGGACGCATCGGATCACTCTGCGGCAGCATCGCAATGACCGAGCCCTTCTCAACGTCATCGCTGTGCGACTCGCTTCCGAGTGATGGATCGACGGTCAGCGAGCTGTCGGCGAGGCGCTTCGTGGCAGCGTCGGCTGTGAGCCCGACTACGTCTGGCACGGCGCCCGCCGACACGATGAGGTCGACAGTGCCCTGTTCCGGGTAGGTGTCGCCGAGCGCGTCGCCGTTGCTGCCAAGCGCCGCGAGCACGGTGTCGGGCTGGTCGTCGGAGAAGCGCTTCTCAACCACGTCGCCAACCGTGAAGCGAGCATGTGTGATTGCGGCTTTCGCATCGTCAAGCGACAGTCCGACCAGCGTCGGTACTGGCATCGCCTGCGGCCCCGTCGACTGGCAGAGCTGTACCGTCGTGCCACGGTCGACGCGTGTGCCTGGTTCTGGGTCTGTCTTCGATGCCTGCCCCGCGGGGAAGTCGAGGCTTGAGCACTCCGTGACAGCGGCGACCAGCGAACGCTCCTCGAGTGCGGCCTGTGCAGCAGCGATCTCTTGGCCAGCCACCTCTGGCACGCTGACCTGCGACCCGGGCCCCTGACCGAACCACCAGCCGAGCCCTCCGGCAGCGGCGATCAATACGATGACGACGAGCGCCACGAGCCGACCGCGGCGGCGGCGAACGCTCGCCGCGGTGCCGGCGCGATCGATCGAGGTCGCGGGCGGAGTGGTGGCTGGAGCGTCGCTGATCTCAGGGGCGACCGTTGTGGCCGAGGCGTCACCCGCACTCACAGCCCACTGCTGCGCGGGATCCAGCACCGACGTTGAGGGCGTGGGCTGGCCCTCGTCAGTCACGCGTGGAAGTACTCGTGTGGCGCCAGCGGGCGCTTCGCCGCGCGTGATCGCGCGAAGGGATGCGAGCGCCTCGCTTGCATCTCGGGGCCGGTCGTCGGGCTCGCGCCGCGTTGTCCACAGCACGAGATCGTCGAGCGCGGGGCTCGCCTCGCTACTCTTGAGCGACGGCGCGGGTACATCTGAGTGCGCGTGCTGATATGCGATCTGCATGGGCTGTTCGCCGACGAACGGCTGCGTTCCCGTCAGCATTTCGTAGAGCATGATGCCGAACGCGTAAATGTCGCTGCGCGCGTCGGCGACGCCGCGGGTGACCAGCTCGGGGGAGAGATAGGCGATGGTGCCGAGCAGCGCTTGGCCGGTAGTCGTGTTCGCGCTCACCGCCCGAGCCAGGCCGAAATCGCCGAGCTTGATGCGGCCGTCGTCGGCGAGCATCACATTTTCGGGCTTGAGGTCGCGGTGCACGATGTCGGCGCCGTGAGCAGCCGCGAGGCCGGCGAGTACCGCGTCACCGATCTCCAGGGACTGCTCGGCGGTGAGGTGTCGCTGCTGCTTCAACAGCTCTCGCAGTGTGATGCTCGGCAGGTACTCCATCACGAGGTACGTGCGGCCAAGGTCGTGCCCCTGGTCAAACACGTTCACCAGGTTCGGGTGCGACAGCCGCGCAGCGCTGCGCGCCTCCTGTTCAAAGCGACGGGTGAAGTTCTCGTCTTCCGCAAGGTGCTCGTGCATCACTTTGACGGCGACACGGCGCTCAAGGCGCAGATCGGTAGCGAGGTAGACCATGGCCATACCGCCACGGGCAATGCGCGACCGGATCGCGTATCGTCCGTCGAGCGTTTGCCCGATGAGCGGGTCTGTGGGCACAGTGGTCACCCCGAAAGTCTACGGAAGATTCAGTTCCCAGCCCGGGATGCGCGCCGAGTGTGGAGAGATTGCGCTCTCGCCAGGCCGCTGGCAGAGTGGACCCGTGCCAGAGAACACCTCCGCTGAGAGCAACCCGTTGAACACCGCACCGATGCTGAGCGTCGCCGAGCTAGTTGACCGCCTGGGCGTCACCCCCGGACGCGTGCATCGACTCATTGAGGATCACCACCTCGCGTCCGTGCGCGTGCAGGGATCGCTGCGAGTTCCCGCAGAGTTTCTGCAGGGTGATGAGCCGTTGCCTCCGCTGCGAGGAACGCTGCTCGCGCTCCACGATGCGGGGCTTACGGAAGAACAGGCCGTGGTCTGGATGTTGTCGCTGAATGATGAGCTGGGAGAGCGCCCGGTCGACATGCTGCAGCGTGGCCAGAAGAGCGCGGTGCGCCGCGCCACACAAGCACTCGCGTTCTAAGAGCAGTGCCCGATCGGCCTCGAGGGCGACGCTGGGCACCGCCAAAAGCGATTAGAAATCGCGGCGAGAGGCGCGATCCGCCAAGCGTGTGAGCGCGTCACTCGCGTCGCGCCGCAGCGGAGACCCGCTGAGAGACGAGATTGCGCGTTCGACATTCCGCGCGATCATCGCTTCGACCTGATCAACTGCGCCACTTTCGCGGATGGTGCGCTGCAAGATGGCGACCTGCTCGCCATCGAGATCGTTGCCGAGTAGGTCGTCGAAGATGCGTCGCTGCGTGTTGGGCAGGTTCTCGCGCGCAAGCGTCACGAGTACAGTTCGCTTGCCCTCAACGAGGTCGTCTCCGGTGGGCTTGCCGGTCACCGAAGCATCTCCGAAGACGCCGAGCAGGTCGTCGCGGAGCTGAAACGCGACCCCGATCGGCAGTCCGTAATTGCGCAGTGCCTGCTCTTGCTGATCGTCTGCGCCCGCGAGCGCTGCGCCAATAAGCAGGGGCGCTTCGACGCTGTACTTTGCCGATTTGTAGACGAGTACGCGTGTAGAGCGTTCGAGCTGGACGTCGTGCGCCGCGAACACCGGCTGTTGTTCTTCGAGCACGTCGAGATACTGGCCAAGCGCTACCTCGCTGCGCATGCGATTGAAGTGCGTGCGGGCCGACTGCGCCGCATCGGTGTCCGCGATTGCTGAGCATGCTGCGTGCATGAGCTCGTCTGCCCAAGACTGCAAAAGGTCGCCGAGCAAAATTGCTCCAGCGACACCGAAGTGCTCGGACGAACCCATCCACTGGCCATCGGCGTGGATACGTTCGAACGCGCGGTGCGTAGCCGGGCGCCCGCGGCGAGTGTCGGAGCGGTCGATGATGTCATCGTGAATGAGTGCCGCGGCGTGAAAGAACTCGAGTGCACAGGCGGCATCAAGCACCGCGTCACCCAAGCCCTCGACGCTGTCGGTGAGGTCAAGTTCACGCACCGACCGAAAACCAAGCACAGCGAACTGCGCGCGGAACCGCTTGCCTCCGGAGAGGAAGCGCTCGGCCTCGTCGAGCAGAGGCAGAATATCGGTGCCGAGCGGCTCAACCTGGCTGCGATGCTGATCGAGAATGTCGCTGATGCGCTCCTGTACGAGGCCTGCGAGTCGCGTCGTTTCTTCCACGCGCCTAGCCTACTCACGGCAACGGGTCGTAGACTGACGTGTATATAGTTTTCACTGAGCCGGGAGGTCGTCATGGCGCTGTCAGAACACGAACAGCGGTTGCTTGACGAGATGGAGCGCGGCTTCTACCAGAGCGAAGCAGACGTGATGCAGGCGGGTCCCTCGCAGCATCGCCGCCTCAATCTCCGGTCGCTGGTGCTCGGTATCGTTGTGGTCGTCATCGGTATCGGTGTGCTCGTCGCGGGCGTGGCCGCGCAGCAGCTGTGGCTGGGCCTCATCGCTTTCGCAGTGATGCTCGGCGGCGTCATGCTGATGCTGTCGCGTCGCTCCGCTGACACCCTCACCGTTGAAGACATCACGTCAGCCGGCTCAGATCCCAAGTCCTCTCGTGCACCGCGCGAATCATTTAGTGAGCGCATGGAGCGCCGCTGGGACCAGCGAATGGGTGGAGAGCGGTAACCCTCCCATCTACACCCCCTGAATAGACAGGCGTCGAGCGTTTCGCTCGGCGCCTTTTTTGTGCGCGTAGTTCACAGCGAATTCGCTTTACTGCACACCTTCGTGGGAGAGACGCAGTTTCACTTCAAACTCGCTCCACTTTGCTCCACCTGGGAGCCCACGGTGGTCATGGCGGGCTGAAATCCGCATCAACGCGGGGAAGTGGTGCACTGGGTCGGTCGCGCACTGAGGCGGCCAGGGCGCTGGCTCTCCCGATCGGACACGTCAATCGCTCCCGCAATCATGCGAAATGTGGCCGAAGCGGGAATAAAGTGGTGTCCGCGTCCAGTGAAGTGGAGGAAAGTGGAGTAAACTGGGATTCGGGGACGAGTCAGCGAAAGGAGGTCCCATTGTTTCTGGGCACCTTCACGCCGCGACTCGACGAAAAGGGTCGGCTGATCCTCCCCTCGAAGTTCCGTGACGAACTCGCCGACGGCCTCGTGATCACCCGCGGCCAGGAGCGCTGCCTCTACGTGTTCAGCGAGACCGAGTTCGCCGAGATGCACGACCGCGTGCGTCACGCTCCGCTCGCTTCGAAGCAGGCACGCAACTACCTCCGCGTTTTTCTTTCCGGGGCGCACCCCGAAACACCCGACAAGCAGAGCCGCATCACCATCCCGCAGAACCTCCGCGAATACGCGGGGCTCGACCGTGAACTCGCCGTCATTGGCGCTGGTTCGCGCGCGGAGATCTGGGATGCGGAAGCTTGGCAGACCTACCTGGCGGCGCAGGAAGCAGCGTTCTCCGAAATCGAGGAGGAGGTGATTCCGGGCATGTTCTAGCCCGGTATCCCTATGACACACGACAACTCACGCGATCCGAGCGCCCTGCACACGCCAGTGCTGCTCGAACGCTGCATCGAACTGCTCGCGCCGGTGGCGGAGGCGGTTGCCCTGGGCGAAACCCCGGTGATCGTTGATGCGACTCTCGGCATGGGGGGTCACAGCGAGGCGCTGCTTGAGCGGTTCCCGAATCTCACGATCATTGGTCTTGACCGCGATACCGAGGCGCTTGAACTCGCCGGATCGCGCCTGGCCCGCTTCGGCGACCGCGCCATTCGCGTGCACGCGGTCTACGACGACATCGAACGCGCCGTCACCGAGAGCGGTTTCTCGCGCATCGATGGTGTGCTCTTTGACCTCGGCGTGTCATCGTTGCAGCTCGACGAGGCAGACCGCGGATTTGCCTACGCGAAAGACGCGCCGCTCGACATGCGCATGGACCAGAGCAGCGGTGAGACGGCAGCGGATGTGATTGCGGTCGCACCCGAAGGGCGCCTGCGGGCCATCTTCGAGCGCTACGGCGAGGAACCGCTGGCCGGGCGATACGCTCGCGCTATTGTCGCCGCCCGCGCCGAGGAGCCAATTCTGCGCAGCGGTCAGCTCGTCGACGTGCTGCAAACGGCGACGCCGGCCGCCGTGCGCGATCAGCGGCACCCGGCCAAGCGCGTCTTTCAGGCCCTGCGTATCGAGGTCAACGCTGAGCTGGCCGTTCTTGAACGCGCGATTCCGGCGGCGCTCGATCTACTGAAGGTCGACGGCCGCGCCGTCATCATGTCGTACCAATCGCTCGAAGATCGCTTCGTGAAGCGTGAATTCGCGCGCCGCGTCGCTTCGACTGCCCCGGCTGGCTTGCCAGTCGAGCTTCCCGAGCACCGCCCCGAGTTCCGCCTGCTGACCCGCGGCGCCGAACTCGCTGACGATGCTGAACGCGCCCGCAATCCGCGGGCGATCCCTGTGCGGCTCCGCGCCGCCGAACGAGTGAGGGACGTGCGATGAGCACCACGCTTCCGATGAATTTTGACGCATCGGCGCTTCGGGGAGCGCCCGCGGGCCTGCCTGATGTCTCGCAGCCCGACCGTCACCTGCGCCCGGTCCCGAACGCGCGACCGGCGCAGCGCGCGAAGCGCAGCCCTCTGATGGGGGCGCTCATCGCGGTCGGCGTCGTACTCGCGATTTTCGCGACTCAGCTCGGGCTCAGCATCGCGATCTCGCAGGGCGCGTACGAGTCTCGCGCCCTCGAGGTCGAGCAGCGCGACCTCGGGCGCGTGGAACGTGTGCTGTCACAAAACGTCGACAAGCTCGCATCGCCTCAGAACCTCGCGGAAAATGCCGCGGCTCTCGGCATGGTGCAGAACTCGCGACCGGCGACACTGAGGCTCAGCGACGGCGCCGTGCTCGGCGCGTTGCAGTCGGAGACCACGGCAGCCTCGGGCAACCTGATTCCCAACGCGACCCTCGAGAGCATGCCCGTCGTCGACGCCGCTGGCCTGTTGGTGCCGCGGAACACCGGACAGGCCGCGGGGGCTCAGGCCGCAGACATGAAACCGCCGGTACGGTGGACGGGCAAGCTGCCGGCCCCCGACACGCACTAGGCGGCTGCGAAGCTCCGGGAGGAATCGGATGATCAGTTTGCGCGGCTCGTCGCTGCGCCGAGCTATCGCGCTCGGCATCATCATTATCGCCTCGATCGTCTTCCTGGTTCGGCTCGTTGATGTGCAGGTTGTGTCGGCCGCCGCGCTGAACGAGGACGCCAAAGACAAGCGCGCGGTGCCCGTCGCGATTCCGAGCGTGCGCGGCGACATCGTCGACCGCGACGGCGAGGTGCTCGCCACGACGGATGAGCGCTACGACGTGCAGCTCTCTCCGAAAAACACGAAGCTGAATAAGGGAGTCTTCTATCGAGCCGACCTCGACCGCGGGGTGGGAACTGTAGAGGTGACCGCGAAGCAGGCGTTCGGCGAGATCGGCGAGATCACCGGCCAGAGCGCCGAAGACATTCAAAAGCTGGTCGACGACGCGCTCGCAGACAATCCGAAGTCCGACTTCGCGTACGTCAAGCGCTCGATCGACCTGACTCAGCTCAACGCGCTGAAAGCGCTCGAGATCCCGTGGCTCACGTTCGAGAGCAAGCACACGCGCACATACCCGAACGGCGCCGTCGGCGGCAACATCATCGGCTTCTCCGGGCAAGACGACGTGCCGCAGGCCGGCGTTGAACTGTCGCAAGACACGTGCCTCACCGGCGTCGACGGCACCGAGACCTACGAGCGCAGCGAAGACGGCGTGCCACTTCCCGGCAGTGTCGTTGTCACGCGCAAGGTGAAAGACGGCGGCACCGTTGAACTCACCATCGACCGCGACCTGCAGTGGGAGGCGCAGCAGGCCATTAATCAGCAGGTGCAGTCTGTGGGCGCCGCCTACGGATACCTGACCGTGATAAACGCCAAGACCGGCGAACTCGTCGCCGTTGCCGAGGACGGTTCGGTCGACCCCAATGATGTGGACGCGTCTGACCCCGCCAAGCGCGAAGCGCGATCCTTCACATCGCCCTACGAGCCCGGCTCGACCTTCAAGACCATCACGGCATCTGCGCTCATTGATCAAGGGGTGTCGACGCCGCTGTCGCAGAATCTGACCCCCGATTACCTTGAGCCGGAGCCGGGCGTGCGGTTCGGTGACGCGTTCAACCACCCCGATATGCCGTGGACGCTCACGGGTATCCTCACCCAGTCGTCCAACGTCGGCACGTCGATGCTCGGCAACCAGCTCAGCCCCGAGGTTCGCTACGACTACCTGCGGAAGTTCGGCATCGGCACGGCGACGGAAGCTGGCATGCCCGCAGAAGATGCCGGCTTGCTGTACCCGCCGGACCAGTGGGACCGCCAGACCTCGTACAACACGATGTTCGGCCAGGGGCTGTCGTCAACGGTTGTGCAGACCGCTGGGGTCTACCAGACGATCGCGAATCAGGGTGTGCGCGTGCCGCCGAGCATCGTGAAAGACTGCGTTGCCGCCGACGGCACGAAAACGACTCCCGACCACGGCGACAAGGTGAAGGCCGTCTCGAAGGAGACCTCCGCAGAGGTCATGGCGATGCTCGAAACGGTGACCACCGAGGGTTGGTTCAAGGACCTCATCGCGATTCCCGGTTACCGCATCGCCGGGAAGACCGGTACCGCCGAGCAGGTCGACCCGGCGACCGGGCTCTATCGCACCGACTACGTGCACTCGTTCGCGGGGATCTTCCCGGCCGACGATCCCCAGTACGTCGCGGTAGCATCGATTGCGTTCCCGACGTCGGGAGATGGCGGCGTCGCAGCGCTCACCGCATTCCGGTCAGTCGCGGAAGCGACGATCCGCACATTCCACATACCGCCGTCCACGGGGGAGTTCCAGCCGCTCCCCACCGAATACTAAACACGCCCAGGAGGCCCACAGTCGTGAGTACCGGAGATGCCTTGAGCATTCGCCCGCACCAGCCCGTTCCCGTTCCGCTTGATGTGCTCGTCGAGCGGTTCGCAGTGCGCGCGGCCGCGGTTCCCCCGGGCCTGTCTGCCACCGGTGTGTCTCTGGACTCTCGCGATGTGCGCCCAGGAGATCTGTACTTCGGCGTGCCAGGTGCGAAGCGCCACGGCGCGGATTTCGCGGCGCAGGCGGCCGCGCTCGGCGCGGTTGCCATGCTGACCGATGCCGCCGGTGAACGGATCGCCGCAGAGGCGGGCGTTGCCCTTCCGGTACTCGTGTCTGAGAAGCACCCCCGCGAGATCCTCGGCGATGTCGCATCTGTCGTGTACGGCACCGCCGACTTCACCGCGAAGACGTTCGGAGTCACAGGGACGAACGGCAAGACGAGCATCGTTTACATCATCGCCGAGCTGCTGCGGGCCGCCGGCATCACCGCGGGGCTGAGCTCTACCGCCGAGCGCCGCATCGGCGACGAGGTGATTGTGAGCAACCTCACGAGCCCCGAGGCCTCAGAGTTGCACGGTCTGCTCGCGCGCATGGCCGAGGTCGGCGTTGAGGGTGTTGCCATCGAGGTCTCCGCTCAAGCGGTCGTGCGCCATCGTCTGGACGGTCTGCACTTCGACGTGGTGGCGTTCAACAACTTCTCGCAGGATCATCTCGACGAGTTCGGGGACCTCGAAACGTACTTCGCCGCGAAGCTCGCGTTGTTCGCGCCAGAGCACGCAGAGCGCGGTGTCGTCGTGGTTGATTCTTCCTGGGGTCAGCGCATTGCGCGCGAGTCGCGCATTCCCGTTACCCGTCTCGCAACGGAGTACGGGCAGGGCGCCGATTGGCACCTCGCAGTGACGCATCAGGGGCTCGACGGGGTATCGTTCGTGTTGCAGGGGCCCGCTGGCGCGCACTTCCGAGGCAGCGTTCCGCTGTTCGGCAAGTTCATGGCAGAGAACGCTGCGCTCTCGCTCATCATGCTGCACGAGGCCGGTATCTCTCTGGATCAGGTGTCGGCCGGGCTCGATCGCGGACGTATTCCGGTGTTCATTCCCGGACGGCTCGAGCAGATCACCGAGCCGGGCAGCGCTGGACCCCGCTTCTACGTCGATTACGGTCACACGCCCGGCGCATTTGAGGCGATGCTTGACGCTCTCGGCGAGGTCGCGCCCGGCAAGATCATTTTTATGTTTGGCGCCGACGGCGATCGCGACACGACGAAGCGTGAAGAAATGGGCAGGATCGCGGGGGCGGGTGCAGACACCGTCATTATTTGCGACTACCACCCGCGCTCAGAACCCCCGGAGGCGATTCGCGCGCAACTGCTCGCGGGCGCGCGCTCGGCCAACCACGCCGAGGTCATCGAGGAGGCAGACCCGCGCGCCGCGGTTCGCCGCGCTATTTCACTGGCGGGTCCCGGTGACGTTATTCTGTATGCCGGTCCCGGACACGAGGATCACCAAGAAGTCGCCGGACAGTTTCTTCCGTACTCGGCGCGTGACGAAGTGCGCGGTGCCCTCCGCGAGGCAGGATTGCTCCCGTGATTGCACTAACACTGGCCGAAATCGCGACCGCCATCCGCGGTCGCTTGATTCCTGGGGCCGACGGATCGGGGCCCGAGACGATTGTCGCTGGAGAGTCGCAGACGGACTCCCGCGAGGTCGCACCCGGCCAGATCTTCTTCGCTCGCGAAGGAGAAGAGACGGACGGCCACAACTTTGCCGACCGCGCGGTTGACGCCGGTGCCGCAGCGCTGGTCGTCGAGCGCAAGGTCGATGACCGCGTCGCGCAGATCGTTGTCGACGACAGCACTGTCGCGCTCGGTGCCCTCGCGACCGAGGTCGTTCGCCGTGTACGCGACGCGGGCAACCTGACGATCGTCGGAATCACCGGCTCGAACGGCAAGACAACCACGAAGAATCTCGTCGCCGCGATGGCGGAGCGTATCGGTGCCACCGTCGCTTCGGCAAAATCATTCAACAACGAGGTCGGCGGACCGCTGACGATGCTGCGGGTTGCAGCCGATACCCGCACGCTCGTCGCAGAGATGGGCGCGAGCGCCGAGGGCGAGATCGCCCGATTGACCGCGATGGCCCCGCCGCACATTGGCGTCGTGCTGACCGTAGGGCTCGCCCACGCCGGTGAGTTCGGCGGGATAGAGACCACGTTCCGCACGAAGAGCGAAATGGTGCGGGACTTACCCGAGACCGCTATTGCGGTACTGAACCGCGATGATCCGCGCGTGGCGAAGATGCAGGAGCTGACACGCGCCCAGGTGCACTGGTTCGGCCTGAGCGACTCGGCCGACGTGCGCGCCACCGACATCGAATCGTCGGCCACCGACACTCGCTTCACGATCCATGCAGATGGCGAATCGCTTCCCGTCAGCTTCCACGTGCTGGGCGAACACCACGTGATGAACGCTCTCGCCGCTGCCGCCATTGGCCGCGCGCTCGGGTTGCCGCTCAGCGAAATCGTCGAGACGCTCGAAGCCGCGACGCTCGCGGCCCCCGGCCGCATGGAGGTGCTGGGCGGTCGCGACGGCATCACCATCATTAACGATGCCTACAATGCGAGCCCCGATTCGATGAGCGCCGCGCTGCGGACTCTCGCCCAGATTCGCAAACCCAACGGCCGCTCGGTCGCCGTGCTTGGCGCAATGAGCGAACTCGGTGAGTATTCAATTGAAGAGCATCGTCGCATCGGCCTGCAGGCCGTGCGCCTGCGTATTTCCGAGCTCGTCGTAGTCGGGACCGAAGCCCGGCAGCTGCACATCAGCGCGATCAACGAGGGCGCCTGGGATGGCGAGAGTAAGTTCTTCGAGACCCAGGACGAAGCGTTCGAGTACCTGAGCGAGACCCTCCAGCCTGACGATACAGTGCTCGTGAAGTCGTCGAACGCCGCCGGTCTGCAACGACTCGGCGACCGGCTCGGGGAGGCGCACGCATGATCGCGCTGTTGATCGCGGGTGGCTTTTCGCTGCTGTACTCGCTGCTGCTGACGCCGCTCTTTGTGCGTGGCTTCAACCGTCTGCGGTGGGGGCAGCCCATTCGCGTCGACGGCCCGAAAGAGCACGAGGTGAAACGCGGCACCCCCACCATGGGTGGCCTGATCTTCCTTTCCGGTTCGGTCATTGCCTACTTCGTCGGCAAGCTCGTGATGGGGGAGCAGCCGTCGCCTTCGGCCCTCCTCGTCATTCTGATGGCTGTGGGCGCTGGCCTCGTCGGCTTCATCGACGACTTCATGAAGACCCGCCAGCAGGCCTCGGCCGGTCTCGGCGGCTGGGCGAAGATCGTCGGCCAGGTGGTCATCGCGGTGTCGTTCGCGCTGCTGGGTATCCAGTTCGCCAACGCGGCAGGTATCACGCCCGTGTCGACGCACATCTCGGTGTTCAGGGACCTCCCGTTCGATTTCATGACCTTCGGTCCGATCATCGGCATCGGCCTCGTTGTCATTTGGGTGATGGTCATCGTGACGGCCACGACGAACGCCGTCAACGTCACCGACGGCTTGGACGGCCTGGCGGCCGGCGCCGCAATCTTTGCGTTCGGCGCGTATCTCGTCATCGGATTCTGGCAGGCAGCGCAGAGCTGCGTCAGCACTGCGTCCGAGGCCGGCTGCTACGAGGTGCGTGATCCGATGGATCTCGCGGTGATTGCGGCGGCCTTCCTCGGCGGCGTCGGTGGGTTTCTGTGGTGGAACACCAACCCCGCTCACGTTTTCATGGGCGATACCGGTTCGATGGGTATCGGCGGCGCGATCGCCGCCCTCGCGATTCTCAGCCGCACCGAAGTTCTCCTCATTTTGATCGGCGGGCTCTTCATCATCGAGACCGGCTCTGTGATCGTGCAGCGGCTGTACTTCAAGGTCACGCATGGCAAGCGAATCTTCCTGATGAGTCCCATTCATCACCACTTCGAGCTCAAGGGTTGGGCCGAGGTCACTGTGGTGGTGCGGTTCTGGATTATTGCCGCACTCTTCGTGATTGCCGGTGTGGGTGCCTTCTACGGCGAATGGTTGCTGCAGCAGCCGTGATGGGAGCAGACGTGAACGGCACCGGCGCAGAGGCCGCAATTTACGCAAAGCTCGTCGCAGACCGTGTCGACGCGCTCACCAGTTGGCACCACGACTGGACTGGCCTGCGCGTCGCTGTGCTGGGACTCGGCGTCACCGGATTTTCTGTCGCCGACACGCTCGTGGAGCTGGGGTCACGGGTACGCGTGATTTACGGCGCGCCCGACGAGGAGCGTGAACAACTGCTCGACGTCATCGGCGCCGAGCGGTTCGCCGCGGCGGACAACGCAGCGCAACTCGCCGACCTCGAAGAGTTTGATCCTGAACTGGTCGTCGTCTCACCCGGATACCGGCCGGACCACCCACTCACCACGTGGGCCAAGGGGCGGGGCATCACGGTCTGGGGTGATATTGAGCTCGGATGGCGGTTGCGAGACAAGACGGGTCGGATCGCCGACTGGATCTGCATCACCGGCACCAACGGCAAGACCACGACGACGCAGCTCACCGCGCACATGCTGACCGCTGGCGGGTTGCGAGTGACGCCCGCAGGCAACATCGGCACACCGATTCTCGACGCGATGCGCGATCCGCAGGGGTACGACGCCGTCGTGGTCGAGCTGTCGAGTTTTCAGCTCGATCGACTGGGCGAGATCTCTCCGTATGCGAGCGCCTGCCTGAACATCGCAGATGACCATCTTGATTGGCACGGGAGCGCAGAAGCGTACCGTGCCGCGAAGGCGAAGGTGTACGAGCACACGCAGGTCGCGTGCGTCTATAACCGCGCCGACTCGGCCACCGAGCGAATGGTCGAGGAGGCTGATGTAGTCGAGGGCGCCCGTGCCATCAGCTTCGGTCTCGACACCCCGCCGCCGAGCGGATTCGGCATCGTCGAGGGAATCCTCGTCGACCGCGGCTTCCATGCTGAGCGGGGCACGGAAGCCTACGAACTCGTGACCGTCGACGAGCTCGCCGAGCGTGGTCTTGCGGCTCCGCACATGGTGCAAAATGTGCTCGCTGCCAGCGCCCTCGCGCGCTCGCGCGGCGTGGAGCCCGCAGAGATTGCCCGCGCGATTCTGAGCTTTCAGCCCGATCCGCACCGCGCCCAGTTGCTCGGCGACGTGCGTGGTCTCGTGTGGATCGACGACTCAAAGGCGACGAACGCGCACGCGGCTGACGCATCACTGCGAGCCATGCACGACGTGGTATGGATACTGGGTGGGCAGCTCAAGGGTGTCGACATTGACGAGCTCGTGCGCGCCCACGCCATCCGCCTGCGCGGCGCTGTCGTGATCGGGATCGACCGTGAGCCGGTGCTCGCTGCGCTCCGTGAACACCTCGGCGAGCGACCGGTGGTCGAGATCGACCACGCGGCCGTCGGGGTCGACGGAGTGATGCCCGCGGCAGTTGCCCGCGCCCTCGAAATCGGGCAGGCGGGCGACACCGTGCTGCTGTCGCCAGCGGCTGCGTCCCTCGACCAGTTCACGGGCTACGGTGACCGCGGCCGGCGCTTCCAGGCCGCCGTTCGAGAGCTGGAGTGATGGCTGCGCGCACAGGTGAACGCGAGCCAGGCAGGGCGCCCGTTCAGGCGTTGATTCGCCTGGGTGGCATGCTGCGCCCTGGCTCAGATCGCACGGTCGTCGCTCTCTACACCGTGACGCTGCTGCTCGTCGGCTTCGGCCTGATCATGGTGCTTTCGTCGTCGTCGATCACGTCGTATCTCGCTGACGAGGGGTTCTTTGGCGGCTTCTGGCGGCAGGTCATCTTCGCCGTCATCGGCATCCCGCTGATGCTCGTTGCCGCGGCGATGCCGGTGGCGTTCTGGAAGCGTTACGCCTGGGTGTTCTTCTTCGTTGGCATCGTGTTGCAGCTACTCGTGTTCACCCCGCTCGGCGTCGAAATTTACGGCAACCGCAACTGGATTCAGCTCGGATCTATTACGGCCCAGCCATCGGAGGCCTTGAAGCTCGCGCTCGTGGTGTGGGTGGGCGCCGTGCTGCAGCGCAAGGAGCCGCTGCTCGGGCAGATGCGTCACGAGCTCATCCCGATCATCATCCCTGGCTCGCTGATCGCGCTCGGCGTTGTGTTGCTCGGTCGCGACCTCGGCACCGTGCTCATCATGGCCGCCCTCGTGTTCGGCGCAATGTTCTTCGGGGGAATCAGTTGGAAGACCCTGGGCGTAACTGCGCTCGGGGCGGCCCTCGCCGTTGCATTCTTCGTGATTTCGAGCCCGAACCGAATGGCTCGCTTGCTCAGCCACGCTGGTGGTACCGATGACTACAGCGGCATCGACTGGCAAGCCACTCATGGCCTTTGGGCGCTCGCCGGCGGCGGTTTCTTCGGCGTGGGGCTCGGTAACTCGAAGGCGAAGTGGTCGTGGTTGCCCGCGGCCGACAATGACTACATCTTTGCGATCATTGGCGAGGAGCTTGGCCTCATTGGGGCAATGCTCGTCGTCGTGTTGTTCATCGTGCTCACCGTCGTCATGCTGCGCCTCATTACGCGCGCTCGCGATCGATTCGCGCGGGCGGTCGTCGGTGGCATTCTGGTCTGGATCGTGGGCCAGGCATTCGTGAACATCGGTGTGGTGGTGGGCGTGCTTCCGGTTCTCGGCGTCCCGCTGCCGCTCATCAGCTCGGGCGGCACTGCCCTCATCGCGTGTCTCGTCGCGATCGGCGTCGTCATTTCAATCGCGCGCGATGCGGCGAAGTATCAGGAAGAAATCGGACAGGCATGACGAACTACTTGCTCGCTGGCGGGGGAACCGCCGGCCATGTGAATCCACTGATCGCGCTGGCTGACCTGATCCGCCAAGAGGAGCCCGACGCGTCAATCGTTGTGCTCGGCACCCGTGAGGGGCTCGAGGCGCGCCTGGTGCCAGAACGCGGATACGAACTCGTGCACATTGAACGCTTGCCCTTCCCACGCAGGCCGAACCTCGCGGCACTCCGGTTTCCGGCGCGCTTCGCCCGGGCCGTGCGCCAGGGACGCACGTTAATTGTGGATCGGAACATCGACGTCGTCGTCGGCTTCGGAGGCTACGCCTCGGCTCCTGCCTATCGTGCAGGAGCGAAGCAGGGCATCCCCGTGGTGATTCATGAGGCGAACGCGAAGCCTGGCATGGCGAACCGTCTCGGGGCGCGGAGCACGCCGCACGTCGCCGTGACGTTCGCTGGCACCCCCATCGCGGGTGCCCGCGTGACCGGGATGCCGCTGCGTCCCGAAATCACCGGTCTAGATCGCGCAGCGCTACGCGCCGACGCACGCACGCACTTTGGGCTTGACCCGGCCCGCCGTACGCTGCTCGTCACTGGCGGATCGCTCGGAGCCCGCGCGCTCAACCGAGGTATTTCGGGCTCCGCCCGCGAACTCGTCGATGCGGGCCTGCAGGTGTTGCACGTCTGGGGAGGGCTCACCGAGCTCGAAGATCCGGGCGTGCCCGGATACATCGTCCTTCCCTACTGCGACCGGATGGATCTCGCGTTCGCAGCGTGCGATCTTGCGGTGTCTCGCGCTGGGTCAACGACGGTCAGCGAGCTTGCTGGTCTGGGCATTCCCGCAGTGCTCGTGCCGTACGCGGTAGGCAATGGGGAACAGCGGTTCAATGCCGCTGGAGTCGTGGAGGCGGGCGGCGCCGTGCTCGTTGCTGACCAGGATCTCACGCCGGAGTGGGTGCGCCAGACGCTCATTCCATTGCTCACCGATGATGCTCGCTTGCGTGACATGGGTGAACGAGCGCGGTCAGCTGGTTCGCTCGACGGGACCGAGCGACTGCTGGACTTTGTGCGGGAGGCGCTGCGGTAACTCGCGGTACGCTTGACTGTCGATTCGTGCTGAGGAGGCGCCATGATTTATCCCGATCTCGAACTGGAGATCCCCGAGGAACTCGGGCAGGTCCATTTCGTCGGTATCGGCGGCTCGGGCATGAGCGGTATCGCGCGCATGATGCACCAGGCCGGCGTGACAGTGACCGGCTCTGATCGCAGCGCAAACTACTCCACCGAAGCACTGACTGAGCTTGGTATTCGCGTCAGCATTGGGCACGACGCTGCCAACGTTGGTGACGCCGACACGCTCGTAGTGACCGGGGCACTCTGGACAGACAACCCGGAGTATCAGCTGGCACTCGAGCGCGGGTTGCCCGTGTTGCATCGCTCGCAGGCGCTCGCGTGGCTCGCCCGGGGCAAGCGTGTCGTCTCCGTCGCCGGGGCACACGGCAAGACAACGTCGACAGGCATGATCGTGACCGGACTGCTCGGGCTCGGTGCTGATCCGTCGTTCGTGAACGGCGGCATCATTGAGTCTCTCGGCGTGAGTTCGGGACCCGGGGCCGATGATCTCTTCGTGATCGAAGCGGACGAGTCTGACAAGTCTTTCTTGCTCTATGACACGGCGGTCGCGCTCGTCACGAACGTCGACCCCGAACACCTTGATTTCTACGGCTCGCGTGAGGCATTCATGGAGGCGTTCGTCGACTTCATGGCTGGTGCCCGTGAGCAGATTGTGATCTCTGTCGACGACCCCGGCGCGCGCGAGGTATTGGCGTCGCTGCGGCAGCGCGGCGATCACGCACCGGTGCGCACCTTCGGGGTGGGCGCTGACGCAGACGTCCGCATCGTTGACATTGATGACTCCGGTCCCGTGCGGTTCGCCGTTGAGATCGACGGTGCGCGGTACGACGCGCAGCTTGCTGTGTACGGTACGCACAACGCGGTGAACGCCGTCGGCGCGCTCGCCGTGCTGACCGGCCTCGGATTCGAGCCAGCGGCCGCGCTGGCCGCAATCGCAGAGTTCGGCGGCACGAAGCGGCGCTTCGAGTTCCACGCCGAGGTAGGGGGAGTGCGCGTCTATGACGACTATGCGCATCATCCGACCGAGGTCGCGGCACTGCTCGACTCGGCGCGCGCGGTGGTCGGAGAGGGGCGACTCATTGCCATTCACCAACCGCACCTATACAGCCGGACGCGCATGTTTCATCGTGAGTTCGCGGAGGTGCTTGAACGGGGAGCCGATCACACTGTGGTGCTCGCCGTCGACGGTGCGCGTGAGGACCCCGTGCCCGAGGTGACCGGCGCGCTTGTGTCGAACGACTTTGTCGACGCCGATCACGTGGCGTACGTGCCTGAGTGGGAAGATGCCGCCGCGTATCTCGCGGGTATTGCCCGACCGGGTGACGTGATGGTGACGATGAGCTGCGGTACGGTGTATCGCATCATTCCGCAGGTGGTCGAAGCGCTGCGCGGCCGGTTCGAGCCAGAGGCGCGGTGAAACGCCCGAACGGTTTCGACCGGGGTGCTGAGCCGCCTCGCCCGGAGCCGGAGCCACTTCCGCGTGGCCAAAATGCGACGCCAGTCGGCGATCGAGGCGCGCAGGCAGCGGAGAACGCACTCGGCGACGACTCAGTGTGGCGTGCCCGGCTGAGCCGGGCGACGCGGCGCACGTCGCCTGCCGGGAGCACGGCAGACGGTGACGAGGCTGAGACCTTGGATGCGCAGCAGGCCGACGCAATTGACGACACAGCAGATGATGCCCCGCTTGCTCCGACGGTTGATCTGAGTGACGTGCGAGCAGCGCGCGGATCGAGCGTCGAGGGGGTCTCTCCCGCCGACGAGCACCCGACCGTCGACTTGAGTGCTCTTGAACAGCGAAAGTCTTCCGTGCTCGACCGCTTTCGAGGCGATGACGAAGATGCAGTGCGTGTCGCCGAGCGCCGCTTGGCGAAGGCGGCGAAGCAGCGGAAACAACAGGAGCGCCGTGAGCGGCGGAGATTCTCGGCTGAGTCTCGCGGGCGCAGACGGCAGTGGATCATTGTGATCTCGGCCGTTGCGGCGCTGATGCTGTTCGTCGGAGCTGGCGTGTTCACACCGCTCATGGCGGTGCGCGAGGTTCAGGTGGTTGGAGCGAAGAGCGTGGACGCCGCTGCTGTGCAGGCAGCGCTCAATCGGTTTGACGGGACGCCTCTTGCTCTCGTTGACGATGCTGAGGTGCACCGCGCACTTGAGCCGTTCCCTCTGATTCAGCGCTATGCCGTCGAGCGCGTGCCGCCGCACACGCTCGTGGTCAAGATTGAAGAGCGGGTGCCCGTGATCTCTGTGCCGGGAGCCGACGGCGTTTCGCTCTATGACGCAGCGGGTGTATTGCTCGGCTCCGTGAAGGATGCCCCCGCGGGGGTGCCGACCGGAGAAGGTGCGCTCACCGACCTGGGTTCCGCGGCGTTCCGATCCGCGTCCCGCGCGCTGCGTGACATGCCCGTTGATCTGCGCAAGCAGATCACCACCGCAACGGCGACGAGTGCGCAGGATGTCACCTTCACGCTTGACAGCGGCATTACCGTGCTCTGGGGGGAGGCGGACGACAGCCGACGAAAGGCCGTCGTGCTGCAATCGATTTTGACCTCCCTCGCAGGCCAGCCCATCACCCGCATTGATGTTTCGTCGACCGAGGCCCCGGTCTACGAGTAGCCGCGAGGCCGAAGTTCGCGTTCGCGCAGCGAACTTTCGCCCGCGTCGCGGCGTGTCTGGCCCGGCGATGCCCGTGCGCACCATACGGTTGGGCGCAGGAAATGTATACGGCAATACTAACTTTTAACTTGAACTAGAGGTTGAAGGTTAGGGGCGGAGGAACCACGTGTCAGCGAACCAGAACTACCTTGCAGTGATCAAGGTCGTCGGCGTCGGCGGCGGCGGCGTAAACGCCGTCAACCGCATGATTGAGCTCGGGTTGCGCGGTGTCGAATTCATCGCCGTCAATACCGATGCGCAGGCGTTGCTGCTCAGCGACGCTGACGTCAAGCTGGACGTGGGACGCGAACTGACCAGGGGCCTGGGCGCTGGCGCTGATCCCGAGGTCGGTCGCCGAGCTGCCGAAGATCACGCAGAAGAGATTGAAGAAGCCCTCGCTGGCGCGGATATGGTCTTCGTGACCGCGGGCGAGGGTGGCGGCACCGGCACCGGCGCTGCCCCTGTGGTGGCACGCATTGCAAAGTCGATCGGTGCGCTGACCATCGGCGTTGTGACCCGGCCGTTCAGCTTCGAGGGCAAGCGCCGCGCCGCACAGGCCGACTCGGGTGTGCACACCCTGCGCGAGGCCGTCGACACGCTCATCGTCGTTCCGAACGACCGCCTCCTCGATATCAGCGAGCCGGGCATCAGCATGATCGAGGCGTTTGCGGCAGCCGATCAGGTGTTGCTCGCGGGTGTTTCGGGTATCACTGACCTGATCACTACCCCCGGCCTCATTAACCTCGACTTTGCCGACGTGAAATCCGTGATGCAGGGCGCTGGAGCCGCGCTGATGGGCATTGGTTCCGCTCGCGGCGCCGATCGCGCCATCAAGGCAGCAGAGCTTGCTGTCGCGTCGCCGCTGCTCGAGGCCTCCGTCGAGGGCGCGCACGGCGTGCTGCTCTCGATCCAGGGTTCGTCAAACCTCGCGCTGAGTGAGATCTACGAGGCTTCGACCCTCGTGCAGGATGTCGTGCACCCAGAGGCAAACATCATCTTCGGTACCGTGATCGATGACACCCTCGGCGACGAGGTGCGCGTCACGGTGATCGCGGCCGGATTCGACGACGAGACCCCGGCTCCCGTGGTCTCGCCCGAGCGTGGCCGCCGCGGCAGCCACGTCGAGAGCCTCGACCAGGTTGCTGAGCCAGCGGCCGGAGCTGCTGCTGTCGGTGCCGGTGCGGCCGCTAATACGGGATCAGGCTACGGCGGATTCGGTTCGGCGAGCGAGGCAGGATCGAAGAACCCGGCTACCGGCCAGTTCGGCGAGGTGCTGTCGAACCCGCCCGTCGAGGCGCAGATTTCGGATCCCGCCTTCGACGGTGACGATGACGATGATCTCGACATTCCCGAATTCCTGAGGTAATTTCCGTGTCAGAGTCGCGCGAATCGAGTGCGTCAGTGGCGCCGGCGTATCCCGGGCTCGGTGAACGGCTCGAACTCGTGAAGTCCGGCGTTGCGGATGCGTGCCGCGATGCCGGTCGCAGCTCAACGGACGTCACCCTGATTGTCGTCACGAAGTTCCACCCCGCAAGCCTCGTCGCAGCTCTCGCTGAGCTCGGGGTGCGCGACGTGGGGGAGAACCGGCATCAGGAGGCGCAGCACAAGGCCGAGGAGCTGGCGGCGCTCGAGCTCAGGTGGCACTTTATCGGCCAGCTACAGACGAAGAAAGCTCGGCAGGCAGCTCGCTATTCGCACGCGATTCACTCGATTGATCGCGAGCGATTGGTCGACGCTATTGCCGACGTTGACAGACCGGTTGACGTGTTTCTGCAGGTCAACATGACCGACGATCCCGCCCGTGGTGGAGTTGCGCCCGCCGAGCTTGAGCGTCTCGCGGAACACGCGCTCGCCGCCCCCTCGCTGCGGTTGCGCGGCGTGATGGCGGTCGCGCCTCTCGAGGAACCGCCAGCCGCCGCCTTCGCTCGCTTAGCCACCTACTCTGACCGCGTCCGCGCGATCGCGCCGGACGCCGTCGCGATCTCCGCTGGCATGACCCACGACTACCGAGAAGCCATTGCTGCGGGCGCGACACACCTCAGAATCGGCAGCGCAATCACCGGGAAACGCCCGGAGCCCCGGTAGTCTCGAACCACCGCACCGTTGGGAGAAAACATGAGCAACCCGCTGAAGAAGACCATGGTGTTCCTGGGCCTCGCCGAGGAAGACCTCGACGCCCAGAACACCGAGTCGGCGCAGCCGGCAGCCCCGCGTGCTGCGCAGTCCGCACCGGCACCGAAGCCGGAAGCCGCGCGGGCAACCGCCCAGCGTGCACCGGTCACACCGTTGCGCCGGGTAACCCCGACGCGTCAGCCTTCGGCCCAGCCGATGAATGAGATTTTGACGGTACACCCAACCGCGTACTCTGACGCGCGGGTGATCGCTGAGAGTTTCCGTGACGGTATCCCCGTCATCGTGAATGTTTCTCGCATGACCGATAGCGACGCGAAGCGATTGATTGATTTCGCGAGCGGCCTCACCATGGGCCTGAACGGTCGTATCGAGCGCGTCACCAGCAAGGTATTCCTGCTGTCACCCGAGCACATCGAGTCGGGTAGCGATAACTCTCAGAAGAACGACAGCGGTTCGTTCTTCGTCGCTCCGTCGGCCTGAGTGTGGAGATCGTCGCAGCGATCGCCTTCATCCTCCGGCTGGCTCTCAGGATCTACACGTTTGTGCTCTGGGCCCGGTTCGTGCTCGACTGGATCACGGTGCTCAATCGGAATTTCCGCCCGCGGGGATTCTGGGCCGTTTTGGTGGAGTTCGTGTACACCATCACAGACCCTCCTATCCGTATGTTCCGTAAGGTTTTCCCGCCCATCCGGCTCGGGCAAGTCGCATTGGATCTTGGCTGGATGCTGACAATGATCGCCTGTTGGATCCTTATCGCGATATTGTCAGCGTGGTAACCGACCCCGACTCGACTGCGCGAACCTGAATTTATTTGCTAGCGTTGTTCTAGACCACGTCAGTGGTCCCGAAGCGAAAGAGACGTAACGATGGCCCTGACTCCCGAAGATGTCGTGAACCAGAAGTTCACGATCACCAAGTTCCGCGACGGATACGATCTCGACCAAGTCGATGATTTCCTGGACACAATCGTCGAGGAGCTCCGTCAGCACGAGCAGGAGAAGGCGGAGCTGCGCGCGCAGATCGAAGATCTCACCGCGAAGCTCGCCGCTGCTGAGGCAGGCGCTTCGTCGTCGTCGAACGCGGCCGCGGCTGACGCAGATGAAGACGAGGGTGCCGCGTCCGAGCAGACCATCGTTGTTGAGGCTCCGGCCCCGCAGCAGGTCGTCGCGCCCACACAGGCTCCGAGCCAGGTCGTCGCTGAGAACAACGCTGTTCCGCAGCCCGACGCAGTCAAGTCCAGCGCCATGCTCCAGCTCGCGCTCGAGCTGCACGACAAGCACGTGCACGAGGGTGAAGCGACCCGCGACAAGCTGATCTCCGAGGCCGAAGCCAAGCGCGATCAGATGATCCAGGACGCTGAGCGCACCGCAAAGCAGCTCGTCGATGAGGCTCAGAAGCAGCGCTCCGAGGAGCTGCGTCTGCTGGGCGAAGAACGCAGCGATCTGCAGTTCAAGATCAAGGATCTCCGCCAGTTCGAGAGCGAATACCGCTCGACCCTGCGCTCCTACATCCAGTCGCAGCTGCGCGGTCTCGACGGGTCACCTGAGCCCGCCGGCGCACCCGACGGTCTGCAGTAGTCGGGAGCGTGATCGACGCTCCTTCACCGAACGCGCCAGTCGCTTCGGGATCGCGCCGTCGAGCACTCGTGCCGCTGCTCCTTCTGGGAGTGGCGGCAGTAGTGTTCGCGGCGGACCAACTCGTGAAAAACTGGGTGGTTGACCATCTGGTTGAGGGTCAAACCGTGCCCGTGTGGGGCGAGTTTCTGCGCTGGCACTTCGTGCGCAATCCTGGCGCCGCGTTTTCGTTTGCGACCGGGTCGACCTGGATCTTCACGATCCTCGCCGTCGTCGTAGTGTTCGTCGTGCTCTGGCAGATTCGCCGTCTACGGTCAATTCCGTGGGCGCTGTTCCTCGGCCTGCTGCTCGGCGGCGTGCTCGGGAATCTGACGGACCGCCTCACCCGCGAACCCGGTTTTCCGCAGGGCCACGTCATCGACTTCATTTCGACACCGTGGATGTGGCTCGGGTTCAACGAAGCGATTTACAATATCGCTGACATCGCGATTGTGTCGGGGATGGTGCTGTTCATCCTCATCACCCTGTTGGGCGTGAACATTGATGCCAGCCCCCGCTCGCGGGGTACGCAGACTCGGACGAGTCCCGATCCCGATCCTGAGACGGACTCCGATGCCACAGCGTAGTTTTCCGGTTCCCGAGGGCCTGGCCGGCGAACGGGTAGACGCCGCGCTCGCAAAGCTGCTCGGGTTTTCCCGGAGCTTCGCGGCCGACATCGCGAGCGCGGGTGGCGTGCAACTTGACGGCCGTCAGCTCGGCAAATCCGATCGCCTGAACGCCGGTGGCTGGCTCGAGGTTTCCTGGGAGGAGAAGCGCGGGCCGGAGGTTATTCCGGTCGTGCTCCCCGACCTGGGAATCGTGTACGACGACGACGACTTCGTGGTCGTTGACAAGCCCGCGGGGGTCGCTGCCCATCCATCACTCGGCTGGCAGGGGCCGACCGTGCTCGGTGCACTTGCCGGGGCCGGATACCGGATCGCAACCTCGGGCCCTCAGGAACGGCAGGGGGTCGTGCACCGTCTCGACGCCGGGACGAGCGGCCTGATGGTAGTGGCGAAAAGTGAACACGCGTACTCCGAGCTCAAGCGAGCCTTCAAGGAACGCGAGGTCGAAAAGATCTACCACGCGGTCGTACAGGGGCACCCGGATCCGCTCGCCGGAACCATCGAGGGGCCGATCGGCCGCCATCCAGGGCACGACTGGAAGTTTGCTGTTACCCACGACGGAAAGCCCTCAGTCACGCACTATGCGACGCTCGAGGCGTTTCCGTACGCCAGCCTGCTCGAGGTGCGACTGGAAACGGGGCGGACGCATCAGATTCGCGTACACATGTCCGCGCAGCGTCATCCGTGCGTGGGCGACAGCATGTACGGGGCTGATCCGAAGCTGTCAGATCGACTTGAGCTGACCCGTCAGTGGTTGCACGCCATGCGGCTTGGGTTCCGCCACCCGGGCACAGGGGAGCCGGTGATGTTCGAGAGCTCGTATCCGAGCGAGTTGCAACACGCTCTCGACGTCCTCGGTGAGTGACCTCACCCGCGTTGAGCTGAGCACTCTGGACTGAGCTGAGCAGGTTCCTGGAGAGCGGCGCTACTTCGCGCGGAACTGCATGCTGAAGTTGCCGCGGTCGGTGGCGTACACCCGCACTCCGTCGACGCGACGGTCAGCGTCGCACTGCCAGGTTACGCGCGAACGGTCACCGCTGAATCGATGGCCGGCCTCAAGCACCGTCCACGCATCGACTCGCTCACCTCGATAGCGCTTGAGCAGGCTGTGCGGCAGGACAAACCTATAGCGCGGCTGCTTGTCGCGGGTGGACGCGTCGGAGTTCGGTGCCGGGGGCGCGATCCTGCCGGGAATTGCAACGCCGCGACCGCGTTTCCGGCCAGCGAGCAGTAGCGTCGCCTCGGTGCGACGCCCGACAAACACGCTCGCCGCGCGCCGGCTTGCGCCGCGCACGAAGCGCTGGTCGAGTCGCGGTCGGAGCGTGCGATAGAGGCGATCCGCCACGCGAACGCGGATGCCGTCGCCGGCCGTGAGCGCACTCGAATCCGGGGATGCCGGCCGCACTTCAACGGTCACCTCGAGGCCGCCGGCTACCTTGCGTACATCACTCACGCGCGCAACATGCTCGAGGGCGGCAGCGCTCGTGATCAGCTGATCGAGCCCCGCGACATCGCCAGCTCGAATGAGTTCAACCTTGCGCCGATCAGACGGATGCACAATGTCGGCATCCCCGTTGGGGTCGATGAGATCACGCAGAAAGGCACGGTGCAGATCGACCCATCGCTGGCGCGCTGCGTCATCCATCTGTCCCCAGCGCTTCTGCGTGTAAAAGCGCAGTCCTTTTCTTCCGAAGAATTGGCGCACCAGTAACTGGGCCAGGACGGGATCATTCACGCCATCGATCAGCGTCTCCGCAATGCGTCGGCACGAGTCGACGTAGTTGTCGGGATCAATGCGCTGCCCCGAGATGTTCTGCCCGTCATCACGCAACGCGATAAAGTACAGCGGAGTTGCGCCGCAGAACATGATGCGGCGTGCGAGCACATAGGCGCGAGTGACGAAGATGCCGTCTTCAAGACGTACTCGACCCTCGGGAAATCGGAGCCCGTTGTTTTCGAGCATTTCCCGTCGAAACAGCTTCTGCGGAGAAAGCGACTCCATGGCGCGCGAGAGCTCTATGGGACCCTCAGGGTGTCGCTCGAAGAGCGCTTGCACGTGACGTCCGCCCACGCCCTCAAACCTAGGAATGATCACATCGGCGTCGTGCTCGTCCGCCTGGTGCACCATTGCGGCTAGGGCCGTAGGCGCGACAGTGTCGTCAGCATCCATGAAGAGCACATACTTGCCGCGCGCTAGGTCGAGTCCGCGATTGCGCGGCATCCCCGGCCAGCCACTGTTGGGCTGGTGGACCACCGTGATGCGTGGGTCGTCGGCAGCGGCGCGGTCAAGTTCGTCGCCTGAGCCATCCGTGGATCCGTCGTTGACCGCGATGATCTCAAAGTTAGTGAGTTCCTGCGCAAGCAGCGATGCAACGGTGCCGGTGAGATACGGCATCGAGTTGTACACGGGGATTACGATGCTTACGACGGGCGCGGTCTCTGTCACGGCGGCTCTCCTCTGCTGATTGATGCGACGCAGTGTGTGCGGCTCTGGATTGTGCGGCTCAGGGCGGTGCGGAGTTGTCACACTATCCGGGGCACCATAAAGGAAGCTGCCCGGCCCTCGCTGAGCACGCGGCCCAGTCGGGGTTGTTAGCATTTCCAGGCATGGGAAGCGCAGCGAACGCCGAGGTGTCTTCGCCGCAGCGTGCGGGCGGGCGTGTCGAGTACTTTGATGTGCTGCGCTGCGTCGCGATCGTCGCGGTCGTGATGATTCACGTCGCGATCACGGAATGGCACGAAATTTCGGTTGATGCATCGCGATGGGAGGCGCTGACATGGGTGAACAGCGCACTACGTTTCTCGGTGCCGATCTTCTTCATGATTTCGGGAGCCCTGTTTCTTGATCCTGATCGACCGGTCAGCGTGGGCTCACTGCTGCGTAAGCGTATCCCGCGTCTTGCAATCGCCTATCTGACCTGGTCACTCATCTACGCAGCGCTCACCGTCTACGGTCCGGGCGGCTCGGGCGACCCGCTCGAGTTCATTTCGGCGACCGTTACCGGGCACTTCCATCTGTGGTTTCTCCTGGCCTTAATTGGCCTGAACCTCGCCACGCCGATTCTGCGGCTGGTCACGGCGGAGCGCCGCGTCGCTTGGTATTTCGTCGCACTCGCTGTTCCCTTCGCCACCGTGTTCCCGTTGCTTGTCGCGGTGCCGTTCGCGGGGGAGATGCTCGGCACAGTGCTGGGCACGATGCGCTTCGACCTGGTGCTCGGATACTCCGGGTACTTCGTCCTCGGATATCTGTTGCACACAATGAGGCTCTCGCGCCGTGCCCTCGTGGCCTGGACCTTCGCTGCAATCGCTGGCGTTGTCGTAACGTTCATCGGTACAAGTGCCGTGTCGCGCGCCGCGGGGCACACTGATGAACGGTTCTTTGACTTCACCACGTTGAATGTGGCTGTGGTCGCCGTCGCCGTGTTCGCCCTCGCGAAGTCCTGGGGTGATGCGCATCGTCTCTCGGACCGGTGGCGTCGCGTAATCGAAATCGTCGGCGGTGCATCCTTCGGTATTTACCTCGTGCACCCACTGTTTCTCTGGGCGCTCCGGCAATTCGGCATCACAACCGAGATCGCCCCGCTGTGGGTGACCGTGCCAGCGCTGACCGTGATCACATGCTTGCTCAGTCTGGGCGCATCGTGGATGTTGCGCCGAAGCCCGCGGGTGCGCGGAGTGCTCGCGTAGCTCGTTGTCGGTCGCGGGGGGTACCCTGGATGGGCGGCGAAAGGGGCTTCATCCGTGGCAGATTCTGACGGGTTCGTACACCTGCACGTGCACAGTGAGTACTCGATGCTCGACGGCGCGGCCCGCGTGGGGCCGCTGATGGAGGCCGCGGCGGCGCAGGGGATGCCGGCCATCGCGGTGACGGACCACGGCAATACGTTTGGCGCCTTCGATTTCTGGAAACAGGCGAAGGATCACGGGCTTAATCCCATCATCGGCATTGAGGCGTACTTGACGCCGGGCACGCATCGCACGGACAAGACCCGTATCCGGTGGGGTGATGGCGGCGGCGATGACGTCTCGGGGTCAGGTGCGTACACCCACATGACGATGCTGTCCGAGACGACGCAGGGCATGCACAACCTGTTTCGCATGTCGAGTTACGCCTCGCTCGAGGGGTACTACTTTAAGCCGCGCATGGACCGTGAGCTGCTGCAGACCTACGGCAAGGGGCTCATCACAACGACGGGTTGCCCGTCTGGCGAGATCCAGACGCGTCTGCGGCTTGGCCAGTACGAGGAGGCGCGCCAGGCCGCCGCCGAGTTCCAAGACATCTTCGGCAAAGAGAACTTCTTCTGCGAGCTCATGGACCACGGTCTCGAGATCGAGCGCCGCGTGCAAACTGACCTCGTGAAGATCGCCCGAGACCTCTCGATCCCACTGGTCGCAACGAACGACCTGCACTACGTGCACGAGGCCGACGCGGAGGCGCACTCCGCGCTGCTCTGTGTGCAGTCAGGATCCCGGCTCGATGATCCGAATCGGTTCCAGTTCAACGGTTCGGGGTACTATCTCAAGACCGCCGCCGAGATGCGGCACATCTTCCGAGATTTCCCGGAGGCGTGCGACAACACACTGCTCATCGCTGAGCGCTGCAATGTTGAGTTCAATACCTCGGCTAACTACATGCCGCGGTACCCGGTGCCCGACGGCGAAACCGAAGACAGCTGGTTTGTGAAAGAGGTCGAGGTCGGCCTGCAGTACCGGTATCCGGCCGGTATTCCCGACGCGGTGCGAAAGCAGGCAGAATACGAGATCGGCGTCATCACTCAGATGGGGTTCCCCGGCTACTTCCTTGTGGTCGCCGACTTCATCAACTGGTCGAAGAACAACGGCATTCGAGTGGGGCCGGGGCGTGGCTCGGGTGCTGGATCGATGGTGGCGTATGCCATGCGCATCACCGATCTTGACCCGTTGCAGCACGGCCTCATCTTCGAGCGCTTTCTGAACCCCGACCGCGTCTCGATGCCCGACTTCGATGTCGACTTCGATGATCGTCGTCGCGGCGAGGTTATCCGGTACGTGACCGAAAAATACGGCGATGAGCGCGTCGCGCAGATTGTGACGTACGGCACAATCAAGTCAAAGCAGGCGCTGAAAGACGCGTCTCGCGTGCTGGGCTTCCCATTCGGGATGGGTGAAAAGCTCACGAAGGCGATGCCTCCGGCCGTGATGGCGAAAGACATTCCGCTCGCGGGTATCACCGATGCGAAGCACCCTCGGTACAAGGAAGCGGCCGAGTTCCGCGCGGTGCTCCAAGAAGATCCAGACGCGAAGACGGTGTACGAAACCGCACTCGGTCTCGAAGGCTTGAAGCGTCAGTGGGGTGTGCACGCCGCTGGCGTGATCATGTCGAGCGACCCGCTCATCGACATCATTCCGCTGCAGAAGCGCGAGCAAGACGGGCAGATCGTCACGCAGTTCGATTACCCGACGTGCGAGGGCCTCGGCCTCATCAAGATGGACTTCTTGGGGCTTCGAAATCTCACGATTATCTCCGATGCGCTCGAGAACATTCGTCTCAACCGCGGGGAAGAGCTCGATCTTGAACGCCTCGAACTCGATGACGCGCCGTCGTATGAGTTGCTCGCGCGTGGCGACACGCTCGGCGTGTTCCAGCTCGATGGCGGCCCCATGCGCGGTCTGCTGCGACTCATGAAGCCTGACAACTTCGAAGACATTTCGGCGGTGCTGGCCCTCTACCGCCCGGGCCCGATGGGCGCTGATTCACACACGAACTACGCGCTGCGCAAAAACGGCCTGCAGCCGATCACCCCGATTCACCCCGAGTTGGAAGAGCCGCTCGCCGAGATTCTGTCAACGACCTATGGCCTCATCATCTATCAAGAGCAGGTGATGTCGATTGCTCAGCGGGTCGCGGGGTTCTCGCTCGGCCAGGCCGACATTCTTCGGCGCGCAATGGGTAAGAAAAAGAAGTCGGAGCTCGACAAGCAGTACGCCGGCTTCTCTGGCGGCATGAAAGAGCGGGGTTACTCAGAAGCGGCAGTGAAAGCGCTCTGGGACATTCTGCTGCCGTTCTCTGACTACGCGTTCAACAAGGCTCACTCCGCCGCTTATGGCGTGGTGAGCTACTGGACGGCGTACCTTAAGGAGCACTACCCGGCCGAGTACATGGCTGCGTTGCTCACGAGCGTCGGCGATTCAAAAGATAAGCTCGCGATCTACCTGAATGAGTGTCGTCGCATGGGCATCAAGGTGCTCCCGCCCGCCGTGAACGAGTCATTCGTGAACTTCTCGGCGGTCGGCTCTGACATTCGCTTCGGGCTCGGCGCCATTCGCAACGTCGGCACGAACGTCGTCGAGGCCGTGCGCGAGGCACGCGAATCGAAGGGGCGGTTCGAGACCTTCCACGACTACCTCAAAAAAGTCGGCATTGTCGCGTTGAACAAACGCACGACGGAGTCGCTCATCAAAGCGGGCGCGTTCGACGGACTCGGCGGCACGCGACGCGCTCTGCTCGAGATCCACGAACCGGCCATTGAAAGCGCGGTGAAAGAGAAGCGTGACGCCGAAAACGGCAACGTCGGCTTCGACTTCGACAGCCTGTTTGCTGAAGCCGCCGAGGCGCAGGGCAACAGTACCGAGACGGTGTCGCAGGTGCCGGATCGACCGGAGTGGACCAAGAAAGACAAACTCGCGTTTGAGCGCGAGATGCTTGGGCTGTATGTCTCTGATCACCCGCTTCGCGGACTCGACGCGGCGCTGGCCAAGGAGGCGAGCGCGACCGTGCAGCAGGTCACGAACCCAGACGCGAGCCCCAGTTTCGACGGTGAGGTCGTGACGCTCGCTGGCCTCCTCACGAGCGTGCAGCACCGCACCGCGAAATCGGGCAACCTCTACGGCATGGTCACCATTGAGGACTTCACTGGCGAGGTGCAGGCGCTGTTCATGGGCAGGTCTTACCAGGAGTTCGGCAGCCTGCTGCAGCCCGACAGCGTCGTCGCCCTGCGCGGCAAAATGAACTCCCGTGATGACGGGATGTCCATGCACGCCTACGGGGTGAAACCGATTGATGTCTCGGCGCAGGAGGACGCGTCGACGCTGATGATCTCGTTTGCGGATTCCCGTGCGACGGAAAAACTCATGGAGGAGCTGCGTGACACGTTGCGTCGCCATCGCGGCGACAGCGAAGTGCGACTGAACCTCATGACTGCCACCTCGATTCGCGTGTTTGAGCTGCCTCTGCAGGTGCGCATTACCGCCGACCTCTTTGGCGAACTCAAAGGGTTGCTCGGACCGAGGTGCCTGCTGCCGGTTGAAGATCTGGTGTAACCGGGACGCAATCCGTGCGGAGTAGGGTGTGCGTATGAGTGAGACGCAGCAGCAGATCATCAGTGCCCTTGGCGTGACCGCCGATACGACCCCCGACGTTGAGATTGAACGTCGAGTTACATTCCTCGCGGACTACGCGAGAGCGATTCCGGGGGTGAAGGGCTTTGTGCTCGGCATCTCCGGAGGTCAAGATTCGTCGCTTGCCGGCCGCCTCGTGCAACTCGCCGTGGAGCGGTTGCGCAGCGAGGGACGGGATGCGACATTCGTGGCTGTACGACTGCCTCACGGTGTGCAGCAGGACGAGGCCGATGCGCAGCTCGCGCTGTCGTTCATCGCACCAGACGAGTCGCTGTCCGTAGACATCAAGCCCGCGACATCCGCGCTCGCTGACGCCGTGGCGGCTGCGGGGGCGCCCATTACGGACTTCAACCGCGGCAACGTGAAGGCCCGCATGCGCATGATTGCCCAATACGCCATAGCGGGCGACCGTGGTCTGCTCGTCGTGGGAACGGACCACGCCGCCGAGGCGGTGACGGGCTTCTTCACCAAGTTCGGTGATGGCGCCGCTGACGTGGTGCCACTCGCCGGACTCACAAAAAGCCAGGGTGCTGCCATGCTTCGAGAACTGGGCGCCCCGACCCGGCTCTGGGAGAAGGTGCCGACTGCCGATTTGCTCGATGATCAGCCCGGCCAGTCTGACGAGTCGAGCCTTGGCGTAACGTACACCGAGATTGACGCGTACTTGACCGGGAACACGATCGACCCGAAGTCCGTTGAGAACCTTGAGCGCCGATACCGGGCAACCGAGCACAAGCGACGGTCGCCCGTCACGCCGGGGGACACCTGGTGGAAATCGGCAGAGGGAGAAAAATGACCACCACTTACGTGCTTGCCGGAGGATGCTTTTGGTGCCTCGACGCCGCCTACCGCGCACTCAACGGCGTTACCGATGTCGTCTCGTGCTACACCGGAGGTGACGCGCCGCACCCCAGCTATGAGCAGGTGTGCACCGGGTCTACGGGTCACGCGGAAGCGGTCGCCGTCACCTTCGATCCAGAGACCATTCCGTCCGACGTGATCTTGGACGCGTTCTTCACCATGCACGACCCGACTCAGCTCAACCGCCAGGGTAACGACGTCGGAACGCAATATCGCTCCGCCATGTTCCCCGCAGACGATGCGCAGCGGGAGATATTCGAGGCTGCCCGCGAGCGGGCGGGGGAGCTGTGGCCGGCAGAGGTCGTCACGACGATCGAACCGCTCGGGCAGGTGTTCCCCGCGGAGGAGTACCATCAGGACTTCTTCGCGAAGAACCCCACCCAGGGCTACTGCCTCGCCGTAGCGGTTCCCAAGGTGAATAAGGTGCGCGCCTCTTTCTCGCAGTACCTGCGCTAGGCCGCTGACGGAAGTAGAGCTCCGGATGAGAACTTGATGCCCGCGAGATCGTGATCGCCGGCGCCAAGCTGTTCGTCATCGGTGTCTTCGGCGTCATCGGCCTGATCGCTCTCTGTTCCATGCAGTTCCGGTTCGCTTGGCTCCGAACCGGTCGACTCGGTGTCAACCGACCCAGCGTCGACCGGTTCGGCAGCGCGCGAGGCATCCTTGGTGAATGACGAGGTTCCCCAGCGGAGGTCATGTCCGAATGAGTCGGCCTCGATCTCGACCGCGGTGCCGGACTTGCCTTCGTTCTCCCATGCGCGAATGCGGAGCCTGCCGTGCACGATGACGCGATCACCCTTCATGAAAGACTCGCCCGCGTGCTCGGCGAGCCCGCGAAAGCTGTTGATCGTGAACCAGTTGGTATCGCCGTCAAGCCACTGAGCCCGGTCGCGGTCGTAACGTCGCTCGGTCGCGGCGAGCCGGAACGTGCTGAACGTTGCGCGCCCAGCGAACGTGATGGTGCGCGGGTCGGTCGCGATAGTGCCGACGACGCAAACAGTGGTGGACATAATTGACTCCTCTGATCGTGCCCGAGATGGGCAAGTTTTTTGCGAATTGAGTGATTGGCGAGCGGACGGCCGTGCCGTGCGGGGTCCGAACCGTCCGCTCACAGAAAGCCTGTGTCACGGCGCTCGCGCGCCGATGCTGCCGTCGGGATCTGTGGACGGTTAAGCAGCGTTTCTGTCGCCGCCGAAAATGTGCGCGAAGATCGCCGCGCTCCTGGTCGCGCCGCGTTCCAGGTAATGAACAGATTGCTGAGGGTCAGGATGCGTACACTGGGCGGGTGCCCGCTGCTCTGACATCCCGTCGCCAATCGCCGATCGTTGCCGTCGCCGCCCTCGCACTCGGGGCAGTCCTGCTGAACGGGTGTGCCTTGCTCGAAGGGCCAACGCCGCAGACTCCTGAGCGCTCGGAGACACCCAAGCCCGAGGTCGCACCCGAGTTCGTGCCCGACGGAAGCGCTGCCGACAATCTGCCGTACTTCACCGAGGTACTGCGCAAGTTCAGCAAAGGTACGTCGCCAGTGCAGGGTGCGCCCGTCGTCCAGGCTGTCTCCGAGGCCGGGTTTGACAAGTCGATGATGCAGGTCAGTTTTGACGAGAGCAAGACGAACCTGCCAGCCGACAACATCTTTGTTTCCGTGCGCATTGGCGCCGACTGCCTGGTCGGCCAGGTCGTCGCAGCCGACCGCACGTTTGTGGCGAAAAATATGCCCGCCGTTGGCCCGAACAAAGACATCTGCATTATCGGCAAAACCGCGCCCATCAGCTAAGCGGCTTCCCGGGCGGTAGAGTGGTGGCGATCCGCAACCCATCGTTCCAATAAGGGAGTTCTGGGCGCCTTCGCGCCCGAGTGTGTCTATGGCTGAGTACATTTACCAAATGGTTCGCGCGCGCAAGGCGCACGGCGACAAGGTGATCCTCGATGATGTGACCATGGCGTTCCTGCCGGGCGCAAAGATCGGCGTGGTCGGTCCTAACGGCGCCGGCAAGTCGACGATCCTGAAGATCATGGCGGGCCTCGATACGCCGTCGAACGGTGAGGCGCTGCTGACTCCGGGCTTTAGCGTCGGCATCCTGATGCAGGAGCCCGAGCTTGACGAAGACGCGACGGTGCTCGCGAACGTGCAGCAGGGCGTCGCTGAGATCAAGGGGAAGCTTGATCGCTTCAACGAAATCTCGCTCGAGATGGCGAGCCCCGACGCCGACTACGACAAGCTGCTTCCCGAGATGGGTGAGCTGCAGGAAGCGATCGACGCCGTCGACGGCTGGGACCTCGACAACCAGCTCGAACAGGCGATGGACGCGCTGCGATGCCCGCCAGCCGACGCCATTGTCTCGAACCTCTCTGGCGGCGAGAAGCGCCGCGTCGCGCTCTGCAAGCTGCTGCTCGAGAAGCCCGATTTGCTGCTGCTTGACGAGCCCACCAACCACCTCGACGCCGAGAGCGTGCTCTGGCTCGAGCAGCACCTCGCGAAGTACCCGGGCGCCGTCATGGCTGTGACGCACGACCGGTACTTCCTCGACCACGTCGCGACCTGGATCTGTGAGGTCGACCGCGGCCGCCTCTACGCATACGAGGGCAACTACTCGATGTATCTTGAACAGAAGGCGACGCGCCTCGAGGTTCAAGGCAAGAAGGATCAGAAGCTGCAGAAGCGCCTCAAAGAGGAGCTCGAGTGGGTGCGCACGAACGCCAAGGGTCGTCAGGCGAAGTCTAAGGCGCGTCTGGCTCGTTACGAAGAAATGGCAACCGAGGCAGAGCGCACGCGGAAGCTTGATTTCGAAGAGATCCAGATTCCCGCGGGCCCTCGCCTCGGGAACGTCGTGCTCGAGGCGAAGAAGCTCAACAAGGGCTTCGACGGCCGCACGCTCATCGACGACCTATCGTTCTCGCTGCCGCGCAACGGCATTGTTGGCATCATTGGACCGAACGGCGTCGGCAAGACAACGCTCTTCAAGACGATCGTCGGTATCGAACCGCTCGACGGTGGTGAGCTGAAGATCGGCGACACCGTCAAGCTCAGTTACGTCGACCAGACCCGCGGTGGTATCGACCCGAAGAAGACCGTGTGGGAGGTCGTCTCCGACGGACTCGACTACATGAAGGTCGGCAACGTGGAGATCCCGTCCCGCGCCTACGTGTCGACGTTCGGGTTCAAGGGCCCGGATCAGCAGAAGCCAGCGGGTGTGCTCTCCGGTGGCGAGCGCAACCGACTGAATCTGGCGCTGACCCTGAAACAGGGCGGCAACCTGCTGCTGCTCGACGAGCCCACGAACGACCTCGATGTCGAGACGCTCTCGAGCCTTGAGAACGCGCTACTTGAGTTCCCCGGTTGCGCAGTGGTCATCACTCACGACCGGTGGTTCCTCGACCGCATCGCGACGCACATCCTTGCGTACGAGGGCACCGAGGAGAACCCGGCGAACTGGTACTGGTTCGAGGGCAACTTCGAAGCGTACGAGGCGAATAAGATCGAGCGGCTCGGGGCCGAGGCGGCGAAGCCGTCGCGCGTCACCTACCGCAAGCTCACGCGCAACTGACGCACACGGGGCGCGACCTTCCATTCGAGGGTCGCGCCCCGTTGTGCGTGCGCGGTAGAAGGGACAGCAATGGCACGCGTTCACATCGACCTGGAATTGCGCTGGGGCGACCAAGACGCTTACGGTCACGTCAACAATGTGGCGTTCGCACGCTTCCTGGAAGAGGCGCGCGTGCGCACGTTCTGGCTGGGCTCAGGCCGCGAACGCACGGGTATGGAGCGTCACTTCCGCGGCAATGATCCGAGCGGCCCCAAGATGCTCGTTGCGAGCCAACAGATCGAGTTCGCGCGGGTGCTGGAATACTCAGAACACCCGGTCGTCGTTGAACTCTGGATCGGGAAACTCGGTGGCTCGAGCCTTGAGGTGCACTACGAGATCATCGACGGTGCGGCCGCCGAGCGCACCGTAGTCGCTCGTGCCATCTCGCACATCGTTATCGTGGACGGCGTCACGCTGCGCCCGATCCGGCTCACCGGTGACGGCCGCACTTCGGTTGAGGCATGGACCGACGACCCGCTCGTGCTGCGGCGCGGTTGAGGCGGAACTCCGGCTAGCGCTGCTCGGGGAGCCGGATCATGCTCTCCTGCGTCACGCTCGCGACGTGATTGCCCGAGCGGTCGAAGAAGCGACCGTGCGCGAGTCCGCGACCGCCCTGCGCGGTGGGGGAGTCGAGTTCGTACAGGAGCCACTCGTCAACGCGGAACGGGCGATGGAACCACATCGCGTGATCGAGACTCGCCGCTCGCATTCCGGGTGTCGCCCAGGGAATGCCGTGCATCCTGGCAACGGGCTCGAGCAGCAGATAGTCGCTTCCGAAGGCAAGGGCTGCGGCGTGCAACAGCGGAGACGCGTCGAACGGCTCGCGGCTGCGCATCCACACGCGTTGGGTCGAGGTGCGCTCGGCAACCTCCAGCATTATGTCGGACTCGACGTAGCGAAAATCAAATGGGCGCTCCAGTACCCACGACGCCCGGCCGTGCCCGGATAGATGGCTGTATTTCTCCCAGATCGTGGGAAGCGAATCAGGATCGGCGACGTCGCTGAGATCGAGCTGCTCCTGGTGCTCGAGGCCCGGGTCGTCCGTCTGGAACGACGCAATCATCGACATCCGCGCTTCTCCATGCTGGTACGCCTGCACGCGACGCGTCGAAAACGAGCGGCCATCGCGCAGCCGGTCGACCTCAAACGTCATATGCGCATCGGCGTCACCCGGGCGCAGGAAGTAGCCGTGCATCGAGTGGATCTCGCGATCCTTCGGGACAGTACTCCCGGCGGCAGCGATGGCCTGGCCGAGCACCTGGCCTCCAAAAGAACGACCGTGCGGCGTCGGAAGCGGCGGGCCAGTGAGAATGTCCTCTCGCGTGCGCGCGCCAGAATCGATCACTGTCAGCATGTCGAGCAGGTGGGGCGACTCGGTCATGGATCCTCCGAAGTTGGCGTGGGGAACGATGCCGCAATTCTACGGCCGACCAGTTCGGGAGACGCGCCGCAGCCGCGCAGACCCCGTGCTCGGATCGCTTCGCCGCGGGCTAGACTCGGGCACCATGCCCGTGACGATTCAGCTTGCCGATGCCGCAACCCGTGATGATCTCCGCATCTTCTTGGAGCGGGCGGTGCGCGCCGGTCAGGCCGAGGTTCGTATGACGTCCCGGGACGCCACCCTTGCGGTGTACGGGTGCACGCAAGCGCCGCGCGGCATTACGGACACCGTTCCCGTCGTGCTCGTGATGCGAGGGTTCGAGCTTGCCGATGCGCCAGACGTTGCGGTCGACGCCACCGTGCCAGCGAGGTCATTGCTCGACCGCCTCGCGCGCCTGGGCCTCATCGGCCGGGACCTCGAGGTTCCCGAGTCGAGCGCGAGCACGGCCTGGGCAGGTGTGCTGCCGCCCATAGCTGGCTGGACGAGTGCCGGGGAAATCGATGCTGCGTCTCTCGCGGCAGTCGCGTCCGAGGGTATCGGCCGCGTGGCTGAACTGCTGCCTACTGACCCGGGCGAGGCCGTCGTGCACCGCGTACGCGCATCCGTCTGGGGGCTCGAGATCGCGCCCGGTATTCCCGCCGCTGCCGCGTTTGCCGCAGAAGCGATGGGGTTTCTGAACGGCGCTGACGTGGCGACGGTGTCCCGCTCACTCACCTGGACGCGATTGAGCACTGAGCGCGGACACGTTGTGGTGCGGTCGCTGCTCGGATAGCCCGTCGTTGCGGGTCGAATGCGTACGCGAATGCTGCAGGGCTCAGCGGGAATCAGGATCCTCGGCTAGGATAGGACGGTCAACTAGAGGAGTGTGTACATGGCCAACCCCAACGGCATCATCGACCCGCCAATCGACGATCTGCTCGAGAAGGTCGATTCGAAGTACGCTCTGGTGGTCTTCGCTTCGCAGCGCGCCCGTCAGATCAACGATTACTACACCGATCTGCACGACGGCAATCTCTTCGACAACGTCGGCCCGCTGGTCGATTCGTCCGTCGATGACAAGCCGCTGTCGATCGCGCTGCACGAGATCGTCGAGGGCAAGCTCACGATGACGCGTCGCGTCGAAGAACTTGGTGAGTCAGAAGAACTCGCTGAAGCGTAATCTTCAGCTGCATAACGCAGCAGTGTCGGTGGCGTCGGATACCCTCGAAGAGGGTCCGGCGCCACTGGTGTTTGTGGCCCAGCCTGTGGGTCCCCAGATCTGCTCACCGTGATCCAACCTCGCATTCGTTTTTATCCCTAGGAGTCCCGTGTCGTTGCGCCAGTTCACCTCAGAGTCCGTCACCGAGGGGCATCCAGACAAGATCTGCGATCGCATCTCAGACACGATTCTCGATGCGATGCTCGCTCAAGATACGGGCGCCCGGGTCGCTGTCGAGACGCTCGTCACGACGGGGCTCGTGCACGTCGCCGGCGAGGTCTCCACGAGCGGCTACGTCGAGATTCCGCAGCTCGTGCGCGATGCGGTGCGCGAGATTGGGTACACGAGCTCTGAGATGGGATTCGATGCTTCGTCGTGCGGAGTGTCGGTGTCGATTGGCCAGCAGTCACCGGACATTGCGGGCGGTGTCGATACTTCGCTCGAGGTGCGCAGCGGTGCAGACGCCGACGATGCGCTGAATCAGCAGGGCGCTGGTGACCAGGGCATCATGTTTGGCTTCGCGACCGACGAGACACCCGAACTGCACCCGCTGCCCAGCTGGATCGCGCATCGCCTCGCCGAGCGGCTCACCGAGGTGCGCAAGAGCGGGGAACTTCCCGAGTTGCGCCCCGACGGGAAGACGCAGGTCACCATCGGTTACGAGGGCAGTCGAGCGGTCAGCGTCGAAGCGGTTGTCGTCTCGACGCAGCATCACGTAGACATCACGCAGCCCGCGCTGCGCGATGCCGTCGAACAGCTCGTCATTCGCCCGGTACTCGAGCGAGTCGAACTCGCGAGTGTCGATACCGACCTATTCATCAACCCAGCCGGCCCGTTTGTTGTCGGTGGGCCCATGGGCGATGCGGGGCTGACCGGTCGCAAGATCATCATTGATACCTACGGCGGAGCGAGCCGACACGGCGGTGGCGCTTTCAGCGGCAAGGATCCGTCGAAGGTCGACCGCTCGGCGGCATACGCCATGCGCTGGGTTGCGAAGCACGTCGTGCGTGCCGGTCTCGCGTCGCGGGCTGAGCTACAGGTGGCGTATGCAATTGGCCGCGCGCACCCCGTCGGTCTCTACGTCGAGACATTTGGCACTGAAACCGTGCCGCTCGATCGCATCGAACGTGCCGTACGCGAGGTCTTCGATCTCCGCCCGCTCGCAATAATCCGCGACCTCGACCTGCTGCGCCCCATTTACGCCAAAACCAGCGCGTACGGCCACTTCGGGCGTGAGCTGCCCGAGTTCACGTGGGAGGCCACCCCCCGCGTTGCCGAATTGCGGGCTGCCGCCGGCCTGTAGGCCAGCGCAATGCCCGCCCTTTCAGCGTTCGCAACGGCGGAGGCCGCGAACGGCCGCCCGGTCGCCCAGATACTGCTCGATTCTGCTCTTCCGCAGCTCGATCACCTGTTTGACTACGCGATCCCGCCGGAGCTTGCCGACGACATTCGTGTCGGTCAGCGCGTACGCGTACCCTTCCGCTCCAAGGAGCGCAAGACCTTCGGCTACGTCATCGGATTTGCCGAGCGCAGCGACTTCGGCGGTGAATTGTCGCCCATAGCCGACATCGTCACACTCGTGCCGTTGCTCTCCATCGAGGTGTGGCAACTCGCCCGCGCGGTCGCCGATCGTGCCGGTGGTTCCGCTGGTGACATCCTGCGACTCGCGATCCCGACTCGTCAGGTCAGGGTCGAAAAGCAGCACCTTGCAGCGGCCGAACTGCGGGAGGCGTTGGAGCCAGTCGCGGAAGTCGCGGCGGCACCCGCAGACGTATTGGCCGACGACATTCCGGGCAACGATTCCGTGGCCGAGGCCGAGGGCGCCGAGGAGGGCATCGCTGAGCAACTCATTGCCGGATCGCGACTTGCACTGACGGCGTCGCACGGCCCCGACCGCCTGCACACGGGTGAGTGGGTTGGGGGTTGGGCAGCGCAGCTCGCTCAAATTGCGATAGCCGTGCACCAGCGCGGCCGCAGCGCGATTCTTATTGCACCCGACTATCGCGATCTCGATCAGCTACGCGACGCACTCGCAGCCCTGGGGCATGAAGACACCGTGCGCGTGGACTCGCGGCAGTCGAACGCTGAGCGATACGCCGGATTCTTGCGCGCGCGTGATCCTGAGCCGCGCATTATTCTCGGCAACCGTTCGGCGGTGTACGCCCCGGCGCACGCGCTCGGAGCGATTCTGATGTGGGATGACGGCGATCCGGTGCTCGCAGAGCCGCTCTCGCCCTACGTGCACGCCAGGGACGCGGCGCTCGTCCGCGCCGAGCAGGAATCGGCGGGCCTGTTCTTCGCTGCTCACGCCCGCAGCGCGGAGGTGCAGCGCCTCGTTGACCTCGGTTACGTGCACGCGCAGCGCAATCCGCCCCGGCGGGCGCGCATCGTGCACGCCGATGCCTCGCTCGCGCCCGACGCCTTTGCTGGCCGAGTGCCGGAGTTTGCCGCGCGCACCATCAGGGAAGGGCTGCGTACGGGGCCGGTGCTTGTGCAGGTGGCGACCCCCGGGTACGCGCCTGTCGCCGTCTGTGAGAGCTGTGGCGACCTCGCGCGCTGCGGTGTTTGTACCGGGCCAGTCGGATTCCGTGTGGTCGGGCGCGCGTCGTGCCGATGGTGCGGCGAATACGCGAGCGACTGGCATTGCCGCACGTGCGACGGGCGACGTCTCGTCGAACGTGGCATGGGGTCCGGCCGCACCGTCGAGCAGTTCGAGCGACAGTTCGAGGGTGCGCGCGTGTTGTTGAGTGACGGCGAACACCCGCGCGAACGCGTTGACGCCCGCCCCGCGATCGTGGTCGCGACTCGCGGAGCCGAACCACTTGCCGCCGGGGGGTACCGAGCAGTGGTGTTGCTCGACGCCGAACGGCTATTGAGTATCGAGACGCTCCGGGCCAGTGAAGACTGTCTGCGGTGGTGGGAGAACGCCGCCGCACTCACCGCGCCCGACGGTATCTGCCTGATGGCATCGGGCGGCGGGCCCGTTGTGCGGGCGTTCGTCACTGGACGGATCGATGAGTGGCTGCACGCGGAGCTGCGCGACCGGCAGGCCCTGCGATATCCGCCGGCGGTGCGAGTGGCGAGCGTGAGTGGCGGGCCCGACGAGGTCGAGCGTGCCCTCCATCAGCTTGACCAGATTCCCGGCGTCGACCACCTCGGCCCGACCGCGCTGCCCGCGGGTGGCGCCGCAAAAACACCGCCCGGGCTCGTCCGTGCGATCGTACGCTTTGATTACGGACACGGGGCGGAGGTCGCGAGCCGCCTGCGCGGAGCGCTCGTCGCGGACGCTGCTGGATCGGTCTCCCGCGCCCGCGGCCGCGCACCGGGACGGGCGCGGCCCGAAGCGCTGCGGCTTCGTTTCGACGACCGCGGTGTGTTCGACGGCTAACTCGCCACGCGCGAGATGGGAGAATGAACGGATGCGTATCGTCTTCGCCGGAACTCCCGAGTTTGCCGTGCCCAGCCTGACCGCGCTGGTGTCAGCGGGTCACGACGTTGTCGGCGTCATCACCAGAGCGGATGCGCCCCTCGGGCGTAAGCGCGTGCTGACGCCCTCACCTGTTGCGCAAGCGGCTAAGGAGATCGGCATTCCGGTGCTGAAAGCGAATCGGCTCGACGAGGCGGCAACCGAGTGGGTGCGTACCCTCGCGCCCGAACTGGGCGTCATCGTGGCCTACGGCGGGCTCGTGCGCGAGCCTCTGCTGAGCCTCCCGACCCACGGCTGGATCAACCTGCACTTTTCGGATCTCCCGCGGTGGCGCGGCGCTGCGCCGGTGCAGCGGGCGCTCGAAGCGGGGGAGCAGCGGCTCGGGGTCACGGTGTTCCGTCTGGTCGCGCCGCTCGACGCTGGTGACGTCATTACGCGCGACGCGCGCGAGTTCCCGGCGGGAACTACTGCGGGCGACGCGCTCACTGACCTTGCTACGTTCGGCACGGCAGCCCTCACAGCGGCTGTTGATGCGCTCGCTGCCGACCCCTCGGCCGGCACACCTCAGACGGGAGAGGCGAGCTACGCGCACAAACTCACACGCGAAGACGGACGCCTCGACCTCGCTCGCCCCGTCGACGAGGTGCTCGCGCACTGGGCCGGAATGACACCCGAACCTGGGGCGTACGCGCTGCACGACGGTGCGCCGCTCAAGCTGCACGAGTTGCGTAGCGTCGACGCCGAAAACGAGGGCTCGGGTGGTGTGCCAGAGCCGGGCACGGTGACACTCGTGAACGGTGCCGCGGTGCTCGCGCTGCGCGGCGGGGCGCTTGAACTCGTGCGGGTGCAACCGGCCGGGAAATCTGCGATGGACGGGGCTGCGTGGTTACGCGGTCGTGACGGAAAGGCGGTGCTCGCGTGAGCGAAGCACGAAACAGCGGGCGTGGGGAGCGGCGCGGAAGCGCGCCGCGACGCGGTGATTCTGGCCGCGACCGCGGCGGTCGCGGTGGGAACGACCGTGACGGGCGTGGCCGCGAAGCGCGCGGCGGCGCCATTTCGCCCGCGCGTCTGGTCGCCTACGACGTGCTGCGCGATGTCGAAGACCGCGACGCATACGCGAATCTCGCCCTCCCGTCTCGCATCCGCGAGGCGGGCCTCGCCACCCGTGATGCGGGGCTCGCAACCGAGCTCGCGGCCGGAGCGCTGCGCTGGCAGGGGCGGTACGACCGCATCATCGAACTCGCCTCCGAGCGTGAGATCGATCGCATCGACGGTCGCACGCGCAATGTGCTGCGACTGGGTGCACATCAGCTGCTCGGTATGCGCACCGCCGCGCACGCCGCCGTGAATGAGAGTGTAGAACTGCAGCGCAGGGTCGGTAACCGTGCAGCGGCCGGCTTTGTGAACGGTGTGCTCCGCACGATCGGGCGCACGCCGAACGAGGAGTGGGACGCGCGAATCGCGGAGAACGCGAAGAACGCCGATGACGCACTCGCCTCGCAGACCTCGCACCCGGCGTGGGTGATTCGCGCGCTGCGCGACGCGCTGCACGCTGAGGGACGCGACGCTGAGCTCAACGCACTGCTCGATGCCGACAACGTGGCGCCGCGCGTCAGCCTGGCGATCCTGCCGGGTGCCGGTGTGACCGCGGCCGACGTTGTCGATCGCGATGCGGACACGGGTATGACGCTCACCGGCCCGTCGCCGCTGGGCGTGGAAACCGGCGGCGGCGATCCCGCGCGCGCAATTGCGGCCGCGGGAGCGTGGCGCGGCTACGCTCGCGTGCAGGATCAGGGCTCGCAACTTGCAGCTCTCGCGCTTACCAGAGCCCGCCCGGTGCGTCCGGGCGAGCGGTGGCTTGACCTGTGCGCGGGCCCCGGTGGCAAGACCGCCGTGCTCGCCGCGGAGGCCATCGCTGGCGATGCGACGGTGCGCGCAAATGAGGTAGCTGAGCATCGCGCAGAGCTTGTGCGGCGCTCGGTCGAAGGACTGTCTGAAGTCGTCGATGTGGTGTCGTTCGATGGCCGCGACAGTGCGGCGTACGGCGGCGAACTGTTTGATCGCATTTTGGTTGACGCGCCGTGCTCGGGGCTCGGCGCGCTCAGGCGGCGACCTGAGGCGCGCTGGCGTAAACAGCCCTCAGACCTGCCCGATCTCACGCGATTGCAGGCGGAGCTGCTCGAATCAGCGGTGGCGCACGTCGCGCCGGGCGGAGTGGTCGCGTACATCACCTGCTCCCCGCACATCGCTGAAACCCGCGTGATTGTGGATCGGCTGCTGCGCGGCCACCCCGAACTCACTGAGATCGACGCGCGGGCTGTGGTGCAGGAGGTTGCACGCGGCGACGTCGATCTGCCGGGGAGCGCCCTGAGCGCGCAACTCTGGCCGCACCGGCATGGCACCGACGCCATGTTCATCTCATTGCTCGAGCGGACGTAACCGCGGTGCGCGCCGCCGTCAGGGCCTACCCTCTCGTGTTCGCCACACTCATCGTGGCGGCTGGCGGGCTGGTGCTGCTCGCGACTCCGGCGCGTGGTGTGGTGCCGTGGATCATCGGAGGATATGCCCTCGCGATCGCTGCGTGGGAGGCTGTTGGGATGGTTCGTCAGCTCCTCTCGGGGCGAGCTGGCCTCGACATTTTGGCGGTCACCGCGATCACCGCGGCGGCACTCGTGGGCGAGCACTGGGCCGCGCTGGTCGTGGTGCTGATGCTCACGGGCGGCGCCGCGCTCGAAGACTACGCCGAGAACCGCTCGAAGCGCGAGCTCACCGCGCTGCTGCGGAAGGCGCCGCAGCAGGCGACGCGCGTGCAAGATGAAGGCGGCTGCAGCGCCGGTTCGGCAACGGAGCTCGTGACTGAGGACGTGCCAGTCGAAGCCGTCAACGTCGGCGATTTGCTTCTCGTACGACCGGGTGCCGTGGTGCCCGTTGACTCGGTGCTGGTATCAACGTACGCCGTGTTCGACGAGTCGTCGCTCACCGGGGAGAGTCTCCCCGTCGAGCGCGCTGCAGGCGAGAAGGTCGCGAGTGGGGCGGTCAATGGCGCGACAGCGGTCACGATGCGGGCGAGTGCGCTTGCCTCTGCGAGCGAGTACCAGCAAATCGTGCGACTGGTTGAGCAAGCTGCTGGCAGCAAAGCGAAAGTGGTGCGGCTCGCCGACCGGTACGCGGTGCCCTTCACGGTGCTGTCCCTCGTCATTGCGGGACTGGCGTGGGCGATCAGCGGTGAAGCCGTCAGGTTCGCTGAGGTACTGGTGGTGGCAACGCCCTGCCCACTGCTGATCGCCGCGCCGGTCGCGTTTCTCGGTGGGATGAGCCGCGCCGCGCGATTCGGTCTCATCGTGAAGGGTGGCGGCACGCTTGAGCAGCTCTCGCGTGCCCGCTCAGCCGCGTTCGATAAAACGGGCACGATCACTTCTGGGCGGCCTGTGCTCGAACGCGTCGTGCCGCAGTCCGGGTTTGACGATGACACCGTGCTGCGTCTCGCCGCGTCGGCCGAGGTGTTTTCGTCGCACGTGCTGGCCGAATCGGTGGTTGCGTCTGCGAAACGACAGGGACTGACGCTGCTCGATGCTGCCGCGGCTGAGGAGGTCGCCACCAACGGTGTCGCCGCAACGCTGGTGGTACCGGGTCAGCAGGCACAGATCACAGCTCGGGTCGGCAAACCGGCTTGGCTGCGCGAGTTCGCACCCGACCTCACACCGGTGACGCTGGAACCGGGCGAGCTCGCGATTTACGTCGCCTCAGACGACCGCTTTGCCGGCGCGATCGTGATGCGCGACCAGGTGCGCGAGGAAGCCGCCGGAGCACTGCGCGAGCTCGCCCAGCTCGGCGTCACACGCACGCTCATGGTGACGGGCGATGTTGCAGCCACCGCAGCTCCGATTGCGGCAGGGCTCGGCATCAGCGAGGTCCACGCCGAGTGTCGCCCAGCAGACAAGGTGCGCATCATCAGTGATGTACAGCCCCGCCCGCTGATCATGGTCGGCGACGGTCTGAACGACGCGCCGGTGCTGGCGGCAGCCGATATCGGCTTCGCGATGGGCGCGCGTGGTGCGACCGCTGCGAGCGAATCCGCTGACATCGTGAATCGCTTCGACACGCTCCTATCGCTGCCGCGCGCGGTGCGCATTGGCAAAGACACGGTGCGCATTGCGCTGCAGAGTATTTGGCTCGGTATCATCATCAGCGTCGCGCTCATGCTCGTCGCCGCCTTCGGATTTCTGCCGGCGCTGATTGGTGCCTGGTTGCAGGAGGTCGTGGACCTTGTGGCGATTCTGGGCGCTCTGCGGGCGGTGGGCCCGCGAGCAGAGCGCTCCGCGCGCGCCGCGCGGGGCGAGCGGGGCGATCTCGCGTTCCAGAGCTAGTGCATGTCGATGGACGCGCTTACCCTGAGACCATGACTTCTTCCGTATTGACGTCTCCGCCCGGAGGCATGCGCACGTTTATCCACGTGCTCGTCAATACGGCGGTCGCCAACCTGACTACGAATTTTCTCTGGTTCGCTGTGGTGTTCTGGGTGTATCTCGAGACGCGAAGCATATTGGCGACCGGAGTGCTCGGCGGCGTGTACATGATCTTGATCGCCGCGTGCTCGATGTGGTTCGGGTCGCTCGTAGATCGGCTCCGCAAACAGCGGGTGATGCTGATCTCGGCGTCGCTCTCACTCATCGCATTCGTCACCGGCTGCGTGATATTTTTTGTCGTGCCGAGCGGCGAATTACTTCGGCTCGACCGACCGTGGTTCTGGCTGTTCACGCTTGTCGTATTGGCCGGGTGTGTCGTTGAAGTGCTGCGCAATCTCGCTCTCGCCACGACGGTGACGTTGCTCGTGCCCGTTGAACGTCACGCGAACGCGAACGGACTCGTGGGCACAGTGCAGGGCCTCGCGTTCATCGCAACGAGCGTGTTCAGCGGGCTCTCGGTGGGGTTTCTCGGCATGGGAGGCACCATCATCATCGCCACCGTGGTCGTGGGCCTGCCGATCTTTCACTTACTGAGTCTGCGTATTCCCGAACCCGAGATCGTGCACGACCCGAACCGTAGCGCAGTCGACTTTCGGGGCGGAATGGCGGCGCTTGTCGCGGTGCCCGGGCTCGTCGCTCTCGTCATTTTTTCGACGCTCAACAATCTCTCCGGCGGCGTCTTCATGGCGCTGCTCGACCCCTACGGTCTTGAATTGTTCCCTGTAGAGGTTTGGGGCATCGTCTTCGGAGTCGCGTCGACCGGTTTCATCGTCGGCGGCGTTGTGGTTGCGAAATGGGGACTTGGTAAGAATCCCGTGCGGACGATGTTGGTGCTCGCCGGGCTGCTCGGGGTACTCGGCATGGTCTTCACGGTGCGCGATTGGCCGTGGTTGTTCATCACCGGAATCTGGTTGTTCATGGCAATCATGCCCGCGGTCGAGGCCGCAGAGCAGACGGTCATTCAGCGCGTCGTGCCGTTTGATAAGCAGGGTCGGGTGTTCGGGCTCGCGATGACGTTTGAAGCTGCTGCGGCACCGATTACGTCGCTCTTGATCGCCCCCATCGCGGAATTTTGGATCGTGCCGTACATGCGCACCTCGGCGGGTACCGCGCGCTGGGGGTGGTTGCTCGGTGAGGGTGAGAGCCGCGGAATCGCCTTGATCTTCGTCTGGGCTGGCGCAGCGCTGGTGCTCATCGCGGCTGGCGCCTTTCTCACGAAGTCGTATCGGTCGCTCTCGCGGAGTTACGCTGGTGCCGACTCCCGCGAAGCACCGGCTACTTCCAGTCCACCCGCAACTCCTCAGCACTGAAGTCGACCTCGGGTCGCAGCGAGGAGGGTCCGCTGCTCGTCAGCTCCGACCGTCGCTTCTCCCCGTTGAGCTCGACGTCGAGCTCAACGTCTGCGTAGAAGAAGTTGAAGGCTGTCATGCGGGAGGGCGGATCGTACGTCGTCGTCGGATTGAGCGAGCCGAGGTCCGTGCGGCTATCGGACCGAAGCGTGCGCTTAACGGTGCCGTCGATGCTCTGAGAGCCGTCGGAAAACTCAGCGGGGAGATCCATGCCGCACGGCGTGCTGAGCGACGTCATCGCGAGGCACGAGTCAAGCGACTCGCTCACGAGACGCCGAAACTCCGTGACACCGGCCTCGCTGAGCTGCGGTTCGCCCCCGGCCAACTCGGTAATAGTCGCATCGTCACCAAAGTTGAGTAGGCCATCGGTTCCCGGCGCGAGCATCCACTTGGAGTCCACGGTGACCGGGTAGGCGATAGGGAAGGCATCGGTCGACGAATCCACCGTAGCCCCGGCGATTCGGAGACCCGCGCCTTCGTAGCCGTCGGGGTACACGCTCACCGCTGTGTTGCCGAGCGCCCACTCGTCGGAGTAGTCCCAGAGATAGTAGTCATGGGTCACTGTCTCGTCGCCGACATCGTAAGTCGCAGTCACGATCACATCGCCAAAGTCCTCAGAAGGACGACCCTCGTCGGTCGAAATATGAGTGATGGGGGCTGCCTCGATCGCTCTGGTGACAGCTTCATCCGTCATCAGGGGGCTGGCGTCGCTGATGTTGCCCAGTTTCCTTGCTGTGTCACCCTCGCCCTCCGAAAGTGCGTACAGAAACGACTCGACGACCTCACTCGCGGTGGTCTCCTTCGTCGACAGGTCGAGATCGCCTGAGGTCGATTCACTGAAATCATCCGAGGTCGTGAAATCGGGGTCTGGGGCGGTCGAAGCGTCGTCCGCGCTGAGAAAACTGAACCCCACGATCCCGATGATGACGGCGACCACGGCGAATCCGACCCAGCCGAGCGCGCCTGAGCGCGACTTTTCGCCCGTCTGTACATCTGGCTTCGGCGTCGGGCGCGGCACGGTTGGCCGCGGCGCGGGCGCGGGAAGGGGCGCGGGCGTCAGTGGCGGTGCCATCGAAGCAGTTGGAGCAGAGAAGTCGGGCTCCACTGACTCGGGCGGTGCCGTGACCGCCGGCTGAAGGTCGCCAGCGGGCGGCGGCGTCGCGGCGAGTGGGGGCGCTGTCAGCTCGGGCGGCGGTGGAGTCGTGGTCTCCGGAGTTGCCGCGGGGGCGAGCTCGTCGAGCAAACCAGGCAGCGCGGTGAATCCCTCGGGCAAACGCAGCTCGGGCGGGCGCAATCCCGGCGCCGGCGTGAGCCCCGCCGACGGCGCGAGGCCGCGAGGCGGCTCTGAGGTCGGCTGCGGCTCTGCAGCTTCCGGCTCGTTCATGACTCCCAGCCTAGGCGTTCTGCCGGAGGTCGTAGGCTGTTCTCCGTGACCGCGCAGCGCATCAACCCCAGCATCCTGTCCGCCGACTTCGTCAATCTGCAGTCTGAACTTGAGGCGATTCGTTCTGCCGACCTCGTGCACGTTGACGTGATGGATAACCACTTCGTGCCGAACCTCACGATGGGCCCTCCCATCGTGAAGCGCATTCAGGCCGTATCGCCGGTGCCGCTCGACGTGCACCTCATGATCTCCGACGCGGACCGTTGGGCGCCCGGATACGCCGAACTCGGCGCCTACTCGGTGACGTTTCACGCGGAGGCGGCGGCTGATCCGGTGGCGCTCGCACGCCGCCTCCGCGACATCGGCGCCCGCGCAGGGATCGCGCTCAAGCCGGGCACCGATCCGGAGCCGTATCTCGAGCTGCTCCCCGAGTTCGATCAGGTGCTGGTGATGACCGTTGAGCCCGGCTTCGGCGGCCAGACGTTCATGCACGACACGATGCCGAAGCTGCGCCGTTTCGCTGACGCAAAGGCGCGGCTCGGCCTGGACCTCTGGCTGCAGGTCGACGGCGGCATCACGGTCGACACGATCGGGATCGCGGCCGCGGCAGGCGCCGACACGTTTGTCGCCGGGTCTGCGGTGTACGGCGGCGTGCCCGAACAGCGCATCGCCGAGCTGCGCACCGCGGCGTCCGCCCACGCACACTGACCGCTTCACAGGCCTCGCGATCCGGCGCCTGATCGAATCATCCCAGAGACCCGGTAGGCTGTTCACGTGAAATCGTTCGAGGCACTGTTCGCCGAGCTCAGCGACAAGGCGGCAACGCGCCCCGAGGGCAGCGACACGGTCGCGCGCCTCGACGCCGGAGTACACACGATCGGTAAGAAGATCGTCGAAGAGGCCGCCGAGGTATGGATGGCCGCGGAATACGAGACCGATGACGCCTGTGCTGAAGAGATCAGCCAGCTGCTGTACCACCTGCAGGTGCTCATGCTCGCGAAGGGCATGACCCTCGAAGACGTCTACGCGCATCTCTAGCATCGGCGCGCCGCATGCTCTGCGCGCCGGTGCTCGCCGCTGATCTCACTCACTGGCCGGCTGCCCGGCCGCACGGAAGGATTTCCACATCATGCTTCGCATCGCCGTTCCCAATAAGGGCTCGCTCTCAGAGACCGCAGCCGAAATGCTTGCGGAGGCAGGCTACTCGGGCCGCAAAGACAGCCGCAAACTCGTGCACACGGATGCGCGCAATGAGGTCGAGTTCTTCTACCTGCGGCCGAAAGACATCGCGACGTATGTCGGCTCGGGCGCGCTAGACGTTGGAATCACCGGCCGTGACCTACTGCTCGATTCCGGATCAGCGGCGGCTGAGATCGCAGCCCTCGATTTCGGCGACTCAACGTTCCGCTTCGCGGCCCCGTCCGGCAGCGAGATTTCTGACATTGCCGACCTCGCGGGTAAGCGCGTCGCCACGAGCTACCCGAAGCTGGTCGATGACTTTCTGCGTGCCCGCGGCGTCGAGGCCGAGCACGTGAAGCTCGACGGTGCGGTCGAGTCCGCCGTGCAGCTCGGCGTCGCCGACGCGGTGGCCGACGTGGTGTCGACCGGTGCGACCCTGCGCGCCGCAGGCCTCGAGATTTTCGGCCCGGTCATCTTGGAGTCGACGGCAGTGCTCATCGGTGGCCCGAGCGCGCATCCCGACATCGAACGCTTGATGAGGCGCCTGCAGGGGGTGCTCGTCGCTCGCAAGTACGTGCTCATGGATTACGACCTGCCGGTCGAGCAGCTTGAAGAGGCCTCCCGTATCGCCGGCGGCATGGAATCTCCGACCGTGTCACCGCTGCACGACGAGCGCTGGGTGGCAGTGCGCGTCATGGTGCCGTCTGAGAACGCAAACCAGATCATGGATCGTCTCTACGATCTTGGTGCCCGCGCCATTCTGGTGACCGCAATTCACGCTGCACGTCTCTAGGGGGCCTCGTCATGTCGATTGCCACTCGGGTCATTCCCTGCCTCGACGTTGCGGGCGGCCGCGTCGTCAAAGGCGTCAACTTTCTCAACCTCCGAGATGCTGGTGACCCCGTCGAACTCGCGGCGCGCTACGCGGCGCAGGGGGCAGACGAGCTCACCTTTCTCGATGTCACCGCGACAGTCGATGATCGATCCACGACGTACGACGTCGTGCAGCGCACCGCTGAGCAGGTCTTCATTCCGCTGACCGTCGGGGGCGGCGTGCGCAGCTCGGAGGACGTCGCGCGATTGCTCGGCGTCGGCGCCGACAAGGTCGGCATCAATAGCGGCGCGATCGCGCGGCCCGAGGTCATTGGCGAGATCGCCGACCGCTTCGGCGCGCAGGTGCTCGTGCTTTCGCTGGACGTGAAGCGCAGTTCGCGGATGCCCTCTGGGTTCGTCGTTACGACGCACGGTGGCAAACGAGAAACCGACCTTGACGCGCTGGTCTGGTGCCGCGAAGCGATCGAGCGCGGAGCGGGTGAGCTGCTGGTGAATTCAATGGACGCTGACGGCACGCTCGCCGGGTTCGACCTCGAACTCACCGGGCTCGTGCGCGGCATTTCAGAGGTGCCGGTGATCGCGTCCGGTGGCGCCGGAGCACTCGAGCACTTCGCACCGGCGGTCGATGCCGGTGCCGACGCGGTGCTTGCGGCGTCGGTGTTCCATGACGGGACCTTTACGATCGGTCAGGTCAAAGAGGCACTCGCCGCGACCGGGCACACGGTTCGCACGGCAGTTGCGAGAATCGCGGGGGATGAAATATGAGCGGGATCGACCCGGTGCCGGGTGACTTGGTCTTCAACGGTGATGGGCTGTTGCCCGCCATCATTCAAGACGACGCCTCGGGCGACGTGCTCATGCTTGCGTGGATGGATCACGAGGCCGTGCGCCGTACGCTGACGACCGGCCGCGTCACCTTCTGGTCGCGCTCTCGGGGTGAGTACTGGCGTAAGGGTGATACTTCTGGCCACCGCCAGTACGTGCGGAGCGTCGCAATGGATTGCGACGGGGACACGCTGCTCGTGCGCGTGGAGCAGCTCGGCGCCGCCTGTCACACCGGAACCCGCACATGCTTTACAGGCCGCGAAGTTGCCGCCCTGGTGGGCGACGCTGCCTCAGACGCGTAACGATAGGCTGATCCGGTGAGCTTGACCACCACGCGCGCCGCGTTTGACGCCGCGCGCGACTCCCACGCTGTCATTCCCGTGTGCCGCGAGGTGTTTGCTGACGCAGACACTCCGGTGGGTATCTATCGCAAGGTTGCTGGCTCGCGCCCCGGCACGTTCTTGCTTGAGTCTGCGGAGCAGGGTGGCGTCTGGACCCGTTTCAGCTTCGTGGGCGCCGGCAGCTTCGGCGTGCTCGGTGAGCGCGGCGGCCGCGCCCACTGGTCGCCCGACGCCGAATTCGACGTCACCGCCGAGCGATTGCTGCCGGGCGGTGTTGATGCACTTGCCCCGGTCGAAGCGCTCAGGGCCGTCTACGAACGCTGGCGGTCACCGCAGGTCGACGGACTGCCGCCGCTTGCCAGTGGATTCGTCGGGTATCTCGGGTGGGAGACGGTTCGCCAGTTTGAGAAGCTCGACAACGGCCCGGTAGATGGCCCCGGCCTGCCGACACAGGGGTTGAGTTTCGTTTCCGAGCTCGTGGTCATCGACCACCGCGAAGGAAGCGTGGTGCTGCTGGCAAACGTGTTGAACGATGCTGCTCTCGGCGATCCGGCACTGCATACCGTGACCGCGGATGCGCAGTGGGCCGATGCGCAGGCGCGACTTGACGCGCTGCAGGCCGCACTCGCCGCACCCGAGCGGTCACCGCTCAACACGGTTGACCGCTCGGCGACGGCGTCGCCCACCCGGCTCACAAGCACGCCCGAGTACGTGGCGGCCGTCGAGACTGCGCAGCGCTACATCGTTGACGGCGATATCTTCCAGGTGGTGCCCTCGCAGCGGTTCGACCAGAAGTGCGTCGCGGCGCCGCTCGATGTCTACCGGGTGCTGCGGCACCTGAATCCCAGCCCGTATCTGTACCTGCTGCAACTCGAAGATGCCGCTGGCGAGCCGTTCGCGGTCGTGGGTTCGAGCCCGGAGGCGCTCGTCACGGTACAAGAGAGCGGCCACGTCATGATGCACCCGATCGCTGGATCGCGCCCGCGCGGGGCGACCATCGAGGGCGACCAGCAGCACGAGCGCGATTTGCTCGCTGACGATAAGGAACGCGCCGAGCACCTCATGCTCGTGGACCTTGCGCGAAATGACCTGCTGCGCGTGTGCGAGCCTGGCAGCGTCGAGGTGACAGAGTTCATGCGCATCGAGCGATTCAGCCACATCATGCACATCGTGTCGAGTGTGGAGGGGCGGGCCGCCGCTGGCAATAATCCAATCGACGTATTCCGGGCGACATTCCCGGCAGGCACACTCTCGGGTGCCCCGAAGCCTCGAGCACTGCAGATCATCGACGAACTCGAACCCGTGCAGCGCGGTGTCTACGGGGGAGTCGTCGGGTACTTTGGCCTCGGAGGGGCCGCTGATCTCGCCATCGCGATCCGTACGGCGACGATTAAGAACGGTGTCGCGATGGTCCAGGCGGGCGCTGGCGTCGTTGCAGACTCGGTGCCAGCGACCGAAGACGCCGAGTGCGGCAGCAAGGCCGCGGCGCCGCTTCGCGCCATCGCAATCGCGAACACTCTGCACGAACTCGGGGAGGCGTTCGATGCGTCCTAAACTGCTCACCATCACAGGCGTTGCGCTCACCGGAGTGCTCGGCATGCTTGCCGGATCACAGACCTGGATCTCCTTCATGGTCGACGGTACGCACAGCCTCGAAGTAGTCGCCGGGAGTGACGTAAACGCCGCGGTGTCACCGATCTCGATCGCGATTGTCGCCGCGGCCCTCGCGCTTACGATCGCGGGACCCATCTTTCGCCGGGTTCTGGGCGGCCTGGTCGCATTGCTCGGCGCGGGACTCGCGGCGCTGACCATCAGCGTGCTTGCGGCGCCGCTGACGGCAATCACCGGAACGATCACGTCGCTTACGGGGATCTCGGGGTCCGCTACCACGTCCCTCGTGGTCTGGAGTCAGGTGTCGGCGTGGGTGTGGGTGTGCGTCGTCGCTGGTGTGCTTGCGGCGCTGCTCGGCCTGCTCGTAATCGTGCGTGGCGGTCGCTGGGTCTCGGGTGGTCGCAAATACGACGCCTCGGCGCGCGCGAACACCGCGTCCTCTGGTAAACCCGATCGCATCTCTGATTGGGACGCACTCACCGGCGGCGACGATCCCAGCGCGGGCGAGCCGCCTGAACCCAACTCGGATATCCGCTAGTCTGGTGCCGACGAAATTTGTTCAGAGGAGATTCATGAGTACCCAGCACGGAGACCCCGGTCACGGTGATTCGCCCGCCGCATGGACGGCGGTCGTGGTGATGCTGATTGGCATCGCTGCCGGCACCGTCTTCTTCTTCCTGCATAACGCCCTGCTTGTCTGGGTGTGCGTGGGCGTCGTGGTTGTCGGCGCACTGCTGGGATGGATCCTTCGGAAGGCCGGGTACGGCGTGAACGGCCCGAAGTTCACCCCTCCCGCGCACGACTGACGTGCTCGAAGACTTACTCTCGGGCTCACTCGAAGACGCCGCCGCACGACGCGAAACCCGCTCGTACGCGACCGTCGAAGCAGAGGCCCTTGCCGCACGCCCGGCACTTGATGCGCTCGCTGCGCTCGCGCCAGCCGAGCACATGAAGGTGATCGCCGAGGTGAAGCGGGCGAGCCCTTCGCGCGGTGACCTCGCAGAGATTGCCCAGCCGCAAGACCTCGCGACGCAGTACGAAGCCGGCGGCGCGAGTGCCGTCAGCGTGCTGACCGAGCAGCGCAAGTTCAAGGGGTCGCTTGCAGACCTCGAGGCCGTGCGCAAAGCGATTAGCATTCCGGTGCTGCGCAAGGACTTTATCGGTGAGGAGTACCAGGTTCTCGAAGCCCGCGCAGCGGGCGCCGACCTGGTGCTGCTGATTGTTGCCGCGCTCCCGCAAGACACGCTGATGCGTCTTCACGATTGCATTCGTGACCTCGGTATGACGCCGCTCGTTGAGGCACACAGCGCTGACGAGGTAGCGCGGGCCGTCGATTTGGGCGCACAGCTCATCGGCGTGAACGCCCGCGACCTCCGCACCTTCGACCTCGATCGTGACCTGTTCGGTCGCGTGGCCGACCAGATTCCCGCCGGCGTGATTCGCGTCGCAGAGTCGGCAGTGCTGAGCGTCGCTGACGTCGAGCACTATCGCGAAGCTGGCGCTGACGCGGTGCTCGTCGGCGAGGCACTCGTAACCAATGACCCCATCGCTACGCTGCAATCGTATTTGAGCGTCTAGGCGATCTCAGCTGCAAAGGACACCAGTGACTGACGAGAACACCGGAGTGACCAGCCTCCGAGACCAGCACGGACCGTTCTTCGGGGAGTTCGGCGGGCGCTTCATGCCCGAGTCGCTCATCGCTGCAATCGATGAACTCACGGAAGCGTACGCCGAGGCACAGGCGGATCCCGCCTTTCGCTCAGAACTCGCGGAGCTGCTGCTGTCGTACGCCGGCCGCCCGTCGCCGATCACCGAGGTGCCGCGATTCGCTGAACACGCGGGCGGCGCCCGCGTGTTTTTGAAGCGCGAGGACCTGAATCACACGGGCTCGCACAAGATCAATAACGTGCTCGGCCAGGCGCTACTCACGAAGCGGCTCGGTAAGACGCGCGTGATCGCTGAGACCGGCGCGGGGCAGCACGGCGTCGCAACGGCAACCGCGGCCGCCCTATTTGGCCTCGAGTGCACGGTGTACATGGGCGAGGTCGACACGAAGCGTCAGGCGTTGAATGTCGCCCGCATGCGCCTGCTCGGTGCCGAGGTCATTCCGGTTCGCACGGGTTCGCGCACGCTGAAGGACGCGATCAACGAGGCATACCGCGACTGGGTCGCGAGCGTGGACCGCACGAACTACATCTTCGGAACGGCAGCGGGCCCGCATCCCTTCCCGGCCATGGTGCGCGACTTCCAGAAGATCATCTCTGAGGAGGCACGCGCGCAGCTGCTCGAGCGCATCGGACGCCTGCCCGACGCCGTGATTGCATGCGTGGGTGGCGGCTCGAACGCCATCGGCATGTTCGACGCGTTTCTCGATGACGCCGATGTGCGCCTCTACGGTGTGGAGGCAGCTGGCGACGGCGTCGACACGGATCAGCATGCAGCTTCGATCGAGCGCGGCCGCCCCGGCATTCTGCACGGCGCGAAAACCTACGTGCTGCAAGATGACGATGGTCAGACCATCGAATCGCATTCCATTTCTGCGGGGCTCGATTACCCCGGGGTCGGCCCCGAGCACGCGTGGCTCGCAGACATCGGTCGCGCCGAGTACATCCCCGCGACCGATGACGAGGCGATGCAGGCGCTGCGTCTCCTCAGTCGTACTGAGGGCATCATTCCTGCGATCGAGTCGGCGCACGCGCTTGCGGGCGCACAGCGCATTGGCGCAGAACTCGGGCCCGACGGCGTTGTGCTGGTGAGCCTCTCGGGTCGCGGTGACAAAGATATGGCGACCGCGGGCCGGTATTTCGGTTTGCTCGCAGAGGATGGACCGGAGGTCGATGGATGAGCGAGCACGTTTCTCAGGTCGCAAACGCGATTCGCGCGGCGAAAGCTGAGCGTCGCGGTGCGTTAATCGGCTATCTGCCGGTCGGCTTCCCCGATCTCGATACGAGCGTCGAAGCCGCGATTGCGATGGCGCAGAGTGGTGCCGACGTGCTTGAGTTCGGTGTTCCGTACTCAGATCCCGTAATGGACGGGTCCGTGATTCAGGAGGCAACGCAGACCGCGCTCGCAGGTGGATTCCGAGTCGCAGACGTCTTCGAAGCGGTGCGACGCGTGCGCGAAGCCGTCGACGTGCCCGTGCTGGTGATGACCTATTGGAACCCGGTCATGCAGCACGGTGTCGACCGATTCGCCAGCGAACTCGCGGCTGCGGGTGGCGCAGGGTTGATCACCCCCGACATCACACCGGATTCGGCTGCCGATTGGATCGCGGCGAGCGAGGCGCACGGACTCGACCGTGTCTTCCTCGCCGCGCCGAGTTCGACCGACGATCGGCTCGCACTCGTCAGCGAAGCGAGCCGCGGGTTCGTGTATACGGTGTCGACGATGGGCATCACTGGCGAGCGCGCTCAGCTCGATGCAGCGGCGCGCGGCCTGACCGCGCGACTGCGCGAGCAGGGTGCAGACCTCGCCTGCGTTGGCATTGGTATCTCGACGGCGGAGCAGGTCGCAGGCGCGCTCGACTACGCCGACGGTGCGATTGTGGGCACCGCATTTGTGCGTGCACTGCGCGACGGCGGAGTGCCCCAGCTTGCTGAGGTTGTTCGCGACATTGCACGCGGAACCGCGCGCTAAGATTGACCCGACTGACCGTGAGAGCGCTCTCCGGCGGTACGCACGAAACAGTTCCAGCGGCGCTGCGCCGTCGGCGAGAGAGAAGTGAATGATTCTGCCACTCAGTATTCCCAGTCCTGACCTCTCGTTCTGGGAGAGCCCCATGCTGAACATTTTCGGCTGGGAAACTCAGTTCCGCATTTACTTCTACGCCCTCTGCATCATCGTTGGCATCATCATTGCCGGCATCTGGACCGCGCGACGCCTCGGCAAGCGCGGGGGAGAGCGCGGCGCAGTATTTGACTTCCTCGTCTGGTCGCTGGTGCTCGGTATCTTGGGCGCTCGGCTGTATCACGTCGTCACACACTGGGGTGACTACTTCGGCCCGGGCAAAAACTTCGGCGAGGTCTTCGCCTTCTGGAACGGCGGCATAGCCATTTTCGGTGCGCTGATCGGCGGCGCCATCGGCGTGCTCATCGCCTCCCGCATCACGGGCATCAGGTTCTGGTCGTTCGCTGATGCGCTTGTACCTGGACTTTTGATTGCTCAAGCGATTGGGCGGCTGGGCAACTGGTTCAACCACGAACTGTTTGGCGGACCGACAACGCTGCCCTGGGGCCTCGAGATCGAGGCGACCAATGCGGCGTTCCCCATCGGCCTTCCCGAGGGGACACTCTTTCACCCGACGTTCCTGTACGAAGCCCTCTGGAACGTACTTGGCGTCGTCGTATTGCTCGCGATTGAGCGGAAGTGGCACCCGCGCTGGGGCTCATTCTTCGCGCTCTACCTGATTTGGTACGGCATTGGCCGCACGTTTACGGAGTCGCTGCGCGTTGACCCCAGCCTGCTATTCCTCGGCATTCGTACAAATGTGCTCGCGGCGCTGCTCGCGATTGTCGTCGGCATAGTGCTCTTTATCGCGCGTCGCCGTCGTCACGTCGGCATTGAGACCTCGGTCTACCTGCCCGGTCGTCACCACCCGAGTGACCGAGTGCTGGTCGACACCGCGAACCCCGATGAGTTCTACCACGTGATCGATCGCGGCGATGTGTCAGCCAGTGCGGAGCCTGCTGAGAACGTGCCCGCCGTCGACGACGACTCGGGAGCGTCCGCGGCGAGCATCGCGCGCGACGCCGAACCCAGCAAGACCCACTAACCGAAGGAGCACGCTGCATGCGTCACGCCAAAATCGTCGCCACCTGGGGACCCGCTGTTTCTAGCTACGACCACACACTCGAGCTGATCCAGGCCGGCGTGAATGTAGCGCGGCTGAACATGTCTCACGGCACGTACAACGTGCACGAGGGCATCTACCGCAACATTCGTCGTGCGGAGGCAGAGGTTGATCGTCCGATCGCGGTGCTCGCCGACCTGCAGGGTCCGAAGATTCGCCTCGGCGTGTTCGAGGACGGCCCGTACGCTCTTGCCGTTGGCGACGAGTTCGCGATCACGACCCGTGACGTCGTGGGCGATCGGCACGTCGGTGGTACGACGCACAAGGGCCTGCCGGGCGATGTGAGCGCCGGCGATCCGCTGCTGATCGACGACGGCAAGGTCACTCTGCGCGCCGTTCGCGTCACGGAGGACACTGTCTACACGGTGGTCGAAGTACCCGGTTCGATCTCGAACAACAAGGGCATCAATCTGCCCGGTGTAGCGGTGAACGTGCCTGCACTCTCCGATAAGGACGAGGAAGATCTGCGCTGGGCGCTCGCGCTCGGCGTTGACTACATCGCGCTCTCCTTCGTGCGTGATGCGGCTGACATCACTCGCGTGCACGAGATCATGGACGAGGCTGGCGTTCGCTTGCCCGTCATTGCGAAGATCGAGAAGCCGCAGGCCGTCGAACATCTCGAAGAGATCGTTGCAGCGTTTGACGGCATCATGGTGGCCCGAGGGGACCTCGGCGTCGAGCTGCCGCTCGAGCGCGTGCCGCTCGTGCAGGCAGAAGCAGTCGCGATCGCCCGCCGCAACGCGAAACCCGTCATCGTTGCCACGCAGGTGCTCGAATCGATGATCGAGAATCCGCGTCCGACACGCGCAGAAGCGTCTGATTGTGCAAACGCCGTGCTCGATGGCGCAGACGCGGTCATGCTTTCGGGTGAGACGAGCGTCGGTGCCTACCCAATCGAGGCCGTCACTACGATGGCTCGGATCATCGAAGCGACCGAAGACCACGCGCTCGATCGCATCGAGCCGCTCGGTGTCGCCCCGCGCACCCAGGGTGGCGCGCTGACGCTCGCTGCCTCAGAGGTCGCTGACTTCGTGGGTGCACGATACATCTGCGTGTTCACCGAGTCGGGCGACACGATTCGCCGGATGTCGCGACTGCGCCGACCGTTGCCGATTATTGGCTTCACGCCTGATCCCGGCACGCGCCGCCGCATGGAACTCACCTGGGGTGCCCGCAGCTATGTCGTGCCCCGGGTCGACAGCACCGACGAGATGTTCGTGCAGGTCGACAAGGTGCTGCTTGAGCACTCGCGCATCGAGGTCGGTGAGAAGGTCGTCATCATTGCCGGATCGCCTCCCGGGGTGGTGGGCACCACCAATACGCTGCGTATTCATCGCATTGGTGAGGCAACGGGATTGCTCCCCGAGGCGCGCCCGCGCAAGTTCACGCAGACCGATGCGGCGACGCCTGAGACCCCCGCGAACTAGCATCTGCGTGCGGCCGCGGCGGCGAGAGCTGCCGCGGCTGCAACCTCGGCTCCCTGTGCGCTAGGCTTGGGGAGTTCGCCGAATTGGTGGAATTGGCAGACACGGCGCACTCAAAATGCGTTGCCGAAAGGCGTGCGGGTTCAAGTCCCGCATTCGGCACGAACACGAAGCCCCCGCTTCGCCGCGACACGCGGTGGGCGGGGGCTTTGTCATTGTCAGGCACCGTGGTTCGTGCATGTCGACCACAGGGTACGGCGATCATTGCGTGTGTGCCACCCCCTGCCTCCCGCTTCAGCGAGTGCCAGAGACTGGAGCTCAGTATTTGAGATACAGAACCCAGAGGAGAGCATCATGTCGATGAACAACACCAGCGAGCATCCCGACGGCGAAGAGGGCCGCGCGCCACTTTCGCAGCCGATCGAGAAAGATGATCTCCTCGTGCAGCACGGGCACGAGGAGGCTCCCGAGTTCGGAGAAGCCGATACCGAGGATCCCGAACCGGTGGCGAATCTTGAGTAGTGCTGCTTTTCGGAAATCCGCAGGAGACATGACGTAAGCTGGACGGGTGAATGACCAGAGCACTGCACCGAGCGCGCCGAGACGCGTCGTTGTTGCGGAAGACGAATCCCTGATCCGCCTCGACATCGTCGAGACCCTGCGCGATAACGGCTTCGAGGTCGTCGGTGAGGCTGGCGACGGCGAAACCGCCGTGAAGCTGGTCGAAGAGCTGCGCCCCGATGTCGTCGTGATGGACGTAAAGATGCCCCAGCTCGACGGCATCTCGGCGGCCGAACGCATCAACAAGACGCATCTTGCGCCAGTCGTACTGCTGACTGCGTTCAGCCAGCGCGAGCTTGTCGAGCGTGCGAGCGAGGCTGGCGCGCTTGCATACGTCGTCAAGCCCTTCACGCCCGCCGATCTCATCCCGGCGATCGAGATTGCGCTCTCGCGTTTCCAGCAGATCGTGACGCTCGAGAGCGAAGTAGCTGATCTGGCCGAGCGCTTTGAAACTCGCAAGCTCGTCGATCGTGCGAAGGGTATTCTCAACGACAAGATGGGGCTCAGCGAGCCCGAGGCGTTCCGCTGGATTCAGAAGGCGTCGATGGATCGTCGCCTGACGATGCAGGACGTGGCGAAGACGATTATCGATCAGCTCGGCCCGAAAAAGGACTAGCCGGTCAGAGGGCTGGCCCGATCCGGAACGATCGCGCCGAGTCCCTTGATAGACACTGAACCCCTCCCGAACTTGCGCAGTTTCGGGAGGGGTTCGGTGCGTTTGGAGGGGCTGGGCGGCGCTTGCCGGCTCGTCGAACTCACGAAACTGCTAGCGAACAGGTAGCGAGCCAGCCAGCCAGCGCACTACGCGACGCGCTTGTAGAAGTTCGTGATGCGCACGGTCGAGCACCGGCGGCCGTTGGCATCGCTGACGACGATCTCGTGCACCGTGAGGCTCCTGCCCAACTTGATCGGGGTGCAGACGCCGGTAACGAGGCCTTCTGTTGCTGAGCCCGTGTGCGTGGCGTTGATATCGACGCCGACTGCGACGTGCCCCTCGGGTGCGTGGAGGTTTGCGTGCATAGACCCGAGAGTTTCACCGAGTACCACGTACGCCCCGCCGTGCAGCAGCATCACTGGCTGCGTGTTGCCCTCGACCGGCATTGTGGCCACCGCGCGATCAGTGGTGAACTCCGTGACCTCAATACCCATGCGGTCGGCGAGCACTCCGAGGCCGCGCTCGCGAATGTAGGCCAGTTCGTCGTGTGCTGTCGTGTCTGCAGCGGCGTCGAGGTCAGTAGCGTGGAGGTCGGTCATCGTGGCCTTTCGTCGTGTCGATGACACGCGCGGGGCAAATGTGTCCGCCGCCGTCCTGGGGAATGTCGGCGGCGGATTGTAGGCTGGGCTCGTGTCGAACACTCAGCCTACCCTCATGGTCATTGATGGCCACTCGCTCGCTTTTCGCGCGTTCTATGCGCTTCCCGTAGACAGCTTTCAAACGCAGTCCGGGCAGCACACCAACGCGATTCACGGCTTCATCGCCATGCTGATCAACCTGCTCAGCAACGAGCAGCCCGACGCGTTGGCGGTGGCGTTCGACATTTCGCGGCACTCGTTCCGCACGGAGGAGTACCCCGAGTACAAGGGCACGCGTGGCGAAACCCCGCCCGAGTTCAAGGGGCAGATCCCGCTTCTGCAAGAGGCACTCCACGCCATGGGCATCCGCACGATTGAAAAAGAGAATTACGAGGCCGACGACATCCTCGCGACGCTGTCGACGCGTGCGGCCGAGCAGGGCTATCGGGTACTCGTGGTCAGCGGAGACCGCGACACGATCCAGCTCGTTGACGACCGCGTCACACTTCTCTACCCGTCAAAGCAGGGCGTGAGTGAGCTCACCCGTTACGACGCTGAAAAGGTCATGGAGCGGTACGGGATCCGACCGGAGCAGTACCCGGAGATCGCTGCGCTCGTCGGCGAGACGAGTGACAACCTGCCCGGTATTCCGCGCGTCGGCGAAAAGACCGCGGTGAAGTGGATCAATCAGTTTGGCTCGCTCGAAGAGATTCTCCGCAGGCAAGACGAAATAGGTGGCAAAGTCGGCGAGAGCCTGCGCGAGAACGCGCACCTTGCCGAGCGCAATCGCCGACTCAATCGGCTCGTGCGCGACGTTGAACTCAACGTCGAGCTTGATGAGTTCAAGCGCGGCGAGGTCGACATGGCCGCCGTGCAGCAGGTGTTCGCGCGCCTTGAGTTTCGTACGCTGCTGCAGCGAGTGGGCAAGCTCGTTGGGGCCGAGGTGCCGACGAGTGGAACAGCGGCCGCTGCGGCGGTATCGCTCGCGCCTGAACGGCCCGAGTCGAAGAACCTGATCGACGAAGAACTTGCCGACTGGCTGTCGAAGGTCGACACCCCCGCGATTCTGATCCGTGAACTCGATGGTGGGTACGAGGTCGGGGCCGCGACCGCGGATGCGTCCGTGCGCTTTGACTGGCAGCCGGGTGGCCGCGACTATCTGCTCTTCGAACAGTGGCTGGCGTCAGACGCACCGAAGGTGTTCTACGATTCGAAGCAGCAGCTGGCCGTTGCGCGTCGCGCAGGTGTGACGATCAGCGGTATCGCCGGTGACGTCCTGCTCGCGACGTGGGTGCTCCGCCCGTCGAACGCAGAGAAGAGTCTTGCGGACGCGGTCTTCCGCTATCTCGGCGAACAGGTGCCCGAGGGCGACCCGAACCAGTTGGTGCCAGAGGAGGGCAGCGTTGCTGACACGGCGACACTCGCCTGGTACACGATCCGCACTCACGCTGCGGCGGTGGAGCGGTTCGAATCCCGCTCCGGCGAGATCTATCGCGACATCGAACTTCCGCTTGTTTCGGTGCTCGCTGAGCTCGAACACCGCGGCGTGCAGATTGATTTGCCGCTTCTGGAAGCGCACCAGGCCGAACTCACGGCGCGCGTCGCGCAGCTGCAGCAGGAAGCATTCGACGCAATCGGTCACGAAGTGAACCTGTCGTCGCCGAAGCAGCTGCAGGAGGTGCTGTTCGACGAGCTCGATATGCCGAAGACCCGGAAGACCCAGCGCGGGTACACGACCGACGCGGCGGCCCTGGCTGACCTGCAGGTGAAGCAGCCGCACCCATTCCTCGATGCGCTGCTCGGCCACCGTGACGCGAACAAGCTGCGCCAGATGGTCGAAACACTGATCAAGGCCGTCGAGCCAGACGGCCGCATTCACACGACCTTCGTGCAGACCGGCTCGAGCACGGGTCGACTCGCTTCGACCGACCCGAACCTGCAGAACATTCCGGTGCGGTCTGAAGAAGGGCGACGCATCCGAGAAGGCTTCATTCACAGCCCAGAATTCGACACGCTCATGACGGCCGACTACTCGCAGATCGAAATGCGGATCATGGCCCACCTCTCTGGCGACGCCGGCCTGATTCAGGCGTTCAACGAGGGAGAAGACCTGCACCGCTTCGTCGGCGCCCGAATCTTCGGTGTCACGCCCGAAGAGGTCACAAATGAGATGCGATCAAAGGTGAAGGCTATGTCGTACGGGCTCGCCTACGGCCTCTCTGCGTTCGGCCTCTCGAAGCAGCTCGGCATTTCGGCGGCCGAGGCCAAGCAGCTCATGACCGACTACTTTGAACGATTCGGCGGCGTGCGCGACTACCTCCGTTCGGTGGTCGACCAGGCGAAGCGCGACATGTTTACTGAGACCATCTATGGCCGTCGCCGCCCGTTCCCCGATCTAGCTAGCCCGAATCGTGTGCTGCGTGAAAACGCTGAGCGTGCGGCGCTGAACGCGCCGATCCAGGGCTCTGCCGCTGACATCATCAAGCGCGCAATGATCGAGGTCGAGCGGCGCATGCGCGAGGCTCAGTTGTCGTCTCGCATGCTCCTGCAAATCCACGATGAGCTCATGTTCGAGGTCGCCGAGGGGGAGTGGGACGCGCTCGAGAAGATCGTGCGTGAGGAGATGGCCGGCGCCGCTGACCTGTCCGTTCCGCTCGAGGTGCAGGTGGGTCACGGCGCGAACTGGAACGCTGCCGCGCACTAAACGCGCCCGCGTGTTTCGCGATTGATCCCGGGCGTGTTCCCGGGGTAGTATGAAGTGTCACATCTGTGGCGACTCAACCATGTCCACACGTGGGAGCGCTGAGGTTCACTCAGATTCCGCCGAAACCGGCGCGCTTCCGCCTGAATACCCTGTCCATTCTGGAGACCAATTACATGACGAACGCAACGACCGAACGCAAGCAGGTCGCAGTAAACGACATCGGCTCGGCCGAAGACTTCCTTGCAGCGGTCGAATCGACCCTGAAGTTCTTCAACGACGGCGACCTCATCGAAGGCACCGTAGTGAAGATTGACCGCGACGAGGTTCTCCTCGACGTCGGGTACAAGACCGAGGGCGTCATTCCCTCGCGCGAGCTGTCCATCAAGCACGACGTCGACCCCGGTGAGGTTGTCGAGGTCGGCGACTCCGTTGAGGCACTCGTGCTCCAGAAGGAGGACAAGGAAGGTCGCCTCATCCTGTCCAAGAAGCGTGCTCAGTACGAGCGCGCTTGGGGCGATGTGGAGAAGATCAAGGAGAACGAGGGCGTCGTCACCGGCACCGTCATCGAGGTCGTCAAGGGTGGCCTCATCGTTGACATCGGGCTCCGCGGCTTCCTTCCGGCATCGCTCATCGAGCTGCGCCGCGTTCGCGATCTGACCCCGTACCTGGGTCAGGAGATCGAGGCGAAGATTCTCGAGCTCGACAAGAACCGCAACAACGTGGTGCTTTCGCGCCGCGCGCTGCTCGAAGAGACCCAGTCGGCTACTCGCTCGTCGTTCCTCGCCGAGCTCAAGCCCGGCCAGGTCCGCAAGGGTGTCATCTCGTCGATCGTCAACTTCGGTGCGTTCGTTGACCTGGGCGGCGTTGACGGCCTCGTGCACGTCTCCGAGCTCTCCTGGAAGCACATCGAGCACGCCTCCGACGTCGTCGAGGTCGGCCAGGAAGTCACCGTCGAGGTGCTTTCCGTCGAGCTCGATCGCGAGCGCGTCTCGCTGTCGCTCAAGGCAACGCAGGAAGACCCGTGGCAGGTATTCGCACGCACCCACGCGATCGGCCAGATCGCACCGGGCGTCGTCACCAAGCTCGTTCCCTTCGGTGCATTCGTGCGCGTTGCAGACGGCATCGAGGGCCTCGTGCACATCTCGGAGCTGTCGGGTCAGCACGTCGAGCTCGCTGAGCAGGTCGTTCAGGCCGGCCAGGAGGTCTTCGTCAAGATCATCGACATCGATCTCGAGCGTCGCCGCATCTCGCTGAGCCTCAAGCAGGCTAACGAGGGCGTCGATCCCGAGGGCACCGAGTTCGATCCCGCGCTCTACGGCATGACCACGGAGTACGACGAGAACGGCGAGTACAAGTACCCCGACGGCTTCGACCCCGAGACGCAGGAGTGGAAGGAAGGCTTCGACTCGCAGCGCGAGAAGTGGGAGCTCGAGTACTCCGCAGCTCAGGAGCGTTGGGAAGCACACAAGAAGCAGGTCGCTGCGATGCTCGCGGAGGTCGCAGCTGCGCCCGCCGCTGATGCACCCTCGTCGACCTTCTCAAGCGATTCGGCTTCGGCCGGTGCGCTGGCCGACGACGCTGCACTCGCAGCGCTGAAGGCTCAGCTCGAGGGCAACTAACCCTCACCGTTTGGCCCGAAGGCCCGGTTCCCATTTCGGGAGCCGGGCCTTCGGCGTTGCAGGCGGAGGCGTTGCAAGCGGAGGTGTTGCACGCGGAAGCTTTCATGCGGAGGTGTTGCAGTGCAGGCGATGCACCAGAGGCGAGCTTGCGGCGCGGCGCGGGCAAGCTGGCCAGCGACCCGCGAAACCGCTAGAACGCTGGTTGAACGGCAGCAAGGCGGCGCTCGCGCCGCTCACGGAGCGCCCGGCGCAGCCTGCGCACGAGCATGAAGATGACGACGCCGAGCACGACGAGCGCGATGATCGGTGCGACCATCGCCAGAATGGTGAGCACCACGGCGTCGATGTCTTCAATCGTGCTAGAGATCGCGGCACCCGCCCCAGCGGTGAGCACATTCAAAATTGGCCGGGCAACAGCCTTGAGCACGTGGGGTACGAGTGCAATTCCGATACCCACCACGACCGGCCACACCTGCGCCGACGAGATGAACGCAGCGGGGTCAGACACCGCCACCGTGCTGCTTCCCGCACCTGCGGCAAACACCATGCCGCCTGAGGCTGGTCGAATGACAGTGTGCAGCACATCGTTGATCGAATCGAGTGCCGGAACCTTGTCCACGAACATCTCAATGATGAGCAGTACACCCAGGATGCCCAGGCACCATTCGTTTTCGATCCACGTCCACCCGGCCGGAAGTGCCACCCACTCAGTAAACCGCGATAGCAGGCCGAGACCGAGCAGCGGAATATAGGCGTTGAGTCCGGCCGACGCGGCCAGCACGACCCCGGTGATGATCTCGATCATGTGTGCCTCCTGCACTCAGCCTACGGGGCCGACGGATAAGCTGACACCCATGCAACTCATCGGTCTCACGGGTGGTATCGCGGCGGGCAAATCGACGATCGGCAGTCGGCTGGCAGCGCTCGGGGCGGTGCGACTCGACGCCGACGTGCTTGCGCGCGAGGCCGTCGCTCCCGGATCGCCCGGCCTTGACCGTGTCGTAGCTCGCTTCGGTGCGGAGCTCCTCAACGCTGACGGCTCTCTTGACCGAGCCGCACTTGGTGCGGTGGTGTTCGGAGATGCTGCCGCGCTCGCAGACCTCAACGCCATCGTGCACCCTGAGGTGCGCAGGCTCTTTGCGGAGCGCGTTGCCGCGGTGACAGCCGCCGATCCCGAAGCGATCGTGGTCTACGAGGTGCCGTTGCTCGTGGAAACCGCCGCCCGTGATGAAGCGTGGGACCTCGTGGTGGTTGCAGAAGCCGACGAAGACACCCGGGTCGAACGCATGGTGAGGTTGCGCGGCATGACAGAGGCTGACGCCCGTCAGCGAATCGCGCGGCAGGCTAGCGACGCCGCGCGACGCGCCATTGCCGACGTCGTGATCGACACGTCAGGGAGCGAATCCGACACGCTCGCACAGGTAGACCGCCTCTGGAAACGCCTCACGGCTCATTAGCCGCGGTTGAACTCGGCGATCCAGTCGAGCTGCAGCTGAGCAATAAACGCGATCGCTGCGTAGCAGACGAGAATGATGACCCAGCTCCAGGCGTAGGCGCGACCGAAGAACCGCTGCGCGCCGGGTGAGGTCTTGATGTCACCGACGGCGTAGGGACGGAACAGCGTCACCCAGAACAGCGGGATGGTCACTGTCCACACGACCATGCACCACGGGCACAGCGTGCCGAGCACGAACACGCTCTGCGTGAAGAGCCAGCTAATGAGCACAAATCCGCCGAGAAGACCGACCTGATACAGCGCCCAGAACCACGACGCGAAGCGCGCCCCGGCGAGTAGTGCGACGCCGACCGCGATTGGTGCGACAAACGCCGCAACGCCAATGATCGTGTTGCTGAAGCCGAGCAGTGCGCCCTGCCACGAAGCCATGTTCGGGCCGCACGTCACCAAAATGCTCACCGAGCAGTTCGGGATGTAATCCGGGTTCTGCAGCGTCTTGATGTACTCCGTGAGGAGCTCAAATGACGCAAACCAGCCGACCGCGCCGGCGATAACGGTGAACAGCGCGAAGGCGACGGGCCGCGAAGAAGCGCGGAGCTCGGAACTCATGACGCGATCCTACTGGGGACAGCTGCGAGTTCAACCGCAACCACACGCTCAGGGGGTGTCATGACATAATGGAGTGGGTACGGAGCGCCGAACAGGCGCATCGCACGCACAGTCTTTTGAAGGTCGAAGGCCTTCACCGGTCCAAGAGCGACCGAGCGCGAGTGGATCAACTCGCGGAGAACAGGATTTGCGGTTCACACCGCACGATGAGCAACCTCAGGGGAATGCGCATTCTCCCGGGGTAGAGGAGACACCAGGAATGGTGAATGACACAGCTACAGAACAGCACGACAACGAACAGCCCGAGGGTGCAGCGCCTGAGGTAGCGACGAAGCCGAACGAGCCGCAGCTGATCCTGCCCCTCGCAGATATGACGCCTGAGGAACGCTTCCGCGCAACTACGCGACTTATCTTCCTCGCGCCCGACGTGCCCCCAATTGCGCCTCGACCGCGCCGCGTCGACTTTCGGCCAGCTGAGTTGCGTCAGCTCGACGACCTGCTCGATGAGCGGTTCTCGCGCGACGATTCAGGCGAAGATCGCGATTCGGCAGCGTCGCAGCGTCGCAACCGCCGCCGACAGCCCGTCGAAGCTGCGCAAGAGGAAGAGGCGCCGCGTCGTCAGCAGCGTCAGGCCCCCGTCATCACTGAACCGCAAAAGGTGAAGGGCTCGACGCGGCTCGAAGCAAAGAAGCAGCGCCGTCGCGACGGTCGTGATGCTGGTCGCCGCCGCGTCGTCATCACCGAGTCAGAGTTTCTTGCTCGGCGCGAGTCTGTCGATCGCGAAATGATCGTGCGCACGACCGCAGATCGCGTGCAGATCGGTGTGCTCGAAGACAAGGTGCTCGTGGAGCACTACGTCGCGCGCTCCAGCGAGAACTCGCTGATCGGTAATGTCTACCTCGGTCGCGTGCAGAATGTGCTGCCGAGCATGGAAGCCGCATTTGTTGATATCGGCCGCGGTCGCAACGCCGTGCTGTACTCGGGCGAGGTCGACTGGTCTGAGTTCGAGGGCGGCAACACTGCACGCCGCATCGAGAACGCTCTAAAGCCGGGCGATCAGGTGCTCGTCCAGGTTACGAAAGATCCCGTAGGTCACAAGGGTGCACGCCTGACGAGTCAGATCTCGCTGCCGGGTCGCTTCCTGGTGTACGTTCCGGGTGGCGCCATGAATGGCATTTCGCGCAAGCTGCCGGACACTGAGCGTGCGCGTCTGAAGAAGATTCTCAAAGAGGTGCTTCCGAACGGCGCGGGCGTGATCGTGCGCACTGCGGCTGAGGGTGCGAGTGAGGATCAGCTGACCCACGATGTGCAGCGCCTCACGCGCCAGTGGGAGTCGATCCAGAAGCGCGTCGAGAAGGGCGGCGGCCCCGTGCTGCTGCACTCCGAGCCCGACATGCTGATCAAGATCGTGCGTGATGTCTTCAATGAAGATTTCCACCGCCTGACGATCTCGGGCGCGGATACCTACGGCACGATTGAGAACTATCTTTCCCAGGTGGCGCCGGACCTGCTCGAGCGAGTCGAACAGTACGATGCAGAGCGCGACATCTTCGACGAGTACCGCGTCACCGAACAGATCGCCAAGGCACTCGACCGCAAGGTCTGGCTGCCGTCGGGCGGTTCGCTCGTCATCGATCGCACCGAAGCGATGACGGTGGTTGACGTCAACACCGGTAAGTTCGTTGGCTCGGGAGGCAACCTCGAAGAGACGGTCACGAAGAACAACCTCGAAGCCGCCGAAGAAATCGTGCGCCAGTTGCGTCTGCGCGACATCGGCGGCATCATCGTCGTCGACTTCATCGACATGGTGCTCGAGTCGAACCGTGATCTCGTCCTCCGGCGGATGGTCGAGTGCCTGAGTCGTGACCGCACGAAGCACCAGGTCGCCGAAGTCACCTCTCTGGGCCTCGTGCAGATGACTCGCAAGAAGCTCGGTCTCGGCCTGCTCGAGTCGTTCAGCGAGCCCTGCGATGTCTGCGCGGGTCGCGGCGTCATTGTGCATCACGAACCGGTGGGCAAGCACCATCGCAGTGATGCACCGGCGCGCGGCTCGAAGCGCAGCAAGGGCCAACAGCAGCACCCGCAGCCGCCTCAGCAGCAGCACCAGCAATCGGACGCGAAGGCGCAGACCCACGCGATCACCGACGGCGCGAAGAACATGCTCGCTCAGGTCGCGGCCTCTACGCTGCACACGACGAAGGCGCCCGAGCGCGACGAGTTGGCACAGGTACTTCGCGAAGCGGCTGACTCTGTAGAGTCTGGTCGCGAGGTTCACATGCCCGCTACGCACGCCACAGATGCTCCCTCGAGTGCGCGTGAGGAGCCTCGTGTGACAGGCCGGGCGCAGTCACGCACCGAGCGCGCGCCACGAACCTCTGAGGCTCGCAGCGAACGCTCAGAACCCGCTGCGACCGGTGGCGGGCTTCTCGATTCTGTGCTTGATGCGCTCCCCGATGCTCCGGCGGCCGGGAACGGCCGCGCGCGAAATCGCCGTGTGTCCACGGTTCAGGGCCGCGGTGGCGCCGATGTCCAGCGGGGAGCGGGCGCTGACGGGGACGCTACAGAGGCCGCCGGGAGCGACGCGATCGACCCGAAGCAGGCTGCGCAACTGGCGCTCGCGGAGGCGCTCGACGCCACGGCGCAGCGCCGAAGTTCAACGCGATCATGACACGCGGGGGCGCCTATTTGACCAAAATCGGTGCTTCGAGATAATATTGACCGTTGGTGCCACTCTTTGGGGTGGCGAACACAAGCTTCGATCGCGGCGGCGCTGCGGTTCGACACGCAAGGCGATCCTCGAGAAAAGGGTATGAAGTGGTTTACGCAGTAGTGCGCACAAGCGGACGTCAGGAAAAGGTCGAGGTCGGCTCGATCATCACCGTCAACCGTGTTTCGGGCGACGCCAAGGGCAAGCTTGAGCTTCCCGCGGTGCTTCTCGTCGACGGCGACCAGGTGACCACCGATGCCGCCGCGCTGGCCAAGGTCACCGTGACCGCTGAGGTTCTCAACGACCTCCGCGGCCCGAAGATCGTGATCCAGCGTTACAAGAACAAGACCGGTTACAAGAGCCGCCAGGGGCACCGTCAGGATCTGACGCGCCTCAAGGTCACCGGCATCAAGTAATCGCTTCGAATACGATTCAAGGAGTAGAGACTCATGGCACATAAGAAGGGCGCCAGCTCCACCCGCAACGGCCGCGATTCGAACGCGCAGCGCCTCGGCGTGAAGCGTTTCGGCGGTCAGCAGGTGAACGCAGGCGAAATCATCGTCCGTCAGCGTGGAACACACTTCCACCCCGGCGCAAATGTCGGCCGTGGCGGCGACGACACCCTGTTCGCTCTTGCAGCGGGCGCGGTCGAGTTCGGTGCGAAGGGCGGCCGCAAGGTCGTCAACATCGTGGCCGCAGCCTAACTTCAGGCATTCAACGGCGAGGCGGGCTTCGGCTCGCCTTTTGCCGTATCTAGGGCAGGGAATTCAGTAATGGTCACGTTCGTCGATCAAGTGCAAGTGCACGTCCAATCAGGCCGCGGCGGAAACGGCTGCGTGTCGGTTCGTCGCGAGAAGTTCAAGCCGCTCGCGGGCCCCGATGGGGGTGCCGGCGGGCACGGTGGAGACGTGGTGCTTGTTGCTGATCCGCAGGTGACCACCCTGCTCGATTACCACCGTCGGCCGCATCGCACCGCCGAGAATGGCGGCTACGGGGCGGGCGACTACCGCGCGGGAATTAATGGAGCAGAGCTCGTACTGCCCGTGCCGGTCGGTACCGTCGTGAAGGACGAAGCGGGGGAGACTCTGATCGATCTCACGGAGCCCGGTACCCGCTTCATCGCGGCGAAGGGCGGCGTAGGCGGTCTCGGTAACCTCGCCCTCGCGAGCACGAAGCGCAAAGCGCCCGGTTTCGCGCTGCTGGGGACCGAGGGCTGGTCAGGGACGCTGACGCTCGAGCTCAAGACGATCGCAGACGTCGCACTCGTGGGCTACCCGTCTGCTGGCAAGTCGAGCCTGATCGCGGCCATGAGCGCTGCGAAGCCGAAGATCGCTGACTACCCGTTCACGACGCTACACCCGAACCTCGGCGTCGTGCAGGTCGCTGACCACCGCTTCACGGTGGCCGATGTTCCCGGGCTGATCGAGGGCGCGAGCGAGGGGAAGGGCCTCGGGCTCGACTTCCTGCGCCACGTTGAGCGGTGCAGCGCGCTCTTGCACGTGCTCGACTGCGCGACACTCGATCCCGGTCGCGATCCGCTCTCTGACCTTGAAGTGATCAAGGCTGAGCTTGCTGCGTATCCCGTACCCGAGGGGCAGACTCCGCTGCTCGAGCGCCCGCAGCTCATCGCGCTGAACAAGATCGACGTGCCCGAGGGGCGTGAGCTCGCTGAGTTCGTCCGCCCAGAGCTAGAGGCTCAGGGGTACCGCGTCTTCGAGATTTCTACGGTTTCCCATGAGGGGCTGCGCGAACTCGGTTTCGCACTCGCGGAACTGGTCGAGGCAGAGCGTCAGCGTCGTATCGACGAGGAGCCGGTGCAGGAGCGCATCGTGCTCAAGCCGAAGCCCGTCAACGACAGCGGCTATCGTGTCGTGCCCGAGGGTGGCAGCTACGGCACCATCTACCGCATTCTGGGTGTGAAGCCCGAGCGCTGGGTCGAGCAGACGGATTTCAAGAACGACGAGGCAGTGGGATACCTCGCCGATCGACTGCAAAAGATCGGCATTGAGGACGCGCTCGTGAAGGCTGGCGCAGTCGCCGGTTCGACGGTCGTTATTGGGCCGGGCGCTGGCGTCGTGTTCGACTGGGAGCCGACGATGACGAGTGCGGCTGAGGTGCAGATGGGTGCGCGCGGTTCCGATCTGCGCGTTGATCCGAACGATCGACGAACGAACAACGAGCGTCGCGTGGAGTACCACGGCATGATGGACGCCAAGGCCGAGGCACGTGCTGAACTTGAGCGCGAGCGGAAGGCGGGGCTCTGGAAGGATCAGTCGTGACGCACGGCGCTGAGCTGCTTGCGGCTCGGCGGGTCGTCGTGAAAGTCGGCTCATCCTCGGTGAGTGGCGAGAACGCTACTCAAATCCCGAACCTCGTTGCATCGCTTGCGCGGCTGCACGCAGCGGGCGCGCAAGTGATCCTCGTGTCCAGCGGCGCGATTGCTACCGGCGTTCCATTTCTGCGCTTAGACGAGCGTCCAGAAGATCTCGCGACGCAGCAGGCGGCCGCGGCAGTCGGCCAGAACATTCTCGTCAACCGCTATCAGCGCGCCCTGACCACTCACGAGATTATTGCTGGGCAGGTGCTATTGACGGCACAAGACATTGAGAACCCGACGCACCGTGACAACGCGAAACGGGCTCTCGAGCGGCTGCTACAGCTCGGCATCTTGCCGATCATCAATGAGAACGACACGGTAGCGACGCACGAGATTCGTTTCGGTGACAACGACCGGCTTGCGGCGCTCGTTGCGCGCCTCGTCGACGCGGATCGCCTCGTGCTGCTTTCAGACGTCGACGCGTTGTACACGGCCCCGCCGATGCTGCCCGGCGCGACGCGCATTGCCGAGGTCGCCTACGGGGACCCGCTCGACGGTATCGAGATCGGTGAGAGCCAGTCGGGTTGGGGCACCGGTGGCGCGTCGACCAAGGTGCAAGCCGCACGGCTTGCCGCCGACGCTGGTGCGACGGTGCTCCTCACGGAGACGCGCTTGTTTGCAGCCGTGCTTGACGGTGCCGATCATGGCACGCGATTCGTCGCACAGCACTGATTCCCGGCGGCACACTCACGCTAGGCTGACCGTATGTCAGATGCCTTTCTTGAGCGCCTCGAGCGCGCACGCGACTCTGCACGTACGCTCGCCACCGCTACGACGGCCGCGAAGAATGCCGCTCTCGAGGCGATCGCTCAGGCGCTCGAGAATGCTGTGCCGGCAATTGTCGAGGCAAACGCTCAGGATCTCGCCAGAGGCGAAGCTAACAACATCGGCTCAGGGCTACTCGACCGTTTGCGGCTCGACGACGGGCGGGTACGAGGCCTGGCCGCGGCCGTGCGAGAGCTTATTGCACTGCCCGACCCGATTGGGCAGGTAGTGCGCGGAAGTACGCTGGCGAACGGCATCGGGATCAGCCAGGTGCGTGTGCCGTTCGGCGTGATTGGCGCTATTTACGAGGCGCGCCCGAACGTGACCGTCGATATTGCGGCTCTCGCACTGAAGAGCGGCAACGGCGTCGTGTTGCGCGGCGGAAGCGCGGCTGAATTGACCAACGAGGTGCTCGTCGGGCTGATTCAGGACGCGATTACGAGCGCCGGGCTCGCGGGCGACGCCGTGCAGACCATCGATCCGTTTGGGCGTGATGGCGCTGCTCGACTGATGCGTGCTCGCGGGTATGTCGACGTGCTGATCCCTCGCGGCAGCGCCGGTCTGATTTCGACCGTGGTCAACGAATCGACCGTACCCGTGATCGAGACAGGATCCGGGATCGTGCACGTGTTCGTAGATGCGACGGCCGATAGCGACATGGCCGTCGACATCGTGCTCAACGCAAAGACGCACCGCCCGAGCGTCTGTAACGCGGCCGAGACGCTGCTGGTGCACCGCGATGCCGCCGAGCGGTTGCTGCCGCGACTCACAGAGGCCCTGCGGGTAGCCGACGTGTCACTCAGTGGCGACGCCGCCACGACTGACCTCGACTCACGCGTCGCGCCTGCGACAGACGAAACGTGGGCGACCGAGCATCTCGCCCTTGAAATGGGCGTCAAGGTCGTGGATTCGGTTGACGAGGCAATTGCGCACATCGAGCGCTACTCAACTCACCACACCGAGTCGATCGTGACGCAGGACTACGCGAATGCTGAGCGGTTCCTCGCTGAGGTCGACTCGGCGGTCGTCATGGTGAACGCTTCGACGCGCTTCACCGACGGTGGCGAGTTTGGCTTTGGAGCCGAAGTTGGCATCTCGACACAGAAACTCCACGCGCGCGGTCCCATGGGCCTCGCGGAGCTCACGAGCACCAAGTGGCTCGTGCGCGGCGCTGGCCAAATCCGCTAACCGAACCAGATACACTGGTTCGGTACCACCAACCGTAACGAATGCAGGGGACCCCAATGTCACTTCTTGCCACGATCGCAGCTGCCGCCGAAGAGGGGCACCACGTCGTCAATGAGCTGCCGTTCCCGGCCGTCGTCTTTGGCATCATCGTCTTCGCGGCGTTCACCGTGCTTGCCGCAGTGACCTTCTCATTCCGCGATGTCGCCAACCGTCACGCCGCGAAGGCTGAGGCCTACGCTCGCGAGCACGGCGCAGCCACTCACCACTGAGAGAGCGCGCCCGACGGTGTCAAAAACGCGTCGGATCGGGGTGATGGGCGGCACCTTCGATCCCATCCACCACGGTCACCTCGTGGCAGCCAGTGAGGTGGCTCAGAGTTTCGACCTCGACGAGGTGCTTTTTGTGCCCACGGGTCGTCCGTGGCAGAAAGAGAATGTATCTCCGAGCGAGCATCGATATCTGATGACGGTGATCGCGACGGCCTCAAACCCTCGCTTCACCGTGAGTCGCGTCGACGTGGATCGCGCAGGGCCGACCTACACGGTCGACACCCTTCGAGAGCTCCACGAGCAGATGCCCGACGCTGAGCTCTACTTCATCTCTGGTGCCGACGCTGTCGAGCAGATTCTCAGTTGGAAAGACGTCGAGCACCTTTGGGATTATGCGCACTTCATAGCCGTCTCACGTCCCGGCCATGACCTCTCACTTTCAGGTTTGTCAGAAGAACACGTAAGCTTGTTGGAAGTTCCCGCGCTGGCGATATCGTCGACGGACTGTCGGGCACGAGTCGCCCGAGGTTATCCGGTGTGGTACCTCGTTCCCGACGGTGTAGTGCAGTACATTGCGAAGCACGGGCTATACACCGAGGAAGCGACTAAGTGATGAGCGAGCAGGACGAACAACGACCGCTGACGCGCCGCGAGCGACGCATACGCGACCTAGGGGAGACCGGCGCTATGGACCTCTCGGAGGCCATCGGCAATGACGCCGCGGCATCCGACGCCCCAGCAGCAGCAGCAGCATCCGAGCCAGCGGTCGCCGCTGGCGATGTAGAGATTTCTCCGTTCCATGAAGACGGTACCCCTCGCAGCCGGCGCGAAATGCGACAGCTCCGCGAGGAGGCGCTCGCGGCGCTCGGTGGTGGGGCAGCTGCTGAGCCGATCGTTGCTGAGACCGTTGCCGAGGCGCCCGCGAGCGAAGCGGCTGAGGCTGCTCCGGAGACGCTCGAGCCCATCGTGGTCGAGCCGATCGACGAAGTCGAGAATGACTCTGTGGCAGAGACTGCAGCTGAGGCTCAGCCCGCGCCGGAGACGAAAACCAACGAGCAGGATGCGGTCGACGACGTGATCGTCGCCGAGCCGCTTCCGAGCGCTCCCGGTCTCGACTCGGAACCCGAGCCGGCAATCCCTGATTTTGACTCCCTGATGTCGCCCCCGACTGAGCCGTTCACCGTGGACGAGCTCCGCGAGGCCGAGGCTGCTGGCGACGCATCAGTAGATCCCGTAGATGCAAGGTCCGCCGATGGCGACCAGATTTCCGGCGAGGCTCAGGCGGCCGAATCGGCAGGGTCCGCTGAATTCGCAGAGTCGGCGGCGTCGCAGCCGGTCTCTGATGATGCGGTCGCCGCAGCTGTTGGCGACGCCCCCGCGAAGTCGAAGCGTCGGTTCCCCTGGCAGCGCTCGAAGTCAAACGATCAGGTAGCTGATGCCCCGGTCGCCGATTCAGAGCCCGCGGTCCCCGAGGTCGACGCTGAGTCGGCGTCCGCTGAACCCGCCACGACGGTGCTGGAGACCGCTGCGCCCGCCTCAGAAGCGGTAGAGATCGAAACGGTTGTCGATGATCCAGCGCCCGCACAAGAAACGCCAGCTGAAGCAACTCCGGTCGAAGCCGCTCCGGTGGATGCGGCACTAGTCGAGGTGCTTCCCGCGCCCGCTGAGCCCGCTGAGCACCTTCCGGTCGTCGAGGCAGAGCCCGCCGCGGACCCGGTGCCCGCTCCAGAGCAGGCAGAAGCTGTGCACCCCGACCAGCGCACGAGCTACTCGTTCCCCGATATCGCTCCGCCAGAGGAATGGCGGTCGGTATTTGATGACCCGTCCGGGCGTCAGTTCCCAACTCCGGGTGATGCGCAGGGGAACGGCGATTTTGACGACCTGATTTCCCGCGCCGTCGCGCAGGAGGGCTCAACCGGTGGCACGGGAACTTCGGCCCTGATCCTACCGACGATGCCCGAGGACACGGGTGGGCTCACTGGCCCGCTCGGTGCGACCGGCGACATGTACGTGACTGGCTCGCTGAAGCTTCCGAAGTCGCTCGGTGAGACCGGCGGCCACTCGGCGCTCCACGACTCGATCGAGATGGATCCCATCACTGGCGACCAGCTCTCCGAACCCGGGGTCTCAAGCGACGGGCCTGCGCCCGTGTCGGCGCGTCACGCTGTGAGCGCCCGCGTCGACTCTGGTGTTCCGGTTGTTGCGAAGCCAACCCGAGAGAAGAGCAAGCTTCCTCTGGTACTGTCGCTCACCGGTGGCGGTTTGCTCGTCGTCGTCGTCGGACTCGGCGCCTGGGGCGCGAGCAACGGATTCTTCGGCTGATCAGCCGAAGCGCATAACTTTTGAACGAAGGACACGAACTGGACGCTGTAACTCACACACACGACGTGCGAACCGACCTGCGGAACGCGGTCATCGCGGCCGACGACAAGGGCGCAACCGCACCGGTCGCACTCGAGGTGACGGATCACTTTGGCCTCGCCGACGTCTTCCTGATCGTCAGCGGCTCGGTCGAGCGAAACGTTCAGGCGATCTCAGACGGCATTGAGGATGCGCTCAACGATGCTGGCGTCCGCACGGTGCGCCGTGAGGGTCGCGAGACGGGCCGCTGGGTGCTGCTCGACTTCGGGGACCTGATTGTGCACGTCTTCCATCGCGAAGAGCGCGACTTTTACCAGCTCGAGAAACTGTGGCAGGACTGCCCGGTCATCGACACGTCGGCTATGATTCCGGCGGCTCCAGCGGTCGCTGCCGCGGAGTAGCCGAGACGCGCCCGAGAATGCATGATTTGGTTCCCGGGCGTTCACGTGATGTAAAGTAGAGGAGTTGTCGGGCGAGCATTCGTTCGACTTCATGGGTCTATGGCGCAGCTGGTAGCGCACCTGCATGGCATGCAGGGGGTCAGGGGTTCGAGTCCCCTTAGATCCACCACTTATTGAATTCTGAGCTGTTCGCGGCGCTGTGTAGCGTTGCGCTCCGCGCTCGCGAGCGTGAGGGTTTCGGCTGAGAACGAGGCCATCGCGGCCTGTTTTGCCCTCGTGGTCGGCGCGAACCCTCGTGGTCGGCGCGGCGGGCGGGCGGCGCGGCGCGCGTCGGTGCGGGAGGCGCGGGGCGCGGCGGTTAGCCCGGCCAGTGGTCGGCGAGTTTCGCGAGCAGGCGCGCGAGGTCAGCGCGTTCCGTTTCCGTGAAGTGCTCGAGCGCGGTGCTGAGCGACTCGCGGCGGGCACCGCGAGCTCCGCGTGCAATAGCGCGTCCGCGTTCCGTGAGCGCGATTCTGGTGCGGCGCGCGTCGCTGGGGTCGACCTCGCGCAGAACGAGTTCTCGTGCCGCTGCCTGCTGTACGAGGCGCGAGGCGCGAGGCTGGTCGACGCCGATGGCCTCGCCAATGGCTCCGACGCTCAGGGCCTCGTCGGCGTTCGCGAGTGTTTCGAGCATGCGCATCAGCGCTGGGCCGCCGAAGCGAGCTCCAGGGTGGCGGCCGCGTCGGTGTGCAGGATCGCCTGCTTCTCCTGCTGTGCGCGGGTCGAATGGGCCGCCACGCTCAGTGCCCCCAGCCGACTCGCCGCGCCTACCCCGACCGAACGGGCCACCGTGTTCGAACGGGCCACCGTGTTCGAGTGAGCCACCTTGCTCGAATGGCCCACCATGCGCGAACGGCCCTCCCGGCTCAAACTGCCCCGCGCTCTGGCCGAAGCGCCCGCGTCCTCGACCACGCATGCGGGAGAGCGCGTCGGCGATTGCGTCGATGTCGTCTGATGTGCTCACAGCGAACAGTGTACATGTAGCTTGACATGCATGTCGTTAATTGTCACACTACATATACATGCAACATGACATTTAAGGACACTCATGAACACGACAACATCATCGAATCCAGACTCATCATCCACCCACGACCAGCAACCGTCGCTCGACGCGCGTGCCCTGCGACGCCGACTGCGGGGTGTCGGCACGCTGTGGTCAGACGCACGCGATGGTGCGCTCGCTCAGTCCGGTCTCACGCGAGACGAGTGGCGCGTGCTTGACCGCATCGCACGGCGCACGGACGGCGCTGAAACCCCGGCCGCCTCAGACACCGCCGGGCGCCCGCCCCGCCGCCACCCGCACCATCCCGGCCACCGGCACCACCCGGGGCATCCTCACCATCCGATGGCTCATCCGCGCCGCAGGTTCGCCGTAGCGAGGCTCGCAGAGCTCGGATGGATCAGCCGTGCTGACGACGGTTTTGCCCTCACTGAGGCGGGTCGCACGGTCCACGAGGAGGTCTCGGCGCGCGTCTCCGAACTGGGAGACCGCGTGACCGGTGCCGTCTCGGACAGTGATCTCAGCACCACTCTCGCGTCGCTTGACGCAATCGCTGAGGCACTGGGCTGGGATCCCGAAACGCCGCTTCCACGGAACCGTAGGCGCCCGGGCTTCGGCCGACGCGGCGGATTCGGGCCGCGGGGTGGCCTGAGTGGCTTCGGTCCGAAAGGCTTCGGCCCTCAACGCTTCGGTCCCCGCGGCTTCAAGCACTACCCCGAGGATGCCTGCCAGCACTGATCAGCGGTGCACGCCGATGAGAAACTACGACGCCACATCCTCCAGCAGACGAGGCAGCACGAGCCGTGTAGCTCGGCAGCCCTAGTCGCGCTGGAGGATGTGGCGTTCCTGGCTCGCGACGACGCCAGCGATGGCCTGCAGCACCAGCAGACCGATGAGCACTCCGAGTGGCACGCGCCACTCGCCCGTTGCGGCGTGGATTGCGCCGATGCCGATGGGACCGAGCCCGGCAATCAGGTACCCGAATCCCTGCGCCATCGTCGACAATTGGCCAGTATGCTGCGCGTCAGGGGAACGCCACACGATGTAGCTGAGCGCGAGACTAATGCCCGCGCCCTGACCGAGCCCGAGCAGTGTCATCCAGACGTACGCGCCCTCAACGGGGGAGATCGCCAGACCGAGGAAACCCGCCCCGATCAGCACGACTGCGATAATCACGAGCACCCACGGCGGGCGCACGCGGCGGGCAATGATTGGCGCGACGAGCGATCCGACGACCCCCGGGAGCGCCGAGAAGGAGAGCAACCAGCCCGCGGTTCGCGCGTCAATTCCAGCGTCTTGAAACACCGTCGGCACCCAGGTGAGCGTGGCGTAGTAGCCGATTGACTGAATGCCCATCCAGGCCGTAACGCCGATCGCAATCGGGTCTTTCAGTACGCGCGAGAACGGCACACGAGCGCGGGCATCAGCTGCGGCAGATGAGCGTGCAACGCGTCCTTCTGAGCGGCGCAGCTGCGGTAGCCAGACGACGAATGCGACCAACGCGGGCACCGCCCAGAGTGCGAGCGCCCCGCGCCAATTGCCGTTCACCGCTGAGAGTAACGGCACCGTCAGCCCCGACGCGATTGCGGCGCCGATGAACAGCGTCGTCGAGTAGAGCCCCATCATGATACCGACGTGCCGCGAGAAATCGTGTTTGATCACCGCGGGCATGACAACGTTCGCGATGGCAATAGCGGCACCTAGGAGCACGGTGCCCGCGTAGAGGGCCGTGAGATCCGGAATCAATCTGACGGCGATGCCCGCCGCGATCGCGATCATTGCGGCCCCGAGCAATCGATGCAGTCCGAAGCCACGAATGAGTCTGGGCGCCAAGAACGCGAACGCCCCAAACGCGACCACGGGAATTGTGGTGAGCAGGCTGACCGCCGTCGCGGATAACCCCAGGTCGGCGCGAATCTCCGTGAGCACCGGTCCGACCGACGCAATTCCGATGCGCAGATTCAGGCCTATGAGCAGGAGCCCGGCGGCCAACAGCAGAATCTGGGCGCGGGAGGGGGAGGGGCGATCGATCGGATCAAATGGAACAGTCACCTGAGGATCGTACGCCCTCTTCGGGCAGAGCGATTACCGCGGGAGCGCTGCCTCAATCGCAGACACGATCGTGGGATCATCTGGCTCAACCGCGGGGCGAAAACGCGACACCGAACCGTCGGGGGCCACCAAGAACTTCTCGAAGTTCCACTTCACTCGGCCGGCTTTGCCGTCTGCATCGGGTACCTCGCGCAACTGCTCATAGAGCGGGTGCTTGCGGCGGCCATTGACCTTGACCTTCTCCATGAGCGGGAACGTCACGCCGTAGGTCATGGAGCAGAACGTCTTGATGTCTTCGCCGTCGCCTGGCTCCTGGTTCAAGAACTGGTTGCACGGGAAGCCGAGTACCGTGAATCCGCGATCGCCGTACTGTCGCTGCAGTTCCTCGAGCTTTTCGTACTGCGGGGTGAGACCACACTTCGAGGCGACGTTCACAACGAGCACCGCCTGATCCGCGTAGTCCGCGAGCGACGCCGGCTCGCCATCGATGGTGGTGAATGAGATGTCGCGAAGCTGCATGGCCACAGCCTACGCCCGACTTGCGCGGAATGAACCGTGAACACGATACGTTTGGGCCAGTGGGTCGCGCACGCGATCCGGGTCAGGTGGGAAAGGGAACGGTGCACATGAATTCGGCTCCGGAGCATGCTGAGAATCGGTTTGACGCGAGTGGGGTGACGGGCGCGGATGCGCTCAAACAGGCCTTTCGTTCGCACCCCGCGGGCGTCGCGCTGATCACAGCGATGACCGAGGACGGGCCGGTCGGGCTGACGGCTTCGAGTGTTGCCTCGGTGGGCATCGATCCGCCCGCGATTGCATTCTCAGTGACGCGTGCGACTGGCAGCGCCGGTGGCGTCCTGAACGCAGACACGCATCTCGTGCACCTGCTCGATTCTCGCCACGCCGCGGTCGCCCAAGCGTTTGCCGTGTCAGGCTCAGAGCGATTCACCGCAGACCAGGGGTGGGCCTTCCTCGAGACCGGCGAGCCCTATCTGCGCGCCGCCCGCGTCGCGCTGCGCTGCCGACCGCTCCACACCCTCGGCGTCGGGTCGTCGGTCGTCGTCGTAGCAGAAGTGCTCGGAGCTGTGTTCGGCGAGACCGCGGACCCGATGGTCTACGTGGATCGAAGGTTCCACACCCTCTCACCGGGCGCACAGTAACAGCCTGGCGCACACACACCGGCGAGCACCAGCACCAGCACGAGAACGAGCACGAGCGAAGGAGCGAAGCGATGACCGCATCGAACGAACCGACCATGGGGAGCTACGTCACGGGTGGCGAGGCCTTCGAGCGCGACACTCAGTACATTGAGGATCGCATCGTCTCCGACCCAGCCGCAGTCTCCGCGCTGCCCGCGCCGCCAGCCTCGAAGGTGGGCTCGCTCGGCTTCGGTCTGACGCCGGGGGCGCAAGCGTGGCCCGTCGAGCCGGGACGCTATCGGCTCGTCGCGGCCGCCGCGTGCCCGTGGGCGAATCGCACCCTCATCGTGCGCCGCCTGCTCGGTCTCGAAGAGGTGATCTCGCTGGGAATGCCCGGTCCGGTTCACGATGCACGATCCTGGACATTCGATCTCGACCCCGATGGGCGCGATCCGGTGCTCGGGAGCGAGCGACTGCAGGAGCACTATTTCAAGCGCTTCCCGGGGTATCCAAGGGGCATCACCGTGCCAGCGATTGTCGACGTGCCGAGCGGCGGTGTCGTCACGAACGACTACCCGCAAATCACCCTCGACTTCTCGACGCAGTGGCGCGAGTTTCACCGCGCCGGCGCCCCCGACCTCCTGCCCGCTGACCTGGTAGACGAGATGTGGCCCGTCATGGAGCGCATCTTCACCGAGGTGAACAACGGCGTGTATCGCTGCGGTTTCGCTGGCAGTCAAGAGGCATACGAGGCCGCCTACGAGCGGCTCTGGGTCGCCATGGACTGGCTGGAGGAGCGTCTGTCGACGCGTCGTTATCTGATGGGGGAGACGATCACTGAGGCCGACGTTCGGCTGTTCACCACGCTTGCCCGATTCGATCCGGTCTACCACGGTCACTTCAAGGCGAATCGCAACAAGCTCAGTGAGATGGAGCACCTGTGGGGCTACGCGCGCGACCTGTTTCAGACCCCCGGTTTCGGCGACACAATCGATTTCACGCAGATCAAGCAGCACTACTACGCCACGCACTCCGACATCAATCCGACGAGGATCGTGCCTCTCGGCCCCGATCTTGCGAACTGGCAAGCCCCGCACGGTCGAGAGCGTCTGGGTGGTGACCCGTTCGGTAACGGAACTCCGCCCGCGCAGGTGCGCTAGCGGGGAACCGATATGCCGACTGTGTTCAGATTGCGTGACTTGTCGCGGCGCTCCACGCCGATGCCGACGAGAGCGAGCGCCATGCCGATCGCGGCGAGCACGACTCCGACCCAGCCGGGGGCGAGGTATCCGAGTCCGCCAGCAATCACCAGGCCGCCGAGCCAGGCACCGAGGCTATTGCCGATATTGAACGCGGCGTGATTGACGGCCGCGCCGAACAGCGCGGCCTCGTCTGAAACGCGGATCAGGCGCGACTGAATCGACGGCATCAGCGCCGATGATGAGACCCCCAGCAAGAACGTGCAGACGATCAGACCGACGGGGTGCCACGCGAGCAGTGCGTATGCGACTAACACGGCAATGAACGCGCTGAACCCGAACAGGATCGTGCGGGTGAGGTCTTTGTCACTCGCCCAGCCGCCGAGCAGATTACCAATGGTCATGCCGACCCCGAGCCCGGCGAGTATCCACGGCACGGTGCTCTCGGAGAGGCCCGTTAGACGAGTGGTGACCTCCGCAATGTACGAGTAGACGGCGAAGAATCCGCCGAAGCCGATCGCACCGACGCCGATCATGATCCAGAGCCGGAAGTTGCGGAGTGCCGAGAGCTCGCGCATGGGACTGCGCTCTGGGTTGCCCGGGAAGCGCGGCAGGAACGCGAAGCAAAGCACCAACGTCACTGCGAAGATCACGGTGACGAGCACGTAGGCCCAGCGCCACCCGGCGTTTTGACCGATCCAGGTTGCAATGGGGACGCCGACGACGTTCGCGACGGTGAGCCCCGAGAGCGCCAGCGCGATGCCGCGCCCCTGCATGCCCGGGCCCATGATGCGCGCCGCAAGCAGCGACGCCACGCCAAAGTACGCGCCGTGTGGCAGCGCCGCAACGAACCGTGAGAGCGCGAGAGTGCCAAACGTCGGCATGAACACCGACGCGACAGTGCCGACTATGAACAGGATGAGCAGCAGGAACGCGAGCTTGGTCTGCGACATGCGCGCTGCGAGCACCGCAAACGTCGGCGCCCCGACGACTACGCCCAGCGCATACGCGGTGATCAGCCAGCCGGCCTGAGCAATGACTGTGTCGGGCGACGTTGCGAACCCGGGCAGCAAGTCATGCGCAATCTCGGGAAGCACGCCCATCGTTGCAAATTCAGTGACGCCAATGCCGAAACCGCCGAGCGCGAGAGCAAACAGCGCGAAGCCGCGCTTAAGCGGGGTGAGTTGGGTCATGGCATGACGCCTTCCAGGGATCGGAACGTGGCGGCGTGCGGTGCGCCGTGTGCTGCCGCATCACGGCGACCCAGCAAGACTAGCGGGTGTGCGTTACCATCCTCGCGCGGCCCACGCGGCCATGTTCGGGCCCTCGGCGGCGATCGTCGTGCTATCGCCGTGACCCGGCATCGCTCCGGTCTCACCGGGCAGAGTGAGAAGCCGGGTCTGTATCGACTCGAGAATCTGCGGGAAGCTCGAATAGTCCCATCGCGTCGCGCCCGGTCCGCCTGAGAAGAGCGTGTCGCCGGTAAATACAGCGCCGAGCGCCGGTGCGGCGAAACTCACCGATCCGGGCGTGTGACCCGGCGTGTGCAGCGTCGCAAGATCGACACCCGCGACGAGAAACGACGCACCGTGGGCAAGCTCGATGTCGGGGAGCTGCTCGCCGTGCGTTGCCTCCCAAAGGAACAGGTCAGCCGGGTGCAGATGCAGGAGCGCGTCGAGCTGGCTCGCCAGGGCGACCGCGGCGTTCACGTGGTCGTTGTGCCCGTGTGTCAGCAATATGCCGAGGGTCTCACGGTCGCCCACGGCAGAAGCAATCGCATCGGCGTCGTGGCTCGCGTCGATGACGACGACCTGTTCGTCGTCACCGACAATCCAGACATTGTTCTCGATCGGCAGCGCCTCGGGCTCGGGGCCGCCGCGATCGACGAGAAGTGTGCCGTGGGTGACGACGCGTTCAATGCGAGCTTCGCTCATAGTGCGCTCCTGCTCTCGGTGCTAGCCGCGCGTCACGACGACGGGGCACGGCAGTGCCTGCAGCACGCCGTGGCTGACCGAGCCGAGCAGCAGGCGGGTGATTCCGCCTCGGCCGCGGCTCCCGACGACGAGCAGTTCAGCGTGTTCGGCAGCCTGCACGAGGGCGGCGACCGGAGCTGATTGCACGATCTCGCGGCGTACTTCAAGGTCGGGGTAGCGCTGCGCAATACCGGCAACGCCAATCGCCATCGCTTCCTCAGCGGCTGCGCGCTGCGATTCCACGAGCTCCTCGCTCCACAGGTACTCGAGGCCTGGGGTCAGCGGTGGCATCCACGCGTATACGGCGACGAGCGGTACTTCGCGCAGGGACGCCTGTTCCGCTGCAAACGCGATAGCACGCTGCGATGACTCTGAGCCATCGACACCGACGACGACCGGCGCATTGGGGCGTGGGTCGATCTTCGGAATCACGGCGACCGGGCAGTGAGAGGTTGCGGCAACCTTGACGGCCCTCGTTCCGAAAAACGAGCCCGAAAAGCGGCCACCGTGGTGCGCGCCCAGGATCACGAGATCAACGCGCTTCGACGCCGATTCAATTTCCGCGATCGGGTGGCCGACGACGGCGGTGCCAATGATCGGCCCGGCGAAGCCAAGCTCGCGCGCGTACACGGTTTCAGCCTGCAGCATCTGTTCGGAGGCTTGCTGCGCTTCCGAGAGGAACGCGACGCTCTCAGACAGGAACGAATCGTCAGCGACGTGAATGAGCTCGACGGAGGCGCCGCGCTCGGTCGCGCGAGCGAGCCCCCAGGCAAGGGCGACCCTGCTCTGCTCGGATCCATCTACTCCAATGAGGTACTTCTCAGACATGATCTGTGCCTTTCTGTGTGTCGATGTTCGGGCGAGCAGGGCCGCGGCAGCCTCAGCTCTTGAGTGCTGGCAGGTGGGCCGGATGGCCGCCCGCCAGGTGCTCAATGATGCGGACGACCTGGCAGCTGTAGCCGTACTCGTTGTCGTACCAGACGTAGACGACCGCGCTGTCTTCGGTGACGATGGTCGCAAGCCCGTCGACGATGCCTGCACGGTTCGAGCCGACAAAATCGGTTGAAACGATTTCATCCGACTCGACGTAGTCGATCTGCGTGCGAAGCGCACCGGTCAGTGAAACCTCTTCAAGCGCAGCGTTCACGTCTTCGCGAGTCGTCGCGCGTTCAAGCTGCAGGTTGAGCACCGCCATCGACACATCCGGCGTGGGCACGCGAATGGCGTTGCCGGTGAGCTTGCCAGCGAACTCGGGAAGCGCTTTCGCAACGGCCTTCGCGGCGCCGGTCTCGGCGATCACCATGTTCAGCGCCGCCGCGCGGCCGCGGCGTGCCCCCTTGTGGAAGTTGTCGGTGAGGTTCTGGTCGTTCGTGTACGAGTGCACCGTCTCGACATGACCGCGGCTCACGCCGAACTTCTCGTTCAGCACCTTGAGGACCGGCGTGATCGCGTTCGTCGTGCACGAGGCGGCACTCAAGATCCGCTGGTCGTCGGTAATGGCGCCGTGGTTGACGCCGTAGACGACATTCAGCAGGTCGCCCTTGCCCGGAGCCGTGAGCAACACACGTGCGATATCGGGGTTCTTGAGGTGCTGTGAGAGTCCCTCAGCATCACGCCAGCGGCCAGTGTTGTCTACGAGGATGGCATTCTCAATGCCGTACGAGCCGTAGTCGACGTTAGCGGGATCGTCGGAGTAGATGACCTGGATGCGCACGCCGTTTGCGAGGATCACGTTCTCGTCTTCGAGCACCTTGATGGTGCCGTTGAACGGTCCGTGCACGGAGTCGCGCTTCAGCAGATTTGCGCGCTTCTCAAGGTCGTTCTCGGCGCCGCGACGCACGACGATCGCCCGCAGGTTGAGCCCGTTTCCGCTGCCCGAGTGCTCGATGATGATGCGGGCCAGCAGTCGCCCAATTCGCCCGAAGCCGTAGAGCACCACGTCGGTTCCAGAACCGGGGGCTGCAGCAATGGCGGGAGCGAACGCCTCGCGTAGGTATGCCTCGAGATCGGCGCTGCCGGAGTTGCGGAAGTCGTTCGCGAGGAGCGCGAGATCAACCGAGGCGGGGCCCGGTTGAATGTGCGCCAGTGCAGTAACGATCGCTGACGTCTCGTCGAGCGGAAGCTCGACTTCGTCAATCTTGCGAGCAAAGCTGTGGGCGCGAATGATGTCAATGGGGGAGCGGCCGACCAGACTGCGCCCGTGTACCGACATGACGACGTCGTGGTCGCGGTACAGCTGGCCAATGAGCGGAATCATGCGCTCTGCGAGTTCCTGCTTCGCCTTCCACGCTTCAAGGTGAGCATCAGCACGCTGGTTCATAAGAACGGAGGGTTCCTTCCTGAGGTGTACACGAGGGATCGGCCTGCCCGCCGGAGACGTTTAACGTCTCTTTCCAGTATCCCATGCGCGCCGAAGACACGCTCCCGCCGCGCGCATGACGCTGTGTGACGCACGGATTTCAGGTGTCCTGGCAGTTCCCGCATTCTGGAACGTGACCCAGCGGGCGAGCCGCCCGCATCCCCAATCCCAATGTTGAGGAACATCATGACTTTCACGAAGCGCGGCACCCTCGCCGCTTCGCTCACCGCACTCGCTCTCGCGGCTGCCACGGTGCTCGCCGGCTGCTCGACGGGCGCCTCAGATGACTCTGACAGCGCTGACAGCTCGGGCAAGACCGTCAAGATCGGCGTCGTCGGCGCAAGCGATCCGTACTGGCAGACGTTCACCGATGCTGCCGCTGATGAGAACATCAAGGTCGAGTTGGTCGATTTCACGGACTACAACCAGCCGAACCCCGCGCTGAGCGCCGGCGAACTGGATCTGAACCAGTTCCAGCACATCCAGTACCTCGCCGATTACAACGTGTCGAATGACGACGACCTCGTGTCAATCGGTGCAACCGCGATCTACCCGCTTGGCGTGTTCTCCACGAAGCACAAGAACCTCGAAGACATCCCCGAGGGTGGCACGGTTGCAGTTCCCTCTGACCCCAGCAACCGCGCTCGCGCGCTGAACGTGCTGCAGTCGGCAAAGCTCATCGAGCTCTCGGACGGCGGCACCCTGTTCTCGACTCCCGACGATGTCGACGCTTCGAAGTCCAAGGTGAAGGTCACCGAGATGGACGCGTCGTTCACCGCGACGTCACTCTCTGATGTGGATGCGGCAGTCGTGAACAACGACTTCGTGACCGATGCCGGCCTGAAGTTCTCGGAGGCGCTGTACCAGGACGACCCGAGCGATGACGGTGCGAAGTACTTCATCAACATCTTCGCGGCGCGCGCTGAAGACAAGGACAACGAGACCTACAAGAAGCTCGTTGAGATCTACCAGACCAACAAAGAGGTGCAGGCGGGCGTGCTCGAGAACTCGGGCGACTCGGCGATCATGCTCGACACTCCGGTTGCCGATCTGCAGAAGATCCAGAAAGACGCAGAAGCGCAGATCACCAAGAGCAAGGGCTGAGCGCTCGCGCTGATTTCGCATAGGATCGGGGCGTTCGGTTTTCCGGGCGCCCCGTTTCCATGCTTACCGAAGGGAGACGCGATGACTCGCGTCCAGATGATTGGCGTGTCGAAACGCTACCCGGGTCGCGGATCGGGCGCTGAGCCTGTGGTCGCGGTGGAGAACGTCTCGATCGACGTTGCTTCCGGCGAGATCCACGCGATCATTGGGTATTCCGGAGCGGGCAAGAGCACGCTGCTGCGCCTGGTGAACGGGCTCGAACAGGCGACTGAGGGGCGCATTCTCGTCGGCGCAGACGAAATTACCGCGCTCCCTGAGTCGAAGCTGCGCGAGGTGCGCGGACGCATCGGCATGATTTTTCAGCAGTTCAACCTCTTCCATTCAAAGCGGGTCGCGAAGAACATCGAGTATCCGCTGGTCATCGCGGGCATGCCGTCAGCTGAGCGTAAGCAGCGTGTTGCCGAGCTGCTCGAATTCGTGGGGCTCTCGGATAAGAGCAATGCCTTCACTGACCAGCTTTCGGGCGGCCAGAAGCAGCGCGTCGGCATCGCACGCGCGCTCGCGACGAACCCCGGAGTGCTACTCGCCGACGAAGCGACGAGCGCGCTCGACCCCCAAACCTCGCGAGAAGTGCTCGCGCTGCTGAAGCGGGTGAACGCCGAGTTTGGCATCACGATCATTCTGATTACCCACGAGATGGAGGTCGTGCGCGAGATCGCCGACCGCGTCACGGTGATGGACAGCGGTCGCGCGGTCGAACAGGGCGACGTGTTTGACGTCTTTTCTGACCCGAAGTCGATCACAACGAAGCGTTTCGTGGCGACGGCACTTCCGACGCAACCCGAGGCCGAGCATCTTGAGGAACTGCATAAGCGGCACCGCGGGCGGCTCGTGTCGCTGACCTTCCGTGATGGCGACGTGGATCAGCCCGTCGTGTTCCGCACCCTCGCCGAGCGCGGCGTGGGAGTCAACATTGTGCACGGCGGCATCACCGACGTCGGTGGCCGCAGCTTCGGCAAGCTCACGCTCGAACTGATCGGTGATGACTTGAAGGTGGAGCACGCGATCGCGGCCCTTGCGCAAGAGACGGCCTTGGAGGTGCTCGCCTGATGGATAACTTCATCGAACTGCTCTCAAACGGGAAGTTTCTCGAAGCGACGATTCAGACGCTGACATATGTCGTTGTCGCGATGGCCGTCGGCGGCGTGCTGGGTCTCGTGCTCGGCGTGGCGCTGACCGTCACCCGGCAGGGTGGCATCATGCACAACCGCGCCGTGTTTTGGGTGCTGAACTTTCTCGTGAACTTTTTCCGCCCGATTCCGTTCGTGCTGCTGATCTTCGCACTGCAACCGCTCGCGCGCGTCGTCGTCGGCACGGGAATCGGTGACCCTGCGCTGATGTTCGTGCTCTCGTTCGCGGCAACGTTCGGTATCGCACGACTGGTCGAACAGAACCTGCTGACGGTTCCGCCGGGGGTCATCGAGGCGGCCCGCGCAATGGGAGCAGGCCCCGTTCGCACGATCTTGACGGTATTGATCCCCGAGGGACTCGGCCCGGTTGTGCTCGGATACACGTTCGCGTTCATCGCCGTGGTCGACATGACTGCCATGGCCGGCATCATCGGCAGCGGCGGTCTCGGTAACTTGGCGATGCAGTACGGCTACCGCCAGTTCAACCCGTGGGTGACCTGGTCGGCAGTGCTCGTAATCATCGTGATCGTGCAGTTCATCCAGCTGCTCGGCAACGTGATCGCCCGAAAGCTGCTGCGGAGGTAGCGAGATGCCCGCTGAAAACGTGACGCACACGCTCGCAGATCTGCGCGCTGTTGCAGAGGAATTCTGGCCCGTCGCCACCGCCGAGAGCTGGGATCGCGTTGGCCTAGTATCGGGAGCCGACGCGGCCCCGCTTCGGCGGGTGCTGCTGGCCGTCGACGCGGTCGAGGCGACGGTCGCCGAAGCACTCGAATGGGGTGCCGATGCGCTGCTCACGCACCATCCCTTGCTGTTGCGCGGGGTGCACACGCTCGCGGAAGACACTGCGAAGGGAGCGCTGCTTGCTCGCCTGATCAGGGCTCACTGCGCGCTCATTGCGGCGCACACGAACGCTGACCAGCCAGCCGGCGGAGTCTCCGACGTGATCGCTGAGCGTCTCGGTCTGCTCCGCGCGGTGCCGATCGAGCGGCACGCGAGCGACCCCACGATTGGTATTGGACGGGTGGGCGACCTACCCGAGCCCGAGTCGCTGCGCGCCTTCGCCGAGCGGGTCGGCGCCGTGCTGCCGAAAACCGTCTCGGGCGTGCGGGTCGCGGGAGATCCTGATCGCCAGGTTCGACGCGTCGCTCTGCTCGGTGGTGCCGGGGACAGTCTCCTCGATCACCCGCTCGTACGCGCGGCGGATGTCTATCTCACGTCAGACCTCAGGCATCATCCCGCCCAAGAAGCGATCGAGACCGCCGCGGTTGCGGGCGGACCCGCACTCGTAGACGTCGCGCACTGGGCGAGCGAGTCGCTGTGGCTCGCGGGCGCGGCCGAGCGGCTCGCTGCCCGGTTGCCCGGTGTCGAAGTTCGCGTCAGCGCGCTGCGCACCGATCCGTGGACGTTCTCGGTCGGCGCCGAAGGCGAGTGAGGGTCGTGCGGTGGTCGTCGCGGTAGGCTGGCTCCTATGAAGGCCAGCCCGCGTCAGCAGCGAATCCTGCTTGATCTCCAAGACCTCGACAACACGCTTGCGCGGCTGCGCCGGAAGCGTACGACACTGCCGGAGCGAGCTGAACTCGCCGGCCTGAGCGGTGACGCAGCTGATGCGCGTACGAAGTTCATGGCCGCGCAGCGTGAACTTGACACGCAGAACGCCGATCTCGAGCGCATCGAGGCCGACGTCGCGCTCGTGCAGCAGCGTCGGGATCGCGACGAGCAACTGCTCGCGGCGAGCACCTCGAGCAAAGAGGCGCAGGCGCTGCAGTCTGAGCTGGAGACACTCACGCGACGCAAGTCCGAGCTTGAAGACCGCGAGCTTGAACTCATGGAGGTCCAAGAGCGTGCGCTCGCGGCATTTGCAAGCGCAGAGCAGTTGCTCGCCGGAGTGGATGCGCGCCGAACCGAGATTGAGGCGCGCCTGACTTCGGCCGAGCAGCGCATCGATCGCGAGCTCGCCTCAAACGCTGAAGAGCGGGCGGGTCTCGCCGCAGAGCTTCAGCGCGACATCCTGGGCCTGTACGAGGAGCTCCGCGCTCGCATTGGCATTGGCGCTGCGCGGCTGCGCGGCAACGTGTCAGAGGCGAGCAATATGGCGCTGGCACCGGCAGAGCTCAGCGACATCCGCGCGGCGGCACCCGACGAACTCGTGTTCTGCCCGGGTACGGGCGCGATTCTCGTGCGCGTCGACGAAGAGTAGCGCGCTCAGCTAAGCTGGTGCGCGGGAATGGGCCGGTGAGGCGATCGCGTCGATTCCGGTACTTCGGTAGCGGAATCGCCGAGGAACGTCCGGGCTCCGCAGGGGAGAACGGTGGGTAACACCCACCCGGGGCAACCCGCGAGAAAGTGCAACAGAGAGTAGACCGCCCAGCACGGTTCGCCGTGTCGGGTGAGGCTGAAAGGGTGGTGTAAGAGACCACCGGCGTTCGTGGTGACACGGGCGGCCAGGTAAACCTCGTTCGGAGCAAGGCCAGACAGAGGATGATGACGCGCCCCGCCGAGTCCTCGGGTAGGCCGCTAGAGAATGCCGGCAACGGTATTCCGAGAGAGATGATCGTCGCCGATCGGTCCGCCGATCGGAACAGAACCCGGCGTATGATCTGGCCCATTCCCCTTCATACTCTCGCCGGGTTCGGCCCGGCTACTCAGAAACCGTGAGCAGCTCGAATCCGTCCTCGTGAATCAGGACAGTGTGTTCGAACTGCGCGGTGAGGCTGCGGTCGCGAGTCGTGACGGTCCAGCCGTCCTCCCACTGGTCCCACTCGTGCGTGCCGAGCGTCAGCATCGGCTCGACCGTAAACACCATGCCAGGGCGAATGACGTCGCTGTAGGCGGGGGACGAGTCGTAGTGCGGGATGATGAGTCCGGTGTGGAACGACGAACCGACGCCATGGCCGGTGAAGTCGCGCACGACGCCGTAGCCGAAGCGCTTGGCATACGTTTCGATGACTCGCCCAATCACGTTCACAGCGCGCCCAGGCTTCGCGGCGCGAATGCCGCGCATCATCGCTTCGTGCGTGCGCTCGATGAGCTGATCGACCTCTTCGGAAACGACGCCGACACGATAACTGCGGTTCGTGTCGCCGTGGAAGCCGTCGAGGTACGCGGTGACGTCGACGTTGACGAGGTCGCCCTCGCGCAGCACCGTGTTGTCCGGGATGCCGTGGCAAATGACCTCGTTCACTGAGGTGCACGACGACGCCGGGAATCCGCGGTACCCGAGGGTCGACGGGTACGCGCCGTGAGCGATCACGTATTCGTGCGCGACGCGATCCAGCTCGGCTGTGGTGACGCCGGGACGCACGGCCTCGGCGACGGCATCGAGGGCCCCCGACGCGATGCGTCCGGCAGCGCGAATGAGTTCGACCTCGGCCGACGTATACGTGTTGTCGCCAACGTAGGCGGGCGGCGCGGCCAAACCGACGTAGGGCGGTCGCGCGATTGAAGTCGGCACCGCGCGTGGTGCGGGCCGCGTGCCAGGAATCAAGAATCCGTGTGCGTCGAAGGGCATGGCTCTAGTCTAGGAAGTGTGACCGGCTGTTCCGAACGCAGCGGTCGAGAGTGCGCGAACGCGCGAATGGGAGGCCGACATGGGCAAGCAGGAGTGGGGCATCGACGATCCGGCGGAAACCTACTGGTTCAATTCTCGAACGGGTGAGATTGAGGAAGGACCGCAGTCGCTGTCTGTCGATCGTGTCGGCCCGTTTGCAACGCGCGAGGAGGCGGCTCGCGCCGACGAAATCGTCGCCGAGCGCGCCCGCAAGTGGCGCGAAGAGGAAGCCGCGGAAGACTAGCCCGCTGTAACACGTTTGTTACGGGCGAGAGATAGTCTGACGTCACCAGCGGAGGCGGATCACGCACAGCGCGTGAGCCCCTGCCGCATGCAGCATCAACGAACGGAGTAGGCGTGAGCAAGCAGCGCGATTTTGTTCTGCGCACCATTGAGGAGCGCGGTGTCAGGTTCGTTCGACTCTGGTTTAGCGATGTCTCTGGCACGCTGAAGTCGGTCGCGCTGGCGCCCGCCGAGGTCGAGGGCGCTTTCAGCGAGGGGATCGGTTTCGACGGATCCGCCATCGAGGGGCTCACGCGTGCTTACGAGTCCGATTTGCTCGCGGTTCCCGATCCGTCGACGTTCCAGCTGTTGCCCTGGCGCAGCCAGACTTCTCCGACGGCGCGCATGTTCTGTGACATCAGCACTCCGAACGGCGAGCCGGCAGTCGCTGACCCGCGCAACGTGCTGAAGCGCACGCTCGCGACCGCGGCCGAGCAGGGGTTTAGCTTCTACACGCACCCCGAGATCGAGTTCTACCTGTTGAAGTCCAAGGAGTTCGGCGACCGCGGCCCGGTGCCGGTCGATCGCGCGGGCTACTTCGACAACGTTCCGGGAGGCACGGCGCACGACTTCCGCCGTGAGAGTGTGAACATGCTGGAGGAGCTCGGCATCTCAGTTGAGTTCAGCCATCACGAGGCCGGCCCGGGTCAGAACGAAATCGACCTGCGATACGCCGACGCGCTCACCACGGCCGACAACATCATGACGTTCCGCACGGTGGTAAAAGAGGTTGCGATCTCGCAGGGCGTGCATGCGACGTTCATGCCGAAGCCGCTCGCAGGGCAGCCCGGCTCGGGCATGCACACGCACCTGTCCCTGTTGGAAGGCGACACCAATGCGTTCTACGATCCGGGTGCTCGGTACCAGATATCCCAGACAGGCCGCCGCTTCATCGCCGGACTGCTGCGCCACGCGCCCGAGATCACCGCGGTAACGAATCAGTACATCAATTCGTACAAGCGGCTCTGGGGCGGTGACGAGGCGCCGTCATTCGTGAGCTGGGGCCACAACAACCGTTCAGCTCTCGTGCGTGTGCCGATGTACAAGCCCGGGAAGGGCGACGCCGCGCGTGTCGAGTACCGCGGCATGGACAGCGCGGTCAACCCGTACCTCGGGTTCTCTATGCTGCTCGCTGCGGGGCTCAAGGGCATTCGGGAAGAATACGAACTGCCGCCCGAGGCTGAGAACAATGTCTGGGCGCTCAGCGACGGCGAACGTCGTGCGATGGGCTTCGACCCGTTGCCCGCGAGCCTCGACCACGCGCTCGCGGTCATGGAACGTTCGGAACTCGTCGCTGAGACGCTGGGGGAGCAGGTGTTCGCCTACTTTATTCGCGACAAGCGTCGCGAGGTTGCCGAATACCACAGCCAGGTGACGCCGTACGAGCTGTCATCGATGCTCGACACCATCTGAGTGACGCTGGGCGGCTATGCGGAAGGGGTGGATCGCGCTCCAGCGTGCTGCCCCGACACTCGAGACACGTCTAGTCTGGACAAATGGCACGCGAGCATTCCACCGTCACGCTTTCGGAGATCGCACGGGCGGGGTTTCATGACCTTGGCGGATCCCGCGACGCGCTCACAGAGCTCGCGGATGGGCTGGGTCAGCCCATTCCGCCTCTGCTCGCAAGCCTCGCTACTGCGGCGGACCCCGACGCTGCGCTGCAGTGCGCGCGACGTCTCGCAGAGCAGCACCGTGAGCTGCTAGCGGCAATCGACTTCGACGATTTCGCGAGGTTCTGTGTGCTTGCGGGTGCCTCGCCGGCGCTCGGTGATTTCTTCACGCGGCACCCGGCGCGGCTTCCCGAGATCTTGCACGAGGGTGGCTCCGTCGTGTCAGCGGCCCACGCGCTCGAAGAAATGATCGTGGCTGTTCGCGATCCGGAGACGGGCGAGCCCCTCGTCGCTGAAGCGGGGTGGATCGCACTTCGATCTCGCTACCGGGAACTGCTCGCGCAGCTCATGCTGTTCGATCTGCAAGAGGGTCGCGCGGGCCGCGCCACCGAGGTGTTCGAGGCCGTGGCAGAGTCACTGTCTGGGCTCGCAGCGGCGGCGATTGAAGCCTCACTGATCGTCGCGCGCGCGTCGATTGCGGCGGGAGTTTCAGGCCCGCAGATCGCGCCCGAGCGACTCGAAGCGGCGCGACTCGGCATCATCGCAATGGGCAAATGCGGCGCGGGTGAGTTGAACGTGGTCTCTGACGTCGACGTCATCTTTGTCGTGCAGAGTGCCGACAGCGAGGTGCTCGATGATGATGGCCTGATCCGCCTCGGCACCCGGCTCGCGAGCGAAGTCATGCGGGGCATTCACGACCCGGCGATCGAACCGCCGCTGTGGCAGCTCGACGCGAACCTCCGGCCCGAGGGGCGGCACGGCCCGCTCGTGCGCACGCTCGGGTCAATGCGCAACTACTACGACCGCTGGGCGAAGGCGTGGGAATTTCAGGCCCTGCTGAAGGCGCGGCCGCTCGCCGGCGACCTGGAACTCGCGGGTGAGTTCGTCGAGCAGACCCGGGCACTCGTGTGGGCGTCGTCGTCTCGAGAGGACTTTGTCGGGTCTGTGCAGCGCATGCGTGAGCGCGTGACCGAGCACATCTCCGACGGTGAGCTCGAAGTGCAGCTCAAGCTCGGCCCGGGCGGTTTGCGCGACATCGAATTTAGTGCGCAGCTGCTGCAACTGGTGCACGGGCAATATGATGATCGGTTGTACGTTGCCGGTACGTTGCCAGCGCTCCGGGCGCTCGTCGACGGGGGCTACATTGCGCGAAGCGATGGCGAGAATCTTGCCGCCGACTATCGCTTTCTACGCGTGCTTGAGCACCGCCTCCAACTGCGCGAGCTGCGTCGTACCGCGATTATGCCCACCGACGAAGACGAGCTGCGCGTGCTGGCGCGCGCGAGTGGCCTGGCGGCGACCGGAGTCGAGCTCTCTTCGCGCTGGGCGGCGACAAAGCGCGAGGTGCGAAAACTTCACCTCAAGATTTTCTACGCGCCGCTGTTGAGTGCGGTGGCGTCGCTGCCTGAGGAAGAGCTCGTGCTCGGCAGCGACGAGGCCCGAGCCCGTCTCGCCAGCGTGGGTTTCCGCGACCCTGACGGGGCGATGCGGCACATGGCGGCGCTGACGCGGGGCACCTCACGACGCGCGATGATTCAGCGCAATCTGATGCCCGTGCTGTTGCAGTGGCTCTCGGATGGCACGGACCCCGACTTCGGCCTCTTGGCATTTCGGCGCGTCAGCGAGGCGAACCTTGAGACCCCGTGGTACCTGCGCCTGTTGCGCGACGGAACGGAGGCAGCTGAGCGGCTGACGCGCGTACTCGCGAACTCTCGCTACGCGGCTGAACTGCTTGAATCGATCCCGGAGGCGGTCGCTTGGCTTGAGCGCGATGCGTCACTGCAGCCGATGCAGCTGCAGGCGCTGTTCGAGGAGATGCGCGCGATCGCGTCGCGCCGGGCGGGCATTGATTCGGCCGCGACCGCGCTGCGCGCCGTGCACCGGAGAGAGGTGCTGCGCCTCGCGATGGGCAGGGTGGTCGGCGTGATCGACGACGCAGCGGTGGCGGCGGGTCTCGATGCGGCCCACACCGCGCTGCTCGACGCGCTGCTGCTCGCGGTGCGCGGCGGTACCGCGCCGTATGGTGCAGTGCCGGATCCCGCTGCTGCCGTGCCGGGAAGTCTCGTGCCGGGCGGCGGCGTGCCGAGCGAAACCGGTGTCGTGGGCTCGGTCGTGGGGGAGGCACCGCTCTCACTTGAACTCGCGCTGATCGGCATGGGGCGCTACGGCGGTCGCGAACTCGGTTTCGCATCGGACATCGACCTGATCGCGGTGTACCGTGCGCCCGAGGGAGTTAGCGCCGAGCGAGCGGCGAAGGAAGCGACTCGGCTCATCTCCGAGCTGCGCCGAGCGGTCGCCGACCCGCGCTTCCCCGTCGATCTTGATTTTGATCTGCGCCCGGAGGGGAAGAACGGCCCGATCGCCCGAAGCATTGACGCGTATCGCGCGTACTACGCACGCTGGTCGGTGACGTGGGAGGCTCAGGCGCTGCTGCGAGCTCGACCGGTAGCCGGGGATGCGCAGCTCGGTGCGGACTTCGTGGCCCTCGCTGACGAGATCAGGTATCCGCCGCACTTCGGCGATGAGCAGGTGCGGGAGGTGCGGCGGATCAAGGCGCGCGTGGAGGCCGAACGATTGCCTCGGGGCGCTGACCCGAAGCGGCACCTCAAGCTGGGCCCGGGCGGCATCAGCGACGTCGAGTGGCTCGTGCAGCTGTTGCAGTTGCAGGCGGGAGCACAGCACCCGGATCTGCGCACGGTGTCGACCGTCGCTGCGCTGCGCGCGGCCGGCGCGAACGATTTGCTCGCACTTGACGAGGTGGAGCACCTGCTCGATTCCTGGCGGTTCGCGAGCCAGGCGCGTACCGCCGTGAAGCTGTGGTCTGGTCGGGCTTCCGATTCTTTGCCGACAGACTGGCACGACCTCGCCGGCATCGCGGGGGTACTGGGGCTGTCGCGCACCCACACGTCGGAACTTGAAGAACGCTGGTTCGCCGTGTCACGCCGGGCGCGCGCCGTGTTTGAGCGGGAATTTTTCGGCTACGACGACGACGCACGCTTTCCGCAGCGATAGATACGCAATATTCGGACGCTGTTCACCGAAAACGCTCGCGGAAAACGTTATTCAAGCGTAATCTGATTGTTATGCAGTATTTGCAAAGGTTCCTCGAGGCGCTGCTCGCTGAAGACGGCGCTGAGTTCGAGGACGAACTCGAGTCCTAGTCCCTTCGATCCGGTGCGACGACGCCGTCGCACCGCTGGAGTGTGCCCCGCTCGCGTCAGCGAGGAGGCATTTGTAGTCGCGACAGCAGTGCCTCGCGAAGCACCACGGCGTGATTCGTCGCTTCATTGCGGGCGCCGTAGACAAGCGTGAGGCGAGAATGTTCGCGTGCCAGGTCGACGAGACGTTCCAGTGCATCGGCGGCGGGAGCCTGCTCAAGTTCGCGTTGATATTCGACAGTGAACCGCGCGAAATGGCTGGGCTTGTCCGCGTCGGCGTCTGCGTGCCAACGCTGGCGAAGATCAGTGCTCGGGGCCGCCTCCTTCGCCCAAGAATCGAGTGCGGCGCGATCCTTCGAGACACCTCTCGGCCACAGCCTGTCGACCAATACACGAGCGCCATCGGTCGGGCTCGCAGCTTCATAGACGCGTTTTAAGTGGATCTCGGTGGTCATCGATCGCTCCTCAATAAAGATTTCGTCGTGCCCACCCGCTCACAGTTATAGCAAAGCGCCCCTCTCGGTGCGAAACCAGGAGGGGCGCTGTGCCGTTACGAGTGAGCGACGTGATTACACGCCGTAGTAGAGCTCGAACTCGAAGGGGTGCGGACGCAGTGCCATCGGGGCGAGCTCATACTCGCGCTTGTAAGACACCCAGGTCTCAATGAGCTCTTCGGTGAAGACGCCGCCCTCGAGCAGGAACTGGTGGTCGCCCTCAAGCGCGGTGAGCGCCTCTTCGAGCGAACCGGGCACCTGCGGGATGTTCTTCGCTTCCTCCGGGGGAAGCTCGTAGAGATCCTTGTCGATGGGGTCCATGGGCTCAATACGGTTGCGAATGCCGTCGAGGCCAGCCATCATCTGCGCCGCGAACGCGAGGTACGGGTTACCCGATGCGTCGGGGGCGCGGAACTCGATGCGCTTGGCCTTCGGGTTCGATCCGGTGAGCGGGATGCGCACAGCAGCCGAACGGTTGCCTGCCGAGTAGGCGAGGTTCACCGGCGCTTCGTAGCCCTTGACCAGGCGACGGTAGCTGTTGATCGTCGGGTTCGTGAACGCGAGCAGCGCGGGCGCGTGGTGCAGGATCCCGCCGATGTACCAGCGAGCAATGTCAGAGAGCTGCGCGTAGCCGTTCTCGTCGTAGAAAAGGGGCTCGCCGCCCTTCCAGAGCGACATGTGGGTGTGCATGCCCGAACCGTTGTCACCGAAAACCGGCTTCGGCATGAACGTTGCGGTCTTGCCCCACAGCTCTGCGGTGTTCTTTACGACGTACTTGAACTTAAGCACGTCGTCGGCTGCCTTGACGAGCGTGTCGAAGCGGTAGTTGATCTCCGCCTGACCGGGAGCACCGACCTCGTGGTGTGAACGCTCGAGCTGGAGCCCAGCTTCGATGAGTCGGAGCGAGATGTCGTCGCGCAGATCCGCCTGCTTGTCGACGGGGGAGACCGGGAAGTAGCCGCCCTTTTCGTGGGTCGTGTTGCCGAGGTTGCCGCCCTCGATTTCGCGCGCCGAGTTCCAGCTCGCTTCTTCCGAATCGATCTCGTACATGGTGCGGCGCGGAGTGGTTTCGTACCGTACCGAATCGAGAATGTAGAACTCAGCTTCGGGCGCGAAGAACGCGGTGTCGGCGACGCCGGTCGAGGCGAGGTACTGCTCCGCCTTCTTCGCGATCTGACGCGGGTCCTTCGAATAGATCTCGCCGGTGCGTGGGTTGAAGATGTCGCAGATCACGATCAGCGTGCGCTCAGCGCGGAACTGGTCGAGGTAGGCCGTCGAGACATCGGGGATGAGCTGCATGTCTGACTCGGCGATGCCGGCAAACCCGCGGATCGAGGAACCGTCGAACATCTGACCGATTTCGAAGAACTCGAGGTCGACCGTGGCAGCGGGGATGTTGAAGTGCTGCTGGACGCCCGGCAGATCGGTGAAACGGATGTCGACAAACTTCACGTCGGTTTCCTTGATGAAGTCGATGACTTCCTGCGGGGTGGTGAACATTCTGCTCCTCGGGTTCATTTCGGCCGCGGATATCGGATCTTCACCGCGCCGATCGTGTGCCTCCACCTTACTTCAGCATGATTTCAGAACCGTGAGTTCAGTGTTTCGCGAGTGTTACGGCAAGTGCACCGTGTGATACGGGACCAAGCCGCGAGAAGGTTCGGTGAAATCGGCGCTACCCGCGAATGAGCACGGTTCCCGCGATCTTGTCGTGGAACGCGCGCTGATCTGAATCCCACACGAGCACCGGAATGACGAGGCACAGCAGAATCGTTCGCACGATGGGCCGCCAAATGCCCACCCAACCGCCGGCGAGCGGTACGACGCGCAAGCCCAACAAGCGGTGCCCGAGAGAGCCCCCGATCGTCGGGATAAACACGATTTGCAGGATCGCGAAGAAGAGCACGTTCCACAACTCTGGGTGCGGTCCGCCGACGAGCAGGTACGCCGGGAGGGCCGCGAGAGCCCAGTCCGCGAGGATCGCGAGCACGCGGCGACCGACACGGGCGACAGAACGCGGACCCTCGTCGGGGAGACCGAGGCGCTCACCCGGCCACTTGCTCGGTTCGAGTTCGCCGAATCGCTGGGGAGCAGGGTTCGACATGCTTAGCGCGGACGCTGCGAACGCACGCGGTTCGGGTCCATACCCTTCGGGATGCCCACGGGGGCACTCTGCAGTGACGACAGGCGCGTGTACACGGCGCCGACCTCGTTGCGGTTCATGACCGGCTTCAGCTTGACGAGGGCACGCGAGAGCTTAGCGAGCGGAATGCCGCCGCCGTCGGGGCCAACGTACAGATGTACGACCTCGACATTGCGAAGCGCGCGCTTCACCTTGCGTTCTTCGTCAGCAGCCATGCGCTGCGTACGCTGGCGGGATCCTTCAGAGATCAGGACGACGCCTCCGCGCCCCACGACGCGGTAGATCGCATCCTGGTTGCGGTTGATCGCGATCGGGGTTTCCGAGCCACGCCACGAGCGACGGAGCGCGCTCTGCACGACGGCGCCGACAGCGCCGGGGCGGCCTTCGATCTGCTCGTATGCCGTGCGCTCAGCGCGGCGGCCCAACACGATCATCACGAGCAGAATGCCCACGAGAATGCCGGTCACGGGCCACAACACCCACGAGAACCAGCTGCCGGGCAGCAGCCACGCGAGCAGCACCGCCACGACGATGGGCGCGACAAAGCACAGCAGTAGGATCCACGGGAGATTCGTATCGTGCACCTTAGTGGTGCGGTAGATGTCGAACATCTGCCTGATACGTCCGGTGCGCTTCGCCTGTTCTGCTGCCATGTACCCAGGATATCGTGTCTGGGCCACCGCGCTGACCGAGGAGGCGAACTGGTGTTCCGCTTCCGCTCACAGGTGAACTGAGGTGGCATTTGAGACTGAACATTCCACAGATTCTGAGCCCGCTGAAGTACCCCGGTGGCCTACGGGCACAGTTGGGGGAAGTCGTTTGCGCGTAATGAGCAGGCGAACTGCGTCAGGTCAGGAGGCGGCATTGCAACACGTGAGCTCGATCGAACGGTGTCGGATCTTCTGTTCCCCGAGAAGGCCTCGCCGCCGCCAGCCTGCATCGCGCACGGGTGCCGCCGCAGCCCTGGCGCGAGAGGTTCTCGAGTGGTGCGAAGCCGGAGTGCAGCGGCGAGAATCTGGGCGCTGTGGGGTGGAGCCTGGAGCAGAGGCGCGGCACAGGAGGCGCGGGCACGACGCTGGCTGTCGCACGCTGGGTACGCCACTGCACGAGCTGCATCGCATGATTCGGCGGGCCGACACCGTGGGCATCGCCGGGCTGCTGTGTGATGCAGTCGACGGGGTGGTCGGTGAGCTGGCGGCTCGGGGATCCTATTGGGACGCGTCCGGCGCGATAGAGCTCATGATTGAGGCGGTTGAGCGCCGGATCACGCCCGCGGCGGTGAAGGGTCGCGTCGAGATACGCGAAGAGCCGCGTCCGTCACGAATGACGGGCGCGGCTCTCAGGCGTCGATAGCCGAGCGGTTCTGGGCCTTAGATGCCGAGGTTCGCCTCGAACTGGCCAGCCTCCAGGCGCTCGCGCACCTGAGTGAGGAACCGAGCGGCGTCCGCGCCGTCGACGATGCGGTGATCGTACGACAGGGCAAGGTACACGGTCGAGCGAACCGCGATCGAGTCGCCCTCCGGGCCCGAAATGACCACGGGCTTCTTCACAACCGCACCGGTGCCCATGATGGCGACCTGCGGCAGGAACACGAGCGGCGTATCGAAGAGCGCGCCGCGTGAACCGGTGTTGGTCAGGGTGAAGGTGCCACCGCTGAGCTCATCGGGGGTCAGCTTGTTGTCACGGGTGCGCGCCGCAAGATCTGCGATTTCTCCCGAGATCTGGCTCAGGTTTTTCGCGCCAGCGTCGCGCAGTACGGGAGTCAACAACCCGCGCTCGGTATCGACCGCGATGCTGATGTTCTCGGTCTCGGGGTAGGAGATCGAGTCGCCATCGACGGTCGCGTTGATGATCGGGTACGTGCGCAGCGCTTCAGCGGCCGCCAGTGCGAAGAACGGCAGGAACGACAGCTTCGAACCGGTCTTGGCGAGGAACTCGTCCTTCTTCGCCTGACGCAGCTGCGCAATGCGCGTGACATCGACCTCGACGACGGTCGTCAGCTGCGCAGTGCTCTGCAGCGAGGCCACAGCGCGCTCCGCGATGACCTTGCGCAGACGGCTCATCTTCTGAGACGTACCGCGGAGCTCCGACACCTGCGGAGCCGGTGCTGCGGTCGCAGGAGCCGCCGTGGAAGCAGCCGCCGGCGGCGTTGCCGCGCGATCCGCGGCAGCGAGCACGTCTTCCTTGCGGATGCGTCCGCCGACGCCAGTGCCCGTCACCGAAGCGAGATCGACGCCGCGGTCGTGGGCAAGCTTGCGCACGATCGGAGTGACATAGCCAGCATTCGAATCGGTCGACTCGGCTGCTTGCGGAGCTGCCGCTGCCTGAGCGGCTGCTGCCGCTGGCGCAGGAGCTGCCGCCTGAGCTGGTGCTTCCGGTGCAGCGGGAGCTGCATCAGCCTGCTCGTTCTCCGGAGCGGGGGATTCATACCCGGCAGAAGCGGTGGCGGCGGGAGCCGGTGCCTCAGGTGCCGCGGGTGCCGGTGCTTCGGTCGCCGCCGGCGCCTCGGGCGCCGGGGATTCAGCGACCGGTGCCGCAGCGCCGCTGCCGACGCGAGCGAGCTCTGCGCCCACCTCGACGGTGTCGTCTTCCTGCACGAGAATCTCCTGCAGAATGCCAGCGATGGGGGAGGGAACCTCGGTGTCGACCTTGTCGGTCGAGACCTCGAGCAGCGGCTCGTCGACCTCGACGGCGTCGCCGACGTTCTTCAGCCAACGAGTGACCGTTCCCTCGGTGATGCTCTCGCCAAGTGAGGGCAGCACGATGGCCTGCGAGTCACCCGACGCAGCGGCGGGCGCCGCGGGTGCGCTCTCGGCAGCGGGTTCTGCCGCAGGCGCTTCAGCCTGAGCGGGCGCTTCAGCCTGAGCGGGCGCTGCTGCGGGCGCTTCAGCCTGAGCGGGTTCTGCCGCAGGCTCTGCTGCGGGAGCAGCGCTCGCTGAACCGCTGCCGTCGCCGACCTTCGCCAGAACGGCGCCGACCTCAGCGGTCTCGTCCTCCTGCACGAGAATTTCTTCCACCACGCCCGCGATGGGCGAGGGAATCTCGGTATCAACCTTGTCGGTCGACACCTCGAGCAGGGGTTCGTCGACCTCGACGGTGTCGCCAACGTTCTTCAACCAACGCGTCACCGTCCCTTCGGTCACACTCTCGCCCAGTGCGGGGAGGACCACCGATTCACTCATCGTGCATTTCTCCGTTCGTTGTTCAATGTCTTCGCCGCGCTTAGATAGCGTGTAGCGGCTTGCCGGCGAGCTTCAGCATCGTCTCGCCAATGGTCTCGTTCTGCGTCGGGTGACCGTGAACGAACGGTGCAACATCTTCGGGGTACGCTTCCCAGTTCACGATGAGCTGTGCCTCTCCGACGAGCTCACCGACGCGTGCGCCAATCATGTGGACGCCGACGACGGGGCCGTCGTTGACGCGCACAGCCTTCACGCTGCCCGCCGTGCCAAGGATGGAGCTCTTCGCATTGCCCGCGAGGTTGTACTCATAGGTTGTGACCTTGTCATCACCGTACTGCTCTTTCGCCTTCGTCTCGGTGAGGCCGACAGAAGCAATCTCGGGGTCGCAGTAGGTGACCTTCGGGATGTTCACGTCTTGCACGACGACCGGGTTCAGCCCGGCGATCTGCTCAGCAACGAAGATGCCCTGCTGGTAGCCGCGGTGCGCAAGCTGCAGGCCAGGAACGATGTCACCGATCGCGTAGACACCAGGAACGTTTGTCTCGAGGCGTTCGTTCGCGAGCACGAAGCCGCGATCCATCTTGACGCCGACCTCTTCGAAGCCGAGGCCCTGGGTGACGGGGCCGCGGCCAACTGCTACGAGTAGGTAGTCGGCCTCGACGGTCGCCCCGTCTTCAAGGGTGATGGTGACACTGTCGGCGTCCTGCGTCACGGACTTGAAGCGGACGCCAAGCTTGAAGCCAATGCCACGCTTGCGGAATGCGCGCTCCAGCTGCTTCGAGATTGATTCTTCCTCGTTCGGGACCAGGTGGGGCAGGCCCTCGATGATGGTGACCTCGGCGCCGAACGACTTCCAGACGCTGGCAAACTCCACGCCGATGACGCCGCCGCCGAGGATGGCCACGCGCTTCGGGATCTCCTGCAACTCGAGTGCGTGCTCGCTCGCGATGACCCGGCCTTCAATTGCCAGGCCCGGGAGTGAACGGGAGAAGGAGCCGGTCGCAAGCACGATGTGCTTGCCGACGATGCGGTCTGCGCCCACCTGAACGGCGTCGGGGGTGACAAGTTTGCCCTCACCCTCGATGATCGTGATCTTGTTGGCCTTCAGGAGGCCCTGGAGGCCCTTGTACTTACCAGCGACGAGGTTCTCGCGGAACCGGGTCACGCCGGCGATGTCGATACTCGCAACGCTTGAGTTGACGCCGTACGCTTCACCCTCGCGGGCTACGTCTGCAATCTCTGCAGAGTGCAGGAGCGCCTTCGTCGGAACGCAGCCGCGGTGCAAACACGTGCCGCCCAGTTTGTCTTTTTCAATGACAGCCGCGCTGAAACCCAACTGGGTTGCGCGGATCGCCGCCGCATAGCCGGCGCTGCCGCCGCCCAAAACTACGATGTCAAACTGCTGATCGGCCAAGTGGGGTCTCCCTCGGAAAGCTCGCAATGTGAAGGTCGCCCATGAGATGCCGGGCGTGCCTTGTCCAGCCTACACCTGTGAGTCCGCGCCACTAGGCGGTGGGTTTCGCTGTGGGCGTGACGGAAACGAACAGTACGACGCGCGTCGTTCGTAGGATGGAACGGTGACCGAATCGATCTTCTCCGCTGACTATGCAGAACGCCGCGCACAGGTACCTCGCGGGCTACCACTCATTGTTGCCATGCAGGGGCTGACCGATGCTGGCGGCGCTGTCGCACAGCTCGAAGAGTACCTCTGGGAGCACGGCGCGCCCGAGGAGCTCGTGCGCTTCAATGCTGACCTCCTCCTTGACTACCGCGCCCGTCGCCCAGTCATTACTTTCGACGAAGACCACTTCGTCGACTACGCGCCCGAGGAACTCACTCTGGCGCTGCTCCACGACGAGCTCGGTTCGCCGTTCTTGCTGTTGAGCGGCTTCGAGCCAGACTTCAAGTGGGATCAATTCATCGACACGGTGCTGTTGCTCGTGCACGAGTTCGAGGTTTCGATCACGGTGTGGTCGCACGCGATCCCGATGCCCGTTCCGCATACTCGCCCGATCTCGACGACGGTGAGCGGGTCACGCGACGACCTCATTGAGGCTCGCTCCGTCTGGAAGCCGAAGACGAAGCTCTCGGCATCGGCGTCACACGTGCTCGAGTATCGACTGCACAGTTTGGGGGAGGAGGTCGCAGGATTTGCGCTCTTGATCCCGCACTACCTGGCAAATACCGAATACCCCGATGCGCTCTATGCGGCCCTTGACGGAATCATGGCCGCAACGGGGCTCATTCTGCCGACAGATGAGGTGCGGCGACTCGCGCGGGAGTTCAACGCTCAGGTTGACAGCCAGATCGCAGACAATGAGGAGTCGACCGAGATGGTACGCACTCTCGAGCAGCGCTACGACACTTACATGGAAGATCAGAGCCCGCGGTCGCCGCTTGTCTCCGAAGACGGATCAATACCGACCGCGGATCAGCTGGCGAGCGAGCTCGAAAGGTATCTCGCCGAGCACCGGCGCCGTGGCCTGGACGACGATACGTCCCCGAAGTGATCTCATTCGACATCTTGAGTGTCGGTTAAATATCACTTCGTCTGCCACCTGGCAAGAACTCCGTGCCAGACGTGCAATAATTGTCTTGCTGCCCATGCAATCCGGTCGCACATTCTCGCTCGCGGGAATAGGCCGGGCTTGACATGGGTTTTCATGCTGTGAGCACTCGTCGACGAAATCTGTTGGCGACACAGGCCGAAATCTGAAATGAGAGAGGCGGCTACGTGGCAACTGCAACCACGACCACAACTCGCGCATCCACTACGGCTGCGAAGAAGAAGGCTGTCGACACCGAGGAGGTCGGTGAAGTGACGGAGACCGCGGCAGCCCCGCGTAAGAAGCCAGCGGCGAAGAAGACCGCGGCGGCGAAGAAGCCAGCCGCTACTGCCGCTGCTGCGAAGAAGCCCGCGGCGGCGAAGACGAAGCGCGCCACGAAGAAGAGCGCGGCCGACGAGATTGATCTCGACGCGCCAGACGTCGACGAAGAGGCTGAGGCCGCCGAAGAAGAGAAGGCCGCTCCGGTGGTCACCGAGCCGCTCCCCACGGGAGCGATCGTGCTGAAGGCGCGTGACGAAGAAGACGTCCCGACGATCACGACGGCAATCCCCGGAGCGACTGCCGATCCGGTCAAGGATTACCTGAAGCAGATCGGTAAGGTCGCTCTGCTGAACGCGGCCGAAGAGGTCGAGCTCGCGATGCGTATCGAGGCTGGCCTCTTCGCTGAAGAGAAGCTCTCGACCGAAAAGGGTCTGCCCAAGAAGCTTGAGCGCGAGCTCAAGTGGGTGGCTCGTGACGGTCAGCGTGCGAAGAGCCACCTGCTCGGCGCGAACCTGAGGCTCGTCGTGTCACTTGCCAAGCGCTATACCGGCCGCGGCATGCAGTTCCTGGATCTCATTCAGGAGGGCAATCTCGGCCTCATCCGTGCGGTCGAGAAGTTCGACTACACCAAGGGATTCAAGTTCTCGACGTACGCCACCTGGTGGATTCGTCAGGCGATCACTCGCGCGATGGCAGATCAGGCTCGAACGATCCGCATCCCGGTACACATGGTCGAGGTCATCAACAAGCTGGCCCGCGTGCAGCGTCAGATGCTGCAGGACCTGGGCCGCGAGCCCACGCCCGAAGAGTTGAGCCGCGAACTCGACATGACGCCTGAGAAGGTCGTCGAGGTGCAGAAGTACGGTCGCGAGCCGATTTCACTGCACACGCCGCTGGGTGAAGACGGCGACAGCGAGTTCGGTGACCTCATTGAGGACACCGAGGCGGTAGTTCCCGCCGACGCTGTGGGCTTCACGATGCTGCAGCAGCAGCTCGAGCAGCTGCTCGACTCGCTTTCCGAGCGCGAGGCAGGCGTGATTCGTATGCGCTTTGGTCTCGGCGACGGCATGCCGAAGACCCTCGACCAAATCGGCGATACGTTCGGCGTCACCCGTGAGCGTATTCGTCAGATTGAGTCGAAGACGATGGCGAAGCTGCGTCACCCGTCGCGCAGCCAACAGCTGCGCGACTACCTCGACTAGGTCGTAATGCGCGCTGCCGCACGAGGTGGCAGCGTGTACACGAAAGGGCCCCGGCGATGATATTCATCGCCGGGGCCCTTTTCTGTCGCGCAGATTATGCGGTGAGCTTGTGGGTCTCGTCGTGCCAGACCTCGGCCATCGGGCGCAGCTTGGATTCGTGCTTGTTCGCGTGGTGCGCGCAGAAGAGCAATTCGCTTCCGCCCAGCAGCACTCGGACGTATGCCTGCGCACCGCAGCTGTCACAGCGATCCAGCGCGCTCAGGGGACGATCCGCGGACTCGACCTCATTGGTGCGTTCCTGCTCGAGTGTCGTCATGGCAACCTCCTCTTCATCTTCATTCACTACGTGACCATCAAAGCACGCTCTGCTCGGAATACCCCCATCCGGTTGGGTGGGTTCGCTGACCGCGTAGTGAAGTCGGCCCATTCTCCACTCGCCGCACCCCTTCCGCAAGAGTGTCGGCGGCGTGCCCTAGTGTTGATCCGTCATCAACCTGAGGAGATCTGAGCAGTGGCAGATTCCAACTATTCCGCGCGGCACCTGACCGTACTCGAGGGGCTTGAGGCGGTTCGTAAACGCCCGGGCATGTACATCGGTACGACCGATTCGCGCGGGCTCATGCACTGCCTCTGGGAAATCATCGACAACTCAGTCGATGAGGCGCTCGCCGGGCACGGCGACGCCATCGGCATCACCCTGCACGACGACGGCAGCGTAACGGTCACCGATACCGGGCGCGGTGTTCCAGTTGACATCGAGCCGAAGAGCGGTCTCACGGGCGTCGAACTCGTGTACACGAAGCTGCACGCCGGCGGCAAGTTCGGCGGTGGCGGCTATGCCTCCTCGGGCGGCCTGCACGGTGTGGGCGCGTCAGTCGTGAATGCCCTCTCGTCGCGCCTCGACGTAGAGGTCGACCGCGATGGCAAAACGTGGGCGATGTCGTTCAGACACGGCGAGCCCGGTGTGTTCGCTGGTGATGGTCCCGACAGCCCGTTTACTCCGTTTGAAGAAGCGTCAGAGCTGCGCATCGCAGGCAAGGTGAAGAAGGGCGTAACGGGTACCCGTGTGCGGTACTGGGCCGACCCCCAGATCTTTCTCGCCTCCGCTCGATTCGAACCGGAATCGCTCGTCGCTCGCGCGCGGCAAACCGCGTTCCTCGTGCCCGGGCTTGCGATCGAGATCACCGATCAGCGCGCGGAGTCTCTCGGAGAAGATGGATCGCCCCAGGTGCACCGTTTCGCCTACGAGGGTGGCATCTCAGAGTTCGTCGAATTTCTTGCCGTCGACGCGCCACTCACCGACACGTGGCGCGTCACCGACACGGGTAAATTCACCGAGACCGTGCCGGTAATGGACGAGGCCAGCGGGCACCTCGTCTCCCGAGAGGTTGAGCGCGAGTGCGAGGTCGACATCGCGATGCGGTGGGGCACTGGCTACGACACCGAAGTGCAGAGTTTCGTCAACATCATCGCCACCCCCAAGGGTGGTACGCACCTGGCCGGATTCGAGCAGGGGCTGACGCGCTTCTTCCGGAAGCAGATCGAGGCGAACGCCCGCAAGTTGAAGGCGGGCAGCGATAAGCCCGACAAAGACGACATTCTGACCGGGCTCACCGCGATTCTCACCGTTCGTGTGCCAGAGCCTCAGTTCGAGGGGCAGACGAAAGAGGTACTCGGTACGGCCGCGGTGCGCGCCATCGTCTCGAAAGCCATCGTTCAGGGCATGACCGCCCGGTTCGAGTCGACGAAGAAGGCCGACAAGACCCAGTCGAGCGCGCTGCTCGAAAAGATGGTCTCGGAAATGAAGGCCCGTATTTCGTTGCGTGCGCAGCGCGATACAGCTCGGCGCAAGAGCTCACTCGAGAGTTCCTCGCTACCCGCGAAGCTCATCGACTGCCGTTCGAAGGCGGTCGCCGAGACCGAACTCTTCATCGTGGAGGGCGACAGCGCGCTCGGCACGGCGCGCCCTGCCCGCGATAGCGAATTTCAGGCGCTACTGCCCATTCGCGGCAAGATTTTGAACGTGCAGAAGGCCTCAGTTGCCGAGATGCTGAATAACACTGAGTGCGGCGCGATTATCAAGGTGCTCGGTGCCGGATCGGGCCGAGACTTTGAACTGGAGTCTGCCCGCTACGGCAAGGTGATTCTGATGAGCGACGCCGACGTTGACGGCGCCCACATCCGTACGCTGCTGCTCACGCTGTTCTTCCGCTACATGCGGCCGATGCTCGAGGCCGGGCGCGTCTACGCGGCCGTTCCGCCGCTGCACCGCGTGATCGTGCAGAACGCGGGACGCAAGCCAAACGATGTGATCTACACCTACAGCGAGCGTGAGCTCAATACCTTGCTCGCCGACCTGAAAAAGCGCGGCAAGAAGTATCTGGAGCCGATTCAGCGATACAAGGGTCTCGGTGAGATGGACGCCGATCAGCTCGCTGAGACGACGATGGATCGCGAACACCGCGCGCTGCGCCGTGTGCGCGTCGAAGACGCACACGCCGCGGCACAGATCTTCGAGTTGCTGATGGGCAACGACGTCGCGCCGCGCAAGGAGTTCATCATCGACAACGCTGATGACATGGATCGTGAGCGCATCGACGCATGAGCTTCGGCTCGCGCTTCGGCTCGCGCTGAGTTTCAGACGGGGCCACTACGAAACACAGTGAGGCGGTGGCGGCGAAAGCCGGCCACCGCCTCACTTCGTTGTACGCGGACTACGGAGCGACACCTACGAATGCGGCAGAGCCGTCAATAGGCTGACCTGAACCGTCGCGCTTGCCGAGCTCGGTCGGCAATTTACGCGCCGTGCCATCGGCCGCAAGCGCTCGCGGGTCTCCCGTGCCGACCCACGCGCATGCGATCTGGTCTTCCCACTTGAGGAAGCGCTGCGCGCGGACGCCGCCGGTAGCGCGTCCCTTCGGGGGGAACTCGGCCCAGTCCGAGACCTTCGCCGTCGCGACGTCGGTTCCGGGAAGCGTGATTGAGCTGTCGGCAATCGTAACGACGCGGGCCTCGGCGCCCTCTGGCACCGCGCCGGCAAATACGACGCGGGCGTCGGCGCCCAGGCGCATACCCGCCATGCCGGCAGCTGGGCGGCCTTGCGGGCGCACCGCTGTGGCCGGGAAGCGCAGCAGCTGAGCATCGCTCGAGACGGCCGCGAACTCGGTGCCGTCGGGTGCAACGAATGCGCCGACTACGGTGTCACCCTGTTTCAGGCCGATGATCTCGAAACTTGGCTTTGCCGGGAGATCGGTGAGCACCACGCGCTTGACCGTGCCCTGACTCGTGAAGATACCGATCGGCGTGTCAGAGTCGAGCGGGACGATGCCCACGACTCGCAGCTTCTTGTCGGTGACGCCGATGTAGTCGAGCAGCTTTGCGCCCGCCGAGAAAGCGATGCTCGCCGCTGGAACCATTGGCAGGTCGACCGGTGTGAAGCGCTGCAGGGTGCCATCTGAGAGCACCGCGCCGAGTTCACCACGTACGGTGCCGTCGATACTCGTAAGTACGGCGCCGTGCTTAGTCGCGCGAGGTGCCGGGCGCGTGCTCTCTGCGGCCTCTGGGTCGCGCTCGATGCGCAGCGCACGCCCCGTTACCGAGAGCAGCACCGTGCAGGGGGTGTCCGCGACCTCGAGCGAGGTTGCCGCCGTCGAAGCCCGAGTGGGCCGCAGCACGGCTCCGGTAAGCGCGGTGCGGCGCGGTGTGCCGAAAGCCTCTGCGGCAAGGTCCATTTCGTCGGCGACAACGCCGCGCAGGCGGGCCTTGTCGCCGAGGATCGCGAGCAGGCTGTCGATCTCAGCCTGCAACTCGTCACGTTCGGCTTCCAGCTCGACGCGAGAGAACTTCGTGAGACGGCGCAGACGGAGTTCGAGGATGTACTCGGCCTGCGCCTCCGACAACTCGAACACCTGCATCAAACGGCTGCGCGCCGCCTCGGCGTCATCGCTCGTGCGAATGACCTGAATGACCTCGTCGATGTCCATGATCGCGATGAGCATGCCCTCAACGAGATGCAGGCGCTCGCGACGCTTCATGAGGCGGTACTCGGAGCGCCGTGTGACGACGGAGATGCGGTGATCGAGGAAGACACGCAGCATCTCGCGCAAACCAAGCGTCTGCGGTTGCCCCTGGACGAGCGCGACGGAGTTGATGCTGAACGAGTCTTCGAGCGGGGTGTAGCGGTATAGCTGTTCGAGCACAGCTTCGGGGGAGAAACCGGTCTTCAGCGTGATGACGAGACGGAGGCCATTCTTGCGGTCAGTGAGATCGGCGACGTCTGAGATGCCTGAGAGCTTCTTCGCTTCGACGCCCTGTTTGATCTTCTCAATCACGCGCTCGGGGCCGACCAAATACGGGAGCTCGGTGACGACCAGGCCGGTGCGGCGTGGGCCGAGCTGCTCGACCGAGGCTTTTGCGCGCGTGCGGAACGCACCTCGGCCGGTGCGGTATGCGTCTTTGATGCCCTCAAGACCGACGATTGTGCCACCGCCCGGGAGATCTGGGCCGGGGATGAACTCCATCAGCTCGTCGACCGTCGCGTCGGGGTTGTGCAGCAGGTGCTTGGCGCCATCCACTACCTCAATGAGATTGTGGGGTGCGAGGTTCGTGGCCATACCCACTGCGATGCCGCTCGCGCCGTTCACCAGGAGGTTGGGCACGGCCGACGGCAGCACCTCGGGCTGCATGATCTGATTGTCGTAGTTGGGTACGAAGTCGACGACGTTCTCGTCGAGCGACTCTGTCATCGCGAGCGCGGCACCGGCGAGCCGCGCCTCGGTGTACCGTGACGCAGCGGGCCCGTCGTCGAGCGAGCCAAAGTTGCCGTGGCCGTCGACGAGGGGAAGCCGCATCGCGAAGCTCTGCGCGAGTCGCACCAGCGCGTCGTAGATCGACGAGTCACCGTGCGGGTGCAGCTTGCCCATCACCTCGCCAACGACGCGGGCAGACTTCACGTGACCCTTCTCGGGACGCAGACCCATGTCTTGCATCATGAAGAGAATGCGGCGCTGCACGGGCTTTAACCCGTCGCGGGCATCTGGCAGCGCACGCGAGTAAATCACCGAGTAGGCGTACTCGAGAAACGAGCCTTCCATCTCTTGCAAGATGTCGATGTCTTCGATGCGTTCGCCGGCGAGTTCGTGGGGTGCGTCGGTGGCTCCGGCGGGCGTACTGCGGGGGTCGGTCATAATGGAGTTCATGCTACCGACGACCGCCGACAACGGCGCGAGGCTTGCCGCGATTCTGCCAAGCGGCATCGCGGCGGTCGCGCGCGGACTGAAGTCCGATCTGCCCAGTGAACTCGAGTTTGCCAATTCACCGACGCTGCCGACGCTTCGATCCTTCGTGATGATCGTTGCCGATGGTCTCGGAAGTGCGCAGCTCGCTGGCCGAATCGGCCATGCCCCAGCACTCGCGAGGCTGCCGCGAAAGCGCATCGAAACGGTCGCGCCGTCGACAACGGGGGCGGCCCTCACGACGCTTGTTACGGGGCGGCTTCCCGGCGAGCACGGGCTCATTGGCTACTGCATCAGGCACCCTGAGCTGGGTCTCGTGACGACGCTCCGCGACTGGCACGGCATCGCCGATAGGCGGGCCTGGCAGCGCGCCGAGCCGCTGTTTACGCAGGCGCAGGCTGTGGGGGCGCGAGCAGTAGCCATCGGTCGACCCGCGCACGCCTCTGGAGGTCTCACAGAGGCGATTCTGTCGGGTGCTGAGTATCTCGGCGGGCAGCGTATTGAAGATCGATTCGCGCTCGCCTCACGCGTACTCCGCGAGGGTCCGCCAGCGGTCGTGTATCTCTACGTCGACGAGCTCGACAAAGCGGCGCACGAGTTTGGCTGGCAGAGCGCGCAGTGGGTGCGCCGGCTCGAGCAATTCGATGCGTCGCTCGACGGTTTCTTACGCGGCCTCCCGGGTGAGGTGGGCGTTGCCGTCACAGCCGACCATGGCATGGTCGACGTTGCCCAGCACCAGCAGATCATGCTCGACGCCGACCCGGCGCTGCTTGCGGACGTCGCAGAAATCGGGGGAGAGCCGCGGTTCCGATCCCTGTACCTCCACGCTGGTGCCGATGCTGACGCGGTCGCGGACGCGTGGCGGCGAGCCGAAGGGAATCGAGCTTGGATCGCTACGCGCGCGGAGGCGATAGCGAGCGGCTGCTTCGGCCCGGTGCACGCGGACGTCGCACCACGACTCGGTGACGTACTGATCGCGGCGCGCAAGCAGGTTGCGTATTACTCAGCGACTGACGACCCGCGAGCACTGGCGATGGTTGGACAGCACGGGTCATTCACTGACGAGGAGCGCGGGGTGCCATTGGCCCTGGGCGGTGCCCTCACAGGCACCGGATTCGCGGCGGCGGTACAGGCCGCGGCGTCGCGTCGCCGGTAGCGCAGCGGGCGAACACGAGAGTGGCCCGCCTGACTCGGTTGATTCTGGCGGGCCACTCATCGCGGTTCGCGATCTAGTTCGAGGGATCCTCGTCGCTGCGCGTTCCGAACAGGATGTCGTCCCAGCTGGGAATCGATGCGCGACCCTTTTTCGGATTCGGGGTGCGCTCTGGCTCTGGCGCGTCTTCGACAGGCTTCACCGCAGGCTCGCTTGAGCGGGCTTCCGACTGCTTCGGCGTACCGCTGACACCGGCAGTGCTCCAAATGCTGCGGGGAGCAGCGGGAGCAGCTTCGCCGTCAGCTGACCGCGGGGTCACCGCCGAGGGGCCTGTAGCGCGACCCGGGGCGGCTGCCTGAGGTGATTTGCCCTGTGGCGACCGTGGTTCGGCTGAACGGGCGCTGGGCGCATCGCCTCTGGGAGCAGCCGTAGCTCCCGCGGAAGGCCCGGGTGAATCGTCAGTAGCCTCGTCAACGCGCAACGCAGCGAGGTCGAGTTCCTGGGGCTGCAGTTCGGCCCCGGCCTCCGAGCCCTGACGCTTTCCGTGATCCCGTTCGCCGCGGCGTTTCCGCAGGGCGTCGAGCAAATCAGCGGTCTGGCTGAGATCGGCCGGGGCGTCTGCATCTGACGAGATTGCACGCTGGTCGATTTCGCGGCGTCGCGCAAACTCGGCGTTTGGATCCGCGGGGGCGGCAATCTGGTCCTCGCGCTGAGTGTCACCCGCGGTGGCCTGGTCGTGAGTTTCAGCTTCGCCGGCATCACCGCTAGAGGCGTTTCCAGCCGGCAGACCGTCGGCGTCGAACGCTCCCGAGTCGAAGCGCCCGACCTGCTCTGACGAGTCGACGGCGCGCAGCTTCGGGATCAGTCGATCTCCGACGTCACCCTGCTTCGAGAGGTTCACCGCGTCAGGGTTGATGGGGGAGAGCAGCGCCTTACGGTGGTCGAACGTCCACACGGCGCGGTGTGCGACGTCGTGCGAGATGAACTCGAGGCTCACCATCCAACCTCGATCTTCATCGCGCCACGATGCCCACTCGTTGGTCTCTGAACCGAGCACGATCAGTCGCTCGGCGATGACCGCGCCGAATGTCTGATCGCCTTCGCCATGAGCGTCGGTGCGCACGGGAACCGCGTGAGCGCGCTCAAGAATGTACCGGCGCTCGGCGAGCACCGGCTCCTCGTAGCGTTCGATGTCGACGTCGTCGAGGCCGGTCTCGCTCGCCACCTGGGCGCGCGTCTTGCCGGCTCGAATGAGTGCCTGGATCTCGCGCGGGCCCACCTTGCCAGGGTGGCGTTCCTTCCGAGCAAGATGGCGCATCTCACTTAAAGCCGCGTCATCAACGACAAAGCGAAACTCATCGCCGGCATCGTTGGCGACGATCAGCGTCCGGTCATCTCGGCGCACAAAGCGCAATTCGTCCATCGGCGCATCCCTTCGTGAGTCGCGACCCAGCGTGTCACACCCGAACGCTGGCGGGCGGCATTGAGGCGGCGCGTGGCGAAACGGGAGGGGTCAGAACTTCGCGCTCAGAGAACTTTGTGGTGAACAGTTTGCGTCGGAAGCGCATCGTGAGGCAGACTATGGCCGCTCGATGGATAAGGTGCCGATAACCCGGCCCGGGAACGTAGGAGAGAATGGCAACGGATTACGACGCCCCGCGCAAGACTGAAGAAGATGCCGAGTCGATCGAGGCGTTGAAAGAACGTGGACCGGCGAAAGGCGCGTCTGGTCTCGATTCCGAGGACGCCGATAATCCGAGTTTTGATCTCGGGGGCAACGATCTCTCTGACGTCGAGCTCGACGTTATTGTGCTGCCCCAGCAAGACGATGAGTTCACCTGCGTGAGCTGCTTCCTCGTGCGTCATCGCTCGCAGATTGACCACGAGACGGATCTCGGGCCAATTTGTCGTGAGTGCGCGCACTAGCTCGCATCTCAGACGCTTCAACGAACGGCCGCCCCGGAATGTCGGGGCGGCCGTTCGTGCGTTACAGCGCGGTGCTGCAGTCGCTCACGCTGCGCGCGCGGCAGTGAGGGCGTCGGCGAGCTTCTTGGGATGGCGTGTGGTCAGGATCCAAAACGGCGCCGGATCGGCGGGGTCGATGTTGGCGATCCGTACACCGCGATGAATCCAGCCGCGCAGCAGCAAGAAGTTTCGGGCGTCGCAGCCGGGCCCGATCGCGGCACGGAGTTCATCTGCGCCCAAGAGTTCGATCTCGCCGAGCTGACTCACAGGGATCTCGGCACGGCCAGCGGTGAGCCGGCCGTTGGCAACAACGAGTGATGGGCTCAGGAGCAGAAACGTCGCCGCAAGGATTACGTACACGATGATCCCCGTCGGAATAGCCCACTGAGCATTGATCGGGGTCAAGACGAGTGCGACCGCCGGAATCACGAGCACCAGTGCAATGAACAGGCTTGCGCCGGGAAGTAGCCGCTCGCGGTAGTCAATTGCAGGCGTAGTTGTGCTGGCGTCGCGAGTCATGCCTCTATTATCTCGTGGCCAGCGATCTGAGAGTGCCGTACGGCGGCGGGGGCGTATCTGTGAGCAACTCGGAGCGCATCCGCGGCCGAATCCGCTAGCCTGTGCGGGTGACTGATGTGGTTGACGTACCGATTGTGGCGGAGTTCCCGCCGAACTATGCCCACGCGAATGACGCTGGCGCCGACTTGCGCGCTGCGGAAGCAATCGAGCTCGGGCCTGGCGAGCGCGCGCTTGTCGGCACTGGCGTGGCCATCGCTTTGCCCGACGGGTATGCGGCCTTCGTAGTGCCGCGCAGCGGTCTGGCCGCGAAACACGGCATCACTGTCGTAAACTCGCCCGGAACCGTCGATGCCGGGTATCGGGGTGAGATTAAGGTCACGCTGTTGAACACTGATCGCAGCGAGACCTTTACGGTAGCGCCGGGCGACCGCATCGCTCAGCTCATCGTGATGCCGGTGACGCGGGCGGTGTTCGTGCCAGTCTCCGAACTGCCGTCGAGCGAGCGCGGCACCGGTGGCTTCGGTTCGACCGGAGTGAGCGGCTAACGCCGCGCGCAGCAGAAACAAGTTTCGTGGCGGGCGCACCGCCGCACGAGTTCGGCCCGAGGGTCGCGACGAAGGAGTAGAAAACAATGAGCGAAGATACTCAGAGCACCGAACCGGATTCGACTGACGTCGCCGTCAGCGATGCAGCGCCAGCGGAGATCGACGAGACGAAGTCAGCGCCCGCAGATCGCGAGACGGCCGGGCCGTTTGACGCGGCAGAGGTGCCAGCAATGCGGCCCTACGTTGACCTCGGCGGCATCAAGGTTGCGCCGCGTGAGGGACTGCAGCTTCGCCTCGAGGTTGACGAGCGCGCAAACCGCGTGATTGCCGTGTCGCTGGAGTACGCCGAGTCCCTGTTGCAGGTGCAGGCATTTGCGGCCCCGAAGACGACTGGCCTGTGGGCCGGTGTGCGCGCAGACCTTACGAAGCAAATGACCGCGCAGGGCGGCACCGTTGTCGAAGAAGACGGCGTGCTTGGCCCGGAGCTACTTGTCGAGACGCCCGCTCCCGCTGACCAGGAGGGCACCCGAGTCGCGCGGTTTATCGCGGTCGATGGCCCGCGCTGGATGCTGCGCGGCGTGATCATGGGCAAGGCCGCCCAAGACGCCGAGTCACGAGAGCGCGTCTTTGACCTCTTCCGTGAACTCGTCGTCGTGCGCGGCGATCAGCCGATGCCGCCGAGCGAACTGCTGCCGTTGAAGGTTCCAGCCGGCGTGCAGGGGCAGCGGCAGACGCCGCCCGCTGAAACGCTCGCGGTGTGAGCGAGTCTCCGCAGCTCCCCAACCGCGACGAGCAGGGCCGTTCGAGCGACGCGTCGACAGTGCCCTCGACTCCGCTGACTCCGCTGACTCCACCCTCGCCGGCCGACGGTGCCGGAACGAATGGTGAAACTGCGGCGCCGGCGACACCGTTCGGCGGTGCCCTCGGTCGCACCGTGCGCGCCGGGATGTCGGGGGAGGCGCTCACCAGTCGCGGCGTACTCGACGCCATCGGTGGCTGGCGCGGCATTGCCGAAACTCTCGTCCCCGGTCTGCTGTTTCTCGTGATCTTCACGATCACTCGGGATGCTCGCGTCTCAGCGATTGCGCCCGCGGCGCTCGCGATCATCGCGGTAATTATTCGCCTCGTTCGCCGTGAACCACTGATTTCGGTCTTCTCGGGCGCTGCAGGCGTGGCAATTGCCGTCGCGGCGACTCTGTTTACGGGCCGCGGTGCGGACTACTACGTGCCCGGGTTTGTGACGAACATCGTATGGTCGCTTGCGCTATTGATCTCCGTCGCCGTTGGATGGCCTCTCATCGGGGTTGCGCTGGGTGCTCTTCGCGGCAACCTCACCGCGTGGCGGGGCGAGCGAGTGTTGAAGCGCGTCGCGATGTGGCTGACGCTGCTGTGGAGCGGACTCTTTATCGCTCGACTTGCCGTGCAGGTGCCGCTGTACTTCGCAGCTCGCGAACCAGACGGGGCCGCCGCGACCGACGCGCTGGGCATCGCGAGGCTCGTCATGGGAGTGCCGCTCTTCGCGCTCGTTGTCGTCTTTACGTGGATGGTGCTCAACAAGCTTCCGGGATCATCAGATGATTCATCGAGCGAATCTGGCGTAAACACTGGGCAAAACACCCCGCCCGGGTGACAATTGGTGTGTTCAAGTCGGTGTAGAATTATCTTGACATCGAGACACATTGGAGGAGCTCATGGGAGCCGTCAACAGCTTCGAAGCGAAGAGCACCATCGCCGTCGGCGAGAAGGAATACGGGATCTACCGAATCGACCAGGTCCCCGGTCATGAGCGGCTGCCGTACAGCCTGAAGGTGCTGCTGGAGAACCTGCTCCGCACCGAGGATGGCGCGAATGTGACTCGCGCTCACATCGAGGCGCTGGGCAACTGGGATCCCGCAGCTCAGCCGGATACCGAGATCCAGTTCACGCCGGCCCGCGTGATCATGCAGGACTTCACCGGTGTGCCGTGTGTCGTTGACCTCGCGACCATGCGTGAAGCAGTCGTCGAGCTGGGTGGCACACCCGACAAGATCAATCCGCTGGCTCCCGCCGAGATGGTTATCGACCACTCGGTGATCTCCGATGTCTACGGCTCCGCGGACGCGGCTGCGCGCAACGTCGAAATCGAGTACCAGCGCAATGGCGAGCGCTACCAGTTCCTGCGCTGGGGCCAGGGTGCATTCGACGAGTTCAAGGTCGTTCCGCCCGGAACCGGCATCGTGCACCAGGTCAACATCGAGTACCTGGCACGCGTCACGTTTACCCGTGACATCGATGGCGAAGTCTTCGCGTACCCCGACACGTGCGTCGGCACCGACTCGCACACCACGATGCAGAACGGTCTCGGCGTGCTCGGCTGGGGCGTCGGCGGTATCGAGGCGGAGGCCGCGATGCTCGGCCAGCCCATCTCGATGCTCATCCCGCGCGTTGTCGGCTTCAAGCTCTCTGGCCAGATTCCGGCCGGCGTGACCGCCACGGACGTCGTGCTCACCATCACGCAGATGCTGCGCAAGCACGGCGTTGTCGGCAAGTTCGTTGAGTTCTACGGCGAGGGCGTCGGCTCGGTTCCGCTCGCGAACCGCGCCACTATCGGCAACATGAGTCCCGAATTCGGGTCGACGGCCGCGATGTTCCCCGTCGACGACGTCACGCTCGACTACCTCCGCCTCACCGGCCGCCCCGAAGAGCAGATCGAGCTCATCAAGGCGTACACGCAGGCTCAGGGCATGTGGCACGACGCCTCGCGCGAGCCCGAGTTCAGTGAGTACCTTGAGCTCGATCTCGGCACCGTGGTGTCGTCGATCGCTGGCCCGAAGCGCCCGCAAGATCGCATCGAGCTCACGAACTCGAAGGCGCAGTTCGAGACCGACCTCAAGAACTACGCGCAGGCAGCAAACCCCGCGAAGGTCAAGGACGAGCAGGGTCGCGAGTTTGAAATCGACCACGGCGCGGTGACACTTGCGTCGATCACCTCGTGCACCAACACGTCGAACCCGTCGGTAATGCTCGCCGCTGGCGTGCTCGCCCGCAACGCAGCAGCACGCGGCCTTCGGGCGAAGCCGTGGGTGAAGACCACGCTCGCTCCCGGATCCAAGGTCGTCACCGACTACTACGAGAAGTCGGGCCTCAACCACGATCTCGAGAAGCTCGGCTTCTACACGGTCGGGTACGGCTGCGTCACCTGCATTGGCAATTCGGGCCCCCTCAACCAGGAGATCTCGAACGCGGTCAATGAACATGATCTCGCGGTCACCGCGGTGCTCTCGGGCAACCGCAACTTCGAGGGTCGCATCAACCCGGACATCAAGATGAACTACCTGGCGAGCCCCCCGCTCGTCATTGCGTACTCGCTTGCCGGCACGATGGACTTCGATTTCGACACGCAGTCGCTCGGCCAGGACGAGGCGGGTAACGACGTGTTCCTGCGCGACATCTGGCCGGACCCGGTCGAGGTGCAGAAGATCGCCGACGCGTCGATCGATTCGGGCATGTTCATCGAGAAGTACGCGACGGTGTTCGACGGTGACGAGCACTGGACGTCGTTGCCGACCCCCGATGGCAACACGTTCGCCTGGGACGAGAAGTCGACCTACGTGCGCAAGGCACCCTACTTCGAGGGCATGCAGCTCGAGCCGACTCCCGTGGTCGACATCACGGGCGCACGCGTGCTCGCGAAGCTCGGCGACTCGGTCACGACCGACCACATCAGCCCCGCGGGCAGCTTCCGGGCGGAAACGCCCGCCGGCCAGTACCTCGTCGCGAACGGCATCGCGCCGAAGGACTTCAACACCTACGGCTCGCGCCGCGGCAACCACGAGGTGATGATTCGCGGTACGTTCGCGAACATCCGTCTGCGCAACCAGCTGCTCGCCACCGAGAACGACGGCGCGGGTGTCGAGGGTGGCTTCACCCGCGACTTCACGCAGGAGGGCGCGCCGAAGTCGTACATCTACGATGCGTCGCAGAACTACCAGGCGGCTGAGATTCCGCTCGTGGTGCTCGGCGGCAAGGAGTACGGCTCGGGCTCATCGCGCGACTGGGCTGCGAAGGGCACCCGCCTGCTGGGCGTGAAGGCCGTCATCACCGAGAGCTTCGAGCGCATTCACCGCTCGAACCTGATCGGCATGGGCGTGCTGCCGCTGCAGTTCCCCGAGGGGCAGAGCGCCGACAGCCTCGGTCTCGACGGCACCGAGACGTTCGATATCTCGGGCATCACGGCGCTGAACGAGGGTTCGACGCCGCGCACTGTCTCGGTCACGGCCACTCGCGAAGACGGCACGCAGACGGCATTCGACGCCGTCGTGCGCATCGACACCCCGGGTGAGGCTGACTACTACCGTAACGGTGGCATTCTTCAGTACGTGCTGCGTTCGCTGGTCTAAGGTTCGGATCACGACCGTGGGCCCGGGCGCATTGCGCGCCCGGGCCCGCGGTCGTTTCCCGCGCGGGTTCGGCACCGACGCCACGAGTAGACTGTGGGGATGCTTCGACCTGACCGGTCGAGCGGAATGGAGGTCACGGGTGGCGATCCTGGATCGAATTGAAAACCCGCGTGATCTCGACGCTCTCACCCCCGACGAGTGCGAAACGCTTGCTGCCGAAATTCGCGAATTTCTGATCTCGGCGGTCTCGCAGACCGGAGGTCATCTCGGGCCCAACCTGGGTGTGGTTGAGCTGACGATTGCGCTGCATCGCGTGTTCCAGTCGCCGCGTGATCCGATTGTCTTTGATACGGGCCATCAGAGTTACGTCCATAAGTTGCTCACCGGGCGCAAGGATTTTTCGGGCCTCAGGAGCCGCGGCGGTCTCGCGGGTTACCCGCAGCGGGCGGAGTCTGAACACGACATCGTGGAGAGCTCCCACGCCTCGAGTTCACTGAGCTGGGCCGACGGGATCTCACGCGCCTTCGCTCGGCGCGCACAGAGCGACCCGTCCCAGCAGCACCGACACGTCGTCGCCGTGGTGGGCGATGGTGCGCTCACGGGCGGCATGACCTGGGAAGCGCTCAACAACATCACCGACGACAACGACCGCAATCTCGTACTCGTGGTGAACGACAACGGGCGCTCGTACGCGCCGACCATCGGCGGCATGGCGCGTTTCCTGAACTCCGTGCGCTCGAAGGGCGCGTACCGCGATCTTCAGGAGGGCAGTGAGAAGCTCTTCTCGCGGCTGGGCAATCCGGGGCGCACCGTGTACCGCGCGGCCCGCGGCGCCATGCGCGGGTTCGTGAGTCGTGCGTCAGACAACCAAGATTTGTACGCCAATCTCGACATCAAGTACCTCGGTCCGATAGACGGTCACGATCTCGGCGCGCTTGAAGAGGTGCTGCGACAGGCGAAGGGGTACGGTCGGCCGACCCTCGTGCACGTGATCACGGAGAAGGGGCGCGGGTATGCCCCCGCCGAGAACGATCTCGCGGACCAGTTCCACGCAATCGGTCAGATTGATCCCGGCAGCGGCGAACCGTTGGAGATCGTCGCGGGCCGAAGCTGGACATCGGTGTTTCGCGAGCGCATTGTCGAACTCGCCGAGGCCGACGACCGCATTATCGCGATCACCGCTGCGATGCTCGCGCCGACCGGGCTCGACGCTCTGGCGGCAAAGCACCCCGGGCGAGTGATCGACGTCGGCATCGCTGAGCAGCACGCGGTCACGAGCGCTGCCGGGCTCGCGTACGGCGGGCTCCACCCGGTCGTCGCGGTCTACGCGACATTCATGAATCGGGCGTTCGACCAGCTGCTCATGGACGTGGCGCTGCACCGCGCCGGTGTGACGTTTGTGCTTGATCGGGCGGGCATCACGGGCCCTGACGGTGCGAGTCACAACGGCGTCTGGGATCTCGCGACGCTGCAGGTTGTTCCCGGTATTCGCATTGCCGCTCCGCGCGACGCGCAGACACTCGCTGAGGCGCTCGGCGAGGCGGTTGCGATTGACGATGGGCCGACCGTGCTGCGCTATCCTAAGGGGGCGATCGGAGACGAACTACCGGCGCTGCGTCGTCTCACGGACGGGGTAGATGTGCTGCGCGACGGCGAGGGAGAAGACAGCGGCGCAAGCAGTCAGAGCTACGTCGATGTACTGTTCGTTACGGTAGGGCCTATGGCACGGACCGCCCTCGACGCGGCGGCGCAGCTCGCCGAGCAGGGCATTACGGCAACGGTGCTCGATCCGCGCTGGGTGGTGCCCGTCGCCGGGTCGATCGTGGAAGCGGCCCGCTCACACCGACTCGTCGTCACGATTGAAGACGGGATCCGCGTCGGTGGCGTTGGCACCCGCATTCGCCAGGCACTTCGCGACGCCGGCGTCGATACCGCCGTCAGTGAGCTGGGCACCCCGGACGAGTTTCCGGGCCACGCCTCGCGAACTCAGTTGCTCGCGGAGGCCGGTCTGACCTCCGAACAGATCGCGGCTACGGTCGCCGAGCAGGTGCGCGGCACTCGCGTGCCGATCGCGCGACCGGCGGCCGGCGCACGCTGATGACTGACGCACGCTGACTACCAACGCACGCTGACTACCAACGCACGCTGACGACCAACGCATACGGGGTGGGCCGGATTGAATCCGACCCACCCCGTATGCGTGCCTGGCGCGTGCAGCGCCGAGTTCGAGCGCTAGTGAGCGCCAGCGACCCGCGGCTCGTGGAACGCGCCACCAAACGCACGTTCGCTCGCGCCGGAGCGGTCGAGGTATGGCGTCGCGCCGCCTGCCTGGAATGGCCAGCCAGCGCCGAGAATCAGGCAGAGATCGATGTCTTCAGCCGCTGCGACCACGCCCTCGTCGAGCATGATCTTGATCTCACCGGCGAGTTCGTCTTCGACGCGGCGAAGAATCTCTTCCTCGGACACCGCGGTCTTGCCGAGTGTGACGGCCTTCTTCCCGGCCTTCGAGAGGTCTTCGACCTTTCCGAGCTTTGACTTCATAAGCGGGCCGTCGACATCCGCGAGACGATGCAGATTCTCGGAGGCGTAGAACCGATCCGGGAACGCGGCGACCATCGTGTCTTGCACGTGGGCAGCGACCTTCCAACCCACGAGATCGATCAGTTCGAACGGGCCCATCGGGAGACCGATCGGAGCGAACGCACGCTCGACCACCGGGAGTGGCGTGCCCTCGTCGAGTGCGCGCGCCGCCTCGCCCATCACCTTGGCGAGCAGGCGGTTCACGACAAACCCCGGGCGGTCAGCCGTAATCACGGCGCTCTTGCCCAGCTTCTTCGCGACGACCATAGCGGTCGACAGCGTCGAATCGTCGGTATCGGGCGTCCGTACGACCTCGATAAGGGGCATCACGGCCACTGGATTGAAGAAGTGGAAGCCCACGAGACGCTCTGGGTGGGCCAACTTCTCACCGATCTCGTGGACGGAGAGCGAGGAGGTATTGGTGGCAAGTACGGTCGTCTCGGGCACGATCGCCTCGATCTCGGCGAACACCTGCTGCTTGACGCCGAGCTCCTCGAACACTGCCTCGATGACCCAGTCGCAGTCGGCATAGAGAGACTTATCCGTAGTACCACGCACGAGCTCTTTGATCTGGTTCGCATCGTCGGGGGAGAGGCGACCCTTCTCGAGCATCTTGTCGACCTCGCCGCGGATGTAATCGAGTCCCTTGTCGACGCGCGACTGATCGAGGTCGGTGATCAACACCGGGACCTTCAACTTGCGGGCGAAGAGCAGCGCGAACTGGCTGGCCATGAGTCCTGCGCCGATGACGCCGACCTTGCGTACGGGCTTCGCGAGCTGTTTGTCGGGTGCTCCGGCGGGACGCTTCGCGCGCTTTTGCACAAGATCGAAGGCGTACACCGATGCGGCGAACTGGTCACCGGATATGAGCTCGGCGAGCGCGTCGTCTTCGCGCTCGAAGCCGCGCGCGAGGTCATTGTCTTTCGCCGCGCTCAGCAGGTCTAGCGCGATGAACGGGGCCTTCGCTGCGGTGCCGATACGGGCCTTCAAGGTGTCGCGCGCAATCTTGATTGCGGCCGGCCACTTGGTGAGTCGTTCGAGTTTGCCCGGAACGTGCTTGCGATCAACCTTTACGGAGCCGTTCAGGACGCCGTCGGCCCAGCCGATCGATCGCTCCAAGAAGCTCGCAGCGCCGAACATCGCGTCAAACAAGCCCATGTCGTAGGCCTGTTGCGGCTTCAGCATGCGGTTGTTCTTCAGCGGATTCGAAACGATGATCTCGAGTGCCTGCTCGATGCCGATCAGGTTCGGCACGATGGTCGCGCCGCCCCAGCCGGGGATGATGCCGAGGAAGACCTCGGGGAAGGCGAGCGCCGCTGCCGACGAATCGAGCGTGCGGTAGTTGCAGTGGAGCGCGATCTCCATTGCGCCGCCGAGCGCCAGGCCGTTCACGAAGGCGAACGACGGCACTCCGAGCTCGCCGAACTTGCCGAGGACATAGTGCCCAAACTGCGCCATGAGGCGCGCGTTCTCCTCAGTGGCGAGCGTCGACACCTTCGAGAGGTCGGCTCCCGCTGCGAAAATGAACGGCTTGCCCGTGACTGCGACCGCCACGATCTCACCCGCAGCAGCGCGCGTGCGCTGTTCGTCGAGCACGATGCCGAGCGCCTGCAGGGTGCGCGGACCGAGCGTGTTCGGTCGGGTGTGATCACGACCGTTGTCGAGCGTGATGAGTGCGAGAGTGCCGCCCGAGGGCAGGGTCACGTCGCGCACGAGCGATTCAGTGATGACCTCGTCCTCCGACGCTGCGATGAGCGGGGAGAAGTCGATGTTGCGGTAGTCGGTCATGGCCTACTTGCCCTTCTTGCCGTCGAAATGCGGGTTCTCCCAGATGGCGGTGCCGCCCTGGCCCAGCCCTACGCACATGGCGGTGACGCCATAGCGCACGTCGGGGCGCTGTGAGAACTGACGCGCAAGCTGCAGCATCAGGCGCACGCCCGAGGCCGCCAGCGGGTGCCCGATCGCGATGGCCCCGCCCCACGGGTTCACGCGCGGATCCTCGTCTGCAATACCGAAGTGATCGGTAAACGAGAGTACCTGCACCGCGAACGCCTCATTCAACTCGAAGAGGCCGATGTCGTCGATTGTGAGCCCGGCGCGCTTCAGTGCTTTCTCGGTCGAAGGCACTGGTCCGAGGCCCATGACCTCGGGTTCAACTCCCGCGAATCCAAAGCCGACGAGACGCATCTTCGCTGAGAGTCCGAGCTCTTTCGCGGTGTCGGCGCCGGCGAGCAGCGACACGGTCGCGCCGTCGGTGAGCGGCGAGGCGTTACCGGCCGTGACTCGCCCGTGCGGGCGGAACGGCGTCTTGAGCGTGGCAAGACCCGCCATCGTCGTCTCGGGGCGACGGCCCTGATCCTCGGTCGCGAGGCCCCAGCCGGTTTCCGAGCGAGTTGCCACAGGAATGAGATCGGCCTGAATGTCACCGCGGTCGTAAGCGGCCTGCACCTTCTGCTGGCTCAGCATTCCGAACCGGTCGGCGCGCTCTTTCGTGAGCGACGGGAAGCGGTCGTGCAGTCGTTCAGCCGTAAGCCCCATGTTGAGGGCGTCGGGGCTGACCAGCTTCTCCGCTACAAAGCGCGGGTTCGGATCTGCATCGAGGCCGATCGGGTGGCGGCCCATGTGCTCGACACCGCCCGCGATCGCGAGGTCATACTGCCCAGCGCCGATCGCGGCGCCCATGAACGACGCGACGGTGAGCGCGCCAGCGCACATTCGATCGAGCGCGAAGCCGGGCACCGTCACGGGGATGCCCGCGAGCATCGACACGGTGCGACCGAGTGTCAACCCCTGGTCGCCCTGCTGCGTTGTTGCTGCGATTCCGACGTCATCGATGCGCTCGAGCGGCAGCTCTGGATTGCGCTCAATGAGGCCCTGCAAGGCCTTCACCGCCAGGTCGTCTGAACGCGTTCCCGCGTATATTCCCTTGTCGCCTGCTCGACCAAACGGGGTGCGGACTCCGTCTACGAACACGACATCTCTCATTGCGGCCACTTCGCCTCCATCAGCATTGGTGATCTGCGTTGTTTCCATACTAGAGAGACGGAGTGTCACGCGAAACCGCACCCGAGTAACCGCACCGATTTTCCCCGACATCGCGGGGAGACATTTATGGGTGTTCTACAAAAGCCGAGGCAATAATTGGTGCAGCGATGCCAACTTGCCAGTCGCGTGCGCCGAGCTCGCTGAGACGGAGTGCAATCGCCTCGGCAGAGCGGTCGGCCGGCGGGCGCCACACGAGTCTGCGAAGCGTGTCGGGCGTGAGGAGATTCTCGAGCGGAATGTGCCTCGCCTGCGCTTCAGCCTCGATGGCTGGGCGCACAGCTTCCAATCGCGCGGCAGCGTCGGGGTGCCGTTGCACCCATCCGCGATGGTGCGGAATCGAATCTGGGTCGCGACGTTTCTGACCGGGCAAGTCCTCGGTCGTCTTTCCGCGGAGGATCGCCGCCCACCAGCGGTCGATTTCAGTTCTGCTCGCCCGACCCTTGAACGTCGGTATCCGCGCGAGATCGCCCTTTGAGCGGGGATTTGCGCTGGCGGCAGCGACGATCGATGAATCGGGGATCAAGCGGCCGGGGGCGACGTCCCGTTCACGAGCAAGCGCGTCGCGGGCTTCCCAGAGTTCGCGGGCCAGTGCCAAGGCGCGCGGCGTCTTCAGGCCGTGCCCGCCAGACAGCTTTCGCCAGGGCTCCTCGGGGCGCGGCTTCTCTGGCCTTGTCCGCACTGCCTCGAACTCCTGTAGCGCGAATTCGGTTTTGTGCTGTGCGTCGAGTTCAGTAGCGACGGCGTCGCGCAGTTCGGGGAGCAACACGACATCGAGCGCCGCGTATTCGAGCCACTCTTCGGGGAGCGGGCGCTGCGACCAGTTCGCGGCCGAGTGGGCTTTTTCGAGCGAGATGTCGAGCAGCTGTTCGACGATCGAGCCGAGGCCGACGCGTTCAAATCCCAGCAGCCGCGTCGCGAGTTCGGTATCGAAGATGCGGCTCGGCACGAGGCCAATTGCTGCGAGGCAGGCGAGATCCTGAGATGCCGCGTGAAAGATCCACTCGGTGTCCGCGATTGCGCGCTGGAGCGGCTGAAAGTCGGCAATATTGATTGGGTCGATCAGATACGTGCCAGCGCCCTGGCGGTGGACCTGGACCAGATACGCTTCGCCGCCGTACGTGTAGCCGGATGCGCGCTCCGCATCAACTGCGACCGGGCCGGTGCCTGTCGCGAGTGCGGTGGCTGCTTCAGCGAGACCGTCTGAGTCGTCCACCATCGTCCACTGGATATCGAGCTCCGACTGGGAGACCGTCATGCTGTTCATGCCCCTTCCGCGGCCAGGCGTGAGCGCCGTGCCGCGATGGAGTCTATGCCCTCAGCGTGCGGTAGCCCGGCCAACAAACACAGCAACTCAGACCACGCCTCCGCGTGCGGAGCGAAATCGTCTCCCCGGGGCGTCCACGACGCGCGCAACTCAATCTGGGCGGAATCGCCGCGAGCCTCAAGGGCCCCGAAGCTCGTCGAAAGCGTTTTTGTGGCGGTGCCAGAGAGATAGGTGTAGCCGGCGCCGCGCGAATCAAGGGCGTCGACGAGCCACGACCAGGCCACATCAGAGATAAAGGGGTCGACGCCGATCTCGAGTTCGAGCGGTGCCTGGGCAAAACACACGATGCGATACGTGCCGCCCCACTCGTCGAACGCGTCGGGATCGTGCATGAGCACGATGCGGCCGGCGCCGTAGGGAGACTCGAGCGCCGTGTCTGCGGCGTCATCGCGCCGAACGCCGCGGGCAACGCCAGCCGCGAGCGCGATCGATTGCGGTGCGATCCGCTCTGGCGCGGCAATCTCCTGAGAAACCAGTTCCCCACGCAGCCGCGCACCGCGGATCTGCTCCGCCGCCGTGTCGAAGTCGACAGGGGCCCCACTGACGCTTGCCATCACACTGGCGACACTAGAGTTTGCTGTGAACAACATGCAGATGCCACGCCGCAATGCGGGGAACAGGGGACGGTCACGAATGGAGCAGCCACGGTGGAATCGCGCGTTCGGGATCGGGGCGGTCGGCGTACTCGCGGGTGCCGCGCTCGCGGGTGCCGCGGGGGCGCTCGTTGGCGGGATTGCGCTTGCGCGCCGCGCCGTGACTCCGGCTTCGGTACCCGAATCACCGGTGACAGTGGTCGAGCTCGGCGACTACGCAGGCTCCCCGGCTATCTGGCTGAACGGAGTTGACGCCGATCTGCCGGGGAAGTACTCGTTCATCTTCGGTCAGGGTGCTGGGCACGCCAGAGTCGGCGCGGTACTCGCGTCGGAAGGCGACACGGCAGTGCGTCAACTCGTGAGGGTAGATCGCGGAGACCTCGCGGTAGGAACCCGCGGGCGCATCACCGGCTGGTGGTTCACCGAGCCAGAGGAGCTGGGCTTCAGGGTGGAGCACGTCACGTACCCAACAGACCTCGGTGACGCCGACGCCTGGATCGTGTACCCGCGCCTACGGCGAAAGCGGCGCTGGGCAGTGCACGTACACGGCCGCGGCGCGTTGCCGCACGAAACGCTGCGCGGCGTGACGTCGCTCGCGCAGAGCGGCGTCACGAGCTTGATCATTAGCTATCGAAACGACCCGGGCGCACCGCCGGGCGTGCGTGGGCGGTACGGCGTCGGATTCTCCGAGAGCCGGGACGTTGACGCGGCAATCGCTGAGGTGCTGCGCCGCGGCGCTGAGCGCGTGACGCTCGTCGGCTGGTCAATGGGCGGCACTGCGTGTCTCGTTGCCGCAACACGCGGGGCTCACCGCGACCGAATCGATGGTCTGATTCTCGACTCGCCAGCGGTCGATTGGAACGCGCTGCTGCGGTATCACGCCGCGGCGCAATCGGTGCCGGGGGCCATCGCGGGGATCGGCGTCGGCATGCTTGCGCGCGGGTGGGTGCGCGCCGGGGAATCGGGCGGGTTGCCGATCGACGAGCTCCACCCCGAGACGTTCGCGGCTGAGCTGCGCGTGCCCGTGCTGATTCATGCGAGCCAGCAAGACACCTTCGTTCCTTCCGCTGGTGCAGAGCGTCTCGCGGCGCTGCGCCCCGATCTCGTGCAGCTCCGGTTGCAGCCGGGAGCGGAGCACGTCAAGCTCTGGAACGTCGACACCGCGGGTTGGGAAGGCGTCACTCGCGCCTTCGCTCGAGCATTGCCGCACCCGCCCTGGCGCGGCTAAGCCGCCTCGCGGCGTAGACTGTCGGCGATGGTCTCAGACACACAGCACAGCACCGCCAGCCTCGTCGGTCGGCGCCCCACGATCAGCGGCACTGAACTCGTGGCGACACTGGTACCACCGCCACAGTTCGATCGCGCGACGTTCGACTCGTATCGCCCCGATCCCGACTATCCGTCGCAGGATGAGGCGCGAGAAATGCTTCGCGCCTTTGCGGCTCCTCCCGCGGCGGTGTCACGCGGTGGTTTCTTCGGTTTTGGGCGGAAGAAGGCAGAGCCGGCGACTCCCGCGACTTCGAAGCCGGGCATCTACCTCGATGGTGGGTTCGGCGTGGGCAAGACTCACCTGCTCGCCGCCACGTGGCACGCGACGGCCGGGCGAAAGTACTTCGGCACTTTTATCGAGTACACCGCCCTCGTTGGCGCGCTCGGGTACAACGGCGCCGTCGGTGTGCTGCAGGGCGCGCGCCTCATCTGCATCGACGAATTTGAGCTCGATGATCCGGGCGACACGATGCTCATGACGCGCCTCATTGGTGACCTGACCGCGACCGGCACGAAATTCGTGGCGACGTCGAACACGCCGCCAAATGCACTCGGCGAGGGCCGCTTCGCCGCCGCAGACTTTATGCGCGAGATCCAGGCGATGTCCGATCGGTTCGTCACCATTCGCATCGACGGCGTCGATTACCGGCAACGCGATCTCGAGGGTGAAGCCGTCGCGCTCAGCGACGACGAGTACAAGTTCGCCCTCGCCGACGTCGCTGCCGCCCACGAGCGCATGACCGACGACGACTTCTCCGCGCTCATCGAGCACCTCGCGACGGTGCACCCGTCGAGCTACAGCGGCCTGCTCACCGGCGTGCAGTGCATCGGTCTCCGTGACGTGCACGTTCTCACGGATCAGTCATCCGCGCTCCGCTTTGTAGCGTTCATCGACCGCGTGTACGACGCGCAGATCCCGATTCGCGCGACCGGTGTGCCACTCACGACCGTGTTCGGCGGCGGCATGCTCGACGGCGGGTATCGCAAGAAGTATCTGCGATGCATGTCGCGACTGAATGCGCTCTCCGCAAGCGAAATCGTATAGCGGTGACCGGTGCCATGAGTGGTGTGCGACGAGCTGAGAGCGCCCGATGACAGGGAAACAGCCGAACTGGGGGAGCATCGTCGGCGGGTTTCTGCGCTCGTTCATTACGGCGTTTGCGAAGTCCTCGACTACTCAGCCGCGGGGCGCGTCGAGTGCCGGCTCGCCGAGCCCGGGCCAACGCGGCGATTCGGCCACGCGTGAGCTGACTTCGGCTGAGATTCGTTCACTTCGACTGAGCTATGAACCCGATCCTGATGGTGATCCCGATCCGGGCGAAATCGTATGGACCTGGGTGCCGTACGCCGAAAACGATGGTCGCGGCAAGGATCGGCCGGTGCTCATCATTGCTCGCATTGACGCGCAAACGACCGCAGCGTGCTATCTCAGTACGAAGCGGCACGACGGATTTGTGTCCGTGGGCACGGGTGGCTGGGATCGCGAGGGGCGCGAGAGCTTCCTGGCGACTGAGCGGGTGCTTCGGGTGACGAACGCGGGCATGCGACGCGAGGGGCACGTGCTCGATCGGGATCGCTTCGTCACCGCCGTGGCCGTGGTCGCGCGCGAGCACGGCATGCGTGGCGACTGACCTGAGCTGACCTGAACCCTCGGGCTATGACACCGTGCAGAACGGGTGGCCCACCGGGTCGAGATAGACGCGAAACGTGTCGTGTGATTCGAGATGCTCTGCACCGAGTGTCTGCAGCTCGTGATGGGCGGCATCGAGGTCGGCGACCTGCACATCGAGATGCGCTTGCTGGTCGCCGTCGTCGCTCGGCCACACGGGCGCTACGAAGTTCGGGGACTGCTGAAACGCGAGCTTCGTGCTGAGTCCGTCGATGATGAGATTGACCCAGGTGTCGCCCTCGGCGTCGATCGTACCGCCGAGTATCGAGCGGTAGAACTCGGCGAGCGTGTGCGGTTCGGGGCAGTCGAACACGACACTGTGCAGCGATCCGATGGGGGCCATGGTGCATCCGTTCTGTCGAGGGCGATCTCATCTTCGAGACCTGATCAGAGCCATTCTCCGCCCTGCCGCGGGTGCAGGCAATGCATCCTCGTCGGGTTGCCCGCAGCGAGGTAGGGGAGTAGGGCCGTTTGCGACCGCGTGAGACAGTCCGCGTCCCGCGAAAGATGTTGGCTCTTTCGCGGCATCGCCTGTGGGGCCATAATGTGTGCAGAGGCGCCACTTGGGCGCTTCGATGAAAGGAACATGGCATGAGCATCGAAGACCTGAGTAAGAAGGCGTCTGATCTCGCTGGTAAGGCCGGCGAATTTGTGAACCAGAACTCCGAAAAGATCCAAGAGGTCGCGAAGAGCGAGCAGGCTGAAGAGATCAGCGACAAGGTGCTCGATGGTGTTGCGGGCTTCGCTGACAAGATCACCGGCGGCAAGTTTTCCGAGAAGATCGCTGATGCGCGCGATAGCGCGGACGGCGCCATCGGTAACGAATAGGTCTCACCAGCACGCACGCGTGCGAAACTTCGGTCCCTCAGCGCTGGTGTGCACTGGGGGACCGAATTGCGTTTCGGGGTGAAGCGGTTGCGAAATTGGAGCCGTCTCCGCGTACACTATTGATAATCGTTATCAATGAGTCACGCGACACGTAGAAGGTTTCTCCGAAATGGCATCCTCCCCGTCACGATCCACACGCACTGCCTCCGAACACTCCTCAGGTTTCGGTTCGACCGCGCCAGATACGCCGCACGCTCTCGACTGCCTTGTTATTGGCGCGGGCCCGGCGGGGGTGGGCACCGCACTGGCGCTTGCAGCCGTCAAGCAGCTCAGCTTCGGTGTACTGGAGCGTGGGCAGGTCGGCCAGACTTTTCTCGATTGGGTTCCCGAGCAAACCTTCCTGACGCCGTCGTTTACGGGAAATGGCTTTGGCGCAACAGATCTCAACGCTGTGCACTACGAGACCTCGCCGGCCTTCAGCCTCGGTGTGGATTACCCGACGGGTGCGGAGTACGCGAAATATCTGCGAAGCGTCGTGGCACATTTTCGGGTACCAGTTCTCGACGGCACCGAGGTCACCTCCGTCACCCGGCACGGTGACGGCTTCCGAGTGCTCAGCGCGCGCGGTCCGGCCTTCGCACGGTCTCTGGTGTGGGCCGGTGGCGAGTTCGGTCAGCCGCTGGCGCCGCGCATCAGCGGGGGCGCGCTTGTGGCGCACAGTAGCGCGCGGAAAGCGTGGGAGACGCGGGACGGCGACGTTGTGGTGATCGGCGGCTACGAGTCAGGGATCGATATTGCCTGCCACCACGTTGAGCACGGCTCGCGGGTGACGGTAGTCGACGCCCAGAGCCCGTGGGAGTCAGGGCGGGGTTCGGACCCCTCATATCGCCTTGCGCCGCGATCGCGCATCTTGTTACAGCAAGCGCTGGCGTCCGGTCGGCTCACGCTCGTGAAAGATCGCGCCGTAGGCGTAAAGCGCACCGATAGCGGGTTCGCGACCCGTCTGAACTCAGGGGAGACGATCCGGAGTTCGACGATGCCCATTGCCGCGACAGGATTCGGGTCGGGGCTCGGGCCGGTTGAACACCTGTTTTCGACGCGGGAGGATGGCTGGCCCGAGCTCGATGAAGACGACCAGTCGACGATCGCGCCGGGCCTATTCCTGTCTGGCCCGGCGATTCGACACGGCGGGCTGAAGTTCTGCTTCGTCTACAAGTTTCGACAGCGCTTTGCGCACATTGCCCGAGTCATCGGGGAGCGCGCTGGTAAAGATACGAGCGCGCTCGAGGCGTGGCGAAGCGCGGGGATGCTCACGGACGATCTCTCGTGCTGCGACGTACAGTGCGGGTGCTGAGCGATATGGGTGATCGATTGCGAACACTGGTTCGCTCGGGCTCGCCGACCCTCCTGCTGCTTGCTGCGGTGGCAGCGGGTGCACTGATCGGCGCGTTGGTGCCTGAGGCGGGGGAGCGCCTCTCGCACGGTGTGGACCCGCTCGTGTTGCTTATGGTCGGCGCGCTCTTCTTCACCGTTCGGTTCGAAGGTTGGGGTTCGCTCCGTCGCGCCCCGCGAACGGTACTGCTGGCACTGGGAGCGAACTTCGTGCTCATACCCGCCCTGGCATACGTGCTGACGCTGTTGCTCGTGCCGCAGGAGGCGATCAGGCTCGGGGTGTTCATCTACTGTCTGTTTCCTTGCACAGACTGGTTTCTCGGCTTCATTCGAATGGCGGGCGGCGACACCGCAACCGGTGCAGCGTTGATCCCGATTCAGCTCACGCTGCAGCTCCTGCTGTATCCCGTGTGGTTGAGTGTGTTGACGGGCACGCAGATCGAGGCGAGCCTCGCTCAGATTGGCCCCGCGCTACTGCAGTGGTTCGTGTTGCCCGCCGCGGTCGCGATCGTGCTGCGCGGGGCGCTGTGGGCGGTGCTTCGATGCGCGCCGCGGGTTGCTTCCCGGGTGGGGCATCGGATTGGGCGTCGGGCAGCGAAGTTCCGGCAAGATCGGATCATTGCGGTCGTTGACCGTGCGATCCCGTTCATCGTCGCATCGCTCATCTTGTGCCTGTTTGCGGCGCACATCGGCACGATGCTCGCGAACCTCTCCGCGCTCGTGCGGGTACTGCTCGCGGTGGTGCTGTTCTTCTTCGTGGTCTACGAGCTCAGCGAAGCGCTGTCGCGTCTCTTCCGCCTCGGGTACGCAGATCGCGTCGTGCTCACGATGGCGACGGCCGCTCGCAACGCGCCACTGATGCTGGCCGTCACGGCGATCGCGCTGCCGGATCAACCACTGGTGACCGCCGCGATCGTGTTGGGGATGCTTGTCGAGTTCCCGCTGCTCACCGCCCTGACGTACCTGTTGCGGAGGGCGCAGCGAGGCGGGGGCGAGACCACGGCGCCGGTTCTGTTGGCATGAAGGTCTACACGCGTGACGTGCAGCCCGGAATCGATGCGGCGAGCGACTCGCGAATCGATGCCGAATCCAAGCGATTCTCGTAATTACTCAGCGACACTGTTCCGAACACCGTCATGCCGTCGTCGGTCGGCGCGCACTGCAGCACGACCACCTGGTGATCGATACCCGCCTCCGAACTCATGACCTCCGGGAGCGAAAGTTGCGCATCCACGGGTACGAATTGCACGTGATCCGCGCCGAGTCGTTCGAGCGGACTGGTGGCCGAGTTCGTGATGAAAATCTGGTCCTCCGCAGCGAGCTCCTCTGAGCAACCGGCGAGCGAGGCGATGAGTACGATAACCGCGCCCACAATCGCTGAGTTCGCGCAAACTCGAATTGAACCCGTCATGCCATCCCCTGTGATGATGCAAGCGCCCGTATCTCCGGCGCGATCCCTGATGGTGGGAGCTTAGTGGCGGATTTGACGGTGAGGCAGAAAGGCGCAGCGGCACACACAAAAAAGAACACCCTCGATTTCTCAAGGGTGTTCAGGAGTGCGCGATACTGGGATCGAACCAGTGACCTCTTCCGTGTCAGGGAAGCGCGCTACCGCTGCGCCAATCGCGCCTATTCAGGCTATTTAGTTGTAGACGAGGTGGCGACGGGATTCGAACCCGTGTATACGGCTTTGCAGGCCGCTGCCTCGCCTCTCGGCCACGCCACCGTAGTTTTGTTACCATAAGTCACCCGGCGTGCCTTATTCAAGCTAACCGGGTTCCTAGAGCGGATGACGAGACTCGAACTCGCGACCCTCACCTTGGCAAGGTGATGCGCTACCAACTGCGCTACATCCGCATTCCGCCGCGTTTCCGCGACCTGTACAACTATAGGGAAGGCTCGGCAGGGGTGCAAATCGGTGTCGCCATCCCGGGCGCGCCGCCCCGAAGTGCCAAATGATCACGGCGAAGTTGCAACATTTCGCGTGCCGTACCGCGCGCCCGGATACTGTGGTTCCATGGCGGAAGGCGCGGGAGCGATAGTGAAGCGATGGGTCGGCTTCACGGTGTTCCTCGCGGTCGTCGCACTCGCTGTAGTCGGCGTTATGCATCGGCAAGAGATCAAAGATCACTTCGCGGCAATCGGGTACGAGGTGACACCGCGCGTTAGCGAGCTCGTGAAGGATCTCGACTTGACCGACTCGGGTCGGCGCGTGTTCATCGCGACACATCCGACGGTCGACGGTAGTCAGCACTTCAACGCGCAATGCTCGGAAGTTGACCACTCGGAGCAGGGTCACGTGCTCGGCTGTTACACCTCCGACCGCATCCACCTCTTCGATGTCACCGACGATCGAGTCAGCGGTATTGTTGAGATCACCGCGGCTCACGAGCTGCTGCACGCGACCTTCTCGCGTTTGGAAGACGGGGATCGCACGCTGCTCGCCTCCCGCCTGCGCGACGTCTACGACGATCTCGCTCCGACGCACCCTGATTTACAAGCGCGCATGGTGGTCTACGAGCACCTCTCTGACGCGGCGTTCGCAAATGAGCTGCACTCGGTGCTCGGCACAGAGGTGCGCGATCTGCCGAGTTGGCTGGAAGATCACTACGCGCAGTGGTTCACGGATCGTTCAGCGTTGATCGACGACTTTGAGAAGTACCACACCGTCTTCAACGATCTCCAGAGTGAGGCGGACGCCCTGCAGAATGAGATGACCGCGTTGCGCGATGACGTCGAGAAGCGGAAGGCCGCCTACGGCGACGCAGTCGATCGCTTTAATGCGGATGCAAATGCGTTCCGGGCGCGGGTGGAACGAAATGAGTACGTCGAAAATCTAGCCGGCGAGCAGGCCGAATCCGCTGCGCTCCAGCAGCGTCGCGCCGGGCTTGATGCAGACCTGGCGTCACTGCAAAAGGACATCGATCGGTACAACGGCCTTCGCGATGACCTTGCATCACTCAGTGAGGTGAGCGCCGAACTCGACGAGCATCTCGACAGCGACCTGGCGCCCGTCACGACACGCCCGAACGAGTAACCTCGAAACCGCAGAAACCTGCCGCGGCCCGTGTCGGGCGCGAATGGGGACTCTGAACCGTGTATTATCTTTCAGGTTGGCACGAAACGGAACCGTAGGGTTCAACTTCGCTGCAGACGGGCGATTGGCGCAGTTGGTAGCGCGCTTCCTTCACACGGAAGAGGTCATCGGTTCGAGTCCGGTATCGCCCACCACGTATTCTCCCGTTCACATATGCCTGGCCGCTTGCTCGTCGCTGCCGGCAGCGTTCAGCGCGGCCTGCGGTGCTAGTGGTCGTGGGCTTTGGCGCGGTGTCGTCGCACCGCGGCGCGGTTGGCGCAGCGCACTGAGCAGTACTGCTGACGCCCATTTCGGGTTGTATCGACGACGACAGCGGTGCAGGGGTCACCCGGTGCCGCACCCGCGGCGCAACGGTGCAGACGGTGCATTCCGCGGGTCGTGAGGTGAAGCGCCGTGCCCACGCTGATGACGGCGAGCAGCACGTGCGAGAGCGCGCGCGCATCGTCTGCTCGGTAATGCAGGTGCCACCCCTCGTCGTTGTGGTCTGTGAGCCGCGGGTACGCTGCGGCCGAGGCCATGTGCATATTCAGGATCAATGCCCGCTCGCGAGATTCGACGGCGTCGACCGCGAGTAGCCAGTCATCGATGACCCGCCGCACCCGCGCATGGTCGGCCGGGTTCTCCGGAAATTCGACGGTCATGCCGAAGTCGCGTGCGCGCGACACAATCCCGGAGCGATCCTGCGGCCAGTCGTTCGCGAGAGACGCCGCGAGAAGCACCGCGTACTCGCCGTAAGGGTTGAGTTGCATAAGGCCATTACAACACAGTGGACATATGCCCAAGATTTCAGACGCTACGACACACGCCCAACCGACCCCCGCAACTCCGCACGAGCATGGCTGGAGCGTCGAGTCCCGACACTTCACGTCTGATGGATTCGTGCTCTACGTCAGATGTGACGGGTGCGGAGCGCGACGCATGGACCTTGAAACCCGCGCTGACCGCCCACCCACAGCGGCCAGCGCGGAACTCCCGAGCAGCGGTGGCGATTAGGTCGCGGGGAGCGCCTGTTCGAGGAGCGGCGTGAGGTGCTCGACTGTGTAGAGCGCAGCCTGCGGTGAGCCAAGCGAGTAAGCGGCCGAGATGTCGCCGTCGATCACGATACTGCGGCCCTCCTTGACCGCTTTCAGCTTCTTCCACTGAGCGTCGTCGGTGATTTCGGTGGTGTCGATGTAAATCGGAAAGGCTACAATCAGGTCCGCTTCCATCTTGTCGAGCTGTTCGCTTGAGATCGGCACCGAGAATCCCTCAGCGTTGAGCGGCAGGGTCTCGATCTGTGGGTTCTGCTCGAAGCCGTAGCGCTCGAGTGTCTCGACTCTATTGCTGTCCTCGATATACGCGCCCCAGCCCTCGCTGGTCTTGGTTGCAGCGGTCACCGTCTTGCCATCCCACTCGGGGTGAGCTTTCGCGGCAGCCTCATACGCGGCGTCGACTTCGTCGAGTAGCGCGTCTCCCTTATCGGGCACGCCGAGCGCCGTCGAGATCATCTCGACCTGCTCCTCCTGGTCGGTGAGGTAATTCTTGCCGTCTTCCGGCACTCCGATAGTGGGCGCTATTTCCGAGAGTCGCGCGTTGCGTTCGCTTTCGCCGCTTCCCTTCACGTCGAGAATCAGGTCGGGATCGAGCGCAGCGATTGCCTCGTACGACGGCTCAAGCGTGTCGATGATCTTGGGGGACTGGTCATACAGCCCTTCGGCCCACGGGCCGACCCCATCGCCTCCGAATTCAAGCCAGTCGGACGCTCCGACGGGCTGATACCCGAGCGCGAGCGCGGTCTCAGCGTCGCCCCACCCGAGTGCGACGATGCGTTTCGGCGCTGCCTTCACCGTGACGTCCCCGAAGGCGGTCTCAACAGTTTGCGGAAATTTCGCGTCTGCGGCGCCCGATTGCGCGGCGCCCGGATCGGCGCCGTCGTGATCAGAAGAGGCTCCGGTGCATCCGGTCAGGGCGAGGGCGCTGAGCGCCCCAATCGTGAGCGCGGAGATGAGGGGGTGCTTGACCCGCATGTGATGGTCCTTTCCGTGGCACTGTGTCGTCTTCTCGCGGCGCGAGCTATGCCGTTCAATCGCAGTGCATTTCGAAATCCAGCTAAGGACACCCTAAGCTTCATCTGTGGTGATCAGTCAAGTGCGCGCCGGTGTGGCGTCGGCTCCCGTGACGCGCGTCGCGGGGTTCGGCAGGCGCCGCATGCTCGGATTCGTCGCGATCTCCGCCGCGTTTGTCGGGGTGCTCGTGCTGAGTCTGTCGATTGGATCGCGCGATGTGGACTTCGCTGATGTCTGGCAGGCACTGCTCGGTGGCGCCTCGAACGCCGAGGCACGCGACGTTCTCGAATTGCGCGTTCCCCGCACGGTGCTCGGCGTTCTGGTGGGCGCCGCACTCGGCGTTGGGGGAGCGCTGATCCAGGCCGTCACGCGAAACCCGCTCGCCGATCCTGGGATCCTTGGCGTGAACGCCGGGTCCGCGTTTGCCGTTGCCATAGCGGTTGGGGTCTTCGGAGTCACCGCACCGACCGATTTCATCTGGTTCGCTTTTGGCGGCGCACTCGTCGCCGCGGTCGTGGTCTTCTTCGTGGGCTCCGCCGGACGCGGCACTGTGAGCCCCGCCCGCATCACGCTCGCCGGTGTTTCGCTCGGTGCGGTACTCACCGGGATCACGTCTGCCATGGTGCTGGCGAACCCGCGCGGCTACAACGCCATGCGCGCCTGGGAAGCTGGCACGCTCGCGGACCGGGGGTGGAGCACGATGGCGGTCGCCGCGCCCTACGTGATCATCGGGCTCGTCGCGGCGATCCTGCTCGGCCGTCCGTTGAACGCGGTCGCGCTCGGCGACGATCTTGCGCGGTCACTCGGTTCCCGCGTAGTGCGCACGCGCGTGTTCGCCATCGTTGCCATCACACTGTTGTGCGGCGCTGCGACGGCGATGGCGGGGCCCATCGCGTTCGTAGGCCTGATGATTCCGCACGTTGCGCGGTGGTTGGTGGGCCCAGATCAGCGCTGGATCATCGCGTACTCCGCCCTCCTCGCGCCTGTGCTGCTGCTCGCCGCCGACGTGCTCGGCCGAGTCATCATGCCACCAGGGGAGTTGCAGGTCAGTATCGTGACCGCGGTCATCGGAGCCCCCGTGCTGATCGTGCTGGTGCGCCGGCAGCGGGCGAGCGCGCTGTGACGGGCCGGTCGGCTGCGTCCGCGCGCTGGGTCCCCGCGGGCAAGATCAGGGTCCCGCTACCGGGGGCGTCGATCCTGGTGCCCCGGCGCTCGATGCTCGTCGGCGTCGGGTCCTTCGCGGCCATCGTCGTGGTCGCGCTGGTCGCACTCAGCCTCGGAGATTACCCGCTGTCGCTGCCGCAGGTTGTCGCGGCCCTCACGAGTGACCAGGGGTTCGCCAGCAAGATCGTCGTCGAGTGGCGCCTGCCGCGCGTGCTCGCGGCAATTATGTTTGGCGCGGCGCTCGCGGTGTCGGGTGCCCTGTTCCAGACTCTCACGCGTAATCCGCTGGGTTCCCCCGACGTTATTGGATTCTCGACGGGCGCCTACACCGGGGCGATCGTAGTGATCACGCTCGTGGGCGGCGGGCTGATCGCGACGTCGATGGGAGCACTGGTCGGAGGGCTCGTGACCGCCGTGATCGTGTACGCGCTCGCGTGGCGGCGAGGTGTCCAGGGTTTCCGCCTCATTATTGTGGGCATCGCCATCACCGCGACACTCAACAGCGTAAATTCCTATCTCTTGCTGCGCGCTCAGACCGAGGTGGCGATGAGCGCCTCCATCTGGGGTGCGGGATCGCTCTCGCTCGTCGGTTGGGATCGCCTGATGATTTCGGCCGTTCCGCTCGCTCTGCTTGCCGTCGTCACGATGTTCGTAGCCGCGCCACTGCGTCAGCTTGAACTCGGCGACGACGCGGCGCGCGCCCACGGAGTCCGAGCGGAACCGGCTCGGCTCGCTGTGCTCGTGATCGGAGTAGCGATGATCGCGGTCGTGACAGCGGCCACTGGCCCAATCGCGTTCATCGCACTCTCCGCCCCGCAAATCGCCCGGCGCATTGCGGCGAGCGCGGGCATTCCGATCGGGGTGTCAGCGCTCGTCGGTGCGGTGCTGCTGCTCGCGGCTGATGTGATCGCGCAGCACGTGGTCTCAGCCTCCGTGCCCGTCGGCATTGTGACGGTCGTGATCGGCGGCCTGTATCTAATCGCCCTGCTTATCAAGGAAGCCAGGAAGCAACTGTGACCATAGAGATGCCCTCCATCGCACCTGCACCCGGCGACCCGAGTGCGCCCCGACTCACTGCAGAGGGGGTCACGCTCGCATATGACCGCCGGGTAATTTCGAAGGATCTCTCATTGGAGATTCCCGACCAGTCATTCACGGTGATTGTCGGCCCGAACGCCTGCGGCAAGTCCACGCTGTTGCGGGCGCTCGCCCGCCTCCTGACTCCCGCGGCGGGCAGTGTCGTGCTCGATGGGAAAGCGATCTCGTCGTACCGCGCAAAGGAGGCGGCGCGCGTCATCGGCCTGCTGCCGCAGAGCTCGATCGCCCCCGAGGGCATAACGGTGTCAGACCTCGTGGCGCGCGGGAGGTACCCGCATCAGGGTTTCATTCGGCAGTGGTCAACTGATGACTTCGAAGCCGTCGAACAGGCGATGCGCGCGACCAACGTGGAAGACCTGCGCAGCCGGCTCGTCGATGAGCTCTCGGGCGGGCAACGGCAGCGGGTGTGGGCGGCGATGGCTCTCGCGCAACACACGCCGATCCTGCTTCTCGACGAGCCGACCACCTTTCTCGACATTGCCCACCAGATCGAACTGCTCGACCTGTTCGCCGACTTGCACGCGTCGGGCAACACGCTCGTCGCGGTGCTGCACGATCTGAACCACGCGGCGCGCTACGCGACGCACCTCGTCGCGATGCGAGACGGCGAGATCGTTGCGGCCGGCCCGCCGCGTGAGATCGTCACCGTCGACCTCGTCCACGACGTCTTCGGGCTCAAGTGCCGGGTGATCGAAGACCCGGCTACTGGTACGCCGCTCGTGGTGCCCGAATCGCGGGCTGCTCGCACTCGCTCCTGAACTCCCACTCTTGCTTTCTCGGCGGGCTTCTGGGACAGTTGACCCACATTCTCGCGGAGGAGGGGCATGCGCGTTCCAGTGGCATCCCGGCGCCGCGCGTTGATCGACGCGGCACTCGTGGTCATCAGTCGCGACGGTCTCGCGGCCGCCACCACTCGCGCAATCGTCGCGGAGGCTGGAATGAGCCTCGCGAGCCTGCACTACGCCTTCCCTTCCCGTGACGCGCTGCTCGAAGCCGTGATTGATCTGGTGGTCGAGCAGGAGCGGGAGGCCGTGATGAGCGCGCTCGCGGCGCCGAGTTTCGAAGCCCCCCGCCCCGATCTGGGGACGGTGCTTCGCGACGGTCTCGGCCTGTATCTCGCCACCATTGATCGGCATCCTGGTCGCGAACACGGCATGCTTGAGTTCACGCTGCACGCTGCTCGTTCCGGATCTCCGGCCGCCGCCCTCCAATACTTGAAATACGAGGGGGTTGTCGCTGAGCTGCTGATCGCTGCAGCGGAAGCCTCGGGGATGCGCTGGAAGGCGCCAGTGTCGGAGCTCGCCATCCTGGTAATTGCTCTGAGTGACGGGCTCACCATCTCCCGCATCGTGCACGGCGACGTCCCCGCGGTCGCGAGCGAAGTGCTCGTCACTGCGCTGATGACGCAGGCCGAACCCGATCCTGAAGTCAGCGAGGCATGATGAGCCGCCGCACGACCTCTGGACCGCCGGAGCCCGTGCGCGCGGATAATCAGGCGTTGCGTTCCCCGCAGCGAGCCGTTACGGCCGGGTGGATCGCCGTGTTCTCGACCGCCTGGCTCGGCGTCTGGATGGCGCAGCTCGCACCGATGCAGCTGCTGCTGCCCGCCCAGGTCGAACGGCTCGTGCACACCGAAGGATGGATCGACAGTGTGCTGGCGTTCGGCGGGGTGAGCGGCGTCTCGGCCGTGTGCGCGATGCTTGCATACCCGCTCACCGGCGCGCTTTCTGACCGCACGACGTCACGGTACGGCCGCCGCCGGCCATGGATCGCGATTGGCGCCGCGGTGTTTGCAATCGGCCTGCTCCTCACTGGTGTGCAAACAACGCTTGTTGGGGTTGCCGTCTGCTGGTCGATCGCGATTACTGGCTTCTGCGCGCTATCGGCGGCCCTCACCGCTCTGATCGCCGACCAGGTGCCCATTCGTCAACGTGGAATCGTCTCTGGGTTTGTGTCCGCGCCGCAGGGCGTGGGCCTCATCGTGGGGTTGCTGCTCGTCACTGAGCTGCTCACCGGCACCTTTGCCGGCTACGCGGGGCTCGCTGCAGTGCTGGTGATACTGGTGGTGCCAGCCTTGCGGTTGCCCGATCCGCCGCTCGCTCCGGAGTACCGAGAGCCCTGGGGTGTGCGACGCGTGATTCAGGGATTCTGGATCAGCCCTCGGCAACACCCGGATTTCGGCTGGACGCTGCTCTCGCGCGTGCTCACGAACACCGGAAATGCGCTCGGGACGAGCCTACTGCTCTACTTCTTGATGTTCGGGCTCGGCCGCGACGGTGCCGAAGACGATTTGCTGCTGTTGTCGCTCATCTATACCGTCATGACGATCATCGCATCGCTCGTGTGCGGCCGGCTGTCTGACGCTCTGGGGCGGCGGAAGGTGTTCGTCGCGGCCTCCGCAGCGCTGCAGGCGGGCGGCGGGTTGCTGCTCGCGCTGTGGCCAGATTTCACGGTCGCGTGTGGCGCAGCGGTGCTGCTCGGTCTCGGGTACGGCTGTTTTCTCGCTGTTGATCAGGCGCTCGCGACCGAGGTTCTGCCCGATGCGTCTTCTCGCGGCAAGGATCTCGGCATCATGAACATCGCGAACGCCGTGCCGCAGGCGCTCGCGCCCATGATTGGGGCGTTGATCGTAGGCGCGAACGGCGGTTTCACGGCGCTGTTTATCGTCTGTGGGGTGTGCTCGATACTGGGCGCCTGGAGTGTGCGAAACGTAAGGAGTGTGCAGTGATCGATCTGACTGTGGATGTCGGGCAACCGTGGGGTAATCCCGGCGCATACTGGCCCGCAATCGCTCGGGCCACCGCCGAACTCGACCCGCCGTTCGGAGTGCTTCACCGCGGAGCGCTCGCCCACAACGCGCACGATCTCGTGCGGCGAGCGCAGGGCGTGCCCATTCGCGTGGCGAGCAAGTCGCTTCGCGTGCGTGGGGTGCTCGAGGCGGTGCTGGCGCTGCCGGGATTTGCTGGGGTGCTCGGCTACACACTCACCGAGGCGATATGGCTTGCGCGACACGGGATTGATGACATCGTGATCGCGTATCCGACGGCTGATCGGGGAGCGCTCGCGGAGCTCGCGGCCGACGAAGAGCTTGCGTCGCGGATCACGATCATGGTGGATGACGTCGCCCAGCTCGATCTCGTCGACACCGTGGTGCCGCCCAGTCGCCGGGCGAAGATTCGCGTCGCGGTCGAGCTCGATGCTTCCTTGCGCGCGCCCGTGCTCGGGCACGTTGGCGTCTACCGGTCACCGATCAGGCACCCTGCGGCGCTCGGCGAGCTCGCCGCGGCCATCGTGGGACGTCCCGGCTTCGCACTCGTGGGCATCATGGTCTACGAGGCGCAAATCGCGGGTGTCTCAAACGCTGGGCCTCAGAAGGCGGCGGTTCGCGCTATGCAGCGCGTGTCGATTGCAGACGTGGCCGAGCGCCGGTCGCGCGCGGTGTCGCTCGTGCGCTCGATCTTGCGAACATCTGATGCTGATCTCGAGTTCGTGAACAGCGGTGGCACTGGGTCAATCGAGTCGACGCGGCTCGATGAGTCGGTGACGGAGATCGCTGCTGGATCTGGTTTGTTCGGGCCGCACATCTTCGACCATTACACCGCGTTCACGCCTGCTCCAGCCGTGGGCTTTGCGCTCTCCGTGGTACGTCGGCCAGCACCGCGCATCGCGACACTCCTCGGCGGCGGCTGGGTCGCATCGGGGCCGCCCGGCGTCGACCGGCTGCCGATTCCGGTGTGGCCGCCCGGGCTCGAGTTTGTGACACGCGAGGCCGCGGGAGAAGTGCAGTCGCCGGTTCGCGGCGATGCCGCCGACAGCCTGCGCGTGGGCGACCGCGTGTGGCTGCGGCACGCGAAGTCCGGGGAGGTCTCTGAGCACGTCAATGAGCTGCACGTCGTCGACGGGAACTGGGGCGATCACGCGGCGGTTGCGGCGGAGCTTCCGACGTATCGCGGCGAGGGGAAGGCGTTCCTGTGACCGGCAGGATCGTGCGAAACTGGGGGCGAAGCGCCGTCTGCCGCCCAGTGAGCGTCGAGACACCCGCGAACGCTGCCGAGGTGGCCGACTTGATGCGCCGTGCCGCGGCAGCGGGCACGACGGTGAAGGCGATCGGGGCCGGGCACTCCTTCAGCGACATCGCCATGACGTCGGGTGTGCTCGTCGACGTCTCACGAGTCGCTGGGTTGCTGGCGCACGATGCGGCCAGTGGACGCGTCACGCTCGGAGCCGGTACGCGCTTGCGCGATCTTCCCGCGCTACTCAGGCCACTCGGGCTCGCCCTCGAAAACATGGGCGATATCGACGCGCAGACAATCGCGGGGGCGACGTCGACGGGTACCCACGGCACCGGGGCGAGGTTCGGAGGGCTGGCCACCCAGATCGTCGGGGTCACACTCGTCGACGGTACCGGTCGCATCACTCGAATAGCGGAGGACGAGCGCCCCGAGATGCTCCCAGCGGCGCGCTTGGGCCTCGGGGCTCTGGGGGTGCTCGTGGCGATCGAGCTGCAGTGTGTGCCCGCGTTTCTGCTGCACGCCGTCGAACGCGCAGAACCGTTTGCGGCGATTGACGATCTGCTCGACCGCTCTCGTGCCGTCGATCACCTGGAAGCGTACTGGTGGCCGCACACCGATCGGTTGTCGACCAAATCGAACGCTCGCCTGCCGATACACGCCCCGCACGCGCGGCCACGGGCGATCCGGAACTGGGTTGAAGACGAGCTGCTGGGATCGGCCGCGCACCTTGCCGTGAGCGGGGTGGGGTGGCTTGTACCCCGTGCCACCCCGACAATCAATCGCCTCGCGTCGGCGGTCTACGGTTCGCGATCGTACACCGATGATTCGCACGCGGTCTTCACGAGCCCGCGGCGCGTGCACTTTCGCGAGATGGAGTACGCCATACCCGCGGCTGCGCTACCCGCCGCCGTGCGCGAGCTGCGCAGCCTGATCGAGCGGAAACGCTGGCGCATCTCGTTTCCGGTCGAGCTGCGCTTCGCCGCGGCCGACGATGTCTGGTTGTCGACCGCCTATGGGCGCGAGTCGGCGTATATCGCGGTGCACCGCTACTGGCGGGAAGACCCCGAACCGTATTTCACGGAGGTTGAGGCAATTATGCGCGCGTACGAGGGCCGACCGCACTGGGGCAAAATGCACGGCCGCTCCAGCGGCGATCTCGCTGACGCCTACCCCCGATTCGCGGACTTTTCGGCCGCCCGCGCCGCACTCGATCCGGATCGGGTGTTCGCGAATGACTACACGCGTCGCGTGCTGGGGGAGTAGCGCGAATCGCGCCAGTAGGCTGGAACCCATGACTTCACTGGGCCCCACGCTGATCGATTTTGTGCCCGCGATCTTTGCGCTCACGCACGCCGTGGTGGGACTTACGGCGATCCTGTCGCTCGCAAAGATTGGGCCACAGCTCAGCTGGCCGAAGATGATCGCGTGGATCTTCTTTATCGCGGCAATTCCGCTCGTGGGCGCCATCGTGTGGTTTACCGCGGGCCGGCGCGGATATCGCTCTGCTGCCGCGGACGACTCGAAGATCGACCCAGCTCCGACGCAGTAGGATCGTACGGTGGTCGGCACCGCGCCGATTCTGCGCGCTCGCCTCCGCGTGCGCGCTCCTCGACCTCCACAGCGAAGGAGTTCACCCGTGGCCGATGGCTTCTCCCGATTCACCGAACGTTCGATCGTCGCGATGCGCGTCAACGGAGAGCTGCGCGATCTCGCAGCCGAAATCACGGAGACCGACACGGTCGAGCCCGTCTCCATCGAATCGGTTGACGGGCTGAACATCCTGCGGCACTCCGCGGCGCACGTGCTCGCGCAGGCCGTGCAGCGCATCAACCCCGAGGCTCGTCTCGGCATTGGGCCGCCGATCACCGACGGTTTCTACTACGACTTCGACCCGGCCGAGCCGTTCACGCCCGACGACCTGAAGGCAATCTCCGCTGAAATGCAGAAGATCGTGAAGCAGGGGCAGCGGTTCGTGCGTCGCGTCGTTACCGAAGACGAGGCCAGGGCTGAGCTCGCGAACGAGCCATACAAGCTCGAACTCATCGGGCTCAAGGGTGGTTCGGCAAGAGACGAAAACGGCGAGAGCGTCGAGGTCGGCGGCGCCGAACTCACGATCTACGACAACATTGACCCGAAGACCGGCGAACTCTGCTGGAAAGATCTCTGCCGCGGCCCCCACGTACCGTCGACACGCGTGCTCGGTAATGGTTGGGCGCTGATGCGGTCGGCTGGTGCGTACTGGCGCGGCAGTGAGAAGAACCCGATGCTGCAGCGCATCTACGGAACCGCCTGGCCGACGAAAGACGAGCTGCGCGCCTATCAGACGCGACTCGAGGAAGCGGCGAAGCGCGACCACCGCAAGCTGGGCGTCGAACTCGATCTCTTTAGCTTCCCCGACGAGATCGGTTCTGGCCTCGCGGTGTTCCATCCCAAGGGCGGCATCATCCGGCACGAGATCGAGAACTTCATGCGATCTGAGCTGCTGAAGAACGGGTACGAGGTCGTCAACAGCCCCCACATCACCAAGGGGTCGCTGTTTGAGACGAGCCAGCACCTGAACTGGTACAAAGACGGCATGTTCCCCGCGATGCACCTCGATGAGGTGGTCGACGACGACGGCAACGTGGTCAAGCAGGGCCAGGACTACTACCTGAAGCCCATGAACTGCCCGTTCCACAACCTCATCTACCGCGCTCGCGCGCGCAGCTACCGAGAACTGCCGTTGCGCCTCGCCGAGTTCGGCACCGTCTACCGCTACGAGAAGAGCGGCACGCTCTCAGGGCTTACGCGCGTGCGCGGCTTGACCCAGGACGACGCGCATATCTACGTCACCGACGAACAGGTCAAGGGCGAGATCAAGCAGCAGCTCGAGTTCGTGTTCTCGACGCTGCGCGCGTACGGATTGAATGACTTCTACCTTGAACTGTCGACCCGGGACCCCGAAAAGTCGGTCGGCTCCGACGAGCAGTGGGAACTCGCCACCGAGACCCTCCGCGAGGTGGGCGAAGAGTCGGGCCTGGAGCTCGTCGCTGACCCCGGTGGCGCGGCGTTCTACGGCCCGAAGATCTCGGTGCAGGCGCGCGACGCGATTGGACGCACCTGGCAGCTCTCGACGGTGCAGCTCGACTTCAACCAGCCGGAACTCTTCGAACTTGAATACGCGGCGGCCGACGGCACGCGCAAGCAGCCGATCATGATTCACCGTGCCCTGTTGGGCTCGGTCGAGCGGTTCTTCGCGATTCTGCTCGAGCACTACGCCGGTGCGTTCCCCGTGTGGCTCTCGCCCACACAGGTTGTTGGCATTCCCGTCGCCGAGCACTACGGCGAGTACCTCGACGGTGTCATTGCGCAGCTGCGCGAGCAGGGCGTGCGCGCCGAGGTCGACCACAGCGACGACCGGATGCCGAAGAAGATTCGTACGCACACCAAGGCGAAGATTCCATTCCAGCTGATCGCTGGCGAGGAGGATCGCGAGGCCGGCGCCGTAAGCTTCCGGTTCCGCGACGGTACGCAAATGAACGGTGTGCCCGTCGCCGAGGCGATCGAGCGCATCACCGGCGCGATTCGCCGGCACGAGCAGATCTCCACGGCATGGTCGGAGTAGACGCGGGCGAGGCGGGGGAGCCTGCGTCGCGAGTCGAGTCGGCTGCGGGCGTCGAGTCTGCGCCTCGCGTCGAGTCTGCGCCCCGCGTCGAGTCGGTTGATGAAAGCGGTGCCGTGGGCGTCGCCGACCATCTGCAGCGCTTGTGGGTGCCGCACCGAATGGTCTACGTGTCGGATCACCATCAGCCGAAGCAGCACGATTGCCCGTTTTGCGCCGCGCCGGAGCGCAGCGACGCAGACGCGCTGATCGTGGCGCGAGGCGAACACGCGTATGTGTTGCTCAACCTGTTTCCCTACAACAGCGGGCACATGCTCGTCTGTCCGTACCGACACATCGCGACGTACGACGAGGCGAACGAGGCTGAAATCGCGGAGATCGGCACGCTGACGCAGACCGCCATGCGAGTTGCTCGGGCGACCCTGAATTGCGACGGCTTCAACATCGGCATGAACCAGGGCGAAGCGGCAGGTGCGGGTGTTGCCGCGCACCTGCATCAGCACATCGTGCCGCGGTGGACGTCAGACGCGAACTTTTTCCCGATCATCGCAAAGTCGAAGGCAATGCCGCAGCTGCTCGGTGATGTGCGCGAGCTGTTCGCCGATGCCTGGCCGCCCGCGACCCTAGACTGATACTCAGACCACCCGTTTCAGCAACTATCAAAGAGGAGCTCCCGTGTCAGGACACTCCAAGTGGGCGACGACCAAGCACAAGAAGGCCGTCATCGACTCTCGGCGCGCGAAGGCGTTCGCCAAGTACATCAAGAACATTGAGGTTGCAGCCCGCATCGGCGGCGCCGATCTCTCGGGCAACCCCACCCTCGTCGACGCCGTGCAGAAGGCGAAGAAGAACTCGGTTCCCGGCGACAACATCGATCGCGCGATCAAGCGCGGCGCGGGTCTCGACGGTGACGCCGTCGAGTACATGACAATCGTCTACGAAGCTTATGGACCGAACGGCGTCGCCCTCATGATCGAGTGCCTCACCGACAACAAGAACCGCGCTGCAGCAGAGGTGCGCACCGCGCTGAACCGCAACAACGGCACGCTCGCCGACCCCGGGAGCGTCGCATACAACTTCGCGCGCAAGGGCGTCATCGTGGTGCCGACCGAGGGCACCACCGAAGACGACGTGCTGACCGCCGTTCTCGAGGCAGGCGCCGAAGAAGTGAACACCGCCCCGAACGGTGAGACGTTCGACGTGATCACCGACCCATCAGAGCTGGTTGCGGCGCGTACCGCGCTCGTCGACGCGGGCATCGACTACGACTCAGCGGATGCCGAGTTCGTACCGAGCCTGAAAGTCGAAGTTGACGCCGATACCGCCCGCAAGGTCTTCAGGTTGATCGAGGCCCTCGAAGACAGCGACGACGTGCAAAACGTGTTCGCGAACTTTGACCTCACCGCCGAGGTGCAGGCCGAACTCGCAGAAGACGAGTAGCGGGGCTGCGACGCCCGGCTCAGCGGAACCCACGATGCGCATTATCGGGATCGATCCCGGATTGACTCGCTGCGGCATCGGCGTGGTGACCGCCGGTGCCGGGCGTCGCGTCACGTTTGAGCACGTGGAGGTGCTGGGCAGCCCTGCCAGCGCGCCACTGCCAGCGCGCCTGCATCAGTTGGGCTCCGCGATCGAGCGCCTGCTCGACGGTGAGAAACCCGCGGCGATCGCGCTCGAACGCGTCTTCGCGCAGCAGAACCTCCCGAGCGTGATGGGTGTCGCCCAGATCAGCGGTGTCGTGATGTTTCTCGCCGAGCGCCGCGGCATACCCGTTGCGCTCTACACCCCCAACGAGGTGAAGGCGCAGGTCACCGGGTACGGCAGTGCCGACAAGGCGCAGGTGACCACCATGGTGACGCGGCTCTTGAACCTCGCCGCGCCGCCGAAACCGGCCGATGCCGCCGATGCGCTTGCGCTCGCGATCACGCACGCGTGGCACCTCTCGCGTGGCGGCACGGCCGACCGCTCGGCGCGCGGTGCCGCTCCCGCAGGAGAAACTCCGGCCCAGCGCGCCTGGCGCGAGGCCGAGGCCAAGGTCGGCCGCCGCCGCACGGGCCCGAGGTCCTAGTGCCCCTACCCCCTCGTGCCCCCTAGCCCCCCCCTAAGCCCCCTCTCGCTCCTTCTGTCGTCCCAAATGATCCGATCAGGTTCGCGAAGGGATTATTTGGGACGACAGAACAGGGGTCGAGTGGACGACAGAACAGGGGTCGCGTCGGGCGCTAGCGGGGGGATTCGGGGTATGGGGTGTCGGAGTCTGGGGTTTTGGGGTCTGGAAGGGTGATCGGGAGCGTGATGGTGCCCGTGTGCAGCGCCTCTTCGATGACCTGCTCGACCTGGCGCTGACGGCGTAGGCGAATGCGGCTGAGCGCACGCTGCTCGGGCAGGCTCCACCCGAACCGCACCGCGAGCAACCGCACGAGCGCCGTGACGACGACACAGACAATGCCCGCGGGAATCACCGCGACGCCCACGGCCAGCAATCCGGTCAACACCGCGACGCCCGCGAGGCTCGCCACGGCGTAGAGCGAGCCCACGTGCATCAGCGCGATGGGAATGTTCAGCATCAGGTCGCGCAGCACGCCACCGCCAACGGCAGATACTGTCCCGATAAACAGCGCGGGAATCACGGGCAGCCCGAGCGCTAGCGCCTTCGTGGTGCCGATCGCGCCGAACATGCCAATGCTGATTGCATCGAGCACGGTGATGACGGGGTCCACTCTCTCGAGCAGCCGCTGCAGCAGCATGCCGATGAAGGCCGCACCGGTCGCGACGATCAAATACCAGTTGTCTGAGAACGCCGCCGGCGTTGAACCGAGAAAGACATCGCGCAAAAAGCCGCCGCCGATGCCAGAGAAGATCCCGATGATCGCGACGCCGAGCAGATCGATGCGCTTGAAACCGGCGGCGAACAGCGCGCCTTGCAGGCTGCCCACGCCGACTGCGGCAAGATCCGCGTAGAGCGGAAGGTGAAATGTTTCGTCGATCACAGCCCCATTCTTGCGCACGCGCGGGGCGCTCACCACGCCCACAGCTGGCATTTGGCTCTCCCGCCAGAGCCCGGCCACAGCGACGTGCGAGATACTTGACCTGTGCCCCTGTATCGCGAACAAGGCGTCGTGCTTCGCACCCACAAGCTGGGCGAGGCCGACCGCATTGTCACGATGTTTACGCCCGGGCGCGGTCTTTTACGCGCGGTCGCCAAGGGGGTTCGCCGCACGTCGTCAAAGTTCGGTGCGCGGCTCGAGCCGTTCATGGTCGCCGATGTGCAGTGCTTTGAGGGGCGCACGCTCGACACCATTACGCAGGCGGAAACGCTGGGGGCGTACGGTCCAGCTATCAGCGCCGACTACGACCGCTATCGAGCCGGAAGTGTGATCGTCGAGACCGCCGAGCGACTGGCCGAGGGCGACCCATCGCGCGAGCTGTACCGACTGCTCGTTGGCGCGCTACGAACGCTCGCTGGCGCTCGCATCCCGCCCGAGCTCGTGCGCGACGGATACCTGCTGCGCGCGCTCTCGATCGCTGGTTGGACCCCCGGCTTCGTGGACTGTGTGCGATGCGGCGCCCCAGGCCCGCACACGGCCGTCGTGGTGCAGCTCGGCGGTGTCGTCTGCGAAAACTGCCGCACGCCGGGTTCACCCCGACTCGACGCAGGCAGCATCGACCTGCTCGGGGCGCTGCTCGCCGGGGACTGGGACGCGGCGCTCACCGCAAGCGAGCGTGAGCGCGGCCAGGCCGCCGGTATCACTGCCGCCTACACGCAGTGGCAACTCGAACGCGGGCTTCGTTCGTTCAGTGCGCCGAGGCGTTGAACAATCGCCCCCACGCGCGCCTCTACACTGGCAGGCATGCACCGCGCTCCAGCAACGCTCGTGCCGGTCGACTGGACCGGTGAGCAGCCGCCCACATTCAGGGGGGCACCGCCCCAGCACGTCGCCATCGTGATGGACGGCAACGGTCGGTGGGCGAATCGGCGCGGGCTCGCCCGCGTCGAGGGACACCGCATGGGGGAGCAGGCGTTGCTCGACGTGGTTGCAGGCGCGATCCAGGCCGGGGTAGGTCACCTCAGCGTGTATGCGTTCTCCACGGAGAACTGGCGGCGGTCGCCGGATGAGGTGCGATTTCTCATGGGGTTCAACCGCGACGTGCTGCGCCGTCGCCGGGCGCAGCTCGACGCCTGGAACGTGCGCATGCGGTGGGCGGGGCGGCGCCCGAAGCTCTGGGGCTCGGTCATCAATGAATTGCAGGCATCTGAGCGCGCTACGGCGTCGAACACGGGACTCACGCTGACGATGTGCGTGAACTACGGTGGGCGCAACGAGATCACCGATGCGGTGCGCAGCATTGCGGCCGAGGTGCGCGCCGGTCGACTCTCTCCGAACGGCATCACCGAGCGCACCATTGAACGTCACCTGTACGTGCCTGAACTGCCGAACGTTGACCTGTTTCTGCGCAGCTCAGGGGAGCAGCGCACGAGCAATTTCATGCTCTGGCAGTCGGCCTATGCCGAAATGGTGTTTCTCGACACGCTCTGGCCAGACTTCGGCAGGCAACAGCTGTGGGAGGCGATCGGCATCTATCACGATCGCGATCGCCGCTTCGGAGGCGCGGTCGATACGCCCAACGGATCCTGATCTGCGAGAATAGTGGGGATATGACTTCCCAGACTCTCGATGACGCCCGCCTGCGCATCGGCCCGCTCGCACTCGACGTGCCCGTCGTGCTCGCGCCCATGGCCGGCATTACCAATACCGCGTTCCGTCGCCTCTGCCGCGAATACGGCGCGGGGCTCTACGTAAGCGAAATGATCACGAGTCGTGCGCTCGTCGAGCGCACCCCGGCGTCGCTGCGCCTCATCAAGCACCACGAAAGCGAAACGACTCGGTCGATTCAGCTCTACGGCGTCGACCCGAAGACGGTGTCCGAGGCCGTGCGATTTCTCGTCGATCAAGATCTCGCGGACCACATCGACCTGAACTTTGGGTGCCCGGTTCCAAAGGTCACCCGCAAGGGTGGTGGCTCAGCGCTGCCCTGGAAGAGTGATCTGTTCCGTGCGATCGTCGAGGGCGCCGTGCGGGCCGCTGGTGACATTCCGCTGACGGTCAAGATGCGCAAGGGCATCGATGAGGATCACCTCACGTTCCTCGACGCGGCGCGTGCCGCCGAAGCCGCCGGGGTCGCGGCGATCGCGCTGCACGGTCGCACCGCCAATCAGTTTTACTCGGGTCACGCTGACTGGAGCTCGATCGCCACTCTCAAGCAGACGATCACGAGCGTGCCGGTGCTTGGCAACGGCGACATTTGGTCTGCCGAAGACGCGATTCGCATGGTGCACGAAACCGGATGCGACGGGGTCGTTGTCGGTCGTGGCTGCCTCGGTCGGCCCTGGCTGTTCGGCGATCTTGCCGCGGCATTCCGTGCCGAGGCGGGCGAGATCAGCGCCGACGAAGCGAAAGCTGCCATCGCCAAGCCGCCGCTCGGCTTCGTGATGGAGGCCATGCGCCGTCATACCGAGCTGCTCGTCGAATTCCACGACGGCGACGAACCGCACGCCTGCCGCGATATTCGCAAGCACGTCGCCTGGTATTTCAAGGGCTACGGCGTCGGCGGTGACACGCGCCGCGCGCTCGCGGCGGTCGAGTCGCTCGCGCAGATGGACGACCTCTTCGCGACGATGGACGCCTCATTGCCATACCCGGGTGAGGGCGCCGAGGGTCAGCGCGGCCGCGCTGGGAGCCCCAAGCGCGTCGTGCTGCCCGATCGCTGGCTTGAGAGCCGCACGAGTGAGGGCATCAACTTCGACGACCTCGCTGAAGCCGAGCGAGACGACTCAGGTGGCTAATACAGCGCTCCCAGAGGGATACAGCGAGGCCGACGCCGAGCGCTTCGTGCCCGAGACTCATGCGGGTGCCCGCAGCGATTTTGCACGGGATCGCGCTCGCGTGTTGCACTCGAGCGGGTGGCGGCGGCTCGCCGCCAAAACGCAGGTGCTGAGCCCGACGGCGGGCATTGATTTCGCACGCAATCGACTGACGCACTCGCTCGAGGTCGCGCAGGTCGGGCGCGAACTGGCCGTATCGCTCCGCCTTGCGCAAGACGTCGTGGATACGGCGTGCCTCGCGCACGACCTCGGTCACCCGCCGTTCGGGCACAACGGCGAGAAGGCGTTGAACGCTTGGGCGGCAGACGCTGGCGGCTTCGAGGGCAACGCCCAGACGCTCCGCGTGCTGGCGCGTCTCGAACCCAAACGCTTCACGGACGACGGCGTGAGCGTCGGGCTCAATCTGACGCGCGCCACGCTCGACGCGAGCTGCAAGTACCCGTGGAGCCTTGCAGAGGCCGCGCCGGGAAGTGTGAAGTTCGGCTACTTCGGTGACGACGCTCCGATCTTCAACTGGTTGCGCGAGGGTGCCCCCGAGCGCCGCAAGTGCGCAGAGGCGCAAGTGATGGATCTCTCCGACGACATCGCTTACTCTGTGCACGACTTTGAAGACGCAGTGGTGAGCGGGTTCATTGACCCCGAGATCTTGACGGCGCGTTCCGGTCATGACTCGTTGATTCGCGCGGTGTCTGAGTGGGCCGGGGGCACCTACACGAGCGATGAGCTGGGGGCGGCCTACAATCGCATTTCCGAATCGGAGACCTGGCTGCGGCGCTGGGACGAGTCGCGCGCCCATCAGGCGCAGCTCAAGAATTTCACGAGCGAGATGATCGGGCGGTTCGCGCGCGCGTCAATCGCCGCGACGCTCGAGGCCGCAGATGGTGCGTCGCTCGCTCGGTATGGCGCGTCGATCATCGTGCCGCGCGAGATCCGCGCCGAAATCGCCGTGCTCAAGGGTATCGTTGCAGCGTTCGTGATGGCGAGCGGCCGGCGACAGCCAACGTACCGGCGTCAGCGCGATCTACTGAGCGAATTGCTCGAGGTGTTGTGGGACTCGGGGGAGAGCGAACTCGAGCCAGCGTTCGCGGCCGATTTCCTTGCCGCGGCCGACGATGCTGGCCGCCGCCGCGCCATCGTCGATCAGGTCGCGTCGCTCACAGACCAGTCCGCGATCACCTGGCACCGGCGGCTGTGTGATGTTCCGCTCGTCTGAAATCTCACAGCACTAGACTGAGCAGCTATGGCAGGTCGGATCCGTGCGAGCGATATCGAGGAAGTGAAGCGCCGCACCAACCTTGCCGATCTCGTGGGTGACTACGTCACGCTGAAGAGCGCTGGCATCGACTCGATGAAGGGCCTGTGCCCCTTCCACGACGAGCGCAGCCCCAGCTTTCACGTGCGGCCCGCGCTCGGGTACTACCACTGCTTTGGCTGCGGTGAGTCCGGAGACGCATTCACGTTCGTGCAGCGCATGGATCACCTCACGTTTGCCGAGACAGTCGAGCGTCTTGCCGCGCGCATCCACTACGGCCTGACATACGAAGAAGGGAACTTCTCGCGCGAAGACGGCCCGAATCGCGCGCGCTTACTCGCCGCGAATACCGCGGCCGCGGCGTACTTCGTCGAGCAGCTGGCCGGGGACGAAGCTGCGACAGCGCGAGAGTTTCTCGGGCAGCGCGGTTTCGACGCGGCTGCCTGTGAGCGATTCGGGGTGGGGTACGCCCCGCGGGGCTGGGACGGCATGAGCGGGCACCTGCGCGGTCTTGGCTACACTCCCCAGGAACTCGTGCTCTCGGGTCTCGCCTCCGAGGGACAGCGCGGCGCCTACGATCGCTTCCGCGGACGCATCGTGTGGCCCATCCGAGATACCAGCGGACAGACTCTCGGGTTTGGCGCGCGCAAGCTGTACGAGGACGACAACGGCCCGAAGTACCTGAACACGCCCGAGTCTCCCGTCTATCACAAGTCCCAGGTGCTCTACGGGCTCGATCTCGCGAAACGCGCGATCTCGCGCGGCAAGCGCGCCGTCGTGGTCGAGGGATACACCGATGTGATGGCCTGCCACCTGGCAGGTATCGAGACCGCGGTCGCCACCTGTGGCACGGCATTTGGCAAGGACCACATCGCCGTGCTGCGGCGCATCATGGGTGACGACTCCGCGGCCGAGGTGATCTTCACCTTCGACCCCGATGAGGCTGGCCAAAAGGCGGCGCTGCGTGCGTTCAGCGAAGAGCGACGGTTCACTGCGCAGACGTATGTTGCAGTGGCGCCCGAAGGGCTCGACCCGTCGGACCTGCGTCAGCACCGCGGCGACGAGGCGGTGCGCGAATTGTTCACGCGTAAGCAGCCCCTGTTCGAATTTGCGCTTCGCCAGGCGATTGCTCGCTTCGATCTCAACAGCGTTGAAGGACGCGTCGCTGCGCTGCGCGAGGCCGCGCCGATCATTGCAGAGATCAAAGATCCGTCGCTTCGGCCCGGATACACGCGAGAACTCACGCGGATGCTCGGCGCCGAGCTCGGCGAAGTGCAGCAGGCGGTGCGCGCCGCAGAGCGGGCGCCACGAAGCAATGATCGCGCAAACGATCGCGAGCGGCAGCAGCAGCCGTCGCAGCAACGCGGCACCCAGCAGCAGCGCCAGCAACAGCCGACTCCGCAGCAGGCTCGCTCGAATCAACAGGGGCAGCAGTCCCGGCAAGGGCAGCCGGAGCAGCAGCGCAGCGGCGGTCAGCGACGGTCCGCGCGGCAGAGCGGCGTCGACCACTACGGCGACGGGCCGAGCGATCAGTACGACGACCGCGGCGACCAGCTCGACGGTCGATTCGGCGACCAATACGGCGGTCAGGGAGACGCGTACGGTGATCCGGCGCCCGCCCCGGCCAGGCGCATCGGGTTGTCCTCACTTCGCAACGCACCCACGACGTGGCTCGAGCGGGACGCTCTGATGGCGATGATGCAGCAGGGCGAATCGGTCGGTGCAGAGTTGATGCAGCAGGCGGTCACGGCGCAGGTGCTCGATCCCGATCTGCACATCGTGCGAGACGCGATGGGCGCGGCGCTGGGTTCCCTCGGCACGCCAACGTGGTTGGAATCGGTGCTCGGTGCCGCGCCCGACACCCACCACGGGTTGATCCGCGAGCTCGCGATAGCCCCGATGCCGCAGCGCAACCTCGACCAGCTTGCGGCCTACTCCCGAGACGTTGTTGTCTCGCTACTCGACCGAGATCTAGTAGAGCTGAAACGCGAACTGCTCGCGCGGCATCAACGCATCGGTGACTCCGGCGATCCGCGTGCCCGACGCATTCAGGAGCAGCTCGTCGCCCTCGAAGCCGCGCGTCGCAGTCTGCGCGGCGATTGAGCGGCGAGCCGACTCGCACCCGCGCGGCCGCCGCGCCATGCCCTAGGCTGCTGGACAGACGGAGCACACCCCGAACCCCCGAGGAGATTTCAGGATGCCCCACCCCGTAGTCGACGCCGACCCCACGATCCGCGTCTCTGATCTTTCGCTGTCATACCCGGCTCATGCCGGCGGGCGCGAATTCGAGGCGGTCGAGGGGCTGACGTTCGACGTCGCCCGTGGCGACGTGTTCGCGCTGCTCGGTGAGAGCGGATCGGGGAAGTCGACGCTCGCTAAGTTCCTCGCCGGTCGCGCGAACGAAGCGACTGAGAAATCGGGCAGGATCCGCCTCACCGGCGGCGAGGCGAGTGTGATGGACGTGCCCATGAAGCGGCTGGGACGGCGCACGCGTGCGCGTCTCACCGCGTACGTCGGGCATCTGTCGCAAGACGCTGGGGCGACGCTCACTCCCGAACTCAACGTAGGTGACATTCTGTTCGAGCCGATCGTGGAGCGCAGCAAACATTTCGATCGCGACGTGCTCGGTGAGCGCATCGCCGAAATGATGGACATCGTCGCGCTTCCGCTGGCGAAGCTGCAGGAGTATCCGTACGAACTCTCCAAGGGGCAGCGGCAGCGGGTCGCAGTGATGCGGTCGCTGATGCTTGATCCCAGACTGTTGATCGCCGACGAGCCGACTCTCGGCGTCGACGCCAACAACCGCCCGAAGATTGTGGAGCTGCTGCGCTGGTATCGGGAACGCACCGACGCGACGATGCTGCTAATCAGTCACGACATCGGCATGCTCGAAGCGCTCGTGCAAGACGTGCTCGTGATGCAGCAGGGGCGGCTCGTGGGTCGCGGCGATATCAATGAGATCTTCCGCAACGCCGATCACGGCTACGTGCAGCGCCTCGCGCAGGCGCTGCGAGCGACGGCCTACGACGAGATAGCGGAGGAGTAGCCGTAAATCGGCGGGAGTATCACCGTCCGTCGTCCGGGAATCGCCCGGGCCGACCTGATTTGCACACGCACATCGCGGCTTGCTAATCTAGTCTGGTTGCAGTCGCAATGATCCCCTGTAGCTCAGTTGGCAGAGCGCTTGACTGTTAATCAGGATGTCGCTGGTTCGAGCCCAGCCGGGGGAGCGATCAAAGCCCTTACCCTTGCGGTAGGGGCTTTTTCGTTTCGGCAGGTAGTTTTGTCAACTGGCAGCTGTGCTGTGCTCTTTTGTTCTGCTTCATTTTTATCTTCGTCGGCGGGGGACACAATGACCTGGGAATCTGATCGCGCGGCGGGTGCTGCTGTTTCTGTGCCCGGCGACCGGGGCCGGATCATCGCGGTCGCGCCCTACGGATCGCCAGAGGTCGACGAAGCGGCGTGGATCGCACCTGGCGCCGTAGTTGTCGGCAATGTGCGCATCGGCGCGCGCTCGAGCGTTTGGTACAACGCAGTGCTGCGCGGTGACTCCGACGCGGTGCGCGTGGGGGAGCGAACCAACATTCAAGACGGTGCGGTCGTGCACACGCAGCACGGGGACGCCGCGGTGATCGGCAATGACGTATCCGTTGGGCACCTCGCGATGATTCACGGTGCGACGATCGAGGACGGTTGCCTCATCGGCATGCACGCGACGGTGCTCACCGGTGCAGTGGTGGGTGCCGGAAGTCTCGTCGCGGCTGGCGCTGTCGTTCCGCAGGGCATGATCGTGCCGCCGCACTCACTCGTGGTGGGCGTGCCCGGGCGTGTCGTGCGGGAACTGCGCGACGACGACCGGGAGGCGGTGCGTCTGAACTCGGAGCGCTACCTCACGACCACTGAACACCACCGTACGGCGACACGCGCTGACTGAATGCGCGTTCGTGGCGCTGCGCTCGATGCAGTATGCTCGGTGAGGTGCTTCGGCAACACGTGCTGCACGCAGCTCGGGGATGTAGCTCAATGGTAGAGCCTCAGTCTTCCAAACTGATTACGCGGGTTCGATTCCCGTCATCCCCTCCAAATCTCCTCTTTCCGGCCAGCCAGGTCGCCGCGCGCTGCCGCGCCGCGCCACCGTGCCCGGCGCCCCGCCGCCGCGCGGTGCCGCTTCGGGAGGCGACAGAAACTCCGCCTAAAACGCGATTTTGAGCGGAGTTTTTGTCGCCTCGGGTGGGAGTTTTTGTCGCCGCGGGCGGGAGTTCCGGTCGCCACCAGGGGGTGCTCGGTGCGGCTTGCTCCCGTCTCAGCCGCCGATCGGCTAGACTTGCTCGGGTTGTGCGCGTCCGCGCGCCATCGCAATGGATCACCCGGGTATTCCGGGGCGTAGCTCAGCTTGGCTAGAGCGCCCGCTTTGGGAGCGGGAGGTCGCAGGTTCGAATCCTGTCGCCCCGACCAGGGTCCGCCGGCCCGAAACCGGCATCCGAACAACATTCTGATGATGAGAGGCCAAATTGCCGAAGACGACAGCTGAGAAGCTCACTCCGACCCGCGCCAAGCTGAGCGTGGAAGTTTCGCTCGACGAGCTGGAGCCCTACCTCAAGCAGGCGTACAAGACCATCTCCGAGCAGGTCTCGATCCCCGGCTTCCGCAAGGGTAAGGTGCCGGCACCGATCATCGACCAGCGTGTCGGCCGCGAAGCCGTCATCCAGGAAGCGGTGAACAGCTCACTCGACGACTTCTACCAGGCAGCACTCGCCGAGGCAGACGAGCGCCCGATGGGCCGCCCGACCGCTGACGTTGCGCAGTGGCCTGACGCCAAGGATCCGAAGAGCACGCTCGTGCTGTCGTTCGAGGTCGAGGTGCGCCCCGAGTTCACGCTGCCCAAGTACGACGGCCTGAAGCTGACCGTTGACAACGTCGAAATCGACGAGGCTGCTGTTGACGCTGAGCTGACCAAGCTGCGCGAGCGCTTTGGCACTCTCGTGACCGTGGATCGCCCGGCCAAGACCGGCGATTTTGTTGAACTCGATCTCACCGCCACGATCGACGGCACCGAGGTCGACCAGGCCAGCGGCGTCTCGTACGAGATTGGTGCGGGCAACCTCCTCACCGGCACCGACGAGGCCGTCGAGACGCTCACCGCTGGCGAGACCACGAACTTCACCTCGCAGCTGCTCGGCGGCGAGTACGAGGGTCAGGACGCTGAGGTCGAGCTGACGCTCACCGCCGTCAAGGAGCGCGAGCTGCCCGAGGCTGACGACGAGTTCGCACAGCTCGCGAGCGAGTTCGACACGATCGCTGAGCTCCGCGAGAGCCTCAAGGAGCAGGTCTCGAAGGCCTCCGTCTTCGCGCAGGGCCAGCAGGCTCGTGACCTCTTCACCTCGACCCTCATCGAGCAGGCCGGCATCCCGGTCTCCGAGGAGCTCGTCGAAGAAGAGGTGCACCGTCACCTCGAGGGTGAGGGTCGTCTTGAAGACGACGAGCACCGCGCAGAGGTTCGCAAGTCGTCTGAAGAGCAGATCCAGCTCCAGCTGCTGCTCGACGCGATCGTTGAGGCCGAGGGTGTTACCCCGACGCAGAACGAGCTCTCGCAGTACATCTTCCAGTCGGCTCAGCAGTACGGCATGGAGCCCACCCAGTTCCTCCAGGCGATCAGCCAGGGCAACCAGATGGGCGTCATCCTCGGCGAGGTCACCCGCAACAAGGCCCTCGCGGTCGCACTCGCGAAGGCCGTCGTTGTCGACCAGGACGGCAACACCGTCGACCTGAGCGAGTTCACCGCCGTCGACACCGATGACGAGAACGCTAACGACGAGAACGCTGACGACGCAGCAGGCGAGGTCGCCGCGGCCGAGAAGGCCCCCGCGAAGAAGAAGCCCGCTGCAAAGAAGGCTGCTCCGAAGAAGGCCGCCGCTGACGCAGAGGCCGTCGAGCCCGCGGCAGCCGACGACGAGGATGCCAAGAAGGCCGCTCGCTCCGCAGCAGCCAAGAAGGCAGCCGCGACGCGCGCCGCCAAGAAGGCCGCTGCCGAGGCTGAGGAAGCCGGCAAGTAACTTTCGCAGTACGCAAGGATCCCCCGCCTCTTCCGAGAGGCGGGGGATCCTTGCGTTTGGCGCTCGCCATGCGCCCACGGCGAACACGGCAGCCGAGGCGCGAACGACTCGGTACGCTCGAATCAAGCAACAACGAATGGAGCGCCGCATGGCTGAACAGACGCCACCGAACAGCGTGTTCGAACGACTGCTGAAGGACCGTATTATCTGGCTCGGTTCCGAGGTGCGTGACGATAACGCGAATGAGATCTGTGCAAAGATCCTGCTGCTCGCAGCTGAGGATCCGAAGTCAGACATCTACCTCTACATCAACTCGCCCGGTGGCTCGATCACCGCGGGTATGGCAATCTACGACACGATGTCGTTCGTTCCCAACGACATCGTCACCGTCGGTATCGGCATGGCGGCCTCCATGGGTCAGTTCCTGCTCACCGCGGGCACCAAGGGCAAGCGCTACATCACGCCGAACGCGCGCGTTCTGCTGCACCAGCCGCACGGTGGCTTCGGCGGTACGGCGAGCGACATCCAGACCCAGGCTCAGCTCATCACTTCGATGAAGAACCGCCTCGCCGAGATCACCGCGGCGCAGACGGGCAAGACTCTGGAACAGATCAACGAAGACGGAGACCGCGACCGGTGGTTTACCGCTGACGAGGCGCTCGAATACGGCTTCATTGATTACATCCGCGACTCTGCCACCGATGTCATCGGCGGCGGCGGCACGAGCAACTAACGCGACAGCAGGAAGCAATCGATTCGATGAATACTTCATACATGCCCCAGTCCGGTGGATCGAGCCTGCTGATGCCGGAGGCGCGCTACGTGCTCCCGTCGTTCGAGGAGCGCACCGCCTACGGCTACAAGCGCCAGGATCCCTACGCGAAGCTCTTTGAGGATCGCATCATCTTCCTCGGTGTGCAGGTTGATGATGCCTCGGCAGACGACGTCATGGCGCAGCTACTGGTGCTCGAGAGCCAGGATCCCGAGCGCGACATTACGATGTACATCAACTCACCCGGTGGCTCGTTCACCGCGATGACGGCGATCTACGACACGATGCAGTACATTCGCCCCCATGTGCAGACCGTGTGCCTCGGTCAGGCCGCATCAGCTGCGGCCGTCCTGCTCGCGGGCGGAACGCCGGGCAAGCGCCTCGCGCTGCCGAACGCTCGCGTGCTGATTCATCAGCCGTCGAGCGGCCAGGGTGGCCACGGCCAGGCCTCCGACATCGAGATCCAGGCTCGCGAGATCCTGCGCATGCGCGAGTGGCTCGAAGAGACGCTCTCGAAGCACTCAAAGCGCACCGTCGCCGAGGTGAATCGTGACATCGATCGCGATAAGATTCTGAGCGCACAGGAGGCGTTCGAATACGGTCTCGTTGACCAGGTGCTGACGAGCCGGAAGAACCCGCAGCCGGTTATTTCCAAGTAGTCGAACGGAGCCTCGGGGGCGACCCCGGGGCTCCGGCGCGCCGCCCGTCAATGTCTGAGGCTCCCGCTAGTCTCGAAGACACCGGATCAGACCGAGTAGGTGAAGGAGTTTCGCATGGCGAAGATCGGCGAGAGCAGCGAGCTGCTCAAGTGCTCCTTCTGCGGTAAGTCGCAGAAGCAGGTACAGCAGCTCATCGCTGGCCCGCAGATCTACATCTGCGATGAGTGCGTCGCGCTCTGCAACGAGATCATTGAGGAGCGACTGGCTGAACACCAGACGGGCGAAACCTCAGACTTCACCCTGCACAAGCCGCGTGAGATCGCCGATTTCCTGAACCAGTACGTCATCGGTCAGGATCGGGCGAAGCAGTCTCTCGCGGTCGCGGTCTACAACCACTACAAGCGCGTGCGTGCCCTCACTTCGCTGGCCAGCGCCGAGGTTGCATCGGAGCAGGTCGAGATCGCGAAGTCCAACATCCTGCTCATCGGCCCGACGGGCTGTGGCAAGACGTATCTGGCGCAGTCCCTCGCGCGACAGCTGGGCGTGCCGTTTGCTGTCGCCGACGCGACCGCACTCACGGAGGCTGGCTACGTCGGCGAAGACGTCGAGAACATTTTGCTGAAGCTACTGCAGGCTGCTGATTTTGATGTGCCGCGTGCCGAGATGGGCATCATTTACATCGACGAGATCGACAAGATCTCGCGCAAGGCCGAGAACCCGTCGATCACGCGCGATGTCTCCGGCGAGGGCGTGCAGCAGGCACTGCTCAAAATCTTGGAGGGAACGGTCGCCTCCATCCCGCCACAGGGCGGTCGCAAGCATCCGAACCAGGAGTTCATCCAACTCGATACGACGAACGTGCTCTTCATCGTGGCCGGCGCCTTCGCGGGCCTCGAGGAGATCATCGGGTCACGGCTCGGCAAGGGCGGCATCGGGTTCGGTGCACCGGTGTCGAGCAAGCGCAACGATGATCAACTCTTCTCTCAGGTGCAGCCCGAAGACCTGCACAAGTTCGGCCTCATTCCCGAATTCATCGGCCGCCTGCCAATCGTCGCGACCGTCGATCCGCTCGACGTCGAAGCGCTGACACGCATCTTGACCGAGCCGAAGAACGCGCTCGTGAAGCAGTACCAGCGCATGTTCGAACTTGATGGCGTGAGCCTCGAGTTCGAAGATGCCGCCCTTGAAGCCATCGCCGATCTCGCGGTCGAACGGAAGACGGGTGCTCGCGGTCTCCGCGCCATTCTCGAGGGGGTGCTCGGGCCCGTGATGTTCGAGGTTCCGTCAGACGGCGACATCACCAAGGTGATCGTCACGCGTGAATCCGTGCTCGGCGAGGCGAGCCCGCGCGTGCTCCAAGCCCGCGGTGGGCGCGAGAGCGCCTAGCGTACCGAACGGGCCTAGCGCACCGAGAGCGTTGAGCGCTCCGAAAGCCTCTAGCGCAGCGAGTTTCCCGCCGAGCCGAGCTCTTCAGCGGCCTGCACGACGCGGGCGGCCATTGCGTTTTCAGCCGGCTTCCCCCATGCGCGCGGGTCGTAGTACTTTTTGTCACCGTAGCCTCCGTCGACCTTCACCACGCGATCCCAGTTCGACAGCATATGCCCGGCAATCGACCGCGTGAACGCGTACTGCGTGTCCGTGTCGATGTTCATCTTCACAACGCCATGCGCGACGGCCGCCGCAATATCTTGCGGGGACGAACCCGATCCGCCGTGGAACACCAAATCAAATGGCCGTTCTCGGCCCGTCTCAGCGCCGATCTCGCGCTGGATGTCGCCGAGCAGCTCCGGGCGTAGATGTACCGCGGCCGGGTTGTAGACGCCGTGCACGTTGCCAAACGTGAGCGCGGTGAGATAGCGTCCGCGCTCGCCAAGCCCCAGTGCCGCGACGGTCGCGCGAGCGTCATCAACAGTTGAGTACAGATCGTCGTTGATGTCGTGCGAGATGCCGTCTTCTTCGCCACCAACGACGCCGACCTCGATCTCGAGGATGGTGTGCGCCCGCGCACTCAGCTCGAGAAGCTCTTCTGCAACGCTCAGGTTCTCGCTGAGCGGCACGGCGGAGCCATCCCACATGTGCGACTGAAACAGCGGCTCCAGTCCGCGCGCCCGGCGCTCGATGCCATCGTTTAAGAGCGGGCGTACCCAGTCGTCGAGATGCTGCTTCGGGCAGTGGTCGGTGTGCAGCGCCACATTGACGCCGTAGTCTGCGGCGACTTCGTGCGCGTAGAGGGCAAGTGCGCGCGAACCCTTTGCGCGATCCTGCACGCGATTGCCTGACAGATACAGCGCAGTTCCCAGCGAGATCTGAATGATGCCGTCGCTCTCAGCGTCAGCAAAGCCCTGCAGCGCCGCATTGAGGCTCTGGGAACTCGTCACGTTGATCGCGGGAAGAGCGAAGCCGCGCGCTTTCGCGTGGTCGATCACTGCGGCGTAGGTGTCGGAGGAGGCGATGGTCACGAGGTGCCTTTCGTTGCGGTGTCTGGGCATCCGCACGATGTGCGACGCTGGAATGTGGTCGGGATGACGCGAACGTCGTGCTCGCGCGTATCGCCGGCGACGCGAGCGAACAAGAGATCGACGGCTTCATGACCCAGACGTGTCACGTTCTGGGCGATCGCGGTGAGGCCGGGCTCAAACAGGTCGCTCCACTCAAAGTCGTCGTAGGCTGCGAGCGCGATATCAGCCGGAATCCGAAGCCCCCGACGTCGTGCCGCTCGAAGCGCGCCGATCGTCATGGCGTTGTTCAGAGTCAGGATCGCAGTGGGAGGACGGGGACCTTCGAGCAACTCCGAGACAACGGCCTCGGCGGTGTCAGTATTGGACTCGCCCGACACGATCATTGCTGGGTCAAGTGGCACTCCGGCACGCTCGAGCGCGAGCTTGTAGCCTTCGAGTCGCTCTGAAGTTGAGGCGAGGCCGGGAAGACCGCCGATTGCGGCGATGCGTTCGTGGCCGTGGGAAATGAGATGACTCGTTAGTGTTGCAGCTGATTCACTGTTCTCGGGGGCCAGCTGATCGCAGGCGAGATCAATGCTTCGGTCGATGATCACGAGTGGCGTGTCGGCGTCTGCGATGAGCTGTGCCGAGTGCTCGATGAACCCCCGCGACGGCGCCACAATGATGCCGTCGACGCGGCGATCCAGAAGCGATTCGATGACCCGACGCTCCATTTCCGCGTCGTCGTGCGTGTCCCCGAGCACCAGCACATAGTCTGCGTCGGAAACGCGTTGCTCAATGGCATGCAGTAGCGGGCCGAAGTAGGGGTTCGTGAGGCCGGAGATGGCCAGGCCGATCGTGTGCGACCGGCCGCCTGCGAGGGTTCGGGCAGCGGTATTTCTGCGATACCCGAGTTCGGCGACCGCCCGCTCGACGCGCTCGCGCGTCTCACCACTGACGTGGCGCGTGCCATTGAGCACGTGCGACACGGTGCTTGAAGACACCCCGGAGAGCTCCGCAACCTCGGCCATTGTCACCACAGTGTGACTTCCTTTCGCGCTGGACGTCTGGGCACACGATAACAGAATCATGCAGATTCACGAAAGCGCTTGCGCAAGCGCTTGCGTGCTGCTTATGGTGTCCGTGGACAGAGAAGTCCGACACGGGATCGAAGGAGCTCTCAGATGAACACACGGTTTTCATATCGCATGGGTGTGCGCGCAGCTGCGGTCGCTGCGGCGGTGATGCTGCTCGGCGTCACGGCCTGCTCGGCTTCCGACAGCGGCGGCGGTGATGGAGCGGCGGCCCCGGAGGGGGACCTCAAGATTGGCCTCGTGACAAAGACGGACTCCAACCCGTTCTTCGTCAAGATGCGTGAGTCGGCTCAGGACGCAGCCGATAAGCAGGGTGCGGAACTCATCGCACTCGCCGGCTCGTTCGACGGCGACAACGAGGGGCAGGTTGCCGCTATCGAAAACCTGGTGAGCCAGGGCGTTCAGGGCATCATGATCACGCCGAACTCCTCGTCGGGTATTCTCGCGGCGATCAAACAGGCGCGGGATCAGGGTGTCCTTGTCGTTGCGCTCGACACTGCGACCGACCCGGAAGACGCCGTTGACGCGACGTTTGCCACCGACAACCTCGCCGCCGGTGTCGCTCAGGGGTCGTGGGTGAAGGCGAGCTTGGGTGACAAGAAGCCCCAGCTCGTGATGCTCGACGGCACCCCCGGAGGCACGGTTGATACTTTCCGTCACGACGGCTTCCTGAAGGGGATGGAACTCACGGAGGATTCCCCCGAGGTGCTCGGCATGGAGAATACCAACGGCGACCAGACCAAGGCGCAGACCGCAATGGAAAATCTGCTGCAGCGCGCCCCAGAGGCAAACGCGCTATACACGATCAACGAGCCGGCGGCAGCCGGCGGCTATGCGGCGATCAAAGCAGCGGGCAAAGAAGACCAGGTACTCATCGGTTCAATTGATGGTTCGTGCACTGGAGTAGAAAACGTGAAGAAGGGCGTCATTGGGGCGACCGTGATGCAGTTCCCGACCAAGATGGCCGAGCAGGGCGTCGAAGCAATCGCGAGTTATGCGAAGGACGGCACGAAGCCGAAGGCTGGCTTTAACGACACAGGTTCGGTACTCATCACCGACAAGCCGGTGGACGGCCTTGACTCCAAGGATTCGGCGTGGGGCGCCGATAACTGCTGGGGCTAACACGAGTCCACGCCGACACCCCCGTTCGACGACGGTGGACCGCGCAATCCGCGCGGTCCACCCGAGGAAAGAGGACGTACCGAAATGACCGCAACACCCACCCAGGCGATGCCATCGCCGCTCGCTCAGCGCACCAGCTTCAGTTGGGGTCGTGTGCTGCAGGCTCCGCTCTTCGGATCGACCGTGGCGCTCGTCGTCGCGCTCATCGTGTTCAGCGTGCTGTCACCACGCTTTCTCACACTGGGCAATTTCTCGCTCATTCTGCAGCAGTCGGTGGTGATCGGCATTTTGGCGGTCGCCCAAACGCTGATCATTCTGACCGCGGGCATTGACCTGTCGATCGGCGCTATCGCGGTGCTCGGAACGATCGTGCTTGCCATCGGATCAGGATCGTTCGGTTCAGTCGTCGGCCTGCTCATCGCGCTGCTCGTGTGCGTCGCGCTCGGCTCACTGAACGGCACGCTCGTGACGCTGCTTCGGTTGCCCCCATTCATTGTCACCCTGGGCACATTCACGGCGATCGTTGCGGCGACACGGCTGATCGCCGGTTCGCAGACCTTCACCGTCACCGATCCACTGCTGATTTTCCTGGGCACCTCATTCCGCATCGGAACGTTCGTCACGACCTACGGCGTGGTCGCGATGCTGCTCGTCTACCTTGTTGTCGGGTATGCCCTGACGCAAACCGCTTGGGGCAAGCACGTGTATGCGGTGGGCGGCAATCCGGTCGCGGCGCGCCTCTCGGGGGTCAAAACCAACCGCACTATTTTCTCGGTGTACGTCGTGGCGGGAGTTATCGCAATGATCGCAGCTTGGGCGGCGCTCGGTCGCATTCCGAACGCCGATCCGAACGCGTTTCAGAACGCCAACCTCGAGACGATCACAGCGGTCGTAATCGGCGGAACCAGTCTGTTTGGCGGCCGTGGCGGTGTGCTCGGCACCCTGATCGGCACGCTGATCGTCGGCGTGCTGCGCAATGGCCTCACCCTCGCGGGTGTGGACAACCTCTACCAGAACATCGCGACCGGCGTGCTCGTGATCGTTGCCGTAACTATCGACCAGTTCATGCGCCGACGCACCGCGCGCTGACCGGGGGAGCAGTACAGGAGGAAACACCATGCGTGAAACAGAATCTACTGCGGCAGGCGCCGCTTCGGTCGCGTCAGAACGGCCGCTCGCGCTCCATGCGCGCGGACTGGTCAAACGATACGGCAGCGTCACCGCGATCAACGGCGCCGACTTCGATCTCAGGCACGGCGAGGTGCTCGCTGTAATCGGCGACAACGGCGCGGGCAAGTCAAGTCTGATCAAGGCTCTCGCCGGAGCCGTCGTCCCCGACGAGGGAACCATCTACATGGACGGCGCTGAGGTGCAGTTCAAAAATACGGGCGATGCGCGCGCCGCCGGAATCGAGACCGTGTATCAAGACCTCGCAGTGATCCCGGCACTTGACATCGCATCGAACCTCTATCTCGGGCGCGAGATTCGTCGCGCAGGATTCATGGGAAAGGTGCTTCGTAGACTCGATATGCCGCGCATGCGGTCGGAAGCTACGCAACACCTTGCCGATTTGCAGATCGGCATCAAATCGGTGAACCAGTCGGTCGAAACACTCTCTGGCGGTCAGCGGCAGGGCGTCGCGGTGTCTCGCGCGGCGGCGTTTGGACGCGGAGTGATCATCATGGATGAGCCGACCGCGGCCCTCGGAGTGCGCGAATCGGGCCAGGTCATCGAGCTGATTCGATCAATTCGGGATCGCGGCATTCCGGTCGTGCTGATCAGCCATGACATGCCGCACGTGTTTGAGGTGGCCGACCGCATTCACGTGCACCGCCTCGGCAAACGAGCGGCCGTCGTCGATCCAGCCAAACGCTCCATGTCTGAGGTAGTGGCGTTGATGACCGGAGCCGAGCGTCCGAGCGACGAGGAGGCCGCAGGCAATGCCTGAGCGGAAGCCGGTCGGCGTCTTTGTCGGCCTCGCCACGCTCGACGTGATTCACCGCGTCGAGCGACATCCGGGTCCTAACGAAAAGATCACCTCGATCGCGCAGTTTGTCGCCGCCGGTGGTCCAGCCGCGAACGCGGCAGTGACGTTTGCGGCATTGGGCGGGAGCGCGACCCTGCTCTCAGCCGTTGGTTCAGGGCCGGTCGCCGAGATCATTCGCGCTGAACTTGCGGAGCAGGGTGTGCGCGTCATCGACGTCGCGCCCGAGGCGCGCGAGTCGGCTCCGCTATCGTCCGTGGCTGTGATCGAGGCAACGGGCGAGCGATCAGTGATCGGCGGGGACGGGGCGTCCCTGTCCGTCGCGCCGCCCAACGCTGCCGTGCTCGAATCGGCGTTCGATGGTGCGGAGGTCGTGCTCATCGACGGTCACCACCCATCGCTTGCGCGTGCAGCGGCAGTGCTCGCTGATCAGCGTGGTCTGCCGACCGTGCTCGACGCGGGGCGCTGGAGGCCAATCATGGCCAGGCTATTCGACGGAGTCAGCGACGTCGTTATGTCGGCAGACTTCCGCACGCCGGGTGCGGAGAACTCTGAAGACACCGCCCGGTGGCTCGTCGAGCGGGGCGTGCCCCACGTAGTCGCAACCGCCGGGGACGGGCCAGTCCGGTGGTGGTCGGCGGGGGGAACGGGCGCGTCTCCCGTTCCCCAAATTCAAGCCGTCGATACCCTGGGGGCTGGCGATGTGTTTCACGGCGCCTACGCGTATGCGATCGCCTCAGATCACACCGTTTCCGAGCGAGTTGCCTACGCGAGCGAAATCGCAGCGATACGATGTGCACACGTCGGCCCGAGAAGCTGGCTATCGACAATACGAAAGCGGTCGCAGCCGCCGCGCGCTTCTGGAGGGGCCTGATGCACACACTCCAGCGAGAACGCACGTCATTCGCAGCGTTGCTTGATCGAGCACACGCACTCGCTGTACCGGGTGAGCGCAAGATTCTCGGAATCACGGGCGCACCTGGAGCGGGAAAGTCCACACTGGCCGAGGCGCTCGTGGCAGAGCTCGGCCCGTCGCTCGCGGTGCTCGTGCCGATGGACGGCTATCACCTCGCCAACGAAGTGCTTGAATCCCTCGGCCGAATGGCAACGAAGGGGGCGCACGACACCTTTGACGCGTCGGGGTACGTGTCGCTCATGCGACGAATCCAAGCGCAGGGCACGGGCGTACCCGGCGTGGACGAAGACGTTGTGTATGCGCCGGTGTTCCGTCGAGATATCGAGGAACCCATCGGATCGTCCATTCCTGTTCTGCGAGAAACGCCGCTCGTAATTACCGAGGGAAACTACTTGTTGCTCGGCGACGAGCCGTGGCCGCGCGCACGCGAGATCCTCGACGAGAGCTGGTTCATCGCCCCCGACGAGGAACGCCGAATGCAACAGCTTGTCGACCGCCACATGCGCTTCGGACGAAGCCGAGAGGCAGCGATTGAACGATCAGCGGGCAGCGATCAGCGGAACGCCGAAATGATCATTGCGACGGCGGCGCTCGCTGACCACGTGTTCAGCCTGACAGATCGAGTTCCGCCGCAGGCCTCGTAGCCGGGGGCACGAATGGTGCCCCAGCGATGCTCCTGATGTGCCACGATCCATCGTCGGTCGCTGAGACCTCTGACACTGTTGCATTTTCGAGTCGCGGCATGTCCGCCACCTGTGTTCCGGCGATGTGGGCGAGTAGGTGACGCATGAACGACCCGTGAGAAACGGCGAGCACCCGTTTTCCTGAAAACCGGGCGTCTATTGCGTTCAGGGCGCGCTGTCCTCGCTGCGCGACGGCCCCATGACCCTCCATGCCCGGGTACTCTCGTGTCGGCCAGCGCGTAAGCGCGGTTGTGGGGGAGAGCCCCTCCGCATCCCCGAACGAACGCTCGATGAGATCGTGGCACGGCAGTACCACCTCGATACCGAGTCGCTTAGCGATGATCTCGGCGGTGCCGCTCGCGCGGAGCAACGGACTGGTCACTACGGCGTGCCACTCGTCGCCGGCCGCGAGCTGTTCCGCGAGTTCGCGCGCCTGTTGCCGCCCCGTTTCATTGAGCGGAATGTCAGTGCGACCCTGCATCCGCTGTGCTCGATTCCAGTCGGTCTGCCCGTGCCGGATGAGCGCAACGTGCACGCTCACTCGGCTGCGGACGGCGTCGCGATGTCGAAGCTCACGAGCACCGAGCCGTCGGGCTGCGGAATTTGCAGGGCTACGACACTCAGGGCGTCACTGTTCAGATTCGCCGATACGCCGCCGTCGTCGGTGGTCGACCGATCAGACTCGGTGAAACCACTCGAGTCGATGATCGACTGCCACAGAGTCTTCGCTGCTTCGGCGTTCGGAACCGACAGAACGAGATACCATTCGCCGGTTGCGCGCTCACCCGCGTCGTCGATCGGTGCATCCGGTGGCAGCACGAATGCGTCGCTCGGGAATGAGGCAGGGAGCTCGTGCGACTTCGAACTCTCGGCGGGATCGCCCTGCTGCTGCCAACTCCCCGTGGCGTCGGCGGCCGAGTCGCTATCAGCGTTCGCGCCCTTTGTGTCAGCGGGCGCTGACACAGAGGCGTCGGTGCCCGCGTCGCTGCCACTTGATCCCGGTTCGGGGGCGCAACCCGTGAACAACACGAGGATCGCGGCCGCAACGGCGGCCCCTGCGCTCAGTCGCGCAAACGGGTGAACCGTGGTGCGGGTCATGATCGTACTCCTCAACTTCGCGGATGGGCCTAGCTCAGCCAGTCGTCATCTTCTTCGGGGTCTTCGTTGGGCGAATTCACTGTGCCAGCCGCGGCCGACCCCGCTGCTGCGCCGCCTGCCGCCGCACTCTGTACCGGGCCGACTCGCACGCGGCCGTGCGCATCGAGCCCGACGAATACCGTGTCATCGAGCACGCAGCGCGGCCGGCCCTCGAGCCAGGTCAGCGTCCACGAATCTGCCGCGGGGTGCAGCGCTTCCTGTTCGGAAATCGCTGTGTGCAGCAGCTGGGGCACGCTGCGGTGGGGGGCCGAGCCCGTGTTCCAGCGTGCGCCCAGCTGCATGCTCAGGCCTCCGCGGGTGCGAGCTGGATGTCTGCCACCGTCACGCGGCTCGCGTCTGCCGCGCCGACCTCGATGCGCAGCTCAGCGATGCGACCGACTGCCGCGAGGTCGGCCGAGGCCGATTCGAGACGGGTGACGTCAGCCTCAGCAGCCTCCACCACGGCGAGCGAGACCGGAGTTTTCTGCGATGCTTTCGCTGCGGTCTTTGCCCCGCGAATGCCGACGAGCGCTTCGCCGACGAGCCCGAGCAATCCGGCATCGGCGGCTTCGCCAGCAAGGGAGGTCGCCTCATCAGCGACGGGCCACTCGGCCCGGTGCACTGAACCCTCGCCGAACCATGACCACACCTCTTCGGTCGCGAACGGCAAGAACGGGGCGAGCAACCGCACGAAGACCGAGAGCGAGGTGCGCAGCGCCGTGACAGCGGAGGCTTGAGCCTGACCGGTGCCGTTGTGGGCGCGCTCCTTGACGAGCTCGAGGTAGTCGTCGCAGAACGTCCAGAAGTACGACTCCGTGATCTCGAGCGCTCGCGCGTGATCGTAGTTCTCGAACGCGCGGGTCGAATCCTCGATCACGCGCGCAAGCCCAGCGAGTACCGCGCGATCGAGTGCCTCGGTCACGGTGCCGGCGCCCGACGCATCGAAGCTCAACGTAAACTTCGCCGCATTCAGCAGTTTGATCGCGAGCCGTCGACCGATCTTGATCTGGGTGGGATTCTGTGCATCGAACGCCGCGTCAGTGCCGAGCTTCGCGGAAGCCGCCCAGTAACGCACCGCATCTGAGCCGTGCTGCGCGAGCATGCCCGCCGGGGTGACCACGTTGCCCTTCGACTTTGACATCTTCTTACGATCGGGGTCGAGAATCCACCCGGAGATGCCGGCGTGCTGCCAGGGCAGCTGGCCGCCCTCGAGCTCAGAGCGAAGCACGGTCGAGAAGAGCCACGTGCGGATGATGTCTTGACCCTGCGGGCGAAGGCTAAACGGGTACACGAGGTCGAACAACTCGGGGTCGCGCTCCCAGCCGCCAGCGAGCTGCGGGGTGAGTGACGAGGTCGCCCAGGTGTCCATCACGTCGACCTCGCCCTGGAAACCGCCGGCGACACCCCGCTGTTCTGCGGAGTATCCCGCGGGCACATCACTCGAGGGGTCGACGGGCAGCTCGTCTTCTGCCGGAAGAATCGGCTGGTCGAAGACGGGATTGCCCTCGGCATCGAGCGGGTACCAGACCGGGATCGGCACACCGAAGAACCGCTGGCGCGAAATGAGCCAGTCTCCGGCGAGTCCCTCGACCCAGTTCTCGTAGCGCACGCGCATGAAGTCGGGGTGCCACTCGAGCTCCCGGCCGTGAGCCAGCAACCGCTCGCGCAGCGATTCATCGCGCGCGCCATTGACGACGTACCACTGACGCGTCGACACGATCTCGAGCGGCTTGTCGCCCTTCTCGAAGAACTTCACCGGGTGGGTGATCTTGCGGATGTCGCCGACGAGTTCGCCTGTGGCCTGCAGCGCCTCCACGACGGTCTGCTTCGCGCTGAAAACCGTCTTGCCCGCGATGGCGGCGTACGCAGCTCGGCCGGCCTCGCTCGTGATCGCTTCGGGAGCTTCTGAGATGACCCGGCCGTCAAAACCGAGAATTGCGCGATTTGGCAGGTCGAGTTCACGCCACCAGACAACGTCGGTGACATCACCGAATGTGCAGATCATTGCGATGCCGGTGCCCTTATCTTTCTGGGCGAGATGGTGGGCGAGGATCGGCACCTCGACGTCGAAGAGTGGCGTGCGCACGGTGCTGCCGAACAGCGGCTGGAAACGCTCATCGTCTGGGTGTGCCACGAGAGCCACGCACGCTGCGAGCAGCTCGGGACGGGTGGTGTCGATGAGAATGTCGCCCGAGCCGTCCGTCTTGTGGAACGCGAGCGTGTGATAGGCGCTCGGCTGCTCGCGGTCTTCGAGTTCGGCCTGCGCAACGGCCGTGCGGAACGTAACGTCCCACAGCGTGGGCGCCTGTGCCTGGTAGGCCTCGCCGCGCGCGACGTTGCGCAAGAAGGCGAGCTGTGATGCGCGAAGCGAATCGGCGCCGATCGTGCGGTAGGTCTGCTTCCAGTCGACCGAAAGGCCGAGCGTGCGCCACAGGTCTTCGAACTGTTGCTCGTCTTCGAAGGTCAGACGCTCACACAACTCGATGAAGTTGCGGCGCGAGATCGGCTGCTGATCCGCCGCCTTGATGCTCTTCCCGTCGCCACCCTCGTGCGGGGGAACGAAGTTCTCGACGTACGGGAGTGTCGGATCGCACCGCACACCGTAGTAGTTCTGCACCCGGCGCTCGGTGGGGAGGCCATTGTCGTCCCAGCCCATCGGGTAGAAGACATCTTTGCCTCGCATGCGCTGGAATCGCGCAACGGTATCGGTGTGCGTATACGAAAATACGTGCCCGACGTGCAGCGAGCCCGAGGCGGTCGGGGGCGGCGTGTCGATGCTGTAGATGTTCTCACGAGTCGCGCGCTCACGCGGAAAAGCGTACGTGCCCGACTCTTCCCAGATCGGGCCCCACTTTGCTTCGAGGCCTTCGAGTGCCGGCTTCTCGGGAATCGCGCTCATGCGTGGGGCTCCGCTTCTCGACGCCGCGCGCTCTCGCGGAATCGGGGTTCGATGTGGACGGCACCGCGTGATCGCGCGACAGCAATCGTCGCACTGGTGCCTGAAGGTGTGCCCTCAAGCTTACCGGCGATCACACCGCGGTGAGCTGCACCCCGAGCAGTGTCTCGTTCAGAGCGGGGTCGCCATCGGGGGCGGGCTCAGTGAGGTACTGCTCCCACGAGATGCCCGCGGAGGTTTCGCCCTGATCGAGGATCCAAGCATTGAGGCGTTCATAACCGGCGGCGAGGCCGTTGTAGTCGCCGCGCAGTAGCAGCGTCGCGGTGCGGGCGGCCGGCAGAGTCTCCGCTGACACCGTGTCGTCGGCGTGCGCGAAGGGTTCAGAAAGCGGCACTGCGACAGAAAGGTCGAGGCCCGCGGCGGTGGGAGCTCCGTGCATCACGCCCATAGGCGCCGCGGCCGGGGTGATGTTGGCCGCTGCGAGTGCGCCGAAAATGGCGGGGTACGCGCGGTGGTACAGCTCAGGAATACGCTCAAACGCGACGGTATCGCGTACGACCGCGAGGTGGACCTCTGGCCTGGCCTCGATCTGGGGCTCGATGATTGACTCACTCATGGAAACTCCCTCGATGCTGGCTGGGGCAGTAGCCCGACGCTCACGATCGTACGCGATCCACGTACGCGGTGCGATTACTTCGTGAGCAACCCGGGGTAGGCATCGCCGTATTCTTCGAGCCACGCGTCAACCGCGCCCTCGGGGTCATTCTTGTACTCGTCGCCGGTCACGAGCCCCTCGAGCGCGCCATAGGCCTCGTCGTCGAGCTTGATCTTCGCGATGTAGTCGGCGACCTCCGGGTACTCCTCTGAGATGCCCTTCTTGCCGAGGAAGTGCAGCGACTCCGGCTTGCCCATCGCGCCCTTCGGATCCTTGAGATCCTTCAGCGGGAACGCATCGTTGGCCCAGAACGGACGCCACAGCGTGACGACGACGTCCTCTTCATTGCCGATCTTGTCCTTCAGCGTTGCGAGCATCGTGGCTGTCGAAGAGGTGACGAGCTCGTAGTCCTTGTCGAGACCGTACTCCGGCATCGCGACATCTTGTGTCTGCTTGGTGAGTCCGGCGCCCGGTTCAATGCCGATGATCTCGCCGCCAAAGCGGTCCGATTCACCCTTGAGCTCGTCGATCGAATCGATGTCGACGTACTCGGGCACGGCGAGCGTCAGCACGGCACCCTCGTAGTATCCGCCGAGGTCCTCGATGTCATCGCCGAACTTCTTCATGTACGAGGCGTGTGTCACCTCGGGCCACGCCGACGGGTAAATGTCGAAGTCGCCGCCAGCGAGGCCCGCGTAGAGCACGCCGGCGTCGGTGAGTTCTTCCATTTCGACGGAGTAGCCCATCTTGCCGAGCTGATCCTCGAGCAGGTAGGCGGTACTCAGCCCGTCGGTCCAGCCTGGAAGATAGCCGAGCGTTATCGTGCCGTTCTCGCCGCCATCCTTGCTGTCTCCGCTGTCGCCGGAGCCCGAGCAGCCCGCGAGTGCGAGTGTCGCAGCGGCGCTGAGCGCCACCATGCTTGTCAGAGTGCGCTTCCGCATACCGTGTCCTTTCGTCCCGTGCGCTGCGCGCACGATGTGGTGTGTCGTTCGGGTGTAATGGGCGGTCCGCGTTACGCGGCTTTCGCCATTGATTGAGTGCGACGCGCATCGCGGCGCTTGCGGAGGCTGCCGAGCAACGAGTGCTTGTAGTCGCCCGGGTTGCCGAGGGCCGCAGTGACGCGGTCGAGAAACACTGCGAGGATCACGACGCTGAGACCGGCTTCGACGCCCTGCGCGATGTCGAGCGTGGAGATGGCCGCGACCACCTCTTTTCCGAGACCGTTGGCCCCGGCCATGCCGGCGACGACGGCCATCGAGAGCGCGAGCATGATGACCTGGTTGATGCCGGCCATGATGGTGGGCATCGCAAGTGGGAGCTGGATGCCGCGCAGGATCCTGCCGGGCGCAGCACCGAACGCGTAGCCCGCTTCAACGGTCTCGGAGTCGACACCGCGGATGCCGAGTTCGGTAAACCTGACGCCGGGAGCCACGGAGAACAGCACGGTCGCAAAGACACCAGGAACGAAGCCGATGCTGAAGAAAATCACCGCGGGGATCAGGTAGACGAAGGCGGGCATCGTCTGCATGAAGTCGAGGACCGGCTTCAGTATCGCGCTGAACGTGTCGTTGCGCGCCGCGGCAATGCCGAGGGGAATCGCGATCACGATTGCAATGACCGCGGCGACCAGTACCAGGGCGAGCGTGAGCATCGCGTTTTCCCACTGATCCATTGCCACGATCAGCAGCATTGTGACGATGGTGCCGAGCGCGAGCTGCCACGAACGAAGCAGCCATCCGATCAGAGCGAACACGATGATGAGCACCGCGAATGGCACGGCCGTGAGGCCGTCGGCGAGGCCCTCAACCAGAAACTTCACGATGAGCGTGACGAAGTCGAGGAATCCGTCGAACGTTTCCTTGAACCAGTTCAGGCCATCGGCGACCCAGTCGCCGAGCGGGATGCGGAAGTTATCCATCAGCGCGCCCCCTCAGTCTCGGTGGCGAGGCCTTCGACGGCGACGCCGGCGGGCGTGTCGCCCAGCGTTTCGGTGATCATCGCGGCAGACACGGTGGGCGTCGGCTCGATGATGGGGATCTCAGTCGTCATCGTCGGCAGGTCGGTGAGCGCTGCCAGCAGTGTCACGCGCGGTACGACGCCAATGAGACGATCCTGCTCGTCAGTGACCGCTACGGGGAGCGGGCTTTCGACGGCCAGCTCGAACAGTTCAGAGATGAGCTGGTCGGGCTTCACGATCGACGGCGTCGGGCGCAACCGCTCGGTGATGTCCGTGCCACCCTCGCGCACTTGGCGCAGCACGTCCTTGTCGCGCACCACGCCGAGCAGCTTTCGCGAACCCGTGGTGACGAAGCACGCGGAGGTCTGCAGGTCGCGCATGGTGCGCAGCGCGGTGCGCGGGCCGGCAGAAGCTGGCACGACAGCGCGCGGGGGCTCCATGACGTCACCCGCTGTGAGTACGCGGGCGCGGTCGACGTCTTGCACGAACTGCGCGACGTAGTCGTTCGCGGGGTCGGTAAGAATGTCATTGGGGGTGCCGACCTGAACGATACGACCGTCTCGCATCACCGCGATGCGATCACCGAGGAACATGGCCTCGTTGAGGTCGTGCGTGATGAAGACAATGGTCTTATTCAGCTCCTGCTGCAGTTCGACAAGCTGCTCTTGCATCTCGCGACGGATCAGGGGGTCGAGCGCGGAGAACGCCTCGTCCATGAGCAGAATGTCGGTGTCTGCGGCGAATGCGCGAGCAATGCCGACGCGCTGCTGCATGCCTCCGGAAAGCTCGCCCGGCAGGTGGTCTTCCCAACCGCTCAGACCGACGCGCTCCAACCAGTGGCGTGCGCGATCGCGTCGCTCGGGAAGTGCGACGCCCTGCAGCTCGAGACCGTAGGCGACGTTGTCGAGCACACTACGGTGGGGGAGCAGCGCAAAGTGCTGGAACACCATCGACATGCGGTCGCGGCGCAGCTCGCGCAGCTCCTGGCCGCTGAGCCCGACGACTTCGGTTCCAAACACCGAGATCGAGCCCTCGGTTGTATCGTTCAGGCCGTTAAGCATGCGGATGAGCGTTGATTTGCCCGAGCCCGAGAGCCCCATCACCACGAAAATTTCACCGTGATTGACCGTGAAGTTCGTGTCGATCACCGCTGCGGTGCCCTGGCCACGGACCGCTTCGCGGGATGCGCCGTTGCGGAGACGCTTGACGACCTCGCGGGGTCGGCGACCGAACACCTTGTAGGCGTGGGACACGGAAATTGCGGGGACCGATGCCTCGTCCGCGGCTTTCGGCCCGGTTCCGCCCGCAGCTGCGGGCTGTTCAGTTGTACTGGTCACGATTAACTCCTCGTTCTTGGCACGACGAATGCGGGAGCACGCCAAAGCTGAGTCGAGCACGACTGCGGACACAGCGCAGGTGTCGACGGGCGGCCCCTCAATTGGCCAGTTGTCTATTGCGGAGGATCGGGCCGCACTCGACTTCCCGCACCCCGGGGCACCGAATTTCGGCACTGGATATCCCGGAGCGGATCAGGAAGAATGGCACGCGGCCGCCCTCAACGCTGACTCGACGCTAACAATGGACGGTGGCGAAGTGCAAGGTACGCTCGGCGCCGGTCGGGTACTCAGAACGCCTCTTCCCTGCGCTGATCTGGGGTTTCTTCTCGCAGTTATCGTTACCTGTTCGTTACCAAAGGTCGTCGCATTCGCCCGCTGTGAAGTGACATGGCCCTGCGGCGGAGCGAACACGACTGCGCTAGAATGGCACGAACGACTGCGAACCGACCATCATCGGGGAGTCTTTGGAAGAACGGCAGTGCGATGTTTCGGGTGACCGGGGCTCGCGTGCTCAGTAGAACCGAACGGGTAGGACCCGTCATCGTCCAATGAAGCGGCCACCGCGCACCCCACAGGGTGACGCGGGCGGCAAGCAGGGTGGTACCGCGGGAAACGGATTGCGATCCGAGTCTCGTCCCGGCACAGGCACATTGACCGACGCCGGACCGAGAAGGAACCCATGCCGTACCCTCAGCAGCCCACGGGAACCACGCCCACCACCGATTCCAAGACGACTGGCGCAGCCGCTGGTGTGTCGCCGTCGCCGAAGCTTCCCGAGCTCGAGCGACAGGTGCTCGAATTCTGGTCGGCCGACGACACGTTCAGGGAATCTATTCGGCGTCGCGAGGGTGCGCCCGAGTGGGTGTTTAACGATGGCCCGCCGTTCGCGAACGGACTTCCGCACTATGGCCACCTACTCACCGGGTACGCGAAAGACGTCTTTCCTCGGTTCCAGACGATGCGAGGCAAGAAGGTCGAACGGCGTTTCGGCTGGGACACGCACGGCCTGCCCGCTGAGCTGGAGGCGATGAAGCAGCTCGGTATCACCGAGAAGTCCGAGATCGAAGACATGGGCGTCGCGGCCTTCAATGGCAAGGCGCGCGCGTCGGTGCTGCAGTACACCCGAGAGTGGGAAGAATACGTCACGCGCCAGGCGCGCTGGGTAGATTTCGAGCACGGCTACAAGACGCTGGATCTGAGCTACATGGAAAGCGTCATCTGGGCGTTTAAGCGGCTCTACGATGGTGGTCTCGCGTACGAGGGTTCGCGCATCTTGCCGTACTGCTGGCGTGACGAGACGCCGCTCTCGAATCACGAGCTGCGCATGGACGACGACGTCTACCAAATGCGCCAGGATCCCTCGGTTACGGTTGCCTTCCCGCTCGTGGGGGACCGCGCGAGCGCACTCAATCTCAGCGATGTGCGAGCGCTCGCCTGGACGACAACGCCGTGGACGCTGCCGACGAATGCCGCCCTCGCGGTCGGCCCCGACATCTCGTACGCGGTCGTTGTTGCTGGCCCCGCCGGTGCCGCCGACGGCGGTGCCGCTGGCGAGGCGCGTTATCTGCTCGCGCGAGACCTCGTCGGAGCGCACGCGAAAGACCTCGGCTACGGCTCGGCAGAGGACGCCGTAGTTGCCGTGTCGCGCGAGGTGCGCGGTGCCGAGCTGCTCGGTGTGCGCTACGCGCCGCTCTTCGACTACTTCTCGGACGCGGAGACGTGGGGCACAGAGAACAGCTGGCAGATCCTCGTCGATGACTACGTGTCGACGACGGACGGCACCGGAATCGTGCACCAGGCGCCCGCCTACGGTGAGGATGACCACCGCATTGCATCGGCGGCGGGCATCCCGACGATCTTGAGCGTCGACGAGGGCGGCCGCTTCATCGCGGCGGTGACCGATGTCGCTGGCGAGCTGTGGATGGATGCCAACCGGCCGCTCATCCGACTCGTGCGTGAGCGCGGCCGTTTGCTGCGCGAGCAGAGCTATGAGCACTCCTACCCGCACTGCTGGCGGTGCCGCAACCCGCTGATCTATAAGGCCGTCTCCAGCTGGTTCGTGCGCGTCACGGATATCAAGGAGCGCATGCTCGAGACGAACGAGCAGATCACCTGGGTTCCCGAAAACGTGAAGCACGGTCAGTTCGGCAAGTGGCTTGAGGGCGCGCGTGACTGGTCGATCAGCCGCAACCGCTATTGGGGCAGCCCGATCCCGGTGTGGAAGAGCGATGACCCTGAGTACCCGCGCGTCGACGTGTACGGCTCGGTCGCTGACCTCGAGGCCGACTTCGGTGAACTGCCGCGAAATGAGGCGGGGGAGGTGGATCTGCATCGCCCCTACATCGACAGCCTGACTCGCCCGAATCCGAGCGACCCCACTGGCCGCTCGACGATGCGACGCATTGAAGACGTGCTTGATGTCTGGTTCGACTCTGCTTCAATGCCGTTCGCCCAGGCGCACTATCCGTTTGAGAATCAAGAGTGGTTCGAGACGCACCAGCCCGCCGACTTCATCGTTGAGTACATCGGTCAAACGCGTGGTTGGTTCTACGTGCAGCACGTGCTCGCGACGGCGCTGTTTGACCGGCCAGCATTCACGAGCGTGATCAGTCACGGCATTGTGCTCGGCTCCGACGGCAACAAAATGTCGAAGTCACTGCGCAACTACCCCGACGTCAATGAGGTGTTTGACCGCGACGGCTCGGATGCGATGCGCTGGTTCCTCATGGCCTCACCGGTGGTGCGCGGCGGCAATCTCATCGTGACCGAAGAAGGGATTCGCGAGGGCGTACGGCAGTTTATCTTGCCCCTCTGGAGCACGTGGTACTTCTTCTCGCTGTACGCGAACGCCGACGGGATCGAGGCCGAGCGTCGCACGGACTCCACCGACCCGCTCGATCGCTACATCCTGGCCAAAACTGGTCGACTCGTGCGCGACGTCGAGGCGCACCTCGAAGCGCTCGACACGACTTCGGCATCCGAGGCGCTTCGCGCGTACGCCGAGGTACTGACTAACTGGTACGTCAGGCGATCACGCGACCGATTCTGGGAGGGCGTCTCCGGCGAGAATGGAAAACCAGAAAATCGCCAGGCCTTTGACACGCTCTACACGGTGCTCGAGACGGTGGCTCGCGTCGCTGCGCCGCTCGCCCCGCTCGTCACCGAGGAGCTGTGGCGCGGCCTGACCGGAGGGCGCTCAGTGCACCTGACCGATTGGCCCGAAGCGTCGGAGTTCCCTGACGACGAGGTACTTGTCTCGGCAATGGATGAGGTGCGGCAGATCACGTCGCAGGCGCTTGCTCTGCGAAAGAGCCGGGGTCTTCGTGTGCGTTTGCCGCTGGCCTCGCTCACCGTGGTCGACGCGCATCCGGCGGCGCTCGAACCCTTCGCGGACATCCTTCGTGAGGAGCTGAACGTGAAGTCGGTCGAGCTCGTGCAACAGTCGCCGACGAGCGCCGACGAACACGGCATTGTGCAGACGCTGTCTGTGAACGCCCGCGCTGCCGGTCCGCGACTGGGCAAGCAGGTGCAGCAAGCGATCAAGGCCGCGAAGTCGGGAGACTGGAGCGAGCAGGGCGGCACAGTGGTGGCCGGGGGTATCGCCCTGGAGCCCCACGAGTACGAGCTGACGCTTCGTGCCAGTTCGAGCGACGATGACGGCGACGGTGGGCCGGCCCTCACGCTGCTCCCGGGAGGCGGATTTGTGCTGCTCGATACGGTGCTGACCCCCGAGCTTGAGGCAGAAGGCATTGCGCGCGACGCGATCCGGGCCGTTCAGGAGGCGCGCAAGAACGCTGGTCTTGAGGTGAGCGATCGCATCGTGCTCGCGTTGAACGCGGAACCCGCCTACGCTGCCGCGCTGCAAACGCACGCTGCGCTCATTGCCGCAGAGACGCTCGCCGAGGGCTTCGCGGTACAGGAGTCGGTCGGACTCGATGCCATCGTCGATGACCTCGTGTCCCCGGGTAACGGCGTGCACGTCACAGCCGCGCGCGCGCTCGGCGCCGAAAAAGAGGTCATTGTCGTGACTATCGACGCGACAGATTTGACGGGAGCGACCGCATGAACGGCGCAGAACGCGTATACACGGCACTGATTGAGCGCGTGGGGGAGGCGCAGCCGCGCCCGCGCATCGAGCCGGTGCGACGACTGGCCGAGCTCGCCGGATCGCCGCAGCTCTCCTACCCCGTGATTCACGTCGCGGGAACGAATGGGAAGACATCGACGAGTCGGGCGATCGCCTCGCTGATGCGAGCGCACGGACTGCGAACGGGCCTCTTTACGAGCCCGCACCTCGTCGAGTTCACCGAGCGATTCCAGTTGGACGGTGAGCCGATCGATGGCGAGGTACTCGCCTCGGCGTGGGACGAACTGCAGTTGCCACTGCAGGTCGCCGACGCCGAGCTCGTCGCCGCCGGGCACGGACCGATCACGTTCTTCGAGGCACTGGCCGTGCTGGCGTTTGCGGCGTTCGCCGACGCTCCCGTTGATGTCGCAGTGATTGAGGTTGGCATGGGCGGCGAGTGGGACGCCACGAACATCGTGGACGCCCGCGTCGCCGTTTTCACCCCGATCGGCCTTGATCACACCGCGATTCTCGGCCCCGATGTCGAGACGATCGCTCGAACAAAGGCGGGCATCATCAAGGATGGCGCCATCGTTGTCTCTGCGGTGCAGGAGCCCGAGGCGCTGTCCGAGCTCAGTGACGCTGCGGCGCGCCATGGTGCCTCGATCGCGGTGCAGGGACGCGATTTCTCACTGCTCGATGACCGCGTCGCGGTGGGTGGTCGACAGATCGACGTGGTGGGTATGGCCGGTCACGCGTACGATCCGGTCTTCGTACCGTTGTACGGGCGGCATCAAGCCGAGAACGCGACGCTCGCCATCGCCGCTGTTGAAGCGTTCTTCGGTGCCGAACGCCCCGTGCCCGAGGAGGTGCTCGACGACGGGTTCGGCGGGCTCACCTCTCCTGGACGCCTGCAGCTCATTGGCACCGAACCGATCGTGTATGTCGACGCGGCGCACAACCCGCACGGTGCAGCTGCGCTCGTCTCGGCGGTCGAAGACTCGTTCAACTTCGAGGAGCTGGCCCTGGTCATCGGTGTCCTGGAAGAAAAGGATGTCGCCGGTCTACTCGCTACCCTCGCGCCGATCGCGCACCGCGTGACGCTCACCCCGGTTGACTCGCCCCGGAGCACACCGATCCTCGACCTGCAAGATATGGCTGAGGCAGAAATTCCCGGGACGCCGATCGAAATAGCCGACTCCCTCCCCGAGGCACTCGATGAAGCTCGGGGGTGGGCTGCGCGTGCTGATGGGCGCGCCGTGCTCGTAATGGGATCCGTGCTGCTCGCGGGCGAGGCCATTTCGTTTTCACGCGCCGATGGCTGGGGGATCGCGTGAGCGACGGCACGGGTCAGGGCAGAGGAGCAGCGGGCGACGGGTCTGACCGCGAGGAGCCCGAGCTGACGCTCTCGCCATCGGAGACCGCGGCGCACAACTCCGCGATGCGCATCGCTGGGGCGCGACGTGGGCCGACTTCCACGCAGAAGGCACTCGCCTCAATCGTGCTCGGTTTCGAATTGTTCATCGTCGTGCTCATCGGACTGACGCTGTTCGGGCTTGCCACGCTTGAACCGCGGGAGCTCGGGCTGTATCTAGGCGGCGGCCTCGCCGTCGTTATTTTGGTGGGGCTCGCGGCCATGCGTCGGGGGCGCGTCGGCATCATCATCGGGTGGGTCGTGCACGCGCTCATGCTGCTCGTCGCCATCATTCTGCCGATGACACTGATCGTCAGCGTGCTGTTCACCGCACTGTGGGTGTACTGCATGGTGCGCGGCTCGCGCATCGATCGGGATCGCGCCGCCTGGCTGGCCACGCAGAGCGAGGCGGGCTGAGTTATTGACGCTCGGCGGTTCGCTACACTCTGATCGAGCCGCTCTGTTGCGGCACAGCTCGAATTCGCGTCACGAAGTGCGCGAAAACCAGATCGTGCATCATGAAACCTGAGGAGTACCTATGTCGGTAGAAGAAACCCTGATCCTGGTCAAGCCCGACGGTGTCGAACGCGGACTCACTGGTGAGATCATCCGTCGTATCGAGGCAAAGGGCTACCGCCTGACCGGGCTGCGCTTTGTCGATCCTGATCGCGATCTGCTTGCAGCGCACTACGCCGAACACGCGGGCAAGCCCTTCTATGAGCCGCTGCTCGAGTTCATGTCGTCGGGCCCGTCGATCGCGATTCGTGCCCGGGGTGAGCGCGTCATCGAGGGTTTCCGCTCGCTCGCCGGGACGACTGACCCGACGACTGCGGCTCCCGGTACTATTCGCGGCGACCTCGGCCGCGACTGGGGCCTCAAGGTGCAGCAGAACCTCGTGCACGGATCCGATTCACCCGAATCGGCCGCGCGCGAGCTCGCACTCTGGTTCGCCTAGGCTGACGATGTCGGCGGCTCGCGATAGCGTGCCAGCATGTCGCTGACACTCACCGCGAGCGAGGCTCGCCGCACCGCCCTTGCCGCGCAGGGTTTTGCCAACACGGCGCGGCTGCGCAAGCGCCGGCCATTTGATGCTGCCCTCGGTCGACTGCACGTGCTGCAAATTGACTCGGTCAATGTCTTCGCGCGCAGTCACTACCTCCCTGTGTTTTCACGCCACGGCAGTTACGACGCGTCGGCGCTCGATCGGCAGTTGTGGCACAGCGGCGAATTTACCGAGTACTGGGCGCATGAGGCGGCCTTTATTCCGGTGGCGGATCGCCCGCTCTTCCAGTGGCGAATGGCCGAACGGCGCGCCCGCGACGAGCGCAGCGGCAATGCTGCTGCGCTCGCGCCGGTGCTCGCTCGAGTGAGGTCGCAACTCGCGGCTGAGGGTCCGTCGTTCGTGCGCGAGCTGGAAAACGGCCCGCGCGCGAACCGTGGTCCGTGGTGGGACTGGAGTGAAACGAAGCGCGCCGTCGAAGTGCTGTTTGCGTGGGGCGAAGTAGTGACCGCGGGGCGCGAGGGCTTTCAACGGCGCTACGCACTCGCCGAGCAGGTACTGCCCGAGTCGGGCCTCGGTGTCGTGCCGGTTGTGGAAGCGCAGCGATCGCTGATCGCGCAGGCCGCGCGATCGCTCGGGGTCGGAACGCTCGCGGACCTCGCTGATTACCACCGGCTCAAGACTGCGCCGGCCCGCGCAGCCGTCGAAGTTCTCGAGGCAGAGGGTGAGCTGATCCCGGTGACGGTTGCGGGCTGGCTCACGTCAGCCGGCAAGCCCGAACGCGCGTGGATGCACCGAGACGCAACGTTGCCGACCCGACTGGCGCCCGATGCACTGTTGACACCGTTTGACCCTGTGGTCTGGTTCCGGCCGCGGGCCGAGCGACTGTTCGATTTTCACTACCGCATCGAGATCTATACGCCGAAAGAGAAGCGGCAGTTCGGGTATTACTGTTTGCCGTTGATGGTCGGTGGGCGACTGGTCGGGCGCATCGATCTCAAGGCCGATCGCGCGCAGCGCGCACTGCTCGTGCAGGCCGCCTGGCAGGAGCCGGGGGCACCGCGGCACACCCCCGAAGTTGCGGCTGAGCTGCTCGCGCAGGCCGCGGAGTGGCAGGGGCTCGACGAGATTCGCGTCTCAAACGTTGGAAATCTCAGCATTGGCAACTTAGCCCTACCTGACCGCAACCCCGCGCCTCTAAAACCATGAATGTCGGTGGTGCCGAGTACGCTCGAAGATATGGAACCCACCCGTAGCGTCCGCCCATTCGAAGTGGTCAGCGAGTATGAGCCGAGCGGCGATCAGCCGGCGGCCATCGAAGATCTCTCGCGACGCATTAACGCCGGCGAGACCGACGTCGTGCTGCTCGGCGCGACCGGCACCGGCAAGTCGGCGACCACCGCGTGGCTCATCGAGGCAGTGCAGCGCCCGACGCTCGTGCTCGCGCATAACAAGACCCTGGCGGCCCAACTCGCGAGCGAGTTCCGAGAACTGTTCCCGAACAACTCGGTCGAGTACTTCGTGAGCTACTACGACTACTACCAGCCTGAGGCGTACGTGCCGCAGACCGACACATTCATTGAGAAGGACTCGTCGGTGAACGCCGAGGTCGAGCGCCTGCGTCACTCCACGACGAACGCGCTGCTCAGTCGCCGAGACACGATCGTCGTCTCGACGGTGTCGTGCATCTACGGCCTGGGTAAGCCGGAAGAGTATTACGAGGCGATGGTTCCGCTCGTGGTCGGCGACCGGCTCGATCGCGACGTGCTGCTCCGTCGCTTCGTCGACATGCAGTATCAGCGCAACGACATCGAGTTCGTGCGCGGCAATTTCCGCGTCCGTGGCGATACCGTCGAGATCATCCCGATGTACGAAGAACTCGCGGTGCGCATCGAGTTCTTTGGCGATGAGATCGAGGCGCTCTACTACCTGCACCCCCTCACCGGCGACGTCATCAAGCAGGTCGACTCCATCTCGGTGTTCCCCGGCTCGCACTATGTGGCCAGCCGCAACGTGATGAACCGGGCGATGGGCCAGATCTCGAACGAGCTTGAAAGCCGTACGCGAGAGTTGAAGCAGCAGAACAAGCTTGTCGAAGAGCAGCGACTTCGCATGCGCACCACGTTCGATCTTGAGATGATGGAACAGATCGGTTTCTGCTCGGGTATCGAGAACTATTCGATGCACATGGACGGCCGTAAGCCGGGGGAGGCGCCGCACTGCCTGCTCGACTACTTCCCCGATGACTTCCTCGTCGTGATCGATGAGTCGCACGTGACGGTGCCACAGATCGGTGCGATGTTTGAGGGAGACGCCTCACGTAAGCGCACGCTCGTCGAACACGGCTTCCGGTTGCCGAGCGCCCTCGACAACCGGCCGCTGAAGTTCAGCGAGTTCAAAGATCGCGTGGGTCAGACGGTCTACCTCTCTGCGACGCCCGGCAAGTACGAGCTTGAGCGCGCCGACGGCGTGGTGCAGCAGATCATTCGCCCGACGGGCCTCATCGACCCTGAAATCATCGTGAAGCCCAGCGAAGGTCAGATCGACGATCTGCTCGAAGAGGTACGCGTGCGGGCAGAGCGCGACGAGCGCGTGCTGGTGACGACCCTCACGAAGAAGATGGCCGAACAGCTGACCACCTTCATGGAAGAGGCGGGCATTCGAGTGCGCTACCTGCACTCGGACGTCGACACCCTGCGCCGAGTCGAGTTGCTCACCGAGTTGCGCGCGGGCGTGTACGACGTACTCGTCGGCATCAATCTGCTGCGAGAGGGTCTCGACCTTCCCGAGGTGTCACTCGTTGCGATTCTCGATGCAGACAAAGAGGGGTTCCTACGGTCGAGCACCTCGCTCATCCAGACCATTGGTCGCGCCGCGCGTAACGTGTCCGGGCAGGTGCACATGTACGCCGACAAGATCACGCGATCAATGCGTGAGGCGATCGATGAGACGAATCGCCGCCGCGAGATTCAGGTCGCTTACAACACTGAGCACGGCATCGACCCGCAGCCCCTTCGCAAGAAGATTGGGGACATCACGGCGCTGCTGAACCGAGAAGCAGCTGACACTGAAGAGGTGCTGTCTCGCTCCAGTGCGCACGCGCAGCGCAAGGGCGGGGTGTCGAAGCGGGGCTCGAGCGCCGTGCGCGCGGGAGCGATCGCGGGCGAGGGAGCCGCCCAACTTGAAGAGCTCATCGCCGACCTCACTGAGCAAATGTTGGCGGCCGCTGAAGAGCTCAAGTTCGAGCTTGCAGGGCGGCTGCGCGATGAGGTGTCGGAGCTGAAGCGAGAGCTTCGCAGCATGGGTGAAGCGGGGCACCTCTAGCCGCTGCGCACGGTTGCGCGCGATCCGCGCCGAGCTAGGCGGGATTCGCGCGCAACCACTCCAACACCTGCTGCGCGTGCGTATTCGGCGGAAAAATCGGGTAGAACACGTGCTCAACCTTGCCGTCTCGCACAATGAGGGTGAGACGCGAGTACAGGCGCGCATGCCCGGGCGCAGAGAACGTCGGCAGCGCGAGTGCCTCCGCCACCTGAAACCGCGGGTCCGACAGCATCGTGAAGGGGAGCCGCAGTCGCTCGACGACCTCTCGCTGATAGTCGGATTCCTGGTTCGAGACGCCGAACACCGTCGCGACGCCAGCGGCGCGGAGTTCGTCGTGATGATCGCGAAAATCGCACGCTTCGGTCGTGCAGCCGCGAGCGCCCGGAATCGCATCCCAGCCATCCGGCAGGTCAACGCCTGGCCTCCCCGTGAGCGGGTAGAAATACAGCACCGCGCGCCCGGAGCCGAGATTTCCCAGGTCCGTCGTCTGACCGTCAGTGGAGTGCAGGTGGAGTGACGGAACCGTCGTGCCTGGCAGATGATCCGCCGCACCGTCGTCGGCCGGTACGGGGAGTCCCTCGGGGAGCATGGAATAGTCGTTCACTGTGTCGTCCTTCGTCTGGGTGCGGTTCGCGCCCGCGTGCAAGCGTGCTGCTAGCTCGGCGCGACGGATATGGAGCTTGGCGAGCATGCGATCGATTTCGGCGATGCCGTCTCGGTAGGTAACCAGTGACCCGACACAGTCATCGCCGTGCTCGTGTCCAAGCTGCAGGCACTCCACAAACGGGGCTGCGCGTCGCGCAGTGATTCCAGTCGCGGCGAGCTCACGGATTTCCACGCAGATGCGCACATGGCCCTCGTTGTAATCTCGGTACCCATTGCGCAGTCTGTTCGGTGCGATCAGGCCGAGCCCCTCGTAGTACCGCACGGCCTTAACGGTGACACCCGAGCGTTTCGCAAGCTCACTGATTTGCATCTCGCCTCCCTCCACGCACGAGGCTAAACCTTGCCCGAAGGGGCAAGGTCAAGCTCAGGCTCAAGCTCAAGCAGTGTCGGCAGCGGAGCGACTACTGCTGTGCGGCCGCACCGATACCGCTCGCGACTCAGTCGTCGGTCGCGAGCGGAGCGTACAGGTCGACCGTGTTGCCGTCCGGGTCGCGCACCGTGGCGTACCGTTGGCCCCACGGCGTATCCCACGGCGCCGTACCGGAAGAGTCGGGGTGTTCGGCGGTGATGGCCGCATACGCCTCGTCGACTTCGGCCGGCGTCGCCGCGCTGCACGCGAACGCGATGCGGTTCTCGCCCGTCGGGAGCTCGTAGCCGGGAATGAAGCCGGCCATGGTCGACACCGGATCCCAGGCGAGCTTCATGCCGTTCGGCAGCACCGCCTCGACGTGCGCCTCGTCGTCGAGGCCCTGCGGAATGTCGATACCCAGCGAGCGATAGAAGGCGAGGGACGCGCCAAGATCCGCGGTCACAATCCCAATGAAGTCAAAGTTCAGAGTCATGGCATCAGCGTACGTCGCGGGCGGTTACAACACCACGTACCCGTACCGGTCGGCGATTCGGTCGATGATGCCAGTGAGTTCATCACGGTCGAGGCGTAACCGCGCGAGGGGGTGCCGTGGGAGTGCATCCGCTGCGGTCGACCAGAGTGCGACGACGCGAGCGGTAGGCACGACCGAAGACGCCGATACGATGCCGTCGAGTTCGGGATAGTGGGCGTGGATTGCGCGCGCCCACGAGCGAGCATCCGAGTGGTCACCGGAAGAAATTGCAGCGTTGCCGCCCGCAACGGTGATCCAGTCGCTGTCGCTGAGGTCGAGTAATCGCAGGGGCCGCGCATTCTCGAAGATCACCAGCGTCGAATCGTCGTCACCGCGACGCACGATCCTTGTGGACTGGAAGACTTCGAGCAGGCACGCGGCGAATGCGGCGAGGGGGTCGCCGCCGGTGCTCGTAGTAGCGCGCGACTCAAGGGCGGCATACATGACGCCGCACTCCGGGTAGTCTCCCGGCGGCTCGGGGTGGGGATCAAACCGGGCGTCGACCGGGCCGTACGTTCGAAAGTCGTACCACGCCGCGGGGTGCGGGCCGCCGGCCTTAAAAATGCGCGCGAACCCTGTTCCGGTGGCGAGCTCCCGCACCCAGCTTGCGTCCGATGCAAGGTCGGGGAATCGCGAAGTATCTGGCGCCGGCAGTCGCTCGCTCATGGCAGCCGGTGCAGTGCGTCATCGACCGCCCTCGCCGCCGCGGCCGCGTCACCGCCCTGCACGAGCCAGTCGAACGGGGCAAGCTCTTCGCCGCCGCTGCGAAGCGCGGGCGCGGGGGAGGTGAGCACGCGCTCAGCCAGCAACACCGGAGTTCCGCGTGGAATGGCGCGTGCCACCGTTGCCCACCCGCGCAGCTCGCGATCCTCGGGGAACTGGAAACGGGGAAGATGCCACCCGTCACTCGTGCGCTGGGCGATCAATGTTCCTGCGGCGCACCGCTGGCGAATGCGCGCGGGAGTAACCCCAAGGAGCTCTGCGGCCTCCGTGACGGTTGCGCTGCGCGCAGCCAAGCTTTGATTCGCGAGCACCCCCCGTGTCGTGGCGGGGAGGGCGCTCGGCGCACGCAACTCGTGTTCGGTCGCGCCAAATCTGGCGAGCGCACTCACCTCTGCACCGGTCAGTGTTCGAGTGTCGGCCTGCTGATGGGCGAGGATGCCCGCGAGCAGTTCTTCTGCAGATTCCAGACGATCGCCGTCGAGGTGCGTCACGATCGATACGAGCCTGTCCCGTGCAGCATCGCCGACCGTGCCTGCCTGAGTGGGTCGTCGGGGATTTAGTTGCGCGAGTGACATGATCTGCCCTTTCGATTGCTTACACCAATAGTACTCGATAGTGGCTGCGAGTCCAGTGCGCTGGTGGCGAAAATATCGTAGGTATGTTCGAATATGTTGTAGCGAGCGCGTACTATGGAGCAGTGACTTCGAAGACCACGACCCCCATCCGTTCCTCCGCAATGCACTCCCAAATCAGCGTGCAGGGCGCTCGCGTGCACAACCTCAAGAACATCGATATCGCGATTCCGCGCGACTCGATGGTGGTGTTCACTGGCCTCTCCGGGAGTGGCAAGTCGAGCCTCGCGTTCGACACTATTTTCGCTGAGGGCCAGCGACGGTACGTTGAATCCCTGAGTGCATACGCGCGTCAGTTTCTTGGGCAGGTGGATCGGCCAGACGTCGACTTCATCGAGGGGCTCAGCCCGGCGGTCTCCATTGACCAGAAGTCGACGAACCGAAACCCGCGCTCGACCGTGGGCACGATCACTGAAATCTACGACTACATGCGACTGCTGTGGGCGCGCATCGGTGTGCCGCACTGTGCAGTGTGCGGCGAGCGCATTGAATCGCAGACCGTGCAGCAGATCGCCGATCGTCTTATGGGTCTTGAAGAGCGCACGCGCTACCAGGTGCTCGCACCTGTCGTGGGGAAGAAAAAGGGGGAGTTCGTCGACCTCTTCCAGGATCTCGCGGCCAATGGCTATTCGCGTGCGCTCGTCGATGGCGAGATGATTCAGCTCTCGGATCCGCCCAAGCTCAAGAAGCAGGTGAAGCACGACATCTCGGTCGTGGTCGATCGACTTGTCGCTGGCCCCAGCATTCTCGGCCGTCTGACCGACTCGCTTGAGACCGCACTCCGCCTTGCGGGTGGCATTGTCGCGATTGATTTCATCGACCGTGATGCGAAGGCCGACGACCGCGTACAGCAGTTTTCCGAGCAGTTGTCGTGCCCGAATCAGCACCCGGTCCAGCTCACCGAGATTGAGCCGCGCACTTTCTCGTTCAACGCTCCGTTCGGCGCCTGCCCGACGTGCTCGGGTCTCGGCACGAGCATGTCTGTGGACGAAGATCTCGTACTCGGTGATCCTGAGCTCTCGATCACCGAGGGTGTCATTATCCCGTGGACGAGTCAGGGCAAAAGTCTGTATCAGTACTACGAGAAGCTGCTCGTTGGCCTCTCAGACGATCTCAACTTCTCGCTGAAGTCGTCATGGTCAGATCTCAGCGATGAGGTGCAGCAAGCGGTGCTCTACGGCAACGACTTCAAGGTGAGCGTGCGCTGGCGCAACCGGTTCGGTCGCGAGATGAAATACTCGTCTGGCTTCGAGGGTGTCATCCCGTTCATCGAGCGTCAGTACGCCGAGGCGGAGTCCGACGCGAAGCGCGACCGGTGGTCGGAGTTCCTGCGCGAGGTACCCTGCCATGCCTGTCAGGGGCAGCGACTGAAGCCCGAGGTGCTCGCGGTGACGGTCGACGGTCAGTCGATCGCGGCTGTCGGCGAACTCAGCCTGCTGAACGCCAAGCGCTTCTTCGACGAGGTCGAGTTAACCGAGCGTGAAGCGAAAATCGGCGCACAGGTGCTGCGCGAGATCCGCCTCCGCTTTGATTTCTTGATCGAGGTCGGCCTGGGCTACCTGACGCTGGCGCGCGCCGCGGGCACACTCTCGGGCGGCGAGGCGCAGCGCATTCGGCTTGCAACGCAGATCGGATCGGGGCTGACGGGCGTGCTCTACGTGCTTGATGAGCCCAGCATTGGCCTGCATCAGCGCGACAATCGGCGCCTCATTGAGACGCTCATCAAGCTCCGTGACCTCGGCAACACGCTGATTGTCGTCGAGCACGATGAAGAGACGATCGAAGCGGCCGACTGGATCGTAGACATCGGCCCGGGCGCGGGCGTCGAGGGTGGCTCGGTTGTCCACTCGGGGCACTACGACGAATTACTCAGCAACCGCGAGTCCATCACGGGTGACTACCTCGCGGGCCGGCGCAGCATCGAGACCCCCAAACGTCGTCGCAAGCGCGACCGCAAGCGCGAGCTGAAGGTGATGGGCGCGCGGTCGAACAACCTGAAGAACGTCGACGCGACGTTCCCGCTCGGCATCATGACGGCCGTGACCGGTGTATCGGGATCGGGCAAGTCCACGCTCGTGAACGACATCCTGTATCGCGTGCTCGCAAACCAGCTCAATGGTGCTCGTCTCGTTCCCGGTAAGCACACACGCGTTACCGGGCTTGAGCACCTCGACAAGGTCGTACACGTTGACCAGGCGCCGATCGGGCGCACGCCGCGCTCGAACCCGGCGACTTACACGGGAGTGTTCGACAAGATCCGCAACCTGTTCGCGGAAACCACCGAAGCGAAGACGCGCGGCTACCTACCCGGCCGGTTCAGCTTTAACGTGAAGGGCGGCCGGTGCGAGGCCTGCTCGGGTGACGGCACGCTGAAGATTGAAATGAACTTCTTGCCTGACGTGTATGTCGCGTGTGAGGTCTGCGGCGGCTCGCGGTACAACCGCGAAACGTTGCAGGTGCGCTACAAGGGCAAGAACATTTCTGAGGTGCTCGAAATGCCGATCGCGGAGGCTGAGCAGTTCTTCGAGCCGATCTCTTCGATTCACCGCTTTATGAAGACGCTCGTGGACGTGGGGCTGGGCTATGTGCGGCTGGGGCAGAGCGCGACGACGCTTTCGGGCGGCGAAGCGCAGCGCGTCAAGCTCGCGACCGAACTGCAGAAGCGGTCAAACGGTCGCAGCATCTACGTGCTCGACGAACCGACCACCGGCCTCCACTTCGAAGACGTGCGCAAGCTGCTCCTCGTGTTGAACGGACTTGTCGACAAGGGCAATACGGTGATCACGATCGAGCACAATCTCGACGTTATCCGCAGCGCGGACTGGGTCATTGACCTGGGCCCCGAGGGCGGTTCCGGCGGCGGCATGATCATCGCCGAGGGTACCCCAGAGCAGCTTGTGCGCGTTGCCGACAGTCACACCGGGCAGTTCTTGAATGAGGTGCTGAACGGCCGAGCGAAAGCTTCGGCTTGAACGACACCGACCACCGCGCATCCTTCCGGCCGGCGCAGGGCGAGATCCCGACTTCTCCCGGGGTCTATCGCTTTAGCGACCGGCACGGCAGGGTGTTGTACATCGGTAAGGCGAAGAATCTGCGGGCGCGGCTCGCGAACTACTTCCAGCCTGAGTACTCACTCATGCCGCGCACGCGCACCATGCTCACGATCGCGGCGAAGCTCGACTGGACGGTCGTAGCGACAGACACTGAGTCCCTGGTGCTCGAGCACACTTGGATCACGGAGTACAAGCCACCCTTCAACGTTCAGTTCAAGGACGACAAGACCTACCCGTATCTCGCGGTCACACTGAAGGAGGTCGCGCCCCGACTCGTCATAACGCGTAACGAGCGTATTCGCGGTGCACGTTACTTTGGCCCGTACCCGAAGGTCTGGGCGCTGCGCGAGACGACGTCGCTGCTGCAACAGGCATTCCCGATTCGCACGTGTAACGATGCCGACTATCAGCGCGCGATGAGCTCGGGAAAGCCCTGCCTCGCCGGGCAGATCGGTCGTTGCAGCGGACCGTGCTCGCAGAAGCTCACGATCGAGGAGCACCGCGAACGTGTGGGGGAGCTCGTCGCGTTTCTCGCGGGCAGCGACACAAGCCATCTGAAGGCACTTCAGCGCAGCATGCGCGAGGCCGCGAGTGAGCAGCGCTACGAGGATGCCGCGAGGCTCCGTGATCAGGCCCAAGCTGTCGAACACGTGATGGAGAAAAACGCGGTCGTGCTCGGACTCGACGTGAACCTCGACGTGTTTGGGCTGCGGTCTGACGAACTCGCCGCGTCGGCGCATCAGTTCATCATCCGGGGCGGCCGCATCCGAGGCGAGCGCAGCTGGATCGTCGACGTCGAGCTCGACGATTCCCCCGAGACGCTGCTTGAGCAGGTGCTGCAGTCGGCGTACGAGGGCGAGCGTGAACCGCCGCCGCAGATTCTGGTACCGCAGCTTCCGGCAAATGCCGCGGCGCTCGAAGAAGCACTCGGCGCCAGGCGTCCCCGGCGCGGCCGCGTCACGATTCGCATCCCCGAACGCGGCGACAAGGTGCAGCTCATGGATCGCGCCGTGCGCAATGCGGGGGAGCACCTGATCCGCCACAAGCTGAAACGAGCGGCAGACCTGACCGCGCGCACGGATGCTCTCGCTGAGCTCCAGCGTGCGATCGACATGGACGAGGCGCCACTGCGCATCGAATGCATCGACGTGTCTCACCTGCAAGGCACGGGTGTCGTGGCATCGCTCGTGGTGTTCGAAGACGGACTCCCCGCGAAGGGCGCCTATCGTAAATATCGGATCGAGCAGACGACCGACGACACCGACTCGATCTACCAGGTTGTGTCTCGCCGTGCGGCCCAGCTGAATGCTGCGCGCGAGGCCGGAGTGGAACCGTCGGGTATTTATCGGGATCGACCGCAGCTGCTCATTGTCGACGGCGGCGAGCCACAGGTGAAGGCCGCCGCACGCGCGCTCGCCGAGGCGGGAATCACCGACATTGCACTGTGCGGCATTGCAAAGCGGCTGGAAGAGATCTGGTTGCCCGGCGACCCGTTCCCCGTCATTCTGCCGCGCACAAGTGAGGCCCTGTTTCTCGTGCAGCGGGTGCGCGACGAGGCACACCGATTTGCGATTACCTTCCAGCGCCAGCGCCGCAGCACATCAATCTCAAGTCGCCTCTCGGAGATCCCGGGGCTCGGCCCCAAGCGGGTGCAGGCGCTGCTCAAGTATTTCGGCTCGGTGACTCGCTTGCGCGCCGCATCACTCGCGGAGCTTTCTGCAGCTCCCGGTGTCGGGCCGAAGCTTGCAGAGCAGATCATCGGCCATCTGCGAACGGACACTGCGTCTGGCGCTAAGCTAGAGGCTCAGTCTGAAGCGAAGCAGGGGGAGGAACTCGGCCCATGAACGACACGGTATCGCGGCAAGAGATCCTCATCGTCACCGGTATGTCCGGTGCCGGTCGCAGCACGGTCGCGAACACGCTCGAAGATCTCGGGTGGTACGTCGTAGACAACCTTCCGCTTCCCATGCTGAAGACGCTGGCCGACATGGCTGACCGCTCTGGCGGGGCGCTCCCGCGCATTGTGGCCGTCGTCGATGTGCGCGGTCGCGATTTGTTTGCAGATATTCAGGCGACGGTCGACGAGCTCCGTGACAATGCCACCGTGCGCGTCGTGTTCCTCGATGCGACAGACGAAATTCTCGTGCGGCGCTATGAAGCAGTGCGTCGACCGCACCCGCTCCAGGGCGAAGAGCAGAGCCTCCTTGAGGGGATCCGTCTCGAACGTGAGCGGCTGCAAGAACTGCGCGCCTCGTGTGACGTCGTCATCGATACGTCACGGTACAACGTGCATGAACTGTCTACCGCGACCCGTGAGTTGTTCTCTGACGACAACACACCCGGGCTGCAGCTCTCCGTATCGAGTTTTGGGTTTAAGTACGGGGCTCCCACGGATGTCGACCTGATGGTCGACATGCGCTTCCTCCCGAATCCGTTCTGGGAACCCGAGCTCCGGTCGCTGACCGGGGTCGATCCCGAAGTGAAAGAGTATGTGCTCGGCCGCGAAGGCGCGGCGGAGTTCCTCGATCACTACGTGGCCGCCCTCACCCCGGTGCTCGCCGGATTCCAACGTGAAAACAAGCGGCACGCCTCGCTCGCGGTAGGCTGCACCGGCGGTAAGCACCGCTCGGTCGCTACCGCTCGAGAGCTTGCCGACCGACTTGCTGGGCTTCCCGGCGTAAGCGTGAGCCTGCGCCACCGCGACCTCGGTCGCGAATAGTCGACGTTTTACACGCCGACCGATTCATCGAAACACTGTCTCCGAAAGGACCCCATTCGTGCTGTCTACCCCCGAGGTCAAGAGCGAACTCGTGCGAATCCCGGTGCAGAGCACCGGAGAACGCGTTGCCGAGGTCGCCACGATCCTCCGTCTTGCAGGCGGGCTGCACACCATCTCCGGCCGGATCGCGCTGGAAGCCGAGCTGCACACCCCGCAGATCGTGCAGCGCGTGCGTAAAGACCTCGCCGAGCTCTACGGCATCCGCTCGGATGCAAAGCAGTTGCCCCCGTCGAGCACACGCCCCGGCGCCCCGCAGTTTCTCGTTCGCGTCCTTGACGGCGAAACGCTCGCCCGTCAGCTCGGCCTGCTCGATCAGCGCCGACGTCAGATCCGCGGTTTGCCCAACCGATTGACCACGGGCGCCCAGCCCGAACTCGCGGCAATCTGGCGCGGTGCGTTCCTTGCCCGCGGTGGGCTCACCGCCCCCGGTCGCTCCGCGAATCTCGAGATCGTGTGCCCGAGCAACGAGGTCGCGATGGCTCTCGTTGGCGCTGCGAGCCGCATCGGCGTCGACGCGAAGAGCCGCGAAATTCGCGGGCAGAACAAGGTGCTCATTCGCGACAGCGAAGCGATTAGCGAAATGCTCGGGCTCATCGGTGCCGACCAGGCACGCACAAGCTGGGATGAACTCCGTCGCGCGCGCGAAACGCGTGCCACAGCGAACCGCCTGGTGAACTTCGACGATGCAAACCTTCGCCGCTCCGCGCAGGCGTCCGTCGCCGCGTGTGCGCGCGTCGAGCGAGCCATGGAACTGCTCGGCGAGGGAATCCCTGAGCACCTCCGGTATGCGGGCGAACTGCGCCTGACGCACCGCGAGGCAAGCCTTGACGACCTCGGAGCTCGGGCTGATCCGCCGCTCACTAAAGACGCTGTCGCGGGCCGCATTCGTCGCCTGTTGGCGATGGCAGACAAAGAAGCAGAGGTGCGCGGCGTGCCCGGCACCGAGGCGAGCCTGCCCGAAGAACTCGACGCAATTTAGCGGCTGGCGAACAGCGGGACAATCCCGGGTGTCACCTGACGCCTTTCCCACCACTGCGAGATGCTGCGCCATAGACTGAATCTGACAACTGTTCATCTAGAGATTGGATCGCCCATGGCCGCCTACTCACTTCCCGAGCTTCCCTATGATTACGCCGCTCTCGAGCCGCACATCAGCGGCAAGATCATGCAGTTGCACCACGACAAGCACCATCAGGCCTACGTGACCGGTGCAAATACGGCGCTGGATCAGCTCGCCGAGGCTCGCGAATCGGGCAACCTTGCCTCGGTGAACAAGCTGGAGAAAGACCTCGCGTTCAACCTGGGCGGCCACGTCAACCACACCATCTTCTGGAACAACCTGTCGCCCGAGGGTGGGGATCGCCCCGAGGGTGAGCTCGCAGCCGCGATCGACGAGTACTTCGGCGATTTCGAGAAGTTCCAGGCCCACTTCACCGCGACCGCGCTCGGCGTTCAGGGCTCGGGCTGGGCAGTGCTCGCATGGGACACGCTCGGTCAGCGCGCGAACATCGTGCAGCTGTTTGACCAGCAGGGCAACCTCCCGGCTGGCACCGTTCCGCTGCTGCAGCTCGATGTCTGGGAGCACGCCTACTACCTCGATTACCTCAACGTGCGCGCCGACTACGTGAAGGCGTTCTGGAACATCGCAAACTGGCAGGACGTTGCGCGTCGCTTTGAAGCAGCGCGCAGCCAGACGCCCGGCCTGATCTAACACCCGCACCTCGAGGAGCCCACTCACCCTATGCGCACCATCGAATCACTCGGAGCGTTGCGTTCCCGGACGGTCATCGTCCGCTGCGACCTCAATGTCCCACTGAGCGACGGCGTCATCTCAGATGATGGCCGCATTCGCGCCTCACTCACTACGATCCGCGAGTTGCGAGAGGCTGGAGCACGAGTAGTGCTCATCAGTCACCTCGGCCGCCCAAAGGGTGAACCCGACCCGCAGTATTCGCTGCGGCCGGTCGCGGAGCGGATGAGCGAGCTGCTGGACGCGCCGGTGCGCTTCGTCGAAGAGACGGTCGGAGACGCTGCTTCTGCGGCGGTCGGCGAACTCTCCGACGGTGACGTGGTGCTCCTCGAGAACCTGCGGTTCAACGCCGCTGAAACGAGCAAGGACGAGTCCGAGCGTCGCGCGTTCGCACAGCAACTCGCGGCGTTCGGCGACGCGTTCATCTCCGACGGATTCGGCGTGGTGCACCGGCAGCAGGCGAGCGTGTACGAACTCGCTCAGCTGCTTCCGAGCGCAGCGGGCCGGCTTGTTGCAGCCGAACTCGAAGTGCTGCAAAAGCTGACAGTAGATGCGCAGCGCCCGTATACGGTTGTGCTCGGCGGATCGAAGGTCTCCGACAAACTCGGCGTCATCGCGCACCTTCTGGAACGCGTAGACACCCTGCTCATCGGGGGCGGCATGCTGTTCACCTTCCTCGCGGCGCAGGGTCACGCGGTCGCCGCCAGCCTGCTTGAGGCAGATCAACTGGATACGGTGCGCGGCTATCTTGCCGAGGCTGAGCGGCGGGGTGTCCGCATCGTGCTCCCGACCGACATCGTGGTTGCCGAGAAGTTTGCGGCTGACGCGGCGCACGAGATCGTCCCCGCAGACGCCATTGAATCGTCAAGCTTCGGCGCCAGTGGGCTGGGGCTCGATATCGGGCCCGATTCTGCTGCAGCGTTCGCGGCGATCATTGCCGACTCTGCCACTGTGTTCTGGAACGGGCCGATGGGTGTGTTTGAACTCGAGGCGTTTGCCGCCGGCACGCGTACAGTCGCTCGCGCCCTCACCGAAACCGACGGGTTCACCGTCGTCGGCGGTGGCGACTCGGCCGCGGCGGTGCGCGCACTCGGTTTCGCTGACGACCAGTTCGGTCACATCTCCACCGGTGGCGGTGCGAGTCTTGAATACTTGGAGGGCAAGTCGTTGCCCGGCTTGGAGGTACTGGCATGACCAATCAGAACACCGAGGTCCCTGAAATTCGGGAGCCGCTGCCGCAGGGAAATCGCACCCCCCTGATCGCTGGCAATTGGAAGATGAATCTCGACCACCTCCAAGCCATCGCGCTGGTGCAGAAGCTCGCGTGGGGTCTGAAAGATGTTCGTCATGACTTCTCCGAAGCCGAGGTTGCGGTGTTCCCGCCGTTCACCGATCTTCGCTCAGTGCAGACCCTGCTCGCCGCCGACAAGCTCTCGCTGACGCTGGGCGCGCAAGATGTCTCGCCGCACGAGTCTGGCGCCTACACCGGCGATATCTCGGCAGCTATGCTCGCCAAGCTCGACGTACGGTACGCGCTGGTAGGCCACTCCGAGCGCCGTCACGGTCACTCCGAAAGCGATGACACGGTCGGGCTCAAAGCGCGCGCTGCGCACGCTGCCGGCATCGTGCCCATGATTTGTGTCGGTGAGACCGCGGAAGACCTCGAACAGCACGGCGCAGCCGCGATCCCGATTGCACAGTTGACCGCGGCGCTCGCTCACCTTCCCCAGGATGCCGAGTTTGTGGTCGCGTACGAGCCCGTTTGGGCGATCGGCAGTGGTCAGGCAGCAACTCCGGAGCAGGCCGAAGAGGTCGCCCGCGCGCTGCGCGAGCACCTGCGTGAGCTACGTGGCGACGACCGTGCGGTTGCGATCCGCGTACTGTACGGAGGATCCGTCGCCAGTCAAAATATTGCGGGGTTCATGCGACAGCCGAATATTGACGGCGCCCTGATCGGTGGCGCGAGCCTGAAAGTCGACGAGTTTACTCGGATCATTCAGTTCAAGAAGCACGTGACGGCCGGCTAACTCGGCTCCACGCTATACTGGACGTTGGCCTTACGCGCCCGCGACCTCGAAAGGTGCACTTCGTGCTCATTCTGAAGATCATCCTGCTCGTCATCCTTGTGCTGACAAGCCTGCTGCTCACGCTGTTCATCCTGCTCCACAAGGGGCGCGGTGGTGGCCTCTCCGACATGTTCGGTGGCGGCGTGACCTCGAGCCTCGGCTCATCGGGAGTCGCGGAGCGCAACCTCAACCGCATTACGGTCGTCGTGTCTCTCATCTGGGGCGCATCGATCATCGGCCTCGGGCTTATAGCGCGCTTTTCCGTCGTCTAGTTCGACGCGCAGACTCCGACAGCAGCAGAAAGGTAATTCGTGGCAGGCAGTAACGCCATCCGTGGCGCACGCGTCGGTTCCGGCCCCATGGGGGAGAAGGATCACGGCTCACGCGCCGAACGCACGCAGATTTCATATTGGGACGCCCTCGGCAATGAGACCGTTCGCTACTTCGCAGCGGACGTTCCGACCGAAGACATTCCCGAGCAGATTGATTCTCCAACGACCGGCCTTCCGGCCGGGCGCGACAAAGAGAATCCGCCGTTGCTCCCGAAGAACGAGCCTTTCAAGACGCACCTCGCGTATGTGAAAGAGCGTCGCACGCCCGAGGAGGCGGAGGAGCTGCTCGAGGCGGCACTCCAGAAGCTCCGCACGCGTCGCGGCACCGCACGCAAGTCGGCGTAGACCGCTACCGCAGTCGACAACACAGAGAAGGGCCCCGGGCAGTTGCCCGGGGCCCTTCTCTGTGCGTTTCTGTGTTGTGTGCGCCGTGTTGCGGGCGGCTGCTCGCTTCGATCAGTCCTGGTCGAGCGCCGCGATGAGCGCTGTGACGGTCGCCGCGGGGTCAGGGCACGAGAGCGCGAACACCGGCCTGCCGCGCTCGGCGAGTACGGTGCGGTCGCCGCGCGCTTGCGCGGCAATAAGAGCGTCGAAGCCTCGCTCGGAGCCGGGGATGGGGAGCGGTGTGAGATCCTGCGCCGTGAGCTGGAGGAACGCCGCTTCCGCAGGCCCGCCCTTATGGAGCTGACCGGTCGAGTGCAAGTAGCTCGGCCCCCACCCGAGTGCCACCGGCTTCGCGAGCTGTTCTGCGAGTTCGTCGCGCAGACTCTGCAGCGGAGCCGCCTCGTCGCCCTGAGGATCGAGGTATGCCTGAACCGACACATACCCTGCACCACGTGCGGCTTCGCGCAGCTGCGCGATCAGCCCTGCAGCGTCTGTGATGTCGGAGCCCTCGGGCGCCGCGACCAGGCTCGCCCCGGCGAGGTCTGTGAGTACGCGGCCGCCGTCACCCGCATCGGCAGCGTCACTGTCGAGTGCGCTGCGCGCGGCAACCTTCGCTGATTCAACGTCGGGCTGATTGAACGGGTCGATGCCCATCAATCTGCCGAGAACTGCTGTGGCAACCTCCCAGGTCAGCAGCTGCGCGCCCAGAGTGCCCGAGACGGCAATTGCGGTGCGTGAGTCAGTTGCTCGCGCAGCGTCTTCCCCGTCTCCTGCAATAGTGACGACGATCGCGCTCTCGGGAACCTCAGCGAGTTCGGGCGCGCCCGTTTCGAGGGCGATGGGCAAGACACCGTGGCCGTCTTTACCCGTTGACTCAGCGACGAGCTGCTCGATCCAGTGACCGAGCCCCCAGCTGGCTGAGCCGATCTCGGTTACTGCCAGCACGAAGCGCCGGGGGAGTCCGGTGGCGACGGCGGTCGCAAGGCGCAGCGCCGGGTTCTCGGCTGAATCAACCGCGAGCGTCTCCCGCACGGCTTCCGCTTCGGCGACGAGTGCGCGCAGATCGGCTCCCGCGAGGCCCGAAGGCACAAGGCCGAACGCCGTCAAAGCCGAAAAACGGCCTCCGACGTTCGGATCGGCGGTAAAGACTCGACGGCCCGCCGCGCGTGAATCTGCTTCGAGCGGTGAACCCGGGTCCGTCACGATCACGACGCGCTCCGTGGGCTCGATGCCCGCAGTGCGGAACGCCGCTTCAAACGCGGCGAGGTGGCTGCGGGTCTCGATAGTGCCGCCCGACTTCGAACTCACCACGACTGTGGTGCGAGCGAGATCGCCGGCAAGCGCGCGTCGCACGACGTCTGGATGCGTGGAGTCGATCATGGTGAGATCAACTCCCGCCCAGCGCGTGATGACGGCGGGGGCCAAGCTTGAGCCGCCCATGCCGCACAGCACGATGCGGTCGACGCCGGCCGCCTGTAGATCGCTTCGAAGGGACTCGATCTCGGGGATCAGCGCGTTCGCGGCCTCGGCGACGTCGGTCCATCCGAGGCGCACTGCAGCCTCCGCCTCCGCGGCTTCGCCCCAGAGCGTTGCGTCGTGCGCGAAAATGCGACTCGCGACGCGATCGGTGACGAGCGATTCGAGAGCGGAAGCGCTTTCCTCCGAGTTCGCGACACCCTCGGCGATGGTCACTTCGAGTGCCATGCTCAGCGTGCCTCTCGAAGTGCCTGCTCCACCGTGCCCAGCAGCTCGGCCCAGGAGGCGTCGAACTTCTGCAGGCCTTCCTGCTCGAGCAGCTCGGTCACCTCTGCATAGTCGACGCCCTGGGCGTCGATCGCATTCAGCACCTGGTTGGACTCGAGATACGCTCCCGAAATCGTGTTTCCGGGTGCGTGGCCGTGATCGGCAAACGCCTGCAGCGTCGCCTCGGGCATCGTGTTGACCGTGTTCGGCGCGATGAGACCCGTGACGTACGCGGTGTCGACGAGCGCGGGATCTTTCACACCGGTCGAGGCCCACAACGGACGCTGCGGGTTCGCGCCAAGCCCCACGAGGAAGCTGGCTCGCTCGCTCGCGAACGACTGCTCGAACACCTCGTACGCGAGACGCGCGTTGGCGATGCCAGCCTGGCCGGTGAGCGCGAGCGCCTCGGGCGTGCCGACCTCCCGCAGTCGACGGTCGACCTCTGAATCGACGCGTGACACGAAGAACGAAGCGACCGAGTGGATCGTCGAGATATCGATGCCGGCGGCACGCGCACGCTCGAGTCCAGCGAGGTAGGCGTTGATGACCTGACGGTAGCGCTCAAGGCTAAAGATCAGCGTCACATTGACGCTGATTCCAGCGGCAATGGTCTCGGTGATCGCGTCGAGACCCTCGACCGTTGCCGGAATCTTGATCATTGCGTTCGGGCGATCGACGCGAGCCCAGAGCTCGCGAGCCTGCTGAGCGGTGCCGGCGGTATCGCGGGCGAGGCCGGGCTCAACTTCGATCGAGACACGGCCATCGCGGCCGTTCGTGTCGGCGTACACCCCGGTGAGCAGATCGCACGCGTCGGCGACGTCAGCGGTCGTCAACTCGACAATCGCGGCATCGGCGTCGAGGCCACGGGCGGCAGCGTCAGCAAGGCGGTCGCCGTAACCGTCGCCCCCACCGATTGCGTTCGCGAAGATCGTCGGGTTCGTGGTGACGCCGACAACATTGAGCGTCTCAACGAGGGAGGCCAGTTCGCCGCTCTCGAGGCGGCGGCGCGACAGGTCGTCGAGCCAGATGCTGACGCCGGCCTCGCTGAGGGCGGCGGTGTGGGAATTTGACACTGAGTGATATTCCTTTCGGGAGGGCGGGTTCAGGCAGCGATCGACGCGCGCGCTGCTGCGACAACTGCGTCGGTCGTGATGCCGAACTCGCGGAAGAGGGTCTCGTAGTCGGCGGAGGCGCCGAAGTGCTCGATCGACACCGAGCGGCCGCGATCGCCGACGAAGCGTTCCCAGCCGAGTGAGAGCCCGGCTTCGACGCTCACGCGGGCAGTAACAGACTTGGGCAGTACGCTCTCGCGGTACTCCTCGGTCTGCTCGGCGAACCACTCCAGGCTCGGCGCCGAAACGACGCGCGCGCCGATGCCGTCTGCGGCCAGACGCTCGCGTGCCTCAACGGCGAGCTGCACCTCGGAACCCGTGCCGATGAGCAGCACGTCGACCGAACCGGTGGGGGAGTCGGCGAGCACGTACGCGCCGCGGCGCACGCCATCGGTTGCCTCCTCGACCGACGCGAAGTCGCCACCGCGCGGCAGCACCGGGACATTCTGGCGAGTGAGCGCGATGCCGGTGGGGCCGGCGGTGCGGGTGAGCATTTCGTGCCACGCGATCGCGGTTTCGTTCGCGTCGGCGGGGCGCACGACTGCAAGGTTCGGAATCGCGCGCAGAGTCGCCAGCTGCTCAATGGGCTGGTGTGTCGGGCCGTCTTCACCGAGCGCGATCGAATCGTGCGTCCAGACGAAGATCGACGGCACATTCATCAGCGCCGCGAGTCGCACTGCGGGCCGCATGTAATCGCTGAAAATCAGGAACGTGCCACCGTAGCTGCGGGTCTTTCCGTGCAGCTGAATACCGTTCAGGATCGCGCCCATGGCGTGCTCGCGAATGCCGAAGTGCAGCACGCGGCCGTAGGGATCACCCTGCCACGCACCGGTGGAACGCTCGACGGGTACGAAGGACGGCACGCCGGGGATCGTCGTGTTGTTCGATCCGGCGAGGTCAGCAGAGCCACCCCACAGCTCGGGCATGATCGGACCGAGTGCCGCAAGCACCTTGCCGCTCGCAGCGCGTGTGGCGATGCTCTCGCCAGGTTCGAATGTGGGCAGCGCCTCGAAAGCGCCGTCCGGCAACTGCTGTGATTCCACGCGATCGAAGAGCGCTTTGTGCTCGGGGTTCGCTGCAGCCCAGGCGTCAAATCCGAGCTGCCACTCAGCGCGCTTGTCGGCGCCCCGCTGCACGGCCTCACGCGTGTGAGCAATCACCTCTGGCGCCACAGCGAAGTGCTGTTCGGGGTCGAACCCGAGGGCGGTCTTCAGCCCGGCCAGCTCTTCGGCGCCCAGCTTCGAGCCGTGAATGCCGCCGGTGTTCTGCTTGCCGGGTGAGGGCCAGCCGATGATCGTCTTGACAATAATGAGAGAGGGCTTCGTCGTCTCAGCCTGCGCCGATTGGATGGCCGCATAGAGTTCTGAGACGTCTTCGACGTATGCTCCGGTCTTCTTCCAGTCGACCTCGATGACCTGCCAGCCATAGGAGTCATAGCGCTTCGCGACGTCCTCGGAGAACGAGATGTTCGTGTCGTCTTCAATTGAGATCTGGTTGGAATCGTAAATGGCGATGAGGTTGCCGAGCTCCTGATGGCCCGCGAGCGACGACGCTTCGCTGGTCACGCCCTCCTGCAGATCGCCGTCGCCGGCCACCACGTAGACGAAGTGGTCGAACGGGCTCGTGCCCGGTGCTGCCTGGGGATCGAACAGGCCGCGCTCGTAGCGAGCCGCGTACGCGAACCCCACTGCCGATGCGAGTCCCTGGCCAAGTGGGCCGGTAGTGATTTCAACGCCGTCGGTGTGGCCGAACTCAGGGTGACCCGGAGTCTTCGAGCCCCAGGTGCGCAGCGACTCGAGGTCTTCGAGCTCAAGCCCGTAGCCACCGAGGTAAAGCTGCACGTACTGCGTCAGCGAAGAGTGCCCCACCGACAGGATGAAGCGGTCTCGGCCAACCCAGTGTGGGTCGGACGGGTCGTGACGCAGCACCTTCTGGTGCAAGAGGTAGGAGACCGGGGCCAGGCTGATCGCCGTGCCCGGGTGGCCGTTGCCCACCTTTTCCACGGCGTCAGCCGCGAGTACACGCGCGGTGTCTACCGCGCGATCGTCGAGTTCATCCCACTGCAGTTCGTTCGCCAAGACGTTCCTTTCCGACCGGAATGAGGCCTGCGCCGCCTTGGCGCTCCCCGGCACAATCTTATCGAACAGCGAGGTACCATAGGGGGTGATGTCCACGCAGAATCCAGCCCAGACTCAGGCCCGAGCCACCGCCGGGCGACCGTCGTTCGGCCGCACGGTCAAGAACTACGTCTCTCTGACGAAACCTCGCGTGATGGAGCTGCTGCTCGTGGTCACGGTGCCGGCGATGATTCTGGCGCAGGGTGGGCTGCCTAACCTCTGGCTAGTGCTCGCGACGCTGGTCGGCGGGGCGATGAGTGCCGGATCAGCTGGCGCGTTCAACTGCTACATCGATCGCGACATGGATCGCAAGATGAAGCGCACTGAGAACCGTCCGCTTGTCACGGGCGAGATCTCGGATCGCAACGCGCTGATTTTCTCGTGGGTCATGGGAATCTTCTCGGTCGTCTGGCTCGCTGTTACGACAAATCTGCTCGCGGCGGCCCTCTCGGCTGGCGCCATCTTCTTCTACGTGGTGATCTACACGATCGTGTTGAAGCGCCACAGCGAGCAGAACATCGTGTGGGGCGGTATCGCGGGTTGCTTCCCGGTGCTGATCGGATGGGCGGCTGTGACCGGCTCGCTCGACTGGCCAGCGTGGGTGCTGTTTCTCGTCATCTTCCTGTGGACGCCGGCGCACTACTGGCCCCTGTCAATGAAGTACCGCAACGACTATGCCGCGGCTGGCGTGCCCATGCTGGGTGTCGTGCGCGGGCGGGTCACCGTCGGCCTCCAGGTGATTTTGTACACGTGGGCGACTGTGGCGGCGAGCCTGCTCCTCATTCCTGTTGCTGAGATGGGGTGGACGTATACGGTCGCGTCGCTCGTCTTCGGTGGCTACTTCATCGTGCAGGCGCACCGACTCTACGGGCACGCGATTCGCGGTGAATCAGGCAAGCCGATGCAGGTCTTCCACACGGCCAACATCTACCTCTCGATCATCTCCCTAGCGATCGCGATCGACGCGCTGCTGCCCTTCTAGCTACGGCTCTCGGGGCTTGGGGGTTTGGGCCTGAGGCTTGGGGTCCTGCTCACCCCTTCGCGGGTGAGCAATTTCTGTCACTTTCGGCCCGATCCGCGTCAAATATTGCTCACCCGAGAGGCGAGTGGCCTCGCACGGGCCTCGGGGAGTGGTGGGTAAGTTCCCGCGTGGGACTTGAGCGAGACAGCGTCGCTCACAGAGGGGTCGGATTCGCGCACGCTACCTATTTGGTGGCGTGCCTGTGGATTACTCGCACGGACTCGTCGGCGACCCCGAACCTGGGTGCATGACACACATTGAACATGTCCGCGCGATATTCGGAGACAGACCATTTCTCACTTCGGACGAGGCCGCGCGCAACCTCACAGCACGCGCACTGCGTCATCGTTCTCTCGCGGCACCCTTTTCTGGAGTTCGCGTGGTCTCAAGTGGCGGACCCTCGCTCGCCGAACGAGCCGTCAACTATGTGCCGCGCTTGCGGCCGGGGGAGTGCTTCAGCCACGTCACCGCGCTCGCCCTATTCGGCTGCCCGATCCGGGTCCTTCACGATTGCCCCGTTGATGTCGAATCGCGTCTAGATCGCGGGCAGGTTCGGTGCGTCGGGGTCCGGGGACACCGCCGCAAGCGGAGCGAACGAATAGTGTTCCTCAGTGCGACTCGTTTCGAGCCCGCACGGCGCGGAATGCGACTTCCTGTGGTTGAGCCTCTGCAGGCGTTGCTTCAGGCAGCGGCGAGCGGAATTCCGTTCGTTGAGCTTGTCGTCGCTGCGGATCACTTGGTCCGATTGGGGCATGCGACTGGAGTCCACATGTCATCCACCCGCATCGACGGCCTCCGTCAGTTTTCGGAGCAAGCTCAAGGCCCGGGAGCCCGGCGATTGCGGCAAGTCGCGAAGCTTGCCCGCGACGGCGCAGAGTCCCGAATGGAATCGTTGACACGAATCGTTGGATATCGGGTTGGCATCGACGACCTTGAACTGCAACTCGAGGTGCGCGATGCGAACGGGACTTGGATCGGGCGTTTCGACCTCGGTGATGTCGCGGTCAAACGAATCATCGAATACGACGGCGAACAGCATCGCACGGTGCGAAGTCAGTACCTGAAGGACATCCGTCGACTCGAGGCCGCACGCGACGCCGGTTGGCGAGTCATGATCGTGCATCGAGAAGACGTGCTTCATGACTACCGTGGACTTGCGCAACGCATGTTGAAGTTTTTGGACCGAGTGCCCCGGCGCCCACGCCCGCCGCTCGCCAAGCTCCTCGAGGAGCGTTATCCGCCAAGCGCTCCCACGGAGTCAGCGATCCCGCAGCTCAAACTCGCTGACGCGCCCGACTCCCGCAGCCCCTCACCTCGCGGGTGAGCAATTTTGGTCACCCCAAGGTGTGAAAGTGTCAAAAATTGCTCACCCGCGAAGGGCAAAGGAGGGAAGGAAGGGGAAGGGAAGTGAGGAGAGGCCCTGGCCTAGGCCTCGAGCTTTGTGGCGGGGCGCTTCAGGCGGAGCACGACGACCGTCATTGTTGCCGCGGTGAGGGCCGCGAGCACCATGTGTATGCCCACCGACAGCGCCGGGAGCCCATTGCGGGCCTGGTAAATGCCAAGAGCGATCTGCACGATGAGCGCGGCGAACAGCACGATGATCCAGCGCAGCGGTCGCAGTCGACGGGCGGCCGCCCACACGAGCAGCGTCAGCGTCAGCGCGAACGCTGCGTAGCCCGGCCACGAGTGGATGTGGCTCATCAGGAGCGCATCGATACCGTCGCGCTGAATCGTCGAGTCGCCCGAGTGCGGGCCCGATCCCGTCGTCAGCACACCCACGATGACGGTGATTGCCATCACGAACGTCGTGATATGGGTCAGGATCGCAAAGGCTTGAGGAACCGCGCGCTCTCTGGGCCCCGCGACGTCATACATCCGCGCGAGGTACGCCGCCGTGATGCACACGAGCGAAAGCGAGATGACGTAGTGGATGCCGACGAGGTTCGCATTCAAGTGCAACCACACAATGATGCCGCCGATCAGTGCCTGCAGCAGGACAAGGCCGAGCACCACCACGGAGATGCTGAACAGATCTCGCCGCGACGCGCGAATCCGCCACGTCAATATGACGACCAGAATGGCGCTGATGAGCAAGGGCCCGGAGATCGTGCGGTTTCCGAACTCGATCAGTGAGTGATAGCTCAGCTCCTCGGTGGGGATGAGCGATCCCGGCGCGCAGAGCGGCCAGTTCGGGCACCCGAGCCCCGAGCCGGTGAGGCGAACGGCGCCGCCCGTTCCGATGATGACGGTGTTCAGCACAAACGACACCCACGCCATCACGCGCAGGAAGCGCGAGGGAGTGCCGAAGCCACGGGAATCAATCCGTGTGCGGGGTGTGCTGGCAGTGGGCGCGCTGGACAACGAGTCTCCTCTCGGCTGCCTCCCAGTGTTGTGCGACGCCCTGAGCGGACATCCCCCGAATGAATCGGAAACCTGTAGAATGGGAAGCTGTGGTTGCGAACGGCAATGCGATGGTTCGATGCTCCGCATCGAATTACCTCGGCCCCGTTCGACGCCCAGAATACTGCACCGCTGCAGGGAACCCGATGTGTGCGTCCACTCACGGAGCTCGCGCACTCCACCGGCCGGATCCCTCCGGCTCGGCCACGGTTTCCCGGGCGAGACGAAGAAGAGGGAGGGATCATGCCTGAGGTACTGATCGACCGACCCGAGCTCGAAGGCTTGGGCCAGTACGAATTCGGCTGGCACGACAGCGACGAGGCGGGCGCAATCGCAAAGCGCGGGCTGAGCGAGCAGGTCGTGCGCGAAATCTCGGCGTTGAAGAACGAGCCCGAGTGGATGCTGAAGCGTCGACTCAAGGCGCTGCAGATCTTCGATCGCAAGCCAATGCCGGCGTGGGGAGCTGATCTCTCAGCGATCGACTTCGACAACATCAAATACTTCGTCCGTTCTACGGAGAAGCAGGCGACGACCTGGGAAGAGCTTCCCGAGGAGATCAAAGAGACCTACGAGCGTCTCGGTATTCCCGAGGCTGAGCGCCAGCGCCTCGTCGCGGGTGTCGCTGCTCAGTATGAGTCTGAGGTCGTCTACCACCAGATCCGCGAGGATCTGGAGGAGCAGGGCGTCATCTTCCTCGATACGGACACCGCGCTTAAAGAGCACCCCGAGATCTTCGAACAGTACTTCGGCACGGTCATCCCGTCCGGTGATAACAAGTTCGCTGCGTTGAACACCTCTGTGTGGTCGGGCGGTTCCTTCGTGTACGTGCCGAAGGGTGTACACGTCGAGATTCCGCTGCAGGCCTATTTCCGCATCAACACGGAAAACATGGGTCAGTTTGAGCGCACGCTGATCATTGCCGACGAGGGCAGCTACGTGCACTACATCGAGGGCTGCACCGCCCCGATCTACAAATCGGATTCGCTGCACTCGGCTGTCGTTGAGATCATCGTGAAGAAGAACGCCCGCGTGCGGTACACGACCATCCAGAACTGGTCGACGAACGTGTACAACCTCGTCACGAAGCGCGCGATCGCTGAAGAGGGCGCGACTATGGAGTGGGTCGACGGCAACATCGGCTCTAAGGTCACGATGAAATACCCGTCGATCTACCTCACTGGCGAGCATGCCAAGGGCGAAACGCTCTCGGTTGCTTTCGCAGGTCCCGGGCAGCACCAGGACACGGGCGCGAAGATGATCCATCTTGCGCCGAACACGAAGTCTTCGATCCTCGCTAAGTCGATCGCTCGTGGCGGCGGCCGCACCGGCTACCGTGGTGAAGTGCGCATTGAAGCGAACGCGCGCCACTCTGCGAATTCCGTGGTGTGTGACGCGCTACTCGTCGACACGATTTCGCGCAGCGACACATACCCAGCGATTGATATTCGCACCGACGACGCGGAACTCGGCCACGAGGCCACGGTGTCACGCGTGAGTGAAGAGCAACTCTTCTACCTCATGAGCCGCGGTATGGCCGAAGAAGAGGGCATGGCAATGATCGTGCGCGGCTTCATCGAGCCGATCGCCCGTGAGTTGCCCATGGAGTACGCCCTCGAACTGAACAAGCTCATCGAGATGGGCATGGAAGGATCCGTCGGATAATGACGCAAGCTGTTGCATCGAAGGAAACGGCTCAGCACGGACTGACCGAGCACTCCGACGGGGACTGGGCTAATCGCATACCTGTGCAAACGCGTTCGGATCGACCGAAGTCGACCGATGTCGCCGACTTTGCAGAGGTCACCGGCCGCGAAGCAGTGTGGAAGTACACGCCCGTCGCCAAGCTCGACGCGCTGTTGAACGGCGAACTCGACGGATCGCGCCTGCCGGTATCGGTCACCGATATCGCTGGCGTGACCTCCGAGTGGATCGCCCGTGATGACTCCCGCATCGGTCGCGCCGGAACGCCAGAAGAGCGCGGTTCGGCCGCTGCCTGGTCGGCGTTCGGCGAGGCTCACCTCGTTACGGTCTCGTCTGAGGAGTCGGTGACCGCGGTCATCACACGCGACTCCCTCGACGCAGCTCCGCGCGCGGCGCACACCGTCATCGAGGCGACGCCGAACTCGCAGGGCCTCGTAATCATTGAGAACACGGGTGCAGCTCAGCTCTCGGAGAACCTCGAGATTGTCGTCGGTGACGGCGCGAAGCTCACCGTCGTGAGTGTCCAGCAGTGGAACGAAGAAGCGATCCAGCTCGCGAGCCACTTCGCGAGCGTGGGCCGTGACGCCTCGCTCACGCACATCGTTGTCTCTCTCGGCGGCGGCGTCGTTCGTTTGAACCCGTCGATCCACCTCGACCACGAGGGCGCGAACGGCGAGGCGCTCGGCGCATACTTCGCTGACGCTGGCCAGCACCTTGAGCACCAGGTCTACATGGATCACGATGCTCCACACACACGCAGCAGGGTCACCTATAAGGGTGCGCTGCAGGGCGAAGGTGCGCACACGGTGTGGATCGGCGACGTGCTGATTCGGAACAACGCCGCGGGCACAGACAGCTATGAGCAGAACCGCAACCTGGTTCTCACCGAGGGCACGCGCGCTGATTCGATTCCGAACCTCGAAATCGAGACCGGTGACATCGAGGGTGCGGGTCACGCGAGCGCGACCGGCCGCTTTGATGACGAGCACATCTTCTATCTGCAGAGCCGCGGCATTTCGGCCGAAGAGGCCCGCAAGCTTGTTGTGCGCGGGTTCTTGGCCGAGGTCATCGCGAAGATCGGTGATGCGGCGACGGAGGAGCGCCTGCAGGCCGCTGTCGACGCCGAACTCGCGGGTTCAGTGCGCTGATGCCGAGGCAAAAGGTGCTCGCCGTAGGCGATCTCGTGCAAGATCAGGCGACCCGCGTGGTCGTTGATGATGTGCCGATCGCTATCGTGCTCGACGGAACCGGCGCAGTGCATGCGATCGGTGACACCTGCAGTCACGGTCAGGTCAGCCTCTCCGAGGGGTTCGTCGACGGCGACACGTTGGAGTGCTGGGCGCACGGCTCCGCGTTCTCGCTCGTCACTGGCGCCCCCGAGAATTTCCCGGCTTATGAGCCGGTTCCCGTTTTTGTCGTCGAGATCGAAGACGGCGACGTGTACATCGACCCCAACGTTACGAAAGAGATTTAACACATGAGCTCCGTTCTTGAAATCAAGGACCTGCACGTCAGCGTCGAGACCGAGCAGGGTGCCAAGCAGATCCTGAAGGGTGTCGACCTGACGATTAAGCAAGGCGAGACGCACGCGATCATGGGCCCGAACGGCTCGGGCAAGTCGACGCTCGCTTACGCGATCGCAGGCCACCCGCGCTACGAGGTCACGAGCGGGTCGATCCTGCTCGACGGCGAAGAGGTACTCGAAATGGGCGTCGATGAGCGCGCTCAGGCTGGCGTGTTCCTCGCCATGCAGTACCCGGTCGAGATTCCCGGCGTCACCAACGCGAACTTCTTGCGCACCGCGAAGACCGCGATCGACGGCGAAGCGCCCCCCATCCGTACCTGGATGAAGGACGTGAAGGCGGCCATGGGCAATCTGCGTATGGACGAGTCCTTCGCCGCGCGTAATGTTAACGAGGGCTTCTCGGGCGGCGAGAAGAAGCGCAATGAGATTCTGCAGCTCGAGCTGTTGAAGCCGAAGTTCGCCGTGCTCGACGAGACCGACTCTGGCCTCGACGTTGACGCGCTGAAGATCGTCTCTGAGGGAGTGAACCGCGCCAAGCAGAACACCGGCCTTGGCGTGCTGCTCATCACCCACTACACCCGCATCCTGCGGTACATCGAGCCCGACTTCGTGCACGTGTTTGTCAACGGCCGCGTCGCCGAAGAGGGCGGGCCCGAGCTCGCAAATCGCCTCGAGGAAGAGGGCTACGACCGCTTCCTCGAAAGCGCCTAGGGCGTAGGCTGGCCGCATGAGCGAGGAAACCACCACGGTGCCCCAGTCGATTGACCCGGAGTTCCGCGAGCAGGCGTACGAGGCATTGAAAAACGTCTCGGACCCCGAGCTCGGCGTGAACATTGTCGATCTCGGTCTGATCTACGATCTGGCGTTCGACGAGGAACACGACGCCCTCGTCATCAGCATGACGCTCACGAGCGCTGGATGCCCGCTGACCGATGTCATCGAGAACGACATCGCAGAGGCGCTCGACGGTCTCGTCACGGCATTCCGCATCAACTGGGTGTGGATGCCGCCGTGGACGCCCGAGCGCATCACCGACGACGGCCGTGACATGATGAGGGCACTCGGATTCGCGATTTGAAACTGCCCAGTGGGCAGTTTCTGATCCGAGTGCCCCGCTGAAAGCGGTCGGATTCGCGATTTGAAACTGCCCGGTGGGTAGTTTCTGATCCGAGTGCCCCGCTGAAAGCGGTCGGATTCGCGATTTGAAACTGCCCGGTGGGTAGTTTCTGATCCGAGTGCCACGCCTAAGGCGGCCGGATTCGCGATTCGGATTATGAGTGCAGCAACGTGAGCCCCCGCGATTTTTGAGAAAGGCTGGGATGCACCTTCCTTCCAACCCTCTGCGTTCAGTAGATGACCCGAGGCTCAGCCGCATTGCGGGGCCGAGCGCGCTCGTCATCTTCGGTGTGACCGGCGACCTGTCGCGTAAGAAGCTCATGCCGGCGGTCTACGATCTCGCGAATCGCGGACTGCTTCCGCCGGGCTTCGCGCTCGTGGGGTTTGCGCGACGCGACTGGAAGGACCGCGACTTCGCTGAGATCGTGCACGATGCCGTGCGCAAGTACGCGCGAACGCCTTTCCGGGAGGAAACGTGGCAGCAGCTCGCGGAGGGCATTCGCTTCGTGCAGGGGCAGTTTGACGATCCCGAGGCCTACGATCGGTTGCGCGACACGGTTGAGACTCTTGACCGCGAGCGCGGCACGATGGGCAATCACGCGTTCTACCTCTCGATTCCGCCAACCGCGTTTCCCGAGGTTGCGAAGCACCTCTCGAGTTCTGGCCTCGTCGACCGCACAGAGGACGACCAGCGCTGGCGACGTGTGATCATTGAGAAGCCGTTCGGACACGACCTGGCCTCGGCTCGTGAACTCAACGATGTGCTTGAATCGGCGTTCCCGCCCGATTCGATCTTCCGTATCGACCATTATCTCGGCAAAGAGACAGTGCAAAACATTCTGGCGCTGCGCTTCGCTAACGCGATGTATGAGCCGATCTGGAACCGAAACTTCGTCGACCACGTGCAGATCACGATGGCCGAAGACATCGGAGTCGGCGGTCGCGCTGGATACTACGACGGCGTCGGCGCCGCGCGCGACGTGATCCAGAATCACCTGCTCCAGCTGCTCGCTCTCACGGCTATGGAACAGCCGATTAGTTTGAGCGCGAGGCACCTGCGTGCCGAGAAGGAGAAGGTGCTTGAGGCGGTCAGCCTGCCTGAAGACCTCGAACACGCCACAGCGCGCGGTCAGTATGCCGCGGGTTGGCAGGGCGGCGAGCTGGTCAACGGGTTCTTGGACGAGGAGGGCATGGCGCCCGATTCGCGCACCGAGACCTTCGCCGCGATGAAGCTCAACGTGAACACACGCCGCTGGACGGGCGTGCCGTTTTACCTCCGCACGGGCAAGCGTCTCGGCCGCCGCGTCACCGAGATCGCCGTGGTCTTCCGCAAGGAACCGGGTGACCTGTTTGGTCAGTCGCAGCGCGTCGAGCAGGGCTCGAACGCTCTCGTGATCCGGGTGCAGCCCGACGAGGGCATCACGATCCGATTTGGCGCCAAGGTGCCGGGCAGCGGCACGCGCGTGCGCGACGTCACCATGGACTTTGGCTACGGCCACGCGTTCACCGAGGCGAGCCCAGAGGCGTATGAGCGCCTCATCTTGGATGTGCTGCTCGGCGACGCGCCGCTCTTCCCGCGCCAGGCCGAGGTTGAACTCTCGTGGCGCATTCTCGACCCGATCGAACAGCACTGGGCCGAGCGCGACGAGCCGGTCGAACAGTACGTTCCGGGCTCGTGGGGACCTGCTTCGGCAGACGAAATGCTGGCTCGCGACGGCCGCACGTGGAGGCGCCCATGATTGAGACTCTGCCCAACACGACGGTGAGCGCGGTGACTCGCCGCCTCGTGTCGATGCGTCAGGAGAGCGGCGTCTCGGCGCTCGGCCACGTACTTACCCTCGTCATCTCGGCCTCCGGCGATCTTGATGAGTCGGTGATCGAGGCCGCGAATCACGCCTCGAGCGAGCATCCGATGCGCGTGATCGTCCTGCTGAGTCGGCCCGACGAAGCAGATCGTCTCGACGCCGAGATTCGCGTGGGCGCGGACGCGGGCGCCAGCGATGTCATCGTGCTGAGGGCCTCGGGCGAGGTCGCGAGCGGCGTGGAGGGGCTCGTCACTGGGCTCCTGCTGCCCGACGCGCCCGTTGCCGTGTGGTGGCCCGAGGAGGCGCCGGATCGCCCGGGCGCCGACCCGCTCGGCCGTATTGGGCAGCGCAGGATCACCGACGCAGCCGCGCCCGACGGATCTGGGTGGGATACCCGAATCGCCGGGTACTCGGCTGGCGACACGGACTTGGCATGGACCCGCCTGACACGGTGGCGCGAATATCTCGCAGCGATCCTCGATGAACCGCCGTTTGAGCCGGTGACGGCCGTCGAGGTCGTTGGTTCGGAAGCCTCGCCGTCGACCGAGCTGCTCGCGGCCTGGCTCGAACTCGCGCTCGGGGTACCAACGACGTGCACACTGCTTGACCGCACGCTGCACGCTGAGGGTCTGCACTCAGTGCGACTCGTTCGCGCGGGGAGCGACGCAGTGTTGAAGCGGCTGTCGCCGACCCACGCCGCGCTGAGCCAGCCCGGCCAGCCCACCCACGAGATCGTGTTGCCGCGGCGCACGCTGAGCGAGTGCCTTGCGGAAGAACTGCGCGGCCTCGGTGAAGACGTAATGTACGGCCGCGTACTTGAGCAGCTCGCGCGCAGCCGCGCGTCGCACTCGACCAGCAATTGACTAGGAACGAAGGAGCCAGCGTGTCTGAAGGCGCAGCGAATATTGGGGTCGTAGGCCTCGCCGTCATGGGAGCGAATCTGTCGCGCAACCTCGCGAGCCGCGAGGGGAACACAGTCGCGGTGTTCAACCGCAGCCCGCAGCGCACGGAGACGCTCGTATCCGAGCATCCCGAAGCTGGGTTTGTGCCCGCGTTCAGTTACGAAGAGTTCGCTGCATCGCTGCAAAGGCCCCGCACCGCGATCATCATGGTGCAGGCTGGGGCCGCGACCGACGCGACGATCGATTCGCTTGTCGAGGTATTCGAACCCGGCGACATCATTGTCGACGGCGGCAATGCGTACTTCCCCGATACGATTCGCCGCGAGCGTGCGGTGCGCGCGACAGGCATCAACTTCGTGGGCGCTGGCATCTCCGGTGGCGAAGAGGGGGCGCTCAACGGACCGAGCATCATGCCCGGCGGATCCGATGAAGCCTGGCAGACGCTCGGCCCGATCCTGCGCTCGATTGCGGCCGTCGCCGAAGGTGAGCCGTGCGTCACGCACGTTGGCCACGATGGCGCAGGGCACTTCGTGAAGATGGTGCACAACGGCATCGAGTACGCCGACATGCAGCTCATCGCCGAGGCCTATGACCTGATTCGCCGGGGAACGGGCAAGTCGCCCGCGGAGATCGCCGACATTTTTGCCGAGTGGAACACGGGCGAGCTCGAGTCCTACCTCATTGAGATCACTGCCGAGGTGCTGCGTCAGACCGATGCGGCGACCGGTCAGCCGCTCGTCGACGTAATTCTCGACCAGGCCGGCGCGAAGGGCACGGGCGCTTGGACAGTGCAGACCGCACTCGCGCTCGGCGTTCCCGTGTCGGGCATCGCCGAGGCGACGTTTGCACGATCGCTTTCGTCGCATCCCGAGCAGCGGGCCGCGGCGTCGGCGTTGCCAGGTCCCGCCGCGACGATCACCGTGTCCGATGAGGCAGCGTTCATTGAAGATGTGCGCCAGGCACTGTACGCCTCCAAGATCGTTGCATACTCGCAGGGGTTCGACGAGATTCGCGCCGGTGCCGCCGAATACAACTGGACCATCGACCTTGGCGCGATCTCCCGCATCTGGCGGGCGGGCTGCATTATCCGCGCGCAGTTCCTGAACCGTATCGCCGACGCATACTCGGCCGAGGCCGACCTTGCGCTGCTGATGAGCGCGCCGTATTTTGCGGACGCCCTATCGCGCGGGCAGGAGGCGTGGCGACGCGTCGTCGTGCACGCGACCGCCGCGGGCATCCCCGCTCCGGCATTCTCATCGTCGCTCGCGTACTACGACGGACTCCGCGCTGAGCGGCTTCCAGCCGCACTCGTACAGGGGCAGCGCGATTTCTTCGGCGCCCACACGTACCGTCGTATCGACCGCGAGGGATCGTTCCACACGCAGTGGTCGGGCGATCGCAGCGAGATCCTCGCGTAGCGAGAACCTGATTCGGAGCCAATCGACATGCGCATCGAACAGCACGCGAATCTTGATGAGCTCGCCATCGCACTCGCGGGTGACCTCATCGGGGTGTGTCGCGCTCGCCAGGCCGATGGGGGAGTGCCCTGTGTGGTGCTCACCGGCGGTACCGGTGGAGCCCGCGCACTAGAGGCTCTCGCCGCTCACCCGGATCGGGATACGGTGAACTGGTCGCGCGTGCAATTCATCTGGGGTGACGAGCGCTGGGTTCCCGTTGGGCATGAGGATCGCAATGATCTGCTGGCGGACGCGGCGTTCTTTGCCAGCGTCGAGGTTGATCAGGGACTGGTCCACCGCGTAGCCGGTTCTGACTCCGGGCTCACGCTTGATGAGGCGGCCGCGGCCTACGCGGAACTCGTGTCGAGCATCGACCGCATCGACGTTGCGCTCAACGGTGTGGGCCCAGACGGGCACGTCGCGTCGCTGTTTCCGGGTCGCGCAGAATTGCTCCTCACCGGTTCGGCGGAGGGCGACGATGTGCCCGCCGCCATAGCCATTAGAGAGTCGCCGAAGCCGCCGCCAGAGCGCGTCACGCTGACGCTGCCTGCGCTGCGCCGAGCCGAGCGCGTCTGGCTGATTGCTGCGGGCACGGGCAAGGCAGATGCGATTTCCCGGGTCGTGTCGCGCACGGAGCCGCTGCTGCCCGCCGCGCTCATCAGTGGCACCACCGAGACGGTGCTGTGGGCTGACGAGGCGGCGTTGGCTGGGGTTTAGGGCGTGCAAATTCACCCCTGAGAGCGACTCGGTCCGCGAGCGGCTAAGATGGTCAGGTTGCCCTTTCGCTCAGCCCTGGCCTGAGAACGTCTCCCTGTGATGCGCTGAGCCGGCACAACTAGGAGCCTTTACACCATGATTTCCGTCGAAGACCTTGCCATCGACGTTGGCGCCCGTCGCCTCATGTCGGGCGTCACGTTCCGCGTGAACCCCGGCGACAAGATCGGCCTCGTTGGGCGCAACGGCGCCGGCAAGACGACGCTGACGCGTACCCTCTCGGGGGAGTTGCCGCCCGCGGAGGGCAAGATCAAGGTGACCGGCGAACTCGGCTTCCTGCCGCAGGACCCGCGCACCGGCGACCCCGAGCAGATCGCACGCCACCGTATTCTCGACGCCCGAGGACTCGGTACGCTCCAACAGAACATCTCGAAAGCGACCGAAGACATGGCGTCCACGGACCCCGCGGTCGCCGAAAAGGCGATGAAGCGCTTCGGTAACCTCACTGACCGGTTTCAGGCGCTCGGCGGCTACGCTGCCGAGTCTGAGGCCGCCTCGATCTCGAACAACCTCGGGCTACCCGACCGGATTCTCGACCAGCCACTGAAGACGCTCTCTGGCGGTCAGCGCCGCCGCATTGAACTCGCACGCATCTTGTTCTCAGACGCCGACACGATGATCCTCGACGAGCCCACAAACCACCTCGACGCTGACTCAATCGTCTGGTTGCGCGAGTTCCTTAAGAACTCAAAAGCCGGCGTCATTGTCATTAGCCACGACATCGACCTCGTAGGTGAAACGGTGAACCGCGTGTTCTACCTGGACGGTAACCGTCAGGTCATCGACATCTACAACATGAACTGGAAGCTGTACCTGCGTCAGCGCGCCGCCGACGAGGAGCGCCGCCGCAAGGAGCGCAGCAACATCGAAAAGAAGGCGTCGGTGCTGAAGGATCAGGCCGCGCGCTTCGGGGCGAAGGCTTCGAAGGCCGCGGCTGCGCACCAGATGGTCGCCCGCGCCGACAGAATGCTCGCTGGTCTTGAGGACGAGCGCCAAGTCGAGCGCGTGGCAAAGCTGCGGTTCCCCGATCCGTCGCCCTGCGGCAAGACGCCTCTCATGGCGGAGGGCCTCTCGAAGTCCTACGGTTCGCTAGAGATCTTCGCGGGCGTCGACCTTGCCATCGATCGCGGTTCGAAGGTCGTTATTCTCGGTCTGAACGGTGCCGGTAAGACCACGTTGCTGCGCTTGCTCGCTGGTGTCGATGAGGCCGACACAGGTCATCTCATCGAGGGCCACGGTCTCAAGGTCGGGTACTACGCTCAGGAACACGAGACGCTCGACGTCAAGGCGAGCGTGCTGCAGAACATGGTTTCCGTGTCGCAGCATCTCACCGAAACCGAGGCGCGGCGCGTCCTCGGCTCGTTCCTCTTCACCGGAGATGACGTGCACAAGCCCGCTGGCGTGCTCTCCGGCGGCGAAAAGACCCGCCTCGCGCTCGCGATGCTGGTCGTCTCAAGTGCGAACGTGCTGCTGCTCGATGAGCCCACGAACAACCTTGACCCGGCAAGCCGCGAAGAGGTACTCGACGCCCTCGCGCACTTCTCGGGTGCCGTTGTGCTTGTCTCTCACGACCCGGGGGCGGTCGAAGCGCTGAACCCCGAGCGCGTGCTGATCATGCCCGACGCAACCGAAGACCACTGGTCGAAGGAATACCTCGAGTTGATCGAACTCGCCTAGTCCTTGCTCTCAGGAGTGCTGGGCGTGCCGGGAGTGGCAGGAGAGCCCGAAAAGTCGCGAGGCGATTCATCAGGCCGGCCCAGCTTCGAGATTACGAAGGCAGCTCCTTCGCCCTGCATGCCATTCGAGTAGTACTCGATGTGCGGTTCCTCGTTGAAGTCGAGACTGCTCTGGCAGATGAAGTCACCCTCAACGCAGTAGTCACGCAGCTTGGTGCTCACAGCAGTGAGCGCCCCTTCGGGTCGGGGGAGTAGGCCGTCGACTTCCGGATCGTAGGTGCCAACGTTGTACTTCTCGTCGCCCACGAATCGCGGGTCGCCGTAGAGCACGACGGCGAGCACGCGCGTGAGCGCCTCCTCGCTTACAGTGCCGACTGTGCTGCCGACCATCCGCGCTTCGGGGTCAGCGAGCGCGTCACCGACGACAAGGGCGCCCTGCGAATACCCCAGCAATACGAAGCGCTGGTCAGGGCATGCATCCGCCTGAACGTTCAAAATGTCAATGAGTGTTCGTGTTCCGATCGTTCCGCCCTCATTGACGTCAGTGTCGGCCGGGTAATCGAGGTCGAGCACTTCAACACTGCCCGGCCGGGCCTTCGAGATCGTCCGCGCTACGGGTGACAGAAGTTGGCCGGAACTCGGCTCGCCGGTGCCACGAGCCGTCACCACGAGATACGGATCGCAATCGACGGGATCGACGACGGGCTCCGGGTGCAGTTTCGCGTCGTAGGTCTCAGCGGCAGCGGGCGGTGACGGGTCCTCGGTCACCTCAGAGAGCGACTCGCGCGTCTCGGAAGGGTCGACCGGCGAGGCACACCCGCTCACAGCGAGTGCAGCACCGAGCAACAGCACGCCGGGAACGGCGGCGCGCAGTGCGCGCCGCGAACGTAACGCGTTAGTCATCGAGCAGAGCGTCTTCGATGTCGGCGTCACTCGGACCGCGTCGACGTTTTCGTTCGGCGGTCTTACGATCCTGCTCGATCACTTCGTCGCTCCCGGCGTTCAATGTGCGATACTCCCGCTTCGCAGCGTAAATCACGCCGATCACGGCGATGATAATGAAGATGTACCACTGTACGGCGTATGACAGGTGGGGGCCCTCATCACGCGCCGGTTTCGCGGGCAAGTCTCCGTGTTCCGCTTCGGGTGACTCTGAGATCAGCATGCCGTAGGCGCCGGTGTAGGCGTTACCGGTCGCGTCAGCAAGCTTCGCGAGCTCGGGCAATTCGATACTCGCGACTGCCCTTCCCGACGTCGTGCGACCTGAGATCGCGGGCTCCGAGGCGCGCAGCCGAGCCTCCACCGTGACCTCACCAGCCGGCGGGGTCGGCAGCTCGGTGGCATCGACATTCTCGGCCTCGGCGCCGTCGACGGGCACCCATCCGCGGTCGACGAAGAACAGCGAGCCATCGGCAGTACGAAGTGCCTGTATGAGGTCAGAGCCGACGCCCTCGGGCCCCGGTCGGTTTCGGGCGAGGAACGGGTCACCGATGTACTCGCCCCGAACTTCGACCGTGCTCCACTTTTGGCGATCCTCGTCAAATGTTGCGAGATCGGGCAGCTCGTCGGTGAGTGCCACTGGAGCTGCGCCATAGTTCGAGTCGATTCGGTCGATCTCGGCGCGGGCCTCCGCGCGTCTCGCAAACTGCCAATTTCCGAGTAGTACGCAGGCGATCGAGAAGATCAACAGCATCGCTGCGTATCCGGCCCAGCGGCCGGAGCGTAAGAAGCTCCACCCGACTGCACCAGCCGACGGGTTCGTCGGGGATCCGGCGGAGACCGCTGGCGGATCCCGATCGATGGTTCTCTGATCAGTCATCGAGATCTCCGACCGCTCGCACCTCGAGCGGAAAACTCCGTGCCTCGAGAAAGTCGTGTAACACGTCGCGATGCTCGGCGCAGGCGAGCCAAGTTTTACGCCGCTCAGCGCCGTGAATCTTGGGATTGCGCCAGAGCAACGCCCACACGGCCTCCGCTGTGCACCCCGCGCGTGAGCACTCGAAGCGACGATCGGGGGTCCCGCCGAGCGTCAGCGCGGGGGTGACGACGCCGGTCACGCGGCATCACCGGGCGTCTGCCGCCCGGCTCCGCGACGCTCTGGCGCAACGTCGATCACGATGACCTCGTTCGCCACGTTGCTCGGCTCGACAGCTTCGGGCTCGCCCGATTCGAGCTGTAGCGGTTCCGGAGCATCTGGCGTGTGTTCGCCGCCGTGTGCAACCGCGTTGCCGACGAGCACCGCGAACCAGGGCAGGATGACAGCGCCAGCGCCTACCAGCAGCACCCACCAGCCGTGCACCCAGAAGAGCGACACGACGCACAGCACTCGGAGCGCCATCGCGATGAAGTACATGCGCATCCGGTGCGCACGGTCTTCGACCGGGTTCACCCCCGCCGAAGTTACGTCGTAACTCTCTGCCATGCGCCCCTTCTCCGTACCTGCCAAGACTACGCTGTCCAGCTGAGTCCACGCCCCGGATCACCGCGCGCCATGCCGTGAGCGGTCCGTGCGCGTCGGTAGGCTGGGCGCAGCTGTTCAGACGGAAGGATCCCCATGCCCACCTCGCGCACCGTACTCATCACCGGCGGCAACCGTGGAATCGGTTACGCCATCGCCGAGCGCATGCTTGCAGACGGTCACCGTGTTGCCGTGACCTCCCGTTCGGGAGAGGGCCCGGAGGGATCACTCACTGTGCGAGCCGAAATGACCGACGCCACATCGATTGACGCGGCGTTTAGCGAAGTCGAAGCGCAGCTTGGGCCGGTTGAGGTTGTCGTCGCAAACGCTGGCATCACGAAAGACACCCTGCTGCTGCGCATGACGGAAGAAGAATTCACGAGCGTCATCGACACGAATCTGACCGGCACCTTCCGAGTGGTAAAACGCGCCGCGAAGGGGCTGCTCAAGGGGCGCTTTGGTCGCGTCATTTTGATCTCAAGCGTTGTTGGTCTCTACGGTGGCCCGGGCCAGATCAACTATTCATCTTCAAAGGCGGGCCTCGTGGGCTTCGCGCGTTCGCTCACGCGTGAGCTCGGTTCGCGGGGCATCACGGCCAACGTGATCGCCCCCGGTTTTGTCGAGACCGACATGACCGCCGCCCTTCCCGAGGCGCAGCAGCAGCAGTACCTCGGTTCGATTCCTGCGGGCCGGTTCGGCCAGGTTGCCGAGATCGCGGGCGCGGCTTCGTTCCTCGCGGGAGACGACGCTGCCTACATTTCTGGCGCCGTCATTCCCGTCGACGGTGGTCTCGGGATGGGTCACTAGGCCCGCCACGGACTATCGGGGTAGCCCCCTTTCGCGCGGCCGTCGCCGCCGAGTAGCCTGGGCGCATGAGCACATCAGAGCAGCCCCGTTCCGTCACCCGCGTCGCAGTTGACGCGCAGTCTCTGGCCGATCTGTATTCGGCCACCGAGATTCTGCGCGTGGTCAATGTGTGGGACGCCGTGAGCGCCCGCGTCGTGTCCCAGCTCCCCGGCACCCGCGCGATCGCGACCGCCGGTCACGGTATCGCCGCGAGCCACGGGTATGCCGACGGCGAGCACATTCCGCTCGAGACCATGCTCGCGGCGATCGCTCGCATTGCATCGGCCACTGATCTGCCTGTCACAGCCGACCTCGACGGCGGCTTTGGCGATGCCGGCGAGACAGTGCGACGTGCCATCGGAGCCGGCGCCTCGGGCGCCAACATCGAGGATCGCATGCGCCCGTTCGACGAGTCGGTCGCGATCATGCGGGCGGCCGTGGAAGCGGGGGAGCGCGAAGAAGTAGCGTTCGCGCTGAACGCCCGCACTGACGCACTCATCAAGGGCGGCGACCGACCGCGTGATGTCGCAATTGCCGACGCCGTTGCTCGCGGCAAAGCCTACCTGGACGCCGGGGCGACCTGCGTATTCGTGCCCGGGGTCCTCGACGCCGACGACACGCGAGCACTCGTCGAGGGCATCGGCGTGCGTCAGGTGAGCGTTATCGGGCTACCCGGCGCACTCACGGCCGCCGAGTACGAGGCACTGGGCGTCGCCCGCGTTTCGTATGGCCCGATGCCGCAGAACGTTGCGCTGACCGCGCTCAAGCGGCTCGGTGAGTCTTTGCTCGCCGACGGCGTCATTCCTGCCGACACGGAGGCACTCAACAACTTCTGAGTGGTTCGCTCGGCGAAGAACTGCTAGCCGAGCTGGTCGAGAAGCGGGATCGCGAGCGCGAGATCGTCGTCGATTGAGACGTCTGCGCGATCCCGCACCACCGGCTTCCCGTTGAACGAGACACCGATCTCGGCGACGGCCATCATCTCCAGGTCGTTCGCACCATCGCCGATCGCGATTGTCGCGCGCAGCGGAATGCCCGCGGCATGTGCCCACTCCCGCAGCGATGCGGCCTTCGCCGCAGCGTCTATGACGGGCCCGATCGTGCGCCCGGTGAGCGCGCCATCAACGACCTCGAGACGGTTCGCTCGCCACAGATCAATACCGAGGTTGTCTGCCAGGGGATCCAGCACCTCGTGGAATCCTCCTGACACGACCCCGACCAGCCCGTCGCGATCGTGCACGGCCGCGATGAGTTCACGAATGCCTGCGGTAGGGCGAACGCGCGCGTACGCGTCAGCGAACACCGATTCTGGGGTGCCGGCGAGCGTCGCGACGCGTTCACGGAGACTCTCGGCGAAATCCAGTTCGCCCCGCATAGCACGCTCGGTGACAGCGGCGACCTCTTCGCGGCTCCCCGCGGCATCGGCGAGCAACTCGATCACCTCGTCTTGGATGGTGGTGGAGTCGCAATCGAGCACAACGAGTGGGCGTGTGGTGCCGGGTGAAGTCATGACACCAAGGATAAGCTGGGGCTCATGGTCAATGTGCTGCGCCTCACCGATGTCTCCTATGTGCGCGACCGCAGGCCGATCCTCGACGGGATCACCTGGTCGGTCGAGGATTCCGAGCGGTGGGTGATTCTCGGCCCAAACGGTGCGGGCAAGACCAGCCTCATGAAGCTCGCAACCGCGAATGACTACGCGACGCGCGGCACTGTGGACGTGCTCGACCAGCGGCTCGGAAAGGTAGACATCTTCGAGCTGCGAAACCGCATTGGCTTCGTGTCGTCGGCATCATCTCGCCGAATACCGGCAAACGAACTCGTGCGCGACGTGGTACTCACCGCCGCGTATTCAGTCGAGGGCCGCTGGAACGAGCACTACGACAGCATCGATGTGCGCCAGGCTGAGCGCATCCTGGCCGAGTGGGATCTGGGCCAGTTCGCAGACCACACCTTCGGCACGCTCAGCGACGGTGAGCGCAAGCGCGCCCTGATCGCGCGCGCTGTCATGACCGATCCCGAACTACTGCTGCTTGATGAGCCCAGCGCGAGCCTCGACCTCGGTGCACGCGAGCGGTTACTGCAAATGCTCTCGGGCTTCGCAGCATCGCCGTCGTCTCCCGCCATGATTATGGTCACGCACCACGTCGAAGAGGTGCCGCCCGGGTTTACGCACGTGCTGCTCATGCGCGACGGCAAGATCCAGGCTGCTGGCCCGATTGCAGAGACGCTCACGGCGGAAGCGCTTGAAGCGACCTTCGGAATGCCGTTTGAGCTGACGTCGACCGACGGCCGGTACGCAGCGGTGGCGCGCCCAAACCCACAATCGTGACCAACTGCCAGGTGTTCTGCTAAGGTAGAACCTTGGTGCGGTAACTCCGCAAGACTTCGGTGCGTCTGAAGCACCCACCACCCAGCGACTATAAGGAACTCTCATGAAGACCGAAACCCACCCCGAGTACAACGCAATCGTTTTCCGCGACCTCGCGTCGGGGGAGACGTTCCTCACTCGCTCCACGCTGACCAGCGAGAAGACCATTGAGCTCGACGGCGAGACCTACCCGGTTCTCGACGTTGAAATCTCCAGCGCCTCGCACCCGTTCTACACGGGCAAGCAGCGCATCATGGACTCGGCCGGCCGCGTCGAGAAGTTCAACAAGCGCTTCAAGGGCTTCGGCGCGTAATTCGTCGCAGCACACCGAAAGGGCCGGGCGATCCACTGCGGATCGCCCGGCCCTTTCTGCTCCCCGGAGCATGGGTGCGCAACCCCGTTAGCGCACCGGCCAGCGGCCGTCGGCGATGAACGACGGGTCGCGCGCGCGGCGCATGTAGTCCTGGAAGCTCGCTGCCTGCGTCGCCGCCCAGTCGATCTGCATCCGGTGAAGATCTTCGAGTTCTGGGGGGAGCACGTCTGCATACTTGCCGGCGATGCGCTGCAACACCCGCCCCGCCGCAATCGCGTCATCACCGGCGTCGTGGGCGTTACCGATGTGCACACCGTGGTGGGCTGCGACCGCCTCGAGCGTTCGCTTTCCCTTGCGGTAACGGTCGAATTGCTTATCGAGGATCAGCGGATCGATGACGGGGGAGACCTCCGCAGGCCAGGGCACGCCGTGCCGCGCAGCCTCTGCCGCGAGCAGCGTGAGGTCGTACGGCGCGTTGTACGCGACCACGGGGAACCCGCGCTCGATCATCTCGAGCAGTTGCTCCACAATTTGGCGCACCCCGACAGCGGCCTCAATGCCGCTCGCGCGTGCAATCTCCGTGCTGATCCCGTGCACCTGAACGGCGCCAGCGGGGATCTCGATCCCCGGATCAAGCAGCCAGTCGTAACGTTCAGAGACCTCCCCGCCGGGTCCGAGAAGCGCGATCGTCGCGCTCACGATGCGAGCGTGTGCCGTGTCGATGCCCGTCGTTTCGGTATCGAACACGGCCAAGTTTGCGGCCCACAGAGGGAGTGTTTCGGTCACGGAGATCCTTTCGTCTCTGTCGATGCTACCGAGTGTGACCGCGTTCACGCCCGCGGCCGTGCCCGCGGTCACGCCCACGCGGCCGCAGCAGGAGTCTGCCAGGGGGCGCCGGTAGAATTGACCCTGTGACTTCCGTTCCTCGCGTTCTCTCCGTGTCCACGCTCGGCATGGACACTCGCGTCTGGAACTACGGAGCTGAAGCGGGGCAGACCCTGTTGCTTGTGCACGGTTTTCGCGGTGACCACCACGGCCTCGAAGGCATCGCTCGCCGGATCTCAGAACTTCGGCCTGAAATGCGCGTCCTCGTGCCAGATCTTCCGGGATTTGGTGAGACGCCACCGGTACCGGGTCGCACACATGATCTTGCACTCTACGGAGAATGGCTCCGAGCCCTCGCCGTCTCGGTGGGGCCCACCGGGGCTGGCATCGATGTGCTCGGTCATTCGTTCGGCTCGCTCGTCGTTGCTCAAGCGGTCGCGACGGGCCTCGCTCCACGTCGGCTGATCCTCGTCAACCCGATTTCAGCACCCGCCCTCGAAGGTCCGCAAGCCGTCATGACGCAGCTGGCCATTGGGTACTACAGGGCCGCCGATCTACTGCCGGAGCGTGCGGCCCGCGTCCTGCTCGGGCATCCAGCGATCGTGCGCGTTATGAGCGAGGTGATGGCGAAGACCGCTGACCCCGAGCTGCGTGCGTGGATCCACGGCCAGCACGCCAGCTACTTCAGTACATTCGCTGACGCGGCGACGCTGCTCGAGGCGTTCCGCGCGTCTGTGTCGCACACGGTCACAGAGTATTCTGCGTCGTTCGCGATGCCGACGCTGCTCATCGCGGGGGAGCGCGACGACATCACGCCGCTCACCAAGCAGCTCGAGCTGCATCGACGCGTTGCCGGATCGCAGCTGCGAATCATTCCGGGCACCGGGCACCTCGTGCACTACGAGGCGGTTGCCGATGCTGCTGGTTACGTCGTGGACTTCATTGCGCCGTTGACGGTGGCGTCTGCGGCTGCGTCCTTTGCTGCGTCGACTGAGTCGCCTGAGTCGCACGCCGGCGCTTCAAGTTCGGAAGTCGGCGCGTGAGGGTCATCCGAATCGACGACCTCGCCGCTCCTGAACTCGCCGATTACACACAATTGACCGACGTCGCTCTGCGCCGGGTGCGGGAACCTGCCGAGGGCTTGTACCTCGCCGAGTCGCCGAAGGTGATTGAGCGCGCCCTTCGGTCCGGGCACCGCCCACGGTCCGTGCTGTTGCTCGAAGAATGGCTCCCGAAAGTCGAACCGTTGCTCGAAGCGTTTCCAGACGTCCCCGTATATGTCGGGGAGTCGACGCAGCTCGCCGAGCTCACCGGGTTTCATCTGCACCGTGGCGCGCTCGCCTCGATGCATCGCCCGACACTGCGCGATCCGGCGGAACTGCTGCGTGATTCGCGCCGCATCGTCGTTCTCGAAGACCTGGCGGACCACACCAACGTGGGCGCGATCTTTCGCTCCGTCGCGGCGCTCGGTGCAGATGCCGTGTTATTGACGCCCGCCTGCGCCGATCCGCTGTATCGCCGTGCCGTGCGCGTCAGCATGGGAGCGGTGCTGCAGGTACCGTGGGCGCGCTTGCCCGATTGGCGCGAGGCTGGGCCGCTGATTCGCGAAGCCGGCTACGAACTCACCGCCTTTGCGCTCCGCGATGACGCCGAGGACCTGGCGGATTACGTAGAGGAGCTCCCCGAGCGACTCGCGCTGATGTTCGGCACCGAGGGCGCTGGGCTGACGCACCGTGCGCTCGCGGCGTCGACACGCGCCGTCGTGATTCCAATGGAGCACGGCGTTGATTCGCTGAACGTATCGACCGCCGCGGCACTTGCGCTGTGGGCGGTGCGCACGGCAGACGCGCGATCCGGTAAAAAAGTCACATCGGTTCGGCTCGCTGTCGAGGAAGTGGCGTCGTGAGCGGGATCTCGGTAGGCGGTCGGCGCAGAGCGGCCTGGTTCCTGATCTTCTGGACCGTCGTGGGCGCCGCCTCGTACGTGCTCGGGGTGCGGTTTGCCCTCGGTCAGCGCGCCGAGGAGAGCGTGCTGGAAGCGGCGCAGTTTACGACGGATCCTCCGCCGCCCTTGAATCTTGTGTCGATTCCGACCGTAGTGATAGCCCTCGTTATCGTGGGAATCATTGCGTGGGTTTCCCACGGTTTCAAACGTGCAGTCGTGTTGACCACGGTGCCAGCGCTCGCGATTCTCGCCTCTCAGTTGCTGAAGCTTCGGCTGCTTACACGCCCCGAGCTGTTCGAACTCGACGCAGTTAACACATTCCCGAGCGGCCATATGACTGTGTTTGCGGCGATCACGGCGGCTCTGGTCTGGGCAGTGCCGAGTCGGCTACGCGCATTCGTGTCGCTGTTGGGAGCGGCGCTCGTTGCGCTCGTCGGGTGGCAACTGCTCGCGTACGGCTGGCATAGACCAAGCGACGTATACGGGGGAGTAGCGCTCGCAATGGTGGCGTTCGCCTTTGCGGCGCTGCTGCGGCCAGCGACATCTCGCGGCACCGCTGTGCTCGGGGCCAGTACCTCGGTCGGACTCGCGATCATCGGATGGGTCATGGTGGGTGCCGCCGTTGTTCTCGTCTGGATCGCAGTGACGTCAGACAATTCGGGCTTGATGCTGGCAGCCGGGGAATTCGGCGGCGTCGCGGCGGCAGCGCTCGCGATGCGCTCCATGCTCTTGCTCGGCTCGGGCCGCGCGTAGAGGTAAGACAGACGCGGGGACGTCGCTTTATGTCAGCTCGTTGCTCGGTCGAGATTTTAGGTGTGCAGGCCGCGCACGCCTCATTTCCGCGGTGCCACTTCCGCGCTGTCATTTCCGCGCGGGGTGCCGAGCCCTCTCGCGGTGCCGACTCGCTTTGATCGGCTATCGAAAGCACCCAGATCGTCGCATCGAGGGCCAGTAAACAGCACATCGCGTCCTTTCGAGACTCGCGTGCGCAGTGTTGTGCATGATAATCTATATTATGTCAGCTCGTGGGGATTGAGCCCCTCCTTCCGACTCGAAATCCTGCACCCGTTACCCTTGAGAGTCGGCATTGCGAGGAGACCAATCATGTACGTGAAGATCTGTGGGCTGCGCGATCCCGAGCACGCGATGCTCGCGGCCGAACTTGGTGCCGACGCGATCGGTGTCGTCATTAGCCCGAATAGCCCGCGTCACGCCAGCCTCGACGAGGCTCGCGCGGTCGTCGCGGCGACGCAGTCATTTGCGCTCGATACGGTACTCGTCACGAATACGCTGTCTGCGATTGAGGCCGCACACATCGCGGTCGACATGGGCTTCGATGTGCTGCAGCTCCACGGCGATTACTCCGCCGCAGATTTCGCAGCGGCTCGGGCGATCCTCCCCCGAATTTGGCGCGCAACTTCACTTGCACAGTTTCCCAAGCTGCGAGCCGGTGAGTTCGGAGAAGCACGCTTGCTGCTCGACGGGGTATTGCCCGGTTCGGGCGCAACGTGGGATCTCGCCGCGCTCAATGACCCCGAGCTGAAGCAGCGCATCGGCACGGACTGGTTGCTCGCGGGTGGCCTCTCCCCCGATAACGTAGGCTCGGCAATCGCGGCGGCGCGCCCGGGCGGCGTCGATATATCCACCGGCGTTGAGAGTTCGCCGGGCCTCAAAAATCCTGATTTGATCAGGCATTTTATTGCTAATGCACGAACAGTGCAGGATCCGCCAGCCGCCGTACACGAACCACGTTCAGGCAACGCAGCCGGACACGTTTCGCCCGCCAACCCCAGCTAGAAAGCGAACGATCCACATGAGCGAACGCCCTGAACACGGCAAGCGCACGCGCAAAATCGTGATACCAACGCCGCCCCCTCTCCCCCACCCGGGGCTGATACCCGGCATCGGCGTTGAGCAGACTGGTGTACGCTTCGCGACGAACTGGGTCGTGCTCGGAGTGACCGTTGCGCTCACGCTGGGAGTGATCACGTGGGCGTTTGTTGCCCCAGATTCCATCGCCGAGGTCGGCGGTGCGTCTCTCGGTTGGGTCACCGAGAACTTCAGCTGGCTCTTCGGATCGCTCGCGATCGCCGTCGCATGTTTCATGCTGGTCGTCGGTTACGGTCGCACTGGCGGCATCAGGCTTGGCGCTGACGATGAGGAGCCGGAATTCTCGACTATGTCGTGGATCTCGATGCTGTTCGCCGCTGGCCTCGGTATCGGACTCCTCTTTTATGGCCCGCTCGAGCCCCTCACGTATTTTTTGAATCCCGCTCCGGGACTCGGCGTTGAGGCCGGCAGCGCCGATGCCGCGCTACCGGCTCTCGCCCAAACGATCTTGCACTGGGGACCTATTGCGTGGGCGTTCTACGCGCTCGTCGGCGGTGCGATCGCTTACAGCGCGTATCGGCGCGGCCGGGCACCGCTCATCTCCGCGCTGTTCGAGCCGGTGTTTCCGGGCAGCAGCAACCGCGTGCTCGGTCGCATCATCGACATATTCGCGATCATTGTCACGCTGTTCGGCACCGCAGTGTCGCTCGGTATTGGCGCTCTGCAGATCGAGAGTGGCTTTCGCCTCGTCTCCGGGCTTGGGCCCCTGGGCAACGGGTTCTTGATTGGCGCGATAGCGATCCTCACCGCGCTCTTTATCGCGTCGGCTGTCTCGGGCGTGAAAAAGGGAATCCGCCGCCTCTCGAATCTGAACATGGCCCTCACCGGCGCACTCGGGCTCTTCGTGCTCGTCGTCGGCCCCACGGTCTATCTGCTCAACTTCCTCCCATCGTCGCTGATTGAGTTCTTCCAACAGGCACCAGCAATGCTCGCGAGAAATCCGAATCAGGGCGAAAACGCGACTGAATTCCTTTCCACCTGGACCACGTACTACTGGGCGTGGTGGGTATCGTGGACACCGTTTGTAGGAATGTTCATCGCTAAGATTTCGCGCGGGCGTACGCTGCGTGAGTTCGTCACGACGGTCGTACTCGTGCCGTCAGCTATCGTGATCGCCTGGTTCGTCATCTACGGTGGCACTGCGATCTATCAGACGCTTCAGGGCGCTGATCTTGAGGCAGGTGGCTCCGGCGAAGCGGTGCTTTTTGAACTCTTGAATCAGCTTCCGTTCGGCAGAATTACGACGATCGTTGCGATGCTCGCCGTGCTCGTGTTCTTCGTCACCGCGGCAGACTCAGCGTCAATCGTGATGGCATCAATGTCGCAGATGGGCCGCCCTGAACCGTCCAAGTGGGTGACGATCGTATGGGGTCTGCTCCTGAGCAGCATCGCCATCGCGCTGTTGCTCGCAGGCGGGCGCGACACGCTCTCCGGTTTGCAATCGTTGATGGTAGTTTCGGCTCTTCCCTTCGCGTTCATCGTGATCGGCATCATGATCGCGTGGGCGAAGGATTTGCGCACCGATCCATACATTATTCGACGCAAGTACGCCCGCGCCGCGATCGCCCAGGGTGTGCGCCGTGGCATCGACGAGTTCGGTGACGACTTCGTCTTCGGAGCGAGCGCTGTGCCGTCTGCTGAGGGCGCCGGCGCCGGATTCGACAGCGAAGACCCAGCGTTGACGGATTGGTACGTCGACGCGCGCACCGAACCGATTCAACAGGTGACCGCCGCAGATGTGCAGCGTGTGCTCGATCCAGGTCGCTTGCAGAAGCCGGGGCCGGAACGCCCGGATCACACCGCGTCGGGCGATGGATCCCTTGCGACGGGCAGTATCCCGAGGCCTCATCCCCCGCTCACCGGTGAGGACTGAATCACTGGGTCACTGACCGCGCCTGGCGTTGTCGGCCGAGTCGGGGTACCCTGGCCGGTATGCCTTCGCGGGTCCAGCCGCGCCCCTCTACGAAAGACTGCATGACTTCTTCCTCCCGCACGTCGCACTCGCCGGATCCGTCCGACGGGGTCGGCGCCCCGGGCGTCACCGCAGGGTACGTGCAGAGCCCGCGGCTCGCGCACGTGCCTGACGCTGATGGTGTCGCACCAGAAGCATCGCGCCCCCCGCGAACCGCGCGGCACCGTATCGCGCGCTCCGCAGCGGTAGTCAGCGTCAGCGGACTCGTACTGACCCTCGCGCTACCTCTCGTGCAGCAGACTGGAGCAGCTGCTCCCGCGGCCGCGCAGCAGCGCCTGTTCTCGGAGGTCTCGGCCGAAGACTTGCCGTCGTCGCTTGCCGAGATCGATGTCGTTGACACCGACGAGCCGTCATCGATCGGCTATGCGTTCCGGGCCCGCTCGGTCGTGAACTATCCGTTCGCGGCACCGGTGGCTCTCACTGACCCGTTCGGATACCGAACCGCGCCGGTGGCACAATTCCACGACGCGCAAGACTTTGGCGCGCCAGCTGGGACTCAGGTCCTCGCGATCGCCGACGGCGTCGTCACCGAGGCCGGCGAGGCAACCGACGGCTGCGGTTTCGCGCTCACCCTCGAGCACGAAATCGATGGCAAGGAAGTGACGAGTCGCTACTGCCATATGCAGTCTGGCTCTCACTCACTCAAGGTGGGAGACGACGTGAAGATGGGTGACCCTGCCGGCCGCGTCGGCGCCACCGGGCTCGCCTTTGGCGCACACCTCCACCTCGCACTGCGCGTAGACGATAAGCCGATCGATCCGATGCCGTTTCTCGCCAAGTACTACCGTGCCGACCGCGATGAGAAAACGGTCACGCTGCGCTCAACCGCCCCCAGTGCCGGCAACGGAACTGAGGTCGAGGCCGGTGCAACTGCGGACGACGCAAGCGCGACCGGTCCCGGCCCCTCGACCGGGACCGGGAACTAGCAGCGCAGCTCGACTGCGGCGGCACCCGACGCTGCGATTTCTCCGCTCGCTACTTTGCGGCGGCCGTTGACGTCGCCCGTGCCCAGTCAGCGAGCTTCGCGGCTGCCTTACCGGAGTCGATCGCGTCCGCCGCGATCGCTAGCTTCTCGCTCAGGCGTTCGAGCAGCGCCCGCTCAGCGGTCTCGGGCCGCTGCGCAAGATCGAACGCGACCAGCCCGGCAGCTGCGTTCAACAACACGATGTCACGCACCGGCCCTGACTCACCCGCAAGCACGCGGTGCACGACCTGAGCGTTCTCTTCAGGCGTGCCGCCAAGCAGGTCGCTGACCTGCGCGCGCGGAAGTCCGAGCTCGCGCGGGTCGATGTCGTGCTCAGTGAGCCCGCCTCGACTGACCTCCCACAGCCGCGAGTGCCCGGTCGTTGTGAGTTCGTCAAGCCCGTCATCTCCTCGGAATACGAGTGCGGATGCCCCGCGCAAGCGGAACACGCCGACGAAGATCGGGATTCGGTCAATGTCCGCGACGCCCACTGCCGAGGCCTCAGGCCGCACCGGGTTGCAGAGCGGTCCAAGGAAGTTGAAGATCGTCGGGATACCCAGTTCTTTGCGAGCATCTGCGACGTGGCGGAATCCCGGCAAGAAACGCGCGGCGTGCACGAACGCGATCCCGGATTCGGTGAATGCGCTCGCGAGCTGAGTGGCGTCTAGCCCCAGGTCGATCCCGAGCGCTCCCAGCACGTCTGAAGAGCCTGACTGGCTGCTTGCAGCGCGGTTGCCGTGCTTCACTACCGGGGCGCCAGCGGCGGCCGCGGTGATCGACGCCATCGTCGAGATGTTGACGGTGCCGAAGCGGTCGCCGCCGGTGCCCACGATGTCGAGAGACATTGCTGGCAGGTCCAGCGGCAGTGCTTCCGCGAGGATGGCGTCGCGAAAACCGATCACCTCGTCAACCGTGACACCCTTCGATCGGAGGCCCACGAGAAAGGCGCCAATCTGAGCGCCGCTCGCCTCCCCCGTCATGAAGCGAGACATCGCCCATTCGGCCTGCGAGACGCTGAGATCGTCGCCCTCCAGCAGTGTCGTGAGGACTGTCGGCCAGGTGCGTTCGTCGATCATGAGTCGATTCTATCGATCGCGGGAAATCGGCGGGATCACGCCACTTCATCCGATGAATGGTGTGTCGGAAGTGCCATTCGAGACCCCGCAGAGACGGTAGGCTACCGGAGAAGGATGCAGAAAGTTCGGCGCGCCGTGTCCGGGTGAAAATGCACACCTGACTTTCAGCCATAATGGAGGGGTGACAACGACCACTATGAATACCAAGTCAGCCGTGCCTGCGGTGAAGCGACCGAATCTCGTCGCCGTCGGCACGATCGTGTGGCTCGGCAGCGAGGTCATGTTCTTCGCGGGCCTGTTCGCGATTTACTTCACGCTGCGTGCGATGAACCCCGAGTTGTGGGCGGAACAAACGGAGAAGCACAACTTCACGTTCGCGCTTATCAACACGCTGATTCTGGTCGCATCCTCGTTCACTGCTCAGGCCGGCGTCTTCGCCGCCGAGCGTATGCAGCCGCGCGCTACGGGCGCCAGCATGAAGAAGTGGGGAACCGTTGAGTGGTTCTTCCTGACCTTCTTTATGGGCGCGATCTTCGTCGCCGGTCAGGCATACGAGTACGCGACTTTCGTGTCAGAGGGCATCACGCTGTCCTCCGATCCCTACGGCTCAGCGTTCTATATGACCACGGGCTTCCACGGCATCCACGTGTCGCTCGGCCTCGTCGCATTCCTGCTGGTTATCGGCCGCATTTACGCCGTCAAGAACTTCACGCATAAAGAAGAGACCACCGCGGTCGTCGTGTCCTACTACTGGCACTTCGTCGACATCGTGTGGATCATCCTCTTCCTCGTCATCTACGTCCTCAAATAGGGTCAGGAGTAATCGATATCATGGCTCGCTCCCATACGAAGCTTCGCAAGTCCGGCCGCAGGCATCCGCTTGCTACGGTGGCCCTCGTTGCCATCGGGCTGATGGTGACCGGCGGCGCATACGCTGCTATCAACCAGACGTCCGCTACCGCGGAGGTCGACCTCACCTCCCCCGCAACGATCGAGGCTGGCGAGAAGCTATTCGGTGCGAACTGCGCGACCTGCCACGGTGCAGCCGCTCAGGGAACTGATGATGGCCCGTCGCTGATCGGCGCTGGCGCTGCGTCAGTGAACTTCCAGGTCGGCACCGGTCGCATGCCACTCGCTTTCCAGGGCCCGCAGGGCATGGTCAAGCCGGCACAGTTCACCGAAGAGCAGACGCTGCAGATGGCGGCCTACGTCGCTTCGCTCGCTCCCGGACCTGAGCTGCCCAACTCGCGTTACCTGCAGGCAGACAGCGACGATGAGGGCATCGCCAATGGCGGTGAGCTCTTCCGCATCAACTGCGCGATGTGCCACAACGTGGCGGCTGCCGGCGGCGCGCTTACCGAGGGCAAGTTCGCCCCGAAGCTGACGGGTGTCGCGCCGACCCACATCTACGAGGCAATGATCACGGGACCGCAGAACATGCCCGTGTTCAACGACGCGAACATCTCCCCGCAAGACAAGGCCGACATCATCTCGTACCTCAAGTACATCGAGAATGAGCCTGCAGTCGGTGGCCTCACCCTCGGATCGATCGGCCCCGTAGCCGAAGGTCTCTTCATCTGGGTAATCGGCCTCGGAGCAGTCATCGGCCTCACCGTCTGGGTGACCGCGAAGTCGAACTAGTCGACAGCGCACAACAGTTTTCATGAGTCAGGAGTCAAGGAGCAACATGGCAGAGGAAGCGAAGAACAACGGCGGCGAGCACGCCGTTGTCGTTGCCGCCGGCCACGGCTCGGTCGAAGCCGCCGCTGGTACCGCGGTTATCCCGTCCGATGCTGTGCAGAATCCGGGTCTTCCCCCGCACCGCAAGCGCGTCACGGATCTTGATCCGAAGAAGGCGAAGCGCGCGGAGCGAACGGTTTACAGCCTGTTCTACCTGTCCATCGCGGGCAGCCTCGGCGCCGTACTCGCCTACATGTTCTTCCCGATTGAAACGGGCGAACTCATGGCGATTCGCTTGCACACGATGTTCGTGGGCCTCGGCATGGCGCTCGCCCTGCTGGCCATCGGCATCGGTGCAGTGCACTGGGGCAAGGCGATCATGGCGGATCACGAATCCGTTGACATCCGCCACGACGTCGCGAGTGACGCGCCGACCCGTGAGGCGTCGGCGGAGGTCTTCAAGCTCGCTGACGAGGAGTCTGGCTTCTCACGTCGTTCGCTCGTTCGCAACAGCCTCATCGGAGCGCTGATCGCGTTCCCGCTCCCCGGCATCACGCTTTTGCGCAGCCTGGGCCCGCAAGACCGCAACCCGGTCGAGATCGCTCACCACACGATGTGGACAGAAGGCGTGCGTCTCGCGCGCGATCCCTCCGGCGTACCGATCAAGGCCAGCGAGGTCACCATCGGTTCGGCATTCCACGTCATTCCCGAGACCCTCAATCACGAGGACTTCGAGAAGATGACGCTCGACGAGCGCGGTGGCAGCACGCACCTGCTCGACGCGAAGGCGAAGGCCATTGTCTTGCTCATGCGACTCAACCAGGAAGATCTGCACGAGCTTCCCGAGCGTAAGAACTGGTCGTACAACGGCATCGTCGCGTACTCGAAGGTGTGCACCCACGTCGGTTGCCCGGTTGCGCTCTACGAGCAGCACACGCACCACCTGCTGTGCCCGTGCCACCAGTCACAGTTCGACGTTTCGGAGCACGCAAAGGTGATCTTCGGGCCGGCGAAGCGACCGCTTCCCCAGTTGCCTATCACCGTGGACGACGAGGGTTACCTCGTCGCACAGAGCGATTTCCATGAACCCGTCGGCCCGAGCTTTTGGGAGCGCCTCAAGTGAGCAGCACTGTCACCGAATCCCCCGCGTCGAGCCAACAGGCTCAGAACGGCCAGAACGGCTCAAGCCGTTTTACGGCCGCGGCCGCCAACTACATCGACGAGCGCACCAAGATCGGTGTCGCCGTCAAGGAGTTCGGCCGCAAGGTCTTTCCTGACCACTGGTCGTTCCTCCTCGGTGAAGTTGCCCTGTACAGCTTCGTCGTCATCCTGCTTTCAGGTACCTTCCTGACGCTGTTCTTCCAGGCATCGATGGTTGAGACGCACTACACCGGTCCCTACGTGCCCATGAAGGGCGTGGAGATGTCGGTCGCCATGGCGTCGACGCTCGATATTTCGTTCTCGGTGCGCGGTGGGCTGCTCATGCGCCAGATCCACCACTGGGCGGCACTGCTGTTCGTGGCTTCGATCGGCCTGCACATGCTACGCATCTTCTTCACGGGTGCGTTCCGCAAGCCGCGTGAGCTGAACTGGGTGATTGGCTTCGTGCTCTTCATCCTCGCCATGGCTGAAGGCTTTACCGGCTACTCACTTCCCGATGACGTGCTCTCGGGTAACGGTCTCCGAATTATCGACGGCATCATCAAAGCGATTCCCGTCATTGGAACGTACCTGTCGTTCTTCTTCTTTGGTGGAGAGTTCCCGGGAACAGCCATTGTCGGGCGCCTCTACATGCTGCACATTATGGTGCTCCCGGCGCTCGTGATCCTCTTCGTCGCACTTCACCTCGCGTTCGTGGTCATTCACAAGCACACTCAGTACCCCGGGCCCGGCAAGACGCAGCAGAACGTTGTCGGGTTCCCCGTGCTGCCGGTGTACGCCGCGAAGGCCGGTGGCTTCTTCTTCATCGTGTTTGGTGTGATCGCACTGATCGCCTCGCTTGTGGGGATCAACCCGATCTGGAACTACGGGCCATACGATCCGTCTCCTGTGTCTGCGGGTACCCAGCCTGACTGGTACATCGGCTTCGCCGACGGCATGCTCCGACTGGTACCGCCGGGGCTCGAAACCGAGTGGTTCGGGTTTACCTGGTCGTGGAACATGCTGCTCCCCCTTGGCATCATCGGCCTCTTCATTGTTCTCGTGATGATCTACCCGTTCATCGAGGCTTGGGTGACCGGCGACAAGCGCGAGCACCACATTCTCGATCGACCGCGCAACGCTCCGACGCGTACCGCAATCGGCGCGGCGGGTGTCACCTTCTACGCAGTGATGTGGGCGGGCGCGAGCTCGGACCTCATGGCAACGCACTTCCAGCTCTCAATGGAGGGCGTGATCCACGGACTGCAGGCTCTTCTGATCCTCGGCCCGATCATCGCCTACCAGTTGGCGAAGCGCATCTGCCTCGCTCTGCAGAAGAAGGATCGTTCGATTGCTCTTCACGGGTACGAGTCAGGACGCATCGTGCGCATGCCCGGCGGCGAGTTCATCGAGGTACACAAGCCGCTCGATGAGTACGAGTCTTGGGAGCTCGTGAGCTACCATGACTACGCTCCGTTGATGCTTCGTCCTAATGACGACGGCCGCATCCCCTTCTCGAAGCGTCTGCGCGCTGGCTTCAGCCGCTGGTTCTTCGAGGATCGGATCGTCCCCCCGAGCAAGGGTGAGATCGAACAAGGACACCACGAGGGCCACTAACCCTCGAACACGACGAAGGCCCCGCGGGAACATTCCCGCGGGGCCTTCGTCGTGTTCCGACCTGGTGTATGTTACTGCGAACCCCGACGAGGACCCGGAGAGCTCAACGAGGTAACATCGCGCTTCACATAAAGCGAATTGCGGCGGATGCACGTACGCTACGAAGCTGTCTACACCGTTGGTCCGCAACCAGCTGTTCATGGCGCTGGTGGATTCGGACGCTATCCTCTGACCTTGATGGGTGGGCGAGTTTTGGCCAGTCCACTGGCTAAGCATGACACACCAGCCCGAGATGCCCGTAGGCGGAACTGTCTGCGGGACGTCGATCAGATACGCCGAACTTTACCGTCCAGCCGGGACTGGCACCTCGGCACGTTGTGAGCGTGAACCTCCGGGGAGATCCACTCCAAACTCCAACTTGGAACGAAGCGCTAGTTCAAGGCAAGCGCTCGCCTGAGGGCTGACTCCCCCACGGTGCCGAAGGTGGCACGGAACGCATCCGCTCCGAGCGTCGTGCGCAGCTCAGCGAGCAGCTCTGCCAGGTGCGCGCGGAGCTCTGAGGCGCCCAGCGCCGCGATCGCCTGCGAGAGAAGTTGCAGGGCACTGTCTCGAGTTACATAATTGGCTTCATCGCCACCATCCACGCGTGACCTCGCCCCGGCGCGCAGAGCCGTGGCGTCAGAGGCGAGGAGGCTCGCGGCAGCAAGATCATCAGCAACGATGTCGATGGCGATGGCGCAGACGGCCAGGAAGAGGTCCTGCTTCGTCGCAAAGTGAGCGTAGACGTGAGGTTGAGGCACGCCAGCCCGAGCGGCGATCCTTGCGGTAGAGGCGCCGTGAAAGCCGAAGAGGCCGAACTCGATGAGTCCGGCCTCTATCAGGCGTTCACGGTTCTCGCCGGGCTTTCTGCGAGCACGACGTTCAGTCATGGTTAGCCGAGATCGAGAATCTTGCGATAGTGCTCACCTACGGCTTCAAAACCGCGGTGGTTGTAGAACGAGCCGAAGCGCGCGGTTGAAGCCGAGAGCTGACGCACTCCGCGGCCCATGCAGTAGTGCTCGTTCGCCTGCATGAGTCGATCGCCAACGCCATGCCCACGAGAGGCCTGATCGACGACGATTTCTTGCAGGTGAGCGGTGAGGCCCGGAGCGTGGAGCACACGCGAAACGGTCATCAGCGAGTACCCCACCACGGTGTCATCAAGCTCCGCGATAAAGAGGACGTTGGCCTCCTGGTCACGATGCCGCAGGACGTTGTCATAGGCCACCGAGAACTCGTCTCGGCCGATCGGCTCACGACCTGTGGTGAACTGACGCGCGAGTCCGAAGACCGCTGCGTCGTCGTCGCTGCGACCGCGGCGAATGATGATACTCAAAGCTGACCGTCCCTTAGCGAGCGAAGTTGCCGCGGTAGTACTCGTACACCCAACCGACGATGCCGACGAGCACGATCGGCAGCGTCAGGAACGACAGCCAGAAGTTAAATCCGACGCACAGGCCGAGCACGACAATCGCCGCACCGAAGGCGAGTACGAGTGGCCACCAGCTCCAGGGACTGAACTCGCCGAGCTCAGGATCCCCATCATCGATGTCTGAGTCTTCTCGGTCCTCGATGAGTACGCCGCCCTGCTTACGCTGAACAAGCATCAGGTATGAGGCGATGAACCCGGTGAGCCCACCCGAGAGCAGGATCGCGGTGGAGCCGGCCCACTCGACGTACCCGTGAGCGATGATATTCCAGACCGTGTACACGGCGGCGATAACCACCAGGTAGGTCGTCAGAATCCAGAAGATGACGATGTTTGATTTCATAACTCGTTACTCCTCAGCTCACTGTTTTTCAGCGAGCTCGCGCTCGGTCTGTCGCACGGGCTGTTCGACGCCGCTGATCTCAGGGTGATTGAGATCGAATGCCGGCGACTCCGAACGAATTCGCGGAATGGACGTGAAGTTGTGACGCGGCGGCGGGCAAGATGTCGCCCACTCAAGCGAGCGGCCGTAGCCCCACGGATCGTTGACGGTCACCTTCGGTGCACGGCGTGCGGTGATGTATACGTTCAGCAGGAACGGGATCATCGAAGCGCCGAGAATCATCGCACCGATCGTCGAGAGCTGGTTGCCCCAGGTCACACCGTCAGACGGCAGGTAGGTGTAGTAACGACGCGGCATGGCCATGACGCCCAACCAGTGCTGCACCAGGAACGTGGTGTGGAAGCCAATGAAGAGCACCCAGAAGTGAATCTTGCCGAGACGCTCGTCGAGCATCTTGCCGGTCCACTTCGGCCACCAGAAGTAGAAGCCGGCGAACATCGCAAACACGACGGTACCGAAGACCACGTAGTGGAAGTGCGCAACCACGAAGTAGGTGTCTGAGAGGTGGAAGTCGAGCGCGGGCGATGCGAGGATCACGCCAGTCAGGCCGCCGAAGACGAAGGTCACGAGGAAGCCGATCGACCACAGCATCGGCGTTTCGAACGTGATCGATCCACGCCACATCGTGCCGAGCCAGTTGAAGATCTTCACACCCGTCGGCACTGCAATCAGCATCGTCATGAGCGCGAAGAACGGCAGCAGTACCGAACCGGTGACGTACATGTGGTGGGCCCACACGGTCATCGACAGCGCGGCGATGGCAATTGTTGCGTAAATGAGGGTCTTATAACCGAAGATTGGCTTGCGGCTGAACACCGGGAAGATCTCGGAAACGATACCGAAGAACGGGAGCGCGATGATGTACACCTCGGGGTGACCGAAGAACCAGAAGAGGTGTTGCCAGAGAATGGCGCCACCCTCTCCGTTGTATATCTTGGCGCCGAAGATACGGTCTGCCGCCAGGGCGAACATCGCGGCCGCGAGAACAGGGAACACCAGCAGGACGAGGATCGATGTGATCAGCGTGTTCCAGGTGAACACCGACATGCGCCACATGGTCATGCCGGGTGCACGCATGGTGATGATCGTCGTGATGAAGTTCACGCCGCCCATAATCGTTCCGAAACCCGATACGCCGAGGCCGAGCACCCAGAGGTTTCCGCCGACACCCGGAGAGAACTGCATGTCAGATAGCGGCGCGTACGCAAACCAACCGAACGAGGCTGCGCCCTGCGGCGTAAGGAAGCCACCGACCGCGATCAGCGAACCGAAGGTGTACAGCCAGAACGCGAACGCGTTGAGTCGCGGGAAGGCGACGTCAGGAGCACCGATCTGGAGCGGCATGATGACGTTGGCAAAGCCCGCGAACAGGGGCGTTGCGAACATCAGCAGCATGATGGTGCCGTGCATCGTGAACAGCTGGTTGTACTGCTCCTTGGTGGCGACAACCTCAAGACCCGGAGCGAACAGCTGCGCACGGATCACGAGGGCCATGAGGCCGCCGATGAGGAACCATACGAAGGAGCTAATCAGGTACATGTACCCGATCACCTTGTGATCCGTGGAGGTCAGCCACGAGACAATGACATTGCCCTTCTTCATCTTCTTGCTATCCCTCGTCACTCGTTCTGAGCCTTGGACTGATCACTTTCAAAGTGGTCCTGGTTCGGGTTGTTTTCCGTGCTCACTCGGCCTTCATTGCCAGCCTCGCGCAGCGACTTGACGTATGCGTCGTATTCGTCCTGTTCGACGACCTTGACCTGGAAAAGCATCATGGAGTGGTACTCGCCGCAAAGCTCTGCGCACTTACCCATGAAGGTTCCGGTCTTGGTCGGAGTGAAACTCATGTAGTTGGTCTGACCCGGAATCATGTCCTTCTTGTACAAGAACTCGACCACCCAGAATGAGTGGATGACATCGCGGGTCTCGAGACGAATCTCGGTCGTCTTATCGACGGGGAGGTAGAGCACCGGCATGGTGTCGGCCTCGGCTTCGCCATCATCGTCAGTCTGCACCTGGACGCCCTGGAAGTAGACGTCTTCGTTGAGGTAGTTAAAGTCCCACGACCAGCGCTTGCCCACAACCTCGACAACGTTTTCAGGATTGTCGTAGCGCGCCTCGATCTTGCTCTGCTCTTGCGCGGTGAACGCGAAGAAGCCGATCACGAGGATGACGGGGACGATCGTGAAGAACGTCTCGATCGGCATGTTGTACCGAAGCTGAACCGGCAGGCCGGTCTGACCCTTACGACGGCGGTACGCGATCGTCGCCCAAATAATCAGGCCCCACGTGATCACGCCAACCGCAAGCAGCACGATCCAGGAGGTGACCCAGAGGCCCGTCACTCCATCAGTGTGGTTCGTGGCCCCTTCGGAGCCGGCGGGGAGAAATCCCCGCTGCTGCTCGGGGGTACAGCCCGCCAGGACCAGCGCTGCTGCGAGCGCGACCGGGGCTGCGACCCATTTCATTCGACGATTGGAACGCACCGCATACCTTTCGAAAACGTTGTTTCGCCGCACGCATGCGAACGAAGCTGATGACTCCCTGACAGCTTAGCGCGATCAAGACCGTTCCCCGAACCACCGCCGGGTGTCGCGAATACTCGGAACGAGACTCGTCGATGACCTCGGTTTAACTGAAGCTGTCACCGCAGGCGCAGCTGCCCTGAGCGTTCGGATTGTCGATGGTGAAGCCCTGCTTCTGAATCGTGTCTTCGAAGTCGATGGTTGCACCGTTGAGATACGGAATGCTCATCGTGTCGACGACAACTCCGACGCCGTCGAAGTCAACGACAGCATCGTTGTCGAGCTCGCGCTCATCGAAGAAGAGCTGATAGATCAGGCCAGAGCAACCGCCCGGCTGCACAGCAATGCGCAGGCGGAGATCGTCTCGACCCTCCTGGGCAAGCAGACTGCGCACCTTCTCGCGTGCGACCGTGCTCAGCTGGACGCCGTGCGCCTGCTCAGCTGTCGTCAGGTCAGTGGTGATCGAAGCGCCCTCGGGTGCGATCGTGTCGGTGCTCATACGTAACTCCTTGCTCACGTCGTGATCGTTCGTCTGCAAGTCTACCGCCCGGGCGCGGCGGAATGAGGGAGCAAGTCACGGTACGCTTGGAGTCTTCGGCGAACGCCGGGTATGGAGGCGCTCACAGCGTCGTGAACGGGAGGAACTGCGTGGCTCAGAAGGGCGCTGCGAACGAGCAGGGTGCAACGGACGGCGGCGAATCTGCCGTTGGAAAGGGGCGCCCGACGCCCTCGCGTAAGCAGGCCGAGGCCGCGAATGCTCGCCCGATCGTTGGTGCACGCGATAAAGCGGCCATCAAGGAGCAGCGCCGTCAGCAGGCCGAGGTGCGCGAGCGCGCTCGTGTCGGCATGATGCAGGGCGAGGAGCGCTACCTGGGACCCCGCGACCGCGGTCCGCAGCGCCGGTATGTTCGCGACTACGTCGACGCGCGGTGGAACGTGGGTGAGATGCTCATCCCAATGATGCTCGTGGTGCTCGTCATGACGTTCATCCCCGGCACCGTGCAGATCATCAGTCTCTTTGTAATCTGGGCGTTTGTGGCACTCGCGGTGCTCGACGCCGTCTTCCTTGGCATGCGTTTGAAGCGCAAGCTCGGCGAAAAATTCGGTGAGGATCGCGTGCAGCCTGGCTTCCGCTGGTATGCCGCGATGCGCGCGTTCCAGTTCCGCCCACTGCGCGCGCCGAAGCCCGTGGTCAAGCGCCGCGCTTTCCCCGCGTAACCGCGAGCCGTACACGCGGGCCCTTCCGGAGCCGCGTTCGGCAAGTAATCTGCGTTCGGCAAGCCACTTACAACGGTGTGGGTGTTGCCGAACGCAGATTACTTGCGCACTGCGCGGTGCCCTAGGCCGCAGAACCCCGGTAACCCGCGCGCGCAAGCCCGCGGTTGATGCTGCGCGCCCAGAGCGGGCCCTCGTAGATGAAGGCGGTGTATCCCTGAACGAGCGTCGCACCGGCCCGCAGTCGTTCGAGGACATCGAACGCGCTCTCGACACCACCGACAGAGATGACGCAAAATTCAGGATCGGGTTCAACAGCGCGGATGCGGCGCAGCACTTCGAGCGATCGATCCCGCAGGGGCTCGCCTGATAGCCCGCCAGCGCCCATTCGTTCAATTTCCAACTCGGAGACCTGTAGCCCCGCTCGTGACACCGTCGTGTTGGTCGCGATGATGCCATCAAGACCCAGGCGCTTCGCGAGCGCAACGATCCCGTCGATCTGTTCGTCGCCCATGTCGGGAGCGATCTTTACCAACAGCGGGGTGTCCCCGGCCGCATCGCGCACCGCCGCGAGCAGCGGTTCAAGCATCTCAAGCTCTTGCAGTCCACGCAGGCCGGGCGTGTTCGGCGAACTCACATTGACCGCGAGATAGTCGGCGATCGGTGCGAGCCGCTGCGTGCTCCAGACGTAGTCGGCGACCGCATCCTCAACCTCGGTGATCCGGCTCTTGCCGATGTTGACACCGATGATGGGCCGGTGCCGCCGCATCCGCGCGCGCTCGATGCGCGGGACGGCTGCCGCAGAGCCGCCATTATTGAAGCCCATCCGATTGATCAGACCGCGGTCACTGACGAGACGGAACATCCGCGGCTTTGGATTGCCATCTTGGGCATGCCGAGTGAGCGTACCCACCTCGACGTGACCGAAGCCGATAGCACCGAGTCCGTCGATGGCAGTCGCGTTCTTGTCGAACCCGGCGGCGAGGCCGAACGGACTCGGGAAGGTGAGGCCGAGAGCGTGCACACGCAATTCGGGCGCGGGGCCGCAGACACGTCGCGCGATCCCACCGGCGATCGGAATCGCCTGAATCACGCGGAACGCCAGGTGGTGGGCGGCCTCGGGGTCCATGCGGCGAAGCACAGTCTTGAACAGAATCGGGTACCAGCGCATGGCGGTCACTCCCCCGGTGTGGCGTCGGAACGGGCGTCTGACGAGGCACTCGCGCGGGCACCGGAGCGAGAATCCGCCGCTGCAGAATCGCTCGAGTCGGCGCGAAGCTCGTCAATTGCGGAGTCGAAGTCAGCGAGCGACTCGAACGCCTGATACACGCTTGCGAAGCGCAGATACGCCACCTCGTCGAGTTTCCGCAGGTGAGGCAGCACGGCGAGACCGATTTCATTCGCGTCGAACTGCGCAATGCCGCTCGAACGCACCGACTCTTCGACCTGCTGCGCGAGCACGGCGAGATCAGCATCAGTGACCGGGCGGCCCTGGCAGGCTTTGCGCACGCCGCTCATGACCTTCTCGCGGCTAAACGGCTCGACCACGCCGGAACGCTTGATCACCGTGAGGCTCGCGGTTTCTGTGGTTGAAAAGCGGCGACCGCACTCGGGGCACTGACGGCGACGTCGGATCGACAGGCCATCGTCGGCGGTGCGTGAGTCGATCACACGTGAATCTGGGTGGCGGCAGAATGGGCAGTGCATCAGCTGAGCTCCGTTCCTGTCTCAAATCGTGCGGTGACGGCTTCGCCGTGCGCCGGTAGGCCCTCTGCCTCGGCGAGGGCCAACAGCGGCGCTTCGACATCGCGAAGTGCGGCGCGGTCGTAGCTAATGACCTGCTGCGGGCGAAGGAAGGTGTGCGCTCCGAGGCCGGCCGCAAATCTCGCGGTGCCACCGGTGGGCAGTACGTGGTTTGATCCGGCGAGATAGTCCCCGAGACTCACGGGTGTGAAGCCACCGACGAAGATGGCACCAGCATCTGTGATGCGGGAGAGCACCCGCTGGTCATCGGCCGTCTGGATCTCAAGGTGCTCCGGGCCGTAGGCGTTGCTCACGCGCACGGCAGCCGCGAGATCGTCGACGAGAATAATCGCCGACTGCGGCCCCGTGAGGGCCGTGGCGACGCGCTCGGCGTGCCGCGTGGCAGCGGCTCGCGCGGAGATTTCTGCGCTGACGCGTTCGGCGAATGAGGCGGAATCGGTGACGAGCACCGATGCGGCTGCTTCGTCGTGCTCCGCCTGACTAATGAGGTCGGCGGCGACAAAGCCCGGCTCGGCCGAAGCGTCCGCGATCACGAGGATCTCAGTGGTGCCGGCCTCGGAATCGATGCCGACGAGCCCCGTGACCACGCGCTTCGCCGCGGCGACGAATACGTTGCCAGGTCCAGTGACGACGTCGACGGGTTCCAAGTCAATCTCGGTAACGCCGTGTGCAAACGCGGCGATCGCCCCTGCGCCGCCGATCGCGTACACCTCGGTGAGGCCACAGAGCGCGGCTGCCCAGAGCACCGCGGGGTGTGGAAGTCCGCCGTTGTCAGACTGCGCAGGCGAGGCGAGCGCGAGACTCGGAACTCCGGCGGTCTGAGCCGCGACGGCATTCATCACCACGGACGACGGGTAAGCCGCCTTGCCGCCCGGGGCGTACAAGCCGACGCGCGACACAGGCTGCCAGCGCTGCAGAATCATAGCGCCGTCGTCGAATCTCGTGACCTGCTGGGCCGGAACCTGCGCTGCCGATCCACGTCGCAACCGCTCGATGAGCTGCCGCAAAGCATCTTCGACCTCGGGCGGGCAGCTGGCCAGCGAGTCAGCAACTGTCTCGGCCGGTACGCGAAGCGCGTGGCCCTCAACGCCGTCGAAGGAGCGCGCCTGATCGCGGAGCGCCGCCTCGCCGCGAGCGGCAACGTCGGCGACGAGCGGTCGCACCTGTTCCACTGCGACGTCCGCGCTCACCGCGGCGCGCGGCACAAGCCGCAGCAATTCAGTACGAGAGAGCGCTCGGCCCCTGAGATCGATCGTTCGCATCACTCCCCCAGTCTACTGAGCGACAGGCACGCGAAAACGCCCACCGAGGGCGACGAGAACGAGGAGCTACGCGGCAGGTTCGAGCATGCCGAACCATGCCAGCTCTCGCACGCCGGCGACGAGGGCGTCACTCGCCGCCGCCGCATCAACCTCGAGCAGCGTTGCGAGCGCATCAGCAATCTGAGCAAGTGTCAGTTCGCCATCGCAGGCGCCCAGTGCGGCGGCGAGCAGTGGATCTGCAGCGACTCGGCGCGCGATCGGCCGAACGGTTTCGAGAGAGATGCGGCGCGGCGCCTCTTCGCCCGGCTGGTGCTCGCGAATCTCGATGACAGTGGTGTCGAGCAGCCAGCGTGTTTCGAGCACGGCCTCGAGCGTCATGCGCGCGGTGGCGGAGCCGACCTCGAACGCGCGCTGCAGGGCGTCACCGAGACCGGACTCGATAGAAAACGCGCCGGTGGCCGCATCGAGGTGCACGACCGGAGCCGCGCCCGCAACGATGTTCGTGGTCGCCACGGTGCGCTGCACTCGCACCGAACCGAGCCCCACGGCGGTGATGCGCCGGCGAGCGAAGTCATCGATCCAGAGCCCCAACAGGCTTTCGAAAGCGGACTCCCCCGGACGCGCTCCGCCGTCGCGGACCCAGGTTTCCGCGTACTGCACCGGCTCGACCCGGTCGCGTTCGATGACCCACGCAGAGAGCGGTCCGCAGGCGCCACTCGCCACAGTGAGCCACTCTTCGACGCGACTCAGCCCGTTTTCACCCCACGGCGACTCCCAGTTTGCGAGGCACAGCAGTGTGCCACCGTCGCGCAACAACGCCGGACCCGCTTCGATCACCGATTGCGCAAGCGCGTCACCGGTCTTGCCACCGTCGCGATAGGCGTACACGGGCGTGTCCCCCGAGCGGGGCGTGATGACGAACGGCGGGTTCGACAGGATCAGGTCGAAGCGATCGGCCGCGACCGGCGCAAACAGGTCTCCGTGCCGAAACTCGATGCGATCCTGAACCGAGTTCAGTCGCGCATTGAGGCGAGCCAGGTCGAGCGCCCGCTCAGAGATATCGGTGGCGATCACGTGTTCCGCGCACTGCGTCAGGTGCATCGCGACGATGCCACAACCGGTACCGAGGTCGAGGGCCAAGTCGACCGGCGCAGTCGGCGCCTGAACCAGCAGTGAGCGAGTCGCTCCCCCGACGCCCATCACGTGGTCTGCGCGCGCCGGGCCACGGCGCAGCTGGTCGTCAAGATCGGAGAGCACGAGCCACTCTTCACCGTCGTCAATGCGAACCGGGTTCAGCGAAAGCGCGGCTCGAAGCTCTGACTCATCCGGAGAAACGAGCGTGTTCCCGATAGCCGCGACCAGTCCAAGTTGCTCGGCCCCCGCAGCCCGCAGCTCGGGCAGTGCAGCGTCGAGTTCGCGCGCTGTGACTGCTGTGCCCAGCAGAAAGCAGCGGACGAGGATCGCGAGCGGCTCGCCCGCACGACCGTTGAGGGCGCGAAGCGCTGGCGCCCATACCCCTCGCTGCCTGGCGCCGTCAGCGACTGAGCCGAGCAGCCCCGCAATCGCGTCGGCGGAGTATTCGGCGGACCTAAGATCGACGCGAAGGCGGTCGACGAGTTCTTCGTGCACCCGCCCAGCGTAGTGGCTGGTCAGGCAAACGCGCGGTCGTATGCAGTCACGGGGCTCGGCAGCACCGTATCGCCGGTGAGGTAGCGGTCAACCGAGGCGGCAACGGCCCGACCCTCCGCGATTGCCCACACGATCAGCGACTGCCCGCGACCGGCGTCGCCCGCGACAAACACACCCGGCAGCTCTGTCGCGTAGTCGCGGCCGCGCTCAAACGCCCCCTGCGGTGAGCGCCCGAGCCTGTGGGCTGCGTCCTCGATATCTTCGGGGCCTGTGAAGCCCATTGCGATGAGTACGAGATCGGCCCGCAGCAGTTGCTCGGTGCCCGCGATCGGGGCGCGGCCCGTCTCGGTGAACCCGGTCTCGGCGACGCGCAGTCCCGCCACCTCGCCCTGCTCGTTCGCGACGAACTCGACGGTCGATGCGAGGTAGCGCCGCTCACCACCCTCCTCGTGCGAACTCGACACCTCGAACAGGGTCGGGTGCACCGGCCACGGCTGACCGGCGGTGCGCACCTCGGACGGCTGCTTGCCGATTGCGAGGTTCGTAACGGAGGCTGCGCCCTGTCGGTGAGCAGTGCCAATGCAGTCGGCACCCGTGTCGCCACCGCCGATGACGATGACGTGCTTGCCAGCCGCGTCGAACGGCGTCGACGCGGCCGCCCCCGACTGCACTCTGTTCGACGCCGAGAGGTAGGTCATGGCCGGCAAGATGCCGCCGTACTCGCGGCCGGGCAGCGGCAGCTCCCGCGGCACCGTCGCACCGGTCGCCACAACGACAGCATCGAAGCGACGACGCAGTTCGGTCCACGACATGTCTCGGCCGATTTCGATACCGCAGCGGAACCGTGTTCCCTCAGCCTTCAACTGCTCAATTCGTCGAGCGACCAGCGTCTTCTCGAGCTTGAAGTCGGGGATCCCGAAGCGCAGCAGCCCGCCTGGCTCCTCGTCTCGCTCGTAGACCGCGACCGTGTGGCCCGCGCGCGTGAGCTGCTGCGCGGCCGCGAGCCCCGCCGGGCCCGATCCAACGACGGCGACGGTCTTTCCGGTGAGCCGCGACGGCGGCTGCGGAACAACCCAGCCGTTCGCAAACGCCTGATCGATGATGCTGTTCTCGATCTGCTTGATGGTGACCGCGGGCTGATTGATGCCGAGCACGCACGCCGACTCGCACGGAGCCGGGCACGCGCGACCGGTGAACTCCGGGAAGTTATTCGTCGCGTGCAGGCGCTCGATCGCGTCACGCTCGCGGCCGCGGTGCATCAGGTCGTTCCACTCGGGAATCAGGTTGCCGAGCGGGCACCCCTGATGGCAGAACGCGACACCGCAGTCCATGCAGCGAGACGCCTGTCGGGCGACGAGCTTCGGGTCGGCCGGGTCCACGACCTCGCTCCAGTCTTTCAACCTCAGCGCAACGGGTCGCTTCTGGGCGAGCTCGCGCTCGCGCACCTTCAGAAAGCCGCGGGGATCAGCCATGAGTCGCCTCCAAGATTTCAGACCAGACACGGTCGCCGTCGGGATCAATTCCTTGCTCGCCAGCGCGCACTCGAATCTCGAGTACGCGGGAGTAGCCGCGCGGAATCAGGCGCGTAAAGCGAGCGAAGGTGCGATCGGGGTCCTGCTCAATGCGATCGAGTAGTTCTGCCGCCACGCTCGAACCCGTCTGTTCCGCGTGCCGTTTCACCAGTTCGACTATCTTGGCGCGCAGCGCTGATTCTTCGCCACCGGGCAAACCGGGACCGAGATCGTCGGCGCCACCGAATCGCTGCAGCATGAGTGACCCAGACGCGAGCTCCGCCGAGTTCACATCAGCAGGGTCGAGATCGAGCACGATCGCTTCGCCGCCCGACATGCCCGCTCCGATGTTGCGACCGGTCGGGCCGAGTATCAACGCAAAGCCGCCGGTGAAGTATTCGAGCGCGTGGTCGCCCGTGCCCTCGACAACCGCGGTCGCGCCCGAGCCTCGCACGAGGAACCGCTCGCCAACAACGCCCGCGATCCAGAGCGAACCGCTGGTGGCGCCGTAGCCGATGACGTTTCCGGCGATGACGTTGCCCGAGGCCGGGTGCCCGGCGTTTGGATGAGGCCGAATGACGACCTCGCCGCCTGAGAGCCCCTTCCCAACGTAATCGTTTGCATCGCCCACGAGTCGCAGCGTGATGCCCGCTGGCAGGAAGGCTCCGAGCGACTGCCCCGCCGAGCCCGTCAGCGTGACGTCGATCGATTCGGGAGCGAGACCCGCGGCGCCGAAACGCTTCGTGACCTCGTGACCGAGCATCGTTCCCACGGCGCGATCGATGTTGCGGATAGGCAGATCGATCAGCACAGGATCTTGGCGTTCGAGAGCGTCTGCCGCCATCGTGATGAGGGCCGCGTCGAAGTGATCACCGAGCTCATGGTCTTGCTCGCGACCGTGGCGACGGGGCTCACCCTCAGCGAAAACAGGCCCGCGCAGGATCGGTGTGAGGTCGAGCCCCGATGCCTTCCAGTGCGAAATTGCGTCGTCGACGTCGAGGGCCGAAGTGTCACCCACGGCTTCGGCAATCGACCGGAAGCCGAGCGACGCGAGAATCTCGCGCACCTCTTCTGCGATGAAGCGGAAGAAATTGACGATGTGGTCGGCTTGACCGGTGTAGCGTGCGCGCAACTCCGGATTCTGCGTAGCGACGCCAACCGGGCAGGTGTCGAGGTGGCAGACTCGCATCATGATGCAGCCGGAGACCACGAGCGGAGCCGTAGCGAAGCCGAACTCTTCGGCGCCGAGCAGGGCCGCAATGACCACGTCTCGGCCGGTCTTCAACTGACCGTCCGCCTGAAGTACCACGCGCTCTCGCAGGCCATTCAGCATAAGGGTCTGCTGCGCCTCGGCGAGGCCGAGCTCCCACGGGGAACCCGCGTGCTTGAGCGAATTCATGGGACTCGCGCCAGTTCCGCCATCGTGCCCGGATACCAGGATCACATCGGATAGCGCCTTCGCGACACCAGCGGCGACCGGGCCGATGCCGCTCTGCGCAACGAGCTTCGTACTGATGCGGGCCGACGGATTCGCGCGCTTCAAATCGAAGATCAGCTGCTTCAAGTCTTCGATCGAATAGATGTCGTGGTGCGGCGGCGGTGAGATGAGCCCGACACCCGGAGTCGCGTGGCGGGTGCGCGCGATCCACGGGTACATCTTGGTGGGCGGAAGTTGCCCGCCCTCGCCCGGCTTCGCTCCCTGCGCGAGCTTGATCTGGATCTCGTCGGCGTGCGTCAGGTACATAGACGTCACCCCGAATCGGCCGGAGGCTACCTGCTTGATGGCGCTGCGTCGCTCGGGGTCGAGCAAGCGATCCTCAGCTTCGCCGCCCTCCCCCGTGTTCGATTTTGCCCCGAGCCGGTTCATGGCGATCGCGAGCGTTTGATGCGCCTCTGGTGAAATCGAGCCGTAGCTCATCGCGCCCGTAGCGAAGCGCTTGACGATGTCGCTCACCGATTCGACCTCGGCGAGCGGCACAGCAGGTCGCTGCGGCGCGAACTTAAAGAGCCCGCGCAGCGTCATCAGGCGGTGCTGCTGGTCGTTTACCCGGTCGGTGTAGGCCGTGAAAATGTCGCGGCGCCCGGTGCGGGTCGCGTGCTGCAGACGGAAGATCGTTTCGGGATCGAACAGGTGCGGCTCCTCGCCGCGACGCCAGCGGTACTCGCCGCCGGTCTCGAGCTTGCGGTGTGCGATCGCCGCGGCGTCATCGGGGTAAGCCGAACGGTGCCGTGCCGCGACTTCGGCGGCGATCACGTCGAGTCCGATTCCGCCGAGGCGCGACGCCGTTCCGGTGAAGTAGCGATCGACGAGCTTCTGGGCGAGTCCGATCGCCTCGAACGTTTGCGCACCGCAGTACGACGCGACCGTCGAGATGCCCATTTTGCTCATCACCTTGAGCATGCCCTTGCCGAGCGCTTTGATGAGCCCGGCAATCGCCTCATCTTCGGTGAGATCTGGGATTGAGCCGTCGCGCACGAGCAGCCCGACAGTCTCCATTGCGAGGTAGGGATTCACGGCCGCTGCGCCGTAACCGATGAGTGCAGCGACGTGGTGCACCTCGCGTACGTCCCCGGCCTCCACGACGAGCGCGACGTGCATGCGCTGGCCCTCGCGAATCAGGTGGTGATGCACCGCCGACACCGCGAGCAGCGACGGCACGGGCGCGAGATCCTTATTCGAGTCTCGATCCGAGAGGATCAGAAACTCAGCTCCAGCCTCTATGGCCGCCGTGGCCTCCAGACACATCGCTTCGAGGCGGTCGGCGAGCCCTCGGGCACCCGAGTCAACCTGGTACAGGCCGCGCAGTGTCACTGCGCGCTCGCGCTCGGGGTCATCGCCGAAGTGCTGGATGCGGGCGAGCGCATCGTTGTTGATGACCGGGAAATCGAGGATCACCTGGCGGGCGTGCTCCGCCGACTGCTCCAGGAGGTTCTCCTGCGGACCCATGCCGGCGCGCAGGCTCGTCACGAGCTCTTCGCGCAGGGCGTCGAGGGGCGGGTTCGTGACCTGCGCGAACTGCTGAACGAAATAGTCGAACACGAGCCGGGGACGCTCTGAAAGTGTTGCAATGGGCGTGTCGGTGCCCATTGCTGCGAGCGGCTCGATGGCGTCGCGCGCCATCGGCATGAGGAGCACGCGCAGCTCTTCTTCCGTGTAGCCGAACGTGCGCTGACGGCGCTCAATCGAAGCGGGCGGGTGCACGAGGTGCTCGCGCTCGGGCTGCTCCGAAAGTCGAATGCGACCCTCCTCGAGCCACTCGCCCCACGGTGCCGCAGCTGACAGCTCAGACTTCACTGCCTCGTCGTCACGAATCACGCCGCTCGCGAGGTCGACCGCCAGCATGCGTCCCGGCTGGAGCCGGCCGCGCTGTACCACGCGCTCGGGAGCGATGTCGAGCACGCCGGTCTCGCTCGCGATGACGAGCATTCCGTCTGAGGTCACGAGATACCGACCGGGCCGCAGGCCGTTGCGGTCGAGCAGCGCAACGAGCTCCTGGCCGTCGGTGGCGATCATCGCCGCTGGGCCGTCCCACGGCTCCATCACGAGCGAGTGATACTCCAGGAAGTCAACGAGCGCAGGGTGCAGGCCGGGCTCAGACTCCCACGCCTCTGGCACCATCATCGCCAACGCGTGCGGCAGCGAACGGCCAGCCATCACGAGCAGTTCGAGCACCTCATCGAAGCTTGCCGAGTCGCTGCCGCCGTCGGAACAAATTGGCAGCAGCGGCTCGATGTCGCCGATGAGCTCGGAGGAGAGCTGTGCTTCGCGTGCTCGCATCCAGTTGCGATTGCCCCGTACGGTGTTGATCTCGCCGTTGTGAGCGACAAGTCTGAGCGGCTGGGCGAGGTGCCACGACGGAAAAGTGTTGGTCGAGTACCGGGAGTGAACGATTGCGAAGCGACTCATAAACCGCGGGTCAGACAACTCCAGGTAGAAACCGGGCAGCTGCAGTGTGGTCACCATCCCCTTGTACACGATGGTTCGAGCGCTCAGCGACGGCAGGTAGCTGCCCGTCTCGTGCTGCACGCGCTTTCGTGTGCGGAAGGCGCGACGCTCCAGTTGATCGGTCGAAAGGGTGATGCCCGGGGCAGGTGTCAGCACGAGCTGCTCAATGACGGGGCTTGCGACTCGTGCGCTCTCGCCGAGCACCTCCGGCCGAACTGCGACGGGGCGCCACGCAAGCACGGTGAGCCCCTCCTCCGCGGCGATCGCCGCGATGCGGTACTGCGTCGCGCGACGTTCTGTGGACGCCTGAGGCAAGAACGCGAGACCCGCGGCGTAGCCACCGGGCTCAGGCAATCGCAGCTGAGGATCCAGGCGCCCGAGCTCCTCGCGGATGAGTGTGTCTGGAAGATCGCTCAGAATGCCGGCGCCGTCACCGGTGCCAGCGTCGGAGCCGACGGCCCCACGGTGCTCGAGATGCTCAAGCGCCTCGAGCGCTTTCTCGATAATGTCGTGACTCGCCTCACCGGTCAGCGCGACGACGGAGGCAAGCCCACAGGCATCACGCTCGTCAGCCGGGTTATACAGACCGGTAGCGGAAGGGAAGGCCGAACCCGGAATGGGCTGCTGCCCCGGGTGCGTTTTCGGCGAGCGCTGCGGCATCGACGTCCTCTCGATCGGCGGGACGTCGTCTGCCCCGTTGCGAAGCCGCTCTGCGCGAACCGGCCTCACAGGGAGTGAGACAGCAGAGCGGTGGCTGAGTTCCGAATGTAGCACTTCGTTTCTTCGGTGAAACGCAGCTGACTTCGTAGTTTGTGGCAACCGTGCGGAGACGCGCGCAAGGATGCCGAATTTTTGACGGAACATCTTGACTTCTGCCGCAGACGTTCGCAACCCGAAACACCCCCGAAACAAACACGGCTTCGGAAGCGGGCCCGCACACGCGAACGCGGTGTTCAATAGTCAGAAACGGCGTCGAAGGCCGTTCACATATTGAACACCGCGTTATAGCTCACGCGATCGTAAATCGTTCCTTCGTACTAGCCTTCGCCGTTGAAGCTCGAAGTATTTCCGACGAGCCGCGTGTGGTCGGCCGGTACGGGATCGACGGCCGCGCGCGCGACCTCTGCAGCGAACTCCGCGACGTTGTAGAGCTTGCCGGCCTCTTCGCGACGGGCCTCGATAGCACCCGGGTTCAGTCGGTTCAGCAGCGTCGCTGTCACGGTGCCCTCGATCATGTCGCCCGAGACCACAGTGAAGCCGATGCCGCGCGCTTCGAGATCGGGAATGAGTTCGCGCAGCGCGTCCTCCCCCGCGCGCTTCGACTGGGCTACCGGCACGTACTCAGGCATCGTCGGAGTGGTTCGGATGAAGTGCGCCTGGTGACTCGTGACGAACACCACGCGCGACCCTTCGCCAAGCAGCGGCAGCGCCGCTTCGAGCACCGAGAGCTGCGCGTCACGATTCAAGCGAAGTGCGTAGTCCTCCCCCATGTTGCTCTCCATGCCCCCGGATGCATTGAGCACGAGAATGTCGAGCCCGCCAAACTCCTGCTTCACCGCCGCCATCATCTCTTGCACTGATTCGGGGTCAGTCAAATCGGCACCCTGCACCAGGGCGCGCACGCCGAGATCCCGGAACTCTGCCGCGAGCTTTTCGGCACGCGGCGCCTTATTCCGGAAGTTCACTACGACGTCGGCACCCGCCTGAGCGAAGTAGCGCACCGTGTCGGCGCCCACGCCACGGGATGACCCCGTCACGAGCGCACGCTGGCCGGCGAGGCTGCCGGGTTCGAGAATCTGGGTCACATGTACTCCTCAGTAGTGGTGATTACCGTATCTCCAGGGTAGTGGACGGCCAGGCAACGCCCAGCTCAGCGCGGCCCCGGGGCTATCGCCCGGGATACTCAGACCGGTACTCTCGGGAAGAGGCACGGCGCCTCGGAAACGTGGGCGTCAGACACGAGGGGGTTCCCACATGGCCGATCGAACACTCCGCGGAACGCGCATCGGCGCGACCAGCTTGCAGGGCGAGGAGGGCGTAGAGCTCTCCCCTCGTCGATCAGTCGAGTACCTGACCGATCGTGGTGTGCGATTCACCATCATGTTCGATGCTGACGCTGAGCCGCCAGCAGAATGGGTGGATCAGAAGACCGGCGAGATCGGATTTCTCGATGATGACGCCGGGCGCGCGGCACGCGCCGAGTTTGAAGAGAAGGGCGCATCGCAGCGTACGCCCTGGGACATGCTCATCGAACGTCGCAGTCGTGAAGAACTCGAAGAGCTACTCGAAGAGCGACTGAAACTCTTGCGCTCCCGCCGCGGCTCAGGCCAGTGACGGTGATTCCTCGACGCTGCGCGAGTCTCGCCAGCGCCGACGAAGCCCCTCGCTGAGTCGTTGCCACGACCGATCCCGAATGAAGATCGCATCGATGGCGATCATCGTGAGTGAAAACCACGGCAGGCCCATCACGACACCGATAGCCAGGTGGAAGCTCAAGATGCCGACGAGCCCGATCAGACGTGTCGGGCGCGTGAGCAGCATGAGCGGGAAGGCGATCTGCAACAGAATCGATCCCCACGTCGCAATGGTGACGCCGGGCCCCCACGCCGTCATGACGTCGGAGAGAATCGGCCAGGTACCGAACCGCATCGTGTGCAGCGGGTCGTACACCGCCCAGCCGCCAGCCCACGGTGCGCCCTGCGCCTTGTACAATCCCCCGGACACATAGACGAAGCAGACCTGCGCGACGAGCGCCACAATGGCGAGGTTGTGCAAGACGGTACCGAGCTGGCGCGCGCCAGAGTTCGCTCTGAACCACTCACCCCGGCGTGCACGGCGCCGGGCGTCGAGCGACCAGCGGGCTGCCGGATCCGCGAAGAACAGCAAGATCAGTGCGATGCGTTGCATATTGTCGCTCTGATCACCCACCATGTCGTTCATCTCGATGAAGCCGACCCAGCCGACGAAAAACATCGGCAACACGATCCTGAAACGCCAACCGATGATAAACAGCACTGCGAGCACCATCAAGCAGATGTAGGCGAAGGTGAACGCGGCATCGTTTGCCGCGATGCGTGAGAATAGGCTGAAGATCCAGATTCGCGGGAACTCGCTCGTTGGCTGCTCCATCTCGCCGTTCCATGCAGAACCGGAGCCGAACGTGTACAAGCGTGTACCGAAATTCGCGAGCAATAGCCCGAGCATCGCCGCGCCAAATACGATGCGCGTCACGGCGAGGCCGTACAGTGCCTTCTTGCCGTCAAATAGCCACTGCTCGCCGCGGTCGATAACAGTGCCGAGACTCGACATGAGCGCGGCCCAGGCCGATCCGATGACATCAGCAATGAACCGGCCGGTGCGGCCGGCCCGCGCGCGCTCGTCGCTCATTCGCTGATCCTCTCGTACTGCGCCTTGAACGTGCGTGCGAAGTTCTCGTCGTTTTGCCCAGCCTCGGCAAACGGGAGACGCCTACCCGGCTCCGCGATCATCGGCGCCGGTCGCTGCGCGTCCGCATTGTGGCGCTCGGCGAACGGAATGATGTTCTGACGGCTCACACGAAACTGCACCTCTCGCACGTTCTCGCCCCAGATCGCCCGCGCTACCTGTGTCGCGAACGCCGTCGAGCGGTGCTCCTGAGCGAGGTACGTTTCGATTTCCGCAGCGTCGGCGCCCGAAGCTGCGACGTCGCCCGACGCGGCAGTGCCACCAGCGAGAAGTGCCTTGCGCAGACCCGCCTGGCTGTCGTCGCTCAAGAATCCACCAGCGACGGCGTCCTTTTGCTTCTGGTTGAGCGCGTCGTAAGCGCCCTTAAACTTCGAGGCGACTTCAGACGACTGAATTCCCGCGCGAGGCGGAGCAAGGTTGTACCGAATCATCGACAGTTCGACATCCGTCGCACTGACCCAGCCGGTTTCCACCGGCTTGCCGTCCTGCTCAATGACGGCGCGCACATTGAAGTGGTAATCGCCGTTAATCGGTTCGGGCGCGAACACACTCCACGACTGCCCGAACATCGGCAGCATGTAGCTCGAGAGCATATTGCCCGGCACCACCTCACGCAGCGGCGCAGCCGGAGCGATCCACAAGAACGACGCAAAGATATGCCAGAGCGTCAGCATCACCGCGATCAGGGCAACGATGCGTACCCAGAGTTTGGGCTGCGTACGCTGCACTGCGTTCGCGGCTCCGTCATTGGATGTGTCCACTCAGCTACTCCTGGTCCCCCGGCTGATTACCCCTGGACATAGCGTACACAGGAGAAGGGGTGTTACACGCCATCCGGGGCCGAGCGCCGCGAGCCGCGCGTGGCGTATGACTCCGCGCGTCGACGCCGAACGAGGCCGGCCGTGCCCGCCACAAGACCAAAGAGACCGAGAGCGGTCCAGACCAGCGCAATTGCCGCTCCGAAGCGGAGGGCCAGCGTATCCCCGCTCACAAGCGGCACCTCAGCCACCATCGAATCACGCGTGTACGGGGTCAGCGTCGCAAGGTCACGACCGTCGGGCGCGACGATCGCACTCGTACCCACCGTTGAGTCATTCACGACGGCGCGGCCCGTCTCGACGGCGCGTGTGCGGGCAATTGCGAGCTGCTGAGCATTCTCGTCGGTGCGGCCGAAGTCGGCGTTGTTCGTCTGCGCAAAAATAATCTGCGCGCCGTCGGACAACATGTCCGCGGCGTGGGCGTCAAAGATAATGTCGAAGCAGATAGCGATGCCGGCCTGCACAGTGCCCGCCGGGGTAACTACCTCAAGCGCCGACGGGCGCGTTCCCGGCGCGTAATCGAGTTGCACAAGGTCAACCAGATCCGGCACGATCGCGTGAAAAAATGGCCGATTCGGCATATATTCCGCGAACGGCACGGGGTACCGCTTGTCGTAGCGTTCACCGGTAGGGCCATCGCCGTCCCACACGAGCGAACTGTTGCTGTAACTGCCGTCGGGGTTCGCCAGCACTGATCCGACAACGATCGGCGCGCCGGCGCGCTCGGCTAGCTTTGCCAGGCGCTGACTGCGCAACGGATTGTCGGGGGCGGCGAATTCGGCACTGTTCTCCGGCCACACGATGACATCAACGCGCTGACCATCTGCCTCGAGCTGATCGAGCAGGTCCTCGGTGGCAGCAAAGTGATCGCTGATGACCCCGCCGGCCTCGCGATCGTCGAAGATCCCAGATTGGGAATTACCCTGAACCGCCGCGACTCGCAACGTGCCTGTACTCGCGAGCGGCACGGCAGGCAGCGCAGCGAGCACCACGAGCAGCGCCAGCGACAGTGACACAGTCGCGAGCACGGGGCGCACTGACGAACGCCCACCGCGTCCCGCGAACGCGGCCGCGATCGGCAGAGCGCACGCGAACGCGAGTGCGGCCGATAGCCCGGCGAATCCGAGCCATGAAACGGACTGCAGGATCGGGCCGTTGGCCTGCGTGGTCGCAAGCCTGCCCCACGGGAAACCACCGTAGGGTACTGAGCCCTGCAACTGCTCGCGCACAAGCCACAGGCCGGCAACAGTCGCTGCCTGCCAGAAAACGACAACACCGGGTCGTGACGCCAGGGAAGGGAGCGAGCGAATCCCCCGAGTCGCGACCGCCGCGGCGAGTCCGAACAGGCCGTACCACAGCATCATCACCGCACAGAGCGCCGCCCATGGAATGAGCCCCAGGTACAGCGTGAGCCAGCCGATGTGCGGCATCCAGAACGCGGCGCCAGCGAGCAGCCCAGCGACGAAGCCCCACCCAGCTCGCTGCTGCCAGACACTGGCGCACACAAGAGCAACCGCCGGGAACATGAGCGGCCACCACGCGAGATCGGGCGTCGCCGCGTCGAGTAGTAGCCCCCCGGCAATCGCGGCAGCTGCAGAGACGTACCAGCGGAGCACGCGGCCACGAGCGGGGTCGGAGCGCAACAGCCACGACCCACGAACAGCGGCGCTCACGAACTACTCGACGCTTCGACGATGCCGCGCTTCACGCTGCGTTTTGCTTCGCGCGCGAGCCGGGCGAGGTCGCCGAGTCGATCCTCATCGACTCCGTCGAGCACAGCAGCCTCGCACGCCTGCGCGACCTGATCGAGCAGGTCGATGGTCTGTTTTGCCCACCGCACGAAGTCGCCCGCGCCGATGCCCGCCGACTCAAGCACCTGTTCGATCGGCCGCCCGCGCGACCACGAGTGCATAGTGCTCGCAAGACCGGCGTGCGGCATCTCGCTGCGCGGCAAGCGCGATCGTTCGGCAAGATCATCGAGTCGCACCCAGGTGTCGAGCACCCGATCGTGCGCCTCAGCGAAGGCCGCCCCGGCAGGCAATCTGCCCTCACCCTCATCATCGCGTCGCGGCTCGTAGCTCAGGACGCAGCACATCGCCGCAAGCCCGGCAGCGTCGAGACCGCGCCAGGTGTCTTCACGAATGCACTCGGCGACGAGCAAGTCGCGGTCGCCGTAGATGCGGCGCAGCAGATTTCCCCACGGGGTAACGTTGGGTTCGCCAGAGCGGTCGGCTTCGAGGTAGCCGAGCTCGAGCAACTGCTCGACCACGCGATCGAAGGTGCGCGCGATCGTGCCAGTGCGTGACGCGATCTGGCGCCGGCCGCGTTCAATGCGGCGACGGAGCTTGCGTGCGCGATCCTCCCACCGCTTGCGGTCTGAACCCTGCGCGCGCGCCGCCGCCGCATCGTATCCCGCGAGAGATTCCTGTTCGGCACGCAACTCGCGCGCCTGATCGACGACGGCACGGTCGGCCTGGAACTGTGCGAAAGACAGCTCCAACATGTCGCGCACGCGGGCGCGATCCATCCGCTGCAGCAGATTGACCGTCATGTTTGCCGTCGGCCTGAAGCTCGACCGCACGGGGAAGGACCGCGCGCCAGCGAGGTGCGCGAGGGCTTCAAGGTCTACGTCGTCACTCCAGACGACGACGGCGTGCCCCTCGTCGTCGATACCGCGTCGGCCAGCGCGGCCGGTCAGCTGCGTGAACTCCCCCGAGGTCAGCGGCACGCGCTGCTCGCCGTTGTACTTGTCGAGTCGCTCGATGACGACGGCGCGTGCCGGCATGTTGATGCCGAGCGCCAGCGTTTCCGTTGCAAATACGAGCTTCACGAGCCGACGCTGAAACAGCCGTTCGACGACAGATTTGAAGGCGGGCAGCAGCCCTGCGTGGTGTGCCGCGACACCGCGTTCGAGACCCGCGAGCCACTCGCGCACGCCCAGCACGCGCCGCTCCTCATCGCTCATTCCCTCGACCTCGGTACGGGCAATGCGACGAATCTCGTCGCGCTCCTCGCGCGTCGTGAGCGTGATGCCCTCGGTCAGACACTGCCGCACAGCCTGGTCGCAGCCGTTTCTGCTGAAGATGAACACGATCGCTGGTACGAGGTCCGTCTCGTCGAGCGCGCGAGCAATATCAGAGCGCGAGATGCGGCGAGAACGGCGCACGGGTGGGCGGCCGCGAGATCGCTCGCCACGGCCGCGATCCCGCGAACCGCCCCGCCGGTCGAGTTCGAGCAACTCGGGATTCAGCCGGCCACCGGTCGCAAGCTCGCCTGCGCGATCTACGTACAGCGGAAGCAGCGCCCGCGACGTGAGCACGTGCTGGTAGAGCGGCACCGGTCGGTGCTCCGACAAGATCACGTCGGTCTCGCCGCGCACGGCGTGCATCCAATCGCCAAATTCCTCCGCGTTCGACACCGTCGCGGAAAGGGACACCAACCGCACCTGCCGCGGCAGGTGCAGAATAATCTCTTCCCAGACAGCGCCGCGGAATCGGTCGCCGAGATAGTGCACTTCGTCGAGCACCACACATTCGAGGTCATCGAGCGCGTCCGAGCCGGCGTAGATCATGTTCCGGAGCACTTCGGTGGTCATCACAATGATGGGGGCGTCACCGCGAAGCACGACGTCACCCGTCAGTAGGCCGACCTCGTCTTCGCCGTACTCGTTGCAGAGTTCGCGAAACTTCTGATTCGACAGGGCCTTGATGGGCGCCGTGTAGAAGATGCGGGCGTCTCGCTCGCGGCGCGCGAGGTAGACCGCGAACTCCGCGACAGTGGTCTTCCCTGAGCCCGTGGGCGCGGCAACAAGCACACTGCGGCCCTCTTCGAGCCGCTCGCACGCCGTGCGCTGAAATGTGTCGAGTGGGTACTCGAGCTTCGCTGCAAACGCATCAAGGGCGGTTTCTACCGAGGGCTGAACCGTCTCGCGCGAACTCATGAACGTCCTTTCGCGCGCCCGGGCTCTTCCGGCTTCGCCGGCGCCTCGGTCGCGTCTTCGAGATCATAGTCCGCGAGCTCAGCGGCGCGGCGTTTGTCGACCCTGCGGTCGTGTAAGAGGGCGATACCTGCTGCGATGAAGAACAGCAACACGATGGGAGCCGCGAGCAAGAACATGCTCATCAGATCGGCCGCGGGGGTCGCGATCGCCGCGAACAGAATGATGACGAGGATCGCGATGCGCCAGCTGCGAATAATCGCCGCGCCGCGAAGCACGCCGATAAAGTTCAGCATCACGAGCAGCACCGGCATCACAAATCCGACACCAACGGCGAGCAGCAGTTTGACGGCGAAGTCGAGGTAGTTTCGCGCGTTGAGATTGAACGTGTCTTCTTCCGGCTGAAAACTCGCCATGAGGCGGACAATGTTGGGGAGTACCAACCAACCTGCGTAGGCGCCGCCAAGAAACAGGGGCACGGCCGCACCAAGAAAACCGACGCCCGTGAGTTTTTCGCGCCGCGTCAGACCGGGCGCGAGAAACGCCCACACCTGATAGAGCCAGACGGGCGACGCGATCAAGATCGCGATGAACAGCGCGATCTGCACCTTCGTGTCGAAGCCGCTGGAGATGTCAGCGTAGGAGATTTGCGCGTCGCGGCCGGAGTCCACAAGATCTGTGACCGGCTGCCGCAGCATGTCCCAGACCCAGGGCGACAGAAACCAGCCGGCGACGAGGGCTACGACGATGGCCGCGGCCGAGATCATCAGGCGTTTGCGAAACTCGACGAGGTGCTCACCGAGGCTCATTCGCCCATCGGGATTGCGCCGCTTGCGCGCCTCGGTAGCCATTGGTTTAGTGTATCTCAGCGATGGTGACGAACAGCTCGATGCGACTACGCGCCGTATGCCGAAAGCGCCCGCTCCGACCACTGTCGAACGGCAGCGCGCGCCGCCTCCGGCGACTCAATTTCTACGTCGCCCGGTACGACCTGTACCAGTTGCACCGCGGTCCCGGCGTGCCACGCATCGACGCGCACGCGCACCCGACCATCTTGTGCCTCATCGAGCACCTCCGGGGCGAATCCAGCGAGCTGTGGAAGCGCGGCCTCGGTGACCAACGCAACAATGGCGGCCGTATCTGCGATGTCGATGCCCTCGCTCGCGTTGCGATACGGTTCGTCGAACGTGCTCGTGTTCGCCGGTGGGTAACTCTCGTGCAGCGATTCATCTGCGCCGCTCAAGTCACGCACGCGCACCTCGCTCATTTGGTCGACTCGGAACGTGCGGTCGGCTCGACGATCCTCGCAGTACCCGCGCAGGTACCAGGTGCCTGCCCCCTGCGTGAGCGAGTGCGGTCGCACCGTGCGTTGCGAGTCGGTGCCGGAAGCATCGCGGTAGACGAAGGTCACTGTGCGCTCTGCCTCGATCGCGGAGACCAGCTCGGGCAATCGAGCGTCGTCTTGTACGTCAGTGACCGATACGGGAGCGGTCGGTGCGGCGCCGAGCGCGGCGCCCAACTTCGCAGCAGTTGCCCGTGCGAGCTCCGCGTCTTCCGGACTGAGCATGCCGGTGAGCGCCTGCAGACCAGCTATGAGGGCGGCGGTCTCGAGCGGCGCGAAGCGCGGTGTCTCGTCGACACCGACGGTGCGAGTGAGGCTCACCACGTCGTGCTGGTCAAGCGCGTCCCAGTCGATGTCGAACAGGTCTTCATCTTGGTAGCTGAGGGTCTCACCCGGCACACCAGCCGTGCCGAGAAACCGGACGAGCGTGCGAACGAGCTCAGGCGGCACTGCGAAGCGCTCAGCGATCTCCGCAACCGACGCTGATCCGACATCGCGCAGATACGCGACCATGGTGAGCAAGAATGTCACGCGCTCCGGCGCGAGCACCTGTTTACGCATGCGGCTCCTCTGCGCCGGCGTGCACTGCCGCTATCCGACGCAGACCGGCGACCACCAACTCGCGCAACGACTCAGGCTCGCACACCGAAACGTCAGCGCCGTACCCGATCAGTTCGGACGCAAATACGTGCGGGTCGAGCACGCCCACCTCGATCTCAACGTGGTCGCTCGCGGCGCATCTGACCGAGGCGCGCGATGCATCGATCCCAGCGCGGGATGACAGCCGGGCCTCCGCAATGCTCCCCTTGCGCACGCGCAGCACGGCCCTGCGCTCGTGACGGAGTCGCTCAAGGTCGGCCACAGCGGAGTCTGCCCTCGTGCGGAGCTCAGGGTCGAACGGCTCGTTGAGCTGTTGCACACGGCCTTCGATTCGCGCCAAGAGAAATGTGCGGGCGGCATCGCGGTCGAGATCCCATGAGACAAGATGCCACCGCCCCTCGGCGCGATGCAAGCGAAGCGGCGCAACGTGACGCGCCAGCGGTTCGTCCCGATCGGGCAGGCGATACGCAAAACGAACCGCGCGACCGGCGTCGATAGCCTGCTGCAACGGTGCCGCGGCCGCTTCCGCGGTTCCCAGCCGCGGCGCGATGCCCAAGTGTTGCACGTCGAGTCCAGCTCCCAATGCTTCAAGCTTCATCGCAGCGCGCCGGGACTCGGCGCTCAGGCTCCCCTCGCTCCACGCGAGCGCGGCGAGACGCAGCAGCATGAGCTCCCGTTCGGAAAATCGCAGATCCGCCGGAAACTGCAGCCGGTCCTTCGAAATCCGGTAGCGGGTGAGGTGATTGTTGCCCGCCTCTTGCGGGTCATCAAAAGCCTCGATCTGAATACCGAGCGATCGCAGCTGATCTTTATCGCGCTCGAACTGCTTCTCGAGAGCAACGCTCGTCTCACCATGCTGGTAGCGGTCTGCGTACCCGTACACGGACGAGAGCAGCTCGCGCTTGGTCGCCCCGAATGGGCTGACTACGAGCGCCAGTACGAGGCTAAACAGCCGCTGCTCACTCGGTACTGTCGAGCGTTGCGGCTTCTCGGAACGGGTCGACGCCGTTGAGCTACCCGCCACCGGCTGCCTCAGCTGACCCCGAGCACGTCGATCACGACGACGCGCGCGCCTGCGCCAGTCACGTGTTCGACAACGACGAGCTGCGAACCCACACGCGCGCCCGTCAGCTCGGCGCGGTAGCTCACTCCAGCCGCCGTCGCGTCGGTCTCGTTCGGGAGCAACGTCAACCCGGTGTCCCAGGTGTTCTCTTGAACCGTGCCGTCCCAGCCAACGGAGAGCACCTGCGCGATGACGGTGTCCGACTTCGCGACCTTGTCACCGTCGCCGGCAATACGCACGGCCGTTGTGGTGCCCGTAGGAGCTTCGGTCGGCGGCAAAACAACGCCGGGTCGACCCTTGTCGTTTGTGACGACTGCGGGGAATCCGTTGGGCAGGCCACGCGCCTTCCCCTCGGTCGCGGTCGGTCCCGTCGAAACTACGTCGATCACGCCGATCACGTTGGCATCCGGAGCGGCACCGAGCTGGGTCGCGATTTGAGCACTGTCTTGCGGCGATAGCGCCAGCACGACGCGGTCACCGGGCACACTGCATCGCACGGCTTCGCTGAGCGGATTTGCCGTCGCCTTCGACACGAGCAGCGGCTGAGATGGCTGCGTTGAATCTGCGAAACCAGCGCTCGCGTAGAGTGAGTCGCCGCTTGCCGCATCGAAGAATGCCATATTGACGCCCACGAGCGATTGCTCGCCGGCAACATAACCGTCAGAGTCACCCGTCTCGACGACTGAGCGCTGAGAAGTGAGAATTTTGACGCTCTTCGGAGCTGAGATCTGTGGTGCTTCACCGAAGCTGCCGAGCACGGTCGTGCCGTCGCTGAGTGCTCCCGGCTGCAGCGAAGGAAAGCAGTCGGCGGCCTGCGCCTGTTGCGCACTGCAGCCTGCTACCCCGCCGAGGAGCAGCACAGCAGCTGCGGTTGCGGGGATAATGCGACGGAGCATGAGCACCTCTCGAGGAAGCCGACGTGAACCCGCCTATCCTATCGAATCGCGACTGAGGGAACACACGCGACGCGACCGGATAGTGCGATCTATTCTGCTACGGAGTCTCCGGGGGTAGCGCTCTCACCGCCGCGCTCACGAGCGAACTGCTGCGTCTCTCGCACCTTCTTGCGAAGCACCTTGTCACTCTTCGGGCGCTCTCCCACAGCCTCGGGCGTCCACACCTCGGCGCTCGTCGGCGCCTCCCCCTCGGGTCCAAGATCGGGAAGCCAGTTCCCCAGATCCGTATCGCTGAAGTCGCTCTTTGAGGCGCGTCGCTTCAGTTCAGGAAGCACAGTGCCCGGTGCCAATCTGCGCGCGGTCACAAGAAAACCGGTGTGCGCGACCATTCGATGATCGGGCCGCACCGCCAAGCCCTCGACGTGCCAGCCGCGCACGAGCGTCTCAGATGCCTGCGCGTGCGCGAAATCACCGCTTCGCCGAATCTGTTCGACTGTGCGCGAGAGCTGCGTCACAGTTGCGACGTAGCAAATCAGCACCCCGCCCGGCGCCAGTGCCTCGGCCGCAACGTCGACACACTCCCAAGGAGCAAGCATGTCGAGCACGACACGGTCGATGCTGCCCGGCTCGCAGACAGCTGGCAGCGTTTCTTGGAGGTCTCCGACGGTTACGCGCCAGTTTTCGGGCACACTCCCCGCGAAAGCAGCAACGTTTGCCGTCGCGATTTCCGCGAACTCGTCGCGCCTCTCAAACGAGAAAAGCGCGCCTTCCGGGCCGACACCGCGCAGCAGATGGAGCGACAATGCGCCCGAACCGACGCCGGCTTCCACAACTCGAGCGCCGGGGAAGATGTCAGCGAGTGAGAGGATTTGCGCCGCGTCTTTCGGATACACAATTGCCGCGCCGCGCGGCATCGACATCACGAAATCGGAGAGCAGCGGGCGAAGCGCGAGGTATTCCTCACCACTGCTGTTCGTCACGACCGAGGCATCGGGCAGGCCAACTATCTCAGAGTGGGGAATCAGCCCACGGTGGCTGTGAAACTCACCGTCTACCACCAGCGTGATCGTGTTGAGCCGCCCCTTCGGCCCCGTCAGCTGCACGCGGTCTCCGTAGCCAAATGGGCCCCGAACCGCCGGAGTGGCGTGTGTCGTTTCGTGCTCGCTCACTGTTGGACTCCCGTTTCGGTATTCGCTGAGGGTGAAGGTGTAACAGAATCTTCATGTGCTGAGACCGCACCGCGCAGTGCCAGATACCGCGCCGTCAGACGGTCAGCATCGACGCCTTCGAGCGTCGGCCAAATCTCGTGGGCGGGGGCGTTCGACAGGTCAAGCAGGTTCGGAATGCCGATCGCGATCGCGCCGGCCGCGTGCGCAGAGTGCACACCGGTTATCGAGTCTTCGAGCGCAACGCACTCGGTGATCTCAACCCCGATGAGGTTCGCGCCGCGAAGGTACGGGTCAGCGTGAGGCTTCTCGTGCTCAACCTCGTCGCCGCCGAGCACAGCGACGAACAGTTCGCCGGGAAGCAGCGCCACAACAGCGTCGGCAATCTCGCGCACTGCCATTGTGACGAGTGCGCTGGGAATGCCAGCCGCACGCAGAGATTGCAGCAGCTCAACCGCGCCCGGTCGCCACAGCGGCGCTGACTCAGCGAGACCAGCAATTACCTTGGTCGTCCACTCGGAGATGATCTCGTCGATCCCGAGGGGTACTCCGAGTTCTTGGAATCGGCTAGCCGCAGCTCGCAAGCCCGAGCCGACGAGACTGTCGCTGATCTCGCTCGTCAGCTCGATGCCGTAGCGGCCAAGCATCGACAGTTCGGCATCGAGCCACAGCGGCTCTGAGTCGATGAGCGTGCCGTCCATGTCCCACAGCACGGCGGCTGGCCTGGCGTCGGGTGTCCGCTCAGAGAGGAATACATTCATCCGAACCAGTCTAGTGATCGGCAGCCGATACCCTGATCGTATGCCCACTCCCTCCGCCTCGAGTTCACGCGTCATGATCGTTGCGTTCCAGGGTTGGAGCGACGCCGGGGATGCGACCACCGAGGTGCTCCAGCATCTGGGCGGCATGCTCGATGCAGAAGTCCTCCATGTGATCGGCGCTGAAGGTTATGTCGACTTCCAAGTGCATCGCCCAAAGATCATGTTCGATGAGTCGGGCAAGCGCGTGCTGGAGTGGCCAGATACCCGGCTGTTTGGGCCCGTACAGCGACCGGGACGTGCTTCAGAATCGGCCGGATTCGCGCGCATAGCAGAACCCACGTCACCCGAATCCGGGACGTCAGGCGACGAAGCGGCGGGAAGACCGGAAGGGACTCCGGCGCCCGCCGCGGCGACCGACAGTGACACGGTGCGACGCATTGACGGGAGCCCGGTCACCGACCTCTTCTTGCTCGCGGGTGTTGAACCCGCGCGCGACTGGCAGAACTTTGCCGACGAGATCGTTGAGCTCGTCGATGTGTGGGCCATCGACTTCGTGATCATTCTCGGCTCCATGTTCTCGGACGCGCCGCACACGCGACCGATCGTCACGACCGTGACATCAGAGAACGAGGCGCGCCGGGCCGAGACTGGCGCCGTGCGCAGCAACTATGAGGGCCCAGCTGGTATCTCATCGGTCATCGATCTTGCCCTCGCAGAGGCCGGGATTGAGACGCTGTCACTCTGGGCACAGGTGCCCCACTACGTGCACAGCACGCCGTCGCCGAAAGCTTCGCTCGCGCTGCTCGACAAGCTCGAAGAGTTGCTCGACATCGTGATCCCCCGTGGCGAACTGCTTGTGCAGGCCAACGAGTGGGAGGCGAACATCAATCGCATCGCCGAGGCTGACGAAGACATGTCGCGCTACATTCGCAAACTCGAAGAATCACGCGACGAAGAACTCGCCGCTGAGACGACGGGCGACGCGATCGCCCTCGAGTTCGAGAAGTTCTTGAAGGGCGGGCCTCGTTTCGCCCGAGATTTGGACTTCCCCGCCGGGTCGCCGGATCGCGCGGCCTCACCCGACCCGTCGCCGAACGCGAATACCGGCGAGGACGAAGATCCGCCCGCCCCAGATCAGGCCCGCGAAGACCCCACTGCCTAGCTGTCCGCGCGCTAGAGCTGCACCCCGAGCAGGGCCAGCACTGCGTCGGCCACGAGGGCCGGGGAATCCACGCCGTTGTCGAGCGCGGCGTCGAGGTTTGCGAGCATTACCGGGGTATCGAGGTCGTTCGCGATCGCTGACCGCAGCTGCCGCACGACCGCTGCCGCGGGCATCGGATCTTCGCTGGTTCGTTGCAGCCCCGCGCGCCACGCCTCAAGCCGGCGGTTGGCCATGTCAAGGTCGCTGTCGCGCCACTCCCACTCAGAGCGATAGTGGTGGGCCAGGAGACCGAGACGGATCGCTGAGGGATCTGCCCCGCTGTCGAGCAGTTTCGAGACGAACACGAGGTTTCCGCGAGACTTCGACATCTTGTGTCCGTGATACGACACGAGGCCCGCGTGGCAATAGGCGTGTGCGAGGGGTGTCCCGGATAGCGCGGTCGCGTGCGCTGCCGTGAACTCGTGGTGCGGGAAGACGAGATCCGAGCCGCCGCCCTGCACGGTGAACGCGCCACCGAGGGCACCCCGCGCAATGACCGAGCACTCGATGTGCCAGCCGGGCCGGCCTGCACCAACGGGGCTCTCCCAGCTCGGTTCACTGGCGCGTGCCGCGCGCCACAGTAGGGGGTCGAGCGGGCCGCGCTTACCAGGCCGCTCAGGGTCGCCACCTCGCTCGGCACTCAGCCTGAGCATCAGGTCGTGATCGTAGGGTGCGACGTCACCGAGTCGCCACTGTGATTCGCGCTCTGCAGCAGCGGTGTCAAAGTAGATGTCGTTGTCGTCAGCGTCGTCGGTCGGCACGAAATAGGCGAAACCGCGATCGAGTAGCTCGCGCACGGCTGCAGCGATCTCATCGATCTGCTCTGTAACCGCAACGTAGTGCTCCGGCGGCAACATGCCCATGCGGTGCATGTCGGAACGGAACAACCCGATCTGCTCGTCCGCGAGCGCTCGCCAGTCGACGCCGGTGTCATTTGCACGCTCGAGCAGCGGATCGTCAACGTCCGTGATGTTCTGCGCGTAGACCGTTTCGATACCGGCATCGCGCCAGGCACGCTGCATGATGTCGAAGGCGAGGTAGGTGAAGGCGTGGCCCAGGTGCGTCGCGTCGTACGGCGTGATCCCGCAGACGTAGAGCAGCGCGCGTCCCTCAGGCATAGCCGGGTGTTCAAGGCGCTCAGTCGCGGTGTTAAACAGTTTGGGGGCAACGCCGGTGCCGGGCAGCGTAGGCAGTTCAGGGGCAGTCCAGGTTCTCATCAGAGTGCTCCGACCGTGAGCGCGTGGGCGACAGCGGGCGCCACCGTGCCGGAAGCGGCAACTGACGAGCCGCCATCAGCGGAAAGCACGCCTGTTGCGAGCAGCGCAATGATCACGCCACCGAGCAGCACGCGGTACACGACGAAAGGCATGAAACTGCGCTTCGAGATGTACTTCATAAACAGTCCGATCACGAAGAGCGCGATCACAAACGCGACGACCGTTGCAATCAGGGTGAGTCCCATCGGGGTCTCCCCCTCGGGCGCGCGTACGGCTTTCACGACCTGATAGAAGCCCGAGCCCAGCACGGCCGGAATTGCGAGGAGGAACGAATAACGAGCGGCGGCTTCGCGGGTGTACCCCATAAACAGACCAGCCGTGATCGTGCCGCCCGAACGTGAGACACCGGGGATGAGCGCGAGCGCTTGCGCGAGACCGAAGATGAGGCCGTGCTTCCACGTCAATGTTTCAATTGGACGCGCTTTGCGTCCGACCCGGTCAGCGACGCCGAGCAGCAGGCCGAAGACGATGAGGCTGACCGCGACAAACCAGAGCGAGCGCAGCGTGGTCTCGATCTGATCCTGAAACAGAAGTCCCAAAATCACGATGGGCAGCGTGCCAATGATGATCCACCAACCCATCAGGGCGTCGGGATCATTACGCGGTACGCGCGTTCCGCCGAGCGACTGGAACCAGCGCCCGATGATCCGCACGATGTCACGCCAGAAGAAGACGATGACCGCCGCTTCGGTGCCGATCTGCGTGATCGCGGTGAACGCGGCGCCCGCGTCACCGATGCCGAGCAGCTCGCTCGCGATGCGCAGGTGCGCACTCGACGAGATGGGCAAAAACTCGGTGAGCCCCTGAATGATACCGAGGAGGATCGCCTCGAAAATTCCCATGATTCCTTTCCAGGCGCTGCGACGTGAACGAACTGTCGAAGCGCATTCGGGCCGCGGACCAGACTAGCTCACGCCGCCCCGAATTCTCATGAAGCCTGCGGCACGCCGTCAGCTGCGATCAGCCCGGTTGCCGATCAATGTGCTCAGTATGTCCGCAGCAGATCGACGAGCACGCCGTGCCCGAAGTCGAGCGCGTCAAGGGGTACTCGCTCATCGACGCCGTGGAACATACCGGGGAAGTCGAGATCGGCGGGCAGCCGCAGCGGCGCGAACCCATATCCCGTGATGCCGAGACGCGCGAGCGACTTATTGTCGGTGCCACCGGAAAGCAAATACGGAAGGACCCGCGCTTCGGGGTCCGCGCGCTGCAAGCTCGCGGTCATCGCCTCAACCAGCTCACCCGCGAACGGCACCTCGAGCCCGATGTCTGAGTGCACCTGCTCAAGCTCTATATCATCACCGATGATCGCGCGAATCTGGTCGAGAATGGTGTCCTGATCAACAGGCAACGCGCGCACATCGACGAGCGCCTCAGCGGTGTCAGGAATGACGTTGTGCTTGTAGCCGGCGTTGAGCACGGTCGGATTGCTCGTGCTGCGCAGGCTGGCCTGAATGAATCCGCCGCCCTTGCCCAGCCGCAGCACCAATTCTTCGGGGGCCACTTCCCGCGGGTCTTCACCCAGAATCGCCGCAATCGCATCCACGAGCTCACGGGTTGTGTCGGTGAGCGCGACCGGCCACTCGTGTCGGCCCAGCGCGGCAATCGCTTCGGCGAGTCGCGTCACCGCGTTGTCGTGCCACACCCGCGAACCGTGCGCAGCCGTACCGCGTGCGCGGAGCTTGATCCACTCGAGCGACTTTTCGCCAGTCTGAATGAGGTACGCCCGCGTGCCAGCAATGTCGATCGAATACCCGCCGACCTCGCTAATTGCCGTCTGCGCGCCAGCGAAAAGCTCCGGATGATTCCGCACCAGGTACTGAGCACCGTACACGCCGCCGTTCTCTTCATCGGCGAAGAACGCCAAGATCACGTCGCGCCGCGGACGCTCGCCCGCACGCAGCAGCTCGGCAATTGCCGTCAGGATCATCGCGTCCATGTCTTTCATATCGACAGCGCCGCGCCCCCACAGCATCCCGTCTTTGACGACACCGGCGAAGGGGTCCACTGTCCAGTTCGCCGGGTCGGCTGGAACGACATCGAGGTGCCCGTGCAGCACGAGTGCGGGCAGCGTCGGGTCTGCTCCGGAGACACGGGCGACGACGCTCGCGCGGCCCGGATCTGACTCGAAGATCTCAGGCTCGAGGCCAAGGTCGCGCAGGTACGCGGCAACGTAGTCAGCGGCTGGCCGCTCGGGCTCGGCGTCGCCACCACCGCGGTTTGAGGTGTCAATACGAATCAAGTCGCGGGCTACGCGGGCCGTTTCTGACAGCGCGTGCTCAGAATTCTCGAGGCTCATGACTTAAGCGTAGCTCGCGCTCTCCCCGCGATAGGCTCGGCTTGAGACCGACGCGCGAAGCGGGCGGCGACGAGGGGGTGCATGCGCGTGTCGACACGGTCGGTGCCGGTGGCGGGGTTTGTGCTGGCGATTGGGTCTGCGGCGAGTTTCGCACTCTCCGGTATCTTCGCGAGCGCGCTCATCAGTGCGGGGTGGTCACCAGGCGCGGCCGCGGCCGCTCGCATCACGTTCGCCGCGATCGTGCTGGCCGGACCGACCCTCGTGCTGTTGCGCGGTCAGTGGACGCGTGTCTGGCGGGCGTGGAAATCGATCCTGCTCTTTGGCGTGCTCGCCGTGGCGGGCTGCCAGCTCGCGTTCTTTCTCGCGGTCGAGTACATTCCCCCGAGTCTCGCGCTGCTCATCGAGTTCATGGGTCCCGTTTTGCTCATGATGTGGCTGTGGGCGCGGTCGCGCGTGTCACCCGGGGCAATCACACTCGTCGGGGCGGCAATCGCCGTGCTCGGACTCGTCGCGGTGTCGTTCTCGGGCGGGGGCGACGTTGTAGGTGGGTTGCACCCACTCGGCATTGCGTTCGCTCTGGTCGCTGCCGTCGGCAACGCTGCCTACTACGCGACAAGTGCGACGACCACGCACGGCATTGCCCCACTGCCGTTCGTTGGCTTGGGCCTTGCGGTCGCAGCAGTCATGCTCATCGTTGCCTGCGGCACCGGCGCGCTCCCGTTTGTTGCCACACCGGGCCCGGTGACGATCGCCGGGGCGCAGCTCTCGCCGGTACTCGCAGTCGCCGGCATGGTGCTGATATCAACCGTGATGGCGTATGTGCTCGGAGTCGCTGCTGCGCGGCGGCTGGGCGCGACCGTCGCGAGCTTCACCGGATATTCAGAACCGTTGTTTGGCATTTTTTGGACTATCTTGCTGCTCTCGGTGATACCGACGGGCATGCAGTGGCTGGGTGCGGCGCTGATCGTCGCAGGTGTAATCGCGGTGAAGTTTGGTGAGCTGGCGTCGTATCAACGGAAACAACGGGAGTAAGACGATGCAATTTTCGGGTCTCAGCGCGTTTCCGCTCACGCCGTTTACCCACACGGCCGATGGCGGCGAGGAAGTCGATGAACGCGCCTTCGCTGCTCTCATTGAGCGGCTTGCGGACGCCGGTGTCGATTCAATCGCTGCGCTCGGATCGACGGGGTCGTATGCCTATCTGAGTGTTGCGGAACGCGCGCGGGTCGCTGAAGTCGCGGTGCAGCACGCGGGCGACACTCCCGTAATCGTCGGTGTTGGGGCGCTCCGTACGCGGGATGTACTCGCGAACATCGCGCACGCAGAGTCAGCAGGGGCGGCTGCACTGCTGCTCGCTCCCCTGGCCTATCAGCCGCTCACGGACGACGACGTCTACGGGCTGTTTCGCGCCGCATCAGAAGCGTCAGAGCTCCCGGTGATCGTCTACGACAACCCGGCCACAACTCACGTGACCTTCACCCTCGAACTGTATGCGCGCATTGCCGCGCTACCGGGGATTGCGTCCTTCAAGATTCCCGGTATTCCGCTTGAGGAGAACGAGTTTCGCGCCCGCGTCGAACAAATTCGTGCCGTCATTCCCGAGCACGTCACCATCGGTATATCTGGCGACGCCGTCGCCACGACCGGGCTGCTCGCCGGTTGTGACGCGTGGTACTCCGTGATCGGCGGCACGCTGCCAGAACCGGCACTGCGCATCACGCGAGCATCACTCGCGGGCGACCGCGTGACGGCCCGCGCCGAATCCGATCGTTTGGCACCGCTCTGGCGCCTGAACGCAGAACTGGGGGGCAGTCTGCGCGTCGTCGCGGCGGTCGCCGAACACCTCGGGTTGGCTCCCGCGCGGTGCCTGCCGCTCCCCCTGGAGGGGCTCACGGCGGCCGACCGCGCTCGCGTTGCCGAAGCACTGAAACGTATTGAGACACGAGACTGAACCCCCGCACAACCAAAAGAGGCTCTCCATCAGGAGAGCCTCTTTCGTTCACGTGCGCGGAGGGGGACTTGAACCCCCACGCCCTAATACGGGCACTAGCACCTCAAGCTAGCGCGTCTGCCATTCCGCCACCCGCGCGAACGATTCGGAACCTTCATCGGCCGAACAGAAGATAACTTAGCACGGTTTCTCGGGGCGAATCGAATCGGGTCGTGATCTCGCGCGCGTCGTACACCGGTCGCTACGAACGGCGCGCAATGGGAGCCCACCGGGCCGCCGTCGCGCGCTGCAGGTCGGCGGGCGCAAGTTCGAGATCGAGCCCGCGGCGACCGCCAGAGACGAGCACCGTGTCGAGTTCGCGAGCTGACTCGTCGAGCACCGTGGTCAACCGTGTGCGCTGACCGATCGGGCTGATTCCCCCGAGCACGTAGCCTGTTTTTCGCTCGGCGGTTGTCGGATCCGCCATCGCTGCGCGCTTGCCCCCGAGCGACGCAGCGAGCGCTTTTAAATCGAGCATTCCCGCAACCGGCACGACCGCGACGACAAATTGGCCGTCGACCTCAGCGAGCAGGGTTTTGAACACCAGGTCGGGAGACACACCGAGGGCGGCTGCCGCCTCTCCCCCGTAGTCGGTCACCGCTGGATCGTGAACGTAGGCGCGCGCTGCGAAGGAAATGCCCGCCCGAGCGAGCGCCACCGTCGCGGGCGTCGACGCGCTCGACGCCCCAGTGGCGTGCTTCTTGGCCATGCGTGACAGCTTACGGGCGCAGCCGCCGCCTGAGCAGTTCGATGCGCTTTTGCAACTGCGTCACCGATGCCTGCGCCACCGCGGGGCCACCACACACCCGCCGCAGCTCGGTGTGCACATCCTTGTGGGGCTCGCCAGACACCTTCGAGTACATGCCAACGAGCGAGCTCAGCAGCTTGCGTTGCTCCCCCAGGGTGCGGTGCAGTGCCTCGGGCGACTCTGCCTTCTCCGGCGCGTGCTCGAGAATGCCCTGCCGCCCGGCGCTGCGGCGCGCCTGTTTGGCCTGCCGCTGCTGCAGCAAAGCCTTCACGTCTTGCGGCTCCAGCAGTCCGGGGAAACCCAAAAAGTCGAGCTCTTCCTCACTCTCGACCTCTGCGTAGCCGCCGAACTCGGCGCCGTCGAAGACCGCACGGTCGAAGTGCGCGTCTGACGCGAGCGCTTGATACACGAACGTTTCACCGTCGACCAGCTCAGACGACGCCTGATCACCGCGTTCGGCCTCCGCCATCATTGCTGCCTCGGCGTCCCACATTTCCTCGGCGCTCTTCGGCCCTTCGAGTACGTGGTTGCGTTCCTTCTCAAGCTCCGAGGCGAGTTGCATGAGCGCCGGAACGTTCGGAATGAACACCGAAGCGACCTCTCCGCGGCGACGCGAACGCACGAATCGGCCAATCGCCTGTGCAAAGAACAGCGGCGTTGATGAGCTCGTTGCGTAGACCCCCACGGAGAGCCGCGGAACATCGACACCCTCCGACACCATCCGGACAGCGACCATCCAGCGCGAGTCGCCGCTCGAGAACTCGTCGATCTTCGCGGAGGCGCCAGCATCGTCGGAGAGAATCAGGGCGACCTGCTCGCCAGTAATGTCAGCGAGCTGGGAAGCGTACGACTTCGCAGAGGCATGATCGGTCGCGATGACCAGTCCGCCAGCATCGTGCACATGCTGCCGCACCTCCGTGAGGCGCCGATCGGCGGCCCGCAGCACCTTACCGATCCAGTCGCCCGCCGGGTCGAGTGCCGTACGCCAGGCCTGCGACGTGACGTCTTTGGTGTTGCCCTCGCCGAGCGCGGCTTCCATCTCTTCGCCAGCAGAAGTCTGCCACCGCATCTTGCCCGCGTAAACCATGAAGATCACGGGGCGAACGATGCCGTCAGCGAGCGCGCGCCCGTATCCGTAGTCGTAGTCCGTGAGCGAGAGCCGCGAACCGTCACCCTGCGGCGCGTACTGCACGAACGGGATGGGCGCTTCGTCGGAGCGGAACGGGGTTCCCGTGAGTGACAATCGCCGACGCGCGGTGCCGTAGGCCTCGCGGATCGCGTCTCCCCAGCTGAGCGCGTCGCCGCCGTGATGCACCTCGTCCATAATCACGAGGGTGTCGTCGTGCTCGGTGAGCAGCCGGTGCTGCACCGGCTTCATGGCGACCTGCGCGTAGGTCACCACCACGCCGTGAAAATGCCGCCCGTACGCGAGTCCGTCGCTGTTCGAGTAGTTCGGGTTCAGGCGAATGCCCGCGCGCGCGGCTGCATCGGCCCACTGCGTCTTGAGATGCTCGGTCGGGGCGACGACGATAATCTGGCGCACCGTGTGATTGGAGCGCAGGATCGCCGCGAGTCTGAGGGCGAAAGTGGTCTTGCCTGCCCCCGGCGTTGCAGAGGCAAGAAAATCGCGCGGAGCGGCGTCAAGGTAGCGTTTGATGGCCTCTTCCTGCCACGCGCGCAGCGTTCCAGCGGTGCCGTGCGCCGCGCGTTCCGGATACGCGGGAGGCAGGTGCTCAGCTGCACTCGTCCCAGGAAGGTGGAGGCCCGGGTCCGAATCTGTCACGACGTTCTAGACTATCGCTGTATGCCGTGCGCTGCGTCTGTATGGACGCCCGCGTGTGGCTGCATCATCAACCCCCCCCCACACACACCCGAGGTGAGTCATGGCACAGGACGGCAGCGTCGAACAGACCGGAGTCGAACTCCCGTGGTCGCGGTTCGTCGCGCTCGGAGATTCCTTCACCGAGGGTGTCGGCGACCCCGATGCTGACAGCCCGGGAGGGCTGCGCGGCTGGGCTGATCGATTTGCAGAGGTACTCGGCGCGTTTGACGACGAGTTTGCCTACGGCAATCTTGCCGTGCGCGGCAAGCTCATTCAGCAGATCGCCGACGAGCAGGTGGACGCGGCACTCGACTTGCGCCCCGACCTGATTAGCGTGTGCGCGGGCGGCAATGACGTGATTCGCCCCGGCACCGACCCGGACGAGGTCGCAGCGAAGCTCGAGCGCATTGTTGAGCGGCTAAGCGTCGGCGGTGCGACGATCATGCTGTTTACGGGAGTGGACACGGCGTTCCAGCCGGTGTTCCGCTCGATTCGCGGCAAGGTCGCGATCTACAACGAGAATGTGCGAAAGGTTGCCCTTCGCCACGACTGCATCGTCGTCGACCAGTGGGCGCTCGACGAGCTGCACGACAGCCGCTACTGGGCGGGCGACAGGTTGCACCTGAATGCGCTCGGCCACCACACGATCGCGCGCGCCGCGCTCACCGCGCTCGGTATCCCACACGATCTCGCACCGCTCGACGTACCCGCTGTACCAGTGCGTAACTGGCGGGAAGCGCGTCGTGACGACGTGGTGTGGGCGCGAGAGCACTTCGTGCCGTGGGTGATTCGACGCATCAAGAAGGTCTCTTCCGGAGACAACATCGAGGCCAAACGTCCGACCGCCGTATCCCTGCGAAGTTCCCGTCACGGGAGTGCCGAAGCGTAGGTCGAGCGAGTAGGGTGGGGCCATGACTCACCTGACGAAGCAGATCGCAGACACTCTGGTAGAAGTTGGCGTGCACTCCGCGTACGGCGACCCCGTTGACGTCGATGGCACGACCCTGATTCCGGTCGCCTACACGGCGTACGGCTTTGGCGCTGGCGAGGGTGCCGGGGCGGGCGAGGGCATCACCCAGGGCGAAGGCTCGGGTGGCGGTGGCGGTGGCTTCGCCGTGCCGATCGGTGCCTATGTCACCCGCGAAGGCACGACTCGCTTCGAGCCGAACATCATTGCGCTGCTCGCCGTCGGCACCCCGTTCCTCTGGGTCGCCGGTCGCGCACTCGCGCGGATCATCCGCGCACTCAAGAAGTAGCGAGGTTTTCCGCGCTTGCCCAGGTCCAGGCTGACCTGGGCAGTTGCGCGGGATCAAATCGCTGAAGCATCTGGTGTGCTGTGACGACCTCACCTGCGCCCGCGAGATTCAGCGATTGAGCAAGCACCGAGCGCACGCGATCCGCTGTTACCCCCTCGGCACGCAGGTCATTGAGCGTCACCGCGCCGTCGCGTTTCGCCAGCCGAGCGCCGCTCTGACCGAGTACAAGCGGCACGTGTGCGTACTCGACCTCCGGCGGCGACGGCAGCTTCAGTAACCGCTGCAATACGATCTGCCGCGGCGTCGATGATGCGAGGTCGTCGCCGCGCACAATCTGGTCGATGCCCATTGAAGCGTCATCGACGACCACCGCGAGATTGTAGGCAACCACACCGTCTCCGCGGCGAAGCACGAAATCGTCGATAGCTCCCCCGACACGGCCCATCAGAAGGTCATCGAAGCTCGGGGCGCTGACCCCGTCGGGCACGCGCAGTCGCAGCGCGGGTCGTCGCGGGGCGATGCGCTCGCGTGCGAGTTCGCGCTCGGTGTCACTCCGGTCACGGCACGTCCCCGGGTACGCGCCCGGCGGCGCGTGCGGGGCACTAGGCGCGGCGAGAATGTCGGCGCGCGAGCACGTGCACTCGTAGACGAGCCCGGCGGCTTCAAGCTGCGCGAGCGCGGAGGCATGGTCGCCGCCGAGCCGCGATTGCAGCACCGGATCGCCGTCCCAGTCGAGGCCGAGCTGCTCGAGATCGGCGAGCTGTCGGTCGGCCGATCCGGCGTCGCGCGCGCGATCAAGGTCTTCGATGCGCATCAAAAACTGACGTCCGCTTGTTCGTGCAAAACACCAGGCGAGCAGCGCGGTGCGCAGGTTCCCGACGTGCAGGTCGCCCGACGGGCTCGGCGCATATCGCCCCGCCCCGACACCAGCACTCATGCCAGCAATTCTCGCACGGGAGCGGGGTGCGCCCGGCGCCGAGCATCGGGCGATACGCTGAAGACTCGACCGCAAGGAGGCGCACGTGCTCAACCCCCGTTTCGACGAGCAGCCCGACATCTCAGAGTTGCAGGCTGCGCTGACGACCCGGCTCGTCAGCGATCCGCAACTCGTCGCTCCGTATGCCAGGGATACCTCCCGCGCGGTGGCGACCGGCGCTCCGATTGCCGTCGTGCTCGCGGAATCAACCGCCGACGTGTCGACCGCACTGGCGTGGGCCACTCGCGCGGGCGTGCCGGTGAGCGTCCGCGGCGCCGGCACCGGGCTCGCGGGTGGCGCGATGGGGTACGACGGCGGGCTCGTGGTGTCGCTCGAGCGAATGACGGCGATCCTCGACATCGACGTCGACAACCGATTGGCGACGGTGCAGCCGGGCGTCATCACTGCGACGCTCGATGCGACCGCGCGCGAACACGGTCTCTTCTTTCCGCCCGACCCGGCGAGCGCTCGCATCAGCACAGTGGGCGGCAACATCGCCACCAACGCCGGCGGGCTCCGCTGCGTGGCGCACGGCGTCACGACCGATTCCGTCGCAGCGCTCGAGGTCGTGCTCGCCGACGGCCGCGTCATGCGCACCGGCGCGCGCACGCGCAAGAATGTCGTCGGATACGACCTCACCCGACTGTTCGTCGGTTCCGAAGGCACGCTGGGCATCATCACTCAGGCGATCGTGCGGTTGAAGCCCGTAGCACCGGGGTCGCCCCGTTCGTTCCGCGCGAGCTTCTCGTCACTCGAAGACGCGGGTCTCGCGGTCACCGCGATCGTGAACGGACCTACTCAGCCGGAAGTGCTTGAGCTGATGGATTCACTGAGCGTCGAGATCATCGAGTCATTCCACCCGAGCGGGCTGGAGGTACCCGCTGGTGCGATGCTCGTCGGCCAGACGGTCGGCCTCGACGCCGAGACGAAGGCGGAGGACATTACAACGCTCTGCCGCACGCTTGGCGCGGACGACACGGAGATCTCTGAAACGGATGCGCTGCTCGAAGCGCGCCGCCTCTCAAACCCGGCATTGAATGCACGCGGGCTCAAGATTTCGTGTGACGTCGGCGTGCCAGTCGCAGCGCTCGCTCGGATGTTCCACGGTGTTGCCGAGGTCTCGGCGGCTCACAGTAAACGCGTGTCGACCGTGGCCCATGCGGGGGACGGCAACCTGCACTGCACGGTCGAATCGCCGGATACGCCGACCGGGATATCCGAGGCCGACGCCGTGATCGACGACATCACCCGGCTCGCACTCTCGCTCGGCGGCACGATTTCGGGCGAACACGGCATCGGCTCGGTCAAGCGCCACGAGCTGGGTTGGCAGCTCGACGAGGTCGCGCTCGACGTGCAACGGTCGATCAAGGCGGCTCTCGATCCGGGCGGCATTCTCACTCCGGATCGCGCGATCTAGTCGCCGCGCTCGATCAGCGCATACAGGCCGGAATGGTTACGCTGATCGAATGAGTGATCGACCCATAGTGCTGCTCGTAGCAGACTCCCTCCTGCCCACCATCGAGCAGGAGTTTCGGGCACGCTACGATCGCGACTACCGCATCGAGCTCGCGGGTGATGCTGAGACGGCACTCACGATGGTGCGCGGCTTCGTTGAACGCGGAGAGTCGATCGCGATGATCGCCGCGCACGTGCGGGTAGGCCACACGCTCGGATGGGAACTTCTCCGCGACACCCAACCGCTCTCCCCCACCTCGCGTCGGGTGGTACTCGTGACCCCCGGCGCCGAGTGGGCCTCCCACCTGGATGTGCTGCGCGAGGCGATTCTGCGGCGTTACATCGACACATTCGTCGGGGTGCCGCTCGGCCCGCGCGACGAGGAGTTTCACACCGCAATCATTGAGCTGCTCTCTGAGTGGGGCTGGTCGGTCGCGAGTCCGACAGTGACCGCCATTGAGATAGTCGCCGAACCTCACGATCGCGAGGCCAACGCAATTCGTGACCTGCTTGAGCGGCTCGGATTTCCCAATCGCCTGCTCGCGCCCGACAGCGTTGACGGCGCTGCGCTGCTCTCCGAGCTGAAACTGAGCCTGGATGAGCCAGTCAGGTTTCCTCTCGTGCGGGTGTACGACGGCCGATTGGTGAATGGCGCGACGGCCGCAGCGATCAACCAGCAGATTTACGGCCGACTCGACGATATTCCGAGCGGTGAAGTGACAGATCTGCTCGTGATCGGCGCTGGCCCTGCGGGGCTCGCATCGGCGGTGTACGCGGCATCTGAAGGACTCTCGACCGTGGTGTTGGAGCGGGACGCGATCGGCGGCCAGGCCGGGTCAAGTTCGATGATTCGCAACTATCTCGGGTTTCCGCGCGGTATCTCAGGGATGCGGCTCGCCCAGCGCTCGCGTATCCAGGCAAGCCGGTTCGGTGCGAGGTTCTATACCGGGCGCACAGTCGCAAGCATTGAGCAGTGCACGGCAGACGGTGCTGCCGGGTACCGCGTGCGCGTCGGTGAGAGCGAGGTGATTGCGCGTACGGTACTGCTCTCGACCGGGGTCGCCTACCGTCGCCTCGCGCTGCCCAGCGTCGACGCCTTCGCCGGAGCTGGCGTGCACTATGGCGCAGCAACCTCGACCGCGCGCGAGTTGCAGGGACGGCGCGCAGTTGTCGTCGGCGGCGGCAACTCGGCGGGCCAGGCGGCAGTGCACCTGGCCAAGTTTGCGACGCACGTCACGATTCTGATCAGGCGCGCCTCACTCAGCGAGACCATGTCCGACTATCTCATTCGCGAGATAGAGGCCACCCCGAACATCACGCTGCTGGCCAACAGTGAGATCAGCGACGGCGGCGGTCAGGTGCGGCTTGAATGGATCCGGATCACCAGCACCGCAGGCGGCACGGAGCAAGAGCTGCCGGTCGACGGCCTCTTCTGCATGCTCGGTGCGCGCCCCGATTGTTCGTGGTTGCCCGACGACATTGCGCTCGATGCGCAGGGCTACGTGCTGACCGGTCGCGACGTGCCTCGCGAGTCGTGGACCGACGGCATGCCGCCGGCCGATCTCGAAACCACGCTTCCGGGGGTGTTTGCCGCCGGCGACGTGCGCTCCGGATCGATGAAGCGCGTGGCGTCGGCGAGCGGCGAGGGCGCATCGGTCATGCCGCTCGTACACGCTCACCTCACCGCACTCCGCGCGCAGGAGTATGGCGCGAGCGCGTAGCCTACGCGACACCTGCCGCGTTCTACCGTTGATTTCCGCCGCAGCTGCGGCGGACGGGGATCTTGGGACCTTGCCACCGGTTCGTCTCGAACGATTCCTAGTGCTCGTCCAACAATTGACTTCGGCGAGAGCGATGTGTATCATAGTCAACATTACAAACATGGGGGAAACGGAAAGGAAATTCAGTGTCTTCCTCGTTGCACCTCCCTGATGTCGTCCAAGTACCCGTGTGTGTCGGCGGGCGGTTGGTCTCGTGAGTCGCGCTATCTCCTTGAGCGCGGATCTGGTTCGCTCGCACGTGAGCGCGTTGCAGCGGATGGCCGACGCGTCTTCTGATTCATCGAACCCCTCCCCCACTTCGGGCCTTCCGGAACTCGTGAATATCGACGCTGCGTTCTCAAGCACGAACTCCTGTATCGGCCTACTGAGGGCCGGGTACCGGCGCTCCCTCGCGCTATCCGCGGGCGGAATGACAGAGTCCCTGGCGACGCTCATCGAGGCTGAGCAAGACATTGTCGCGTCGCTGTCGAAGGTCATCGGAGCGCTGCGATGAGCGGGTTCTTCGAATCGAGGCTCGAAGTGATCGCGAACGCACCCCGGTACAGCTACGACCTGGCACACGCATCCACGAAAGCCATGTTCGAGGAAGCCGCGAACGTGTGGACCAAAGCCGCAGCCGACCCCGGCTTCACCGGCAAAACAGGTGACGCAGCCTCTGCGAGCTTCTCCCGCAGCGCGTCAGCGATCAAGGAACACATCGACGAGATCGCGCTCTTACCATCGGTCATCAGTGATGCGAACGCGGCCTTGGACGAGGCGTGGAATATCCTGGACGCGCTTCCTGATACTGGGCCTGCCGAGAAGGCGCTAGCGACGGCGTTCTCGGATGCCGCGAACGGGGGTTCGATCACGACCGTCGCTCAGGTCGCGACTGCGTACTCGGGGGTGCAAGCCGCGCGGGCAGCACGCGAAGCCGCAGCCCTGGCCGGATACTCCCGCTTGATTGGCCAGCTCGGACACGTGGAGAGCGCGCTTCAGAAGATCCTCGCGGCTCTCGGGTTCTCTGGCACCGACTTCGGCGGCGGAGCCGGCGGCACCAAGAAGCTCTCGCTCGATGAGATCCTGCTGAAGTATCAAATCAAGGATGACCCGAGATTCGGTGGTAAAGCTCTCCCCTGGTCACCGTTTGGTGTGCCACACGACCTCGTCAAAGGAGTAATGCAATCAGTGGGCCTAGATTTTGATACAGAGCTGACCGCCACGGAGCGAGACATGCTCGAAGCGATGTTGGTGTGGGAACTCAAGGACGCATACGACCTCCAGAAAACCGCGCTGAACGTCGCAGAAGAACACTTCCCGGTCGGCACCGGAAGGCCGGGCAACTACGACCAAAACGACGCCTTCCGCCACACCTACTGGTCAGCAATCATGACGAAAAAGTTCGGTGCCGAATGGGCAGAGCAATTCACCAGCGCGCACGAGGGGTACTACAGCAACCCTGGTCCACCCGAAGCCATGGACCTCTACAACAACGAGGTGGGACGCAGCATCGCGACCGACCACCCGTTCGCGAGCGAGAAAGAACTCGCTGGCCTCATCGACGAGGCCGTCCGCAACGGAGACGTCATCACGATCGACGCCGATAAGCAGTTGCAGTGGAGTGACTACAACGGGCCCCATCCCGGCCCCAAGGAATTTGACGAAGATACTGGAAGAGATAGCCTCCCCGGAAACGATCGTTCGGATTTCGGCATCGAACGGCCGCACTATCCGATTCCGAGGTCGGGGACAGGATACTGGCAGTGATGACCCCCCAGATCAGCACACAGTGCCGACGATTAATAACCGTCACGGCCGCATTCCTCATCCTGCTGGGCACAACCGCCTGCGCAGAAAGCGCTGAACGTCACGCGGCGTCGTTTCGGGCAGGGAAGTTTGATGCCGCTCTGAAGAAAGCCTGCGCGTCTGGCGAGGTCGTGCTAGCCACCTCGTTGATTCCAGAGAAGTGGGACCGCATGCTCGTGATTCCCGAAGGCACGTACGGCAACATGGTCAACGACATCCTCGGCTTTCATTACACCCACGAAGACAGCTACTTCGGCAATTACTACACGGGCATTCTGCTTAACGGAACGAAAAGGGTGGTGCAAATCAACTTCGGTCGTTCAGTAAACCCTCCCCCAGTGGAGCTCCCGTCGAGCGGCTACATTTTCGATGCGGACTCACTGAGCGTGACCCCGCGTTCGGAGACCCCCGAGTCGATGCAGAAGTGGCTTGAGAGACGAAATCAAGACTGCATACTGCTCTCCCCCGACGATACCGAAGCATTCAACTACTAATGCACAACCCGTAATCAGAGCAGCGCACCGCAGGATCGCGCGACCCCGACTACGACGCGTTCACCAGCCCTGCTCACGCCCGCACCGCCTACGACCGCCGGCGAACGGCCGACTCACGTCGCTGCGCCTCAAGCGCCGCGATCAGGCTGCGGGCATCGTGTGCTCCCTTGTGGCGGTGATCGTTCAGGAAGAACGTCGGCGTGCCGCCCGCACCGCTCTCGATCGCGCTGCGCATGTCGCTGCGAATGTGCTCGACGATCTCTTCGCTGAGCAAGTCGCGGTCGAATTGTTCGAGATCAAGTTCGATATCTTCTGCGTAGCCGCGCAGGTGTTCGGCCTCGAGGCGATCCTGGTTCGCGAAGAGTACGTTGTGCATCTCCCAGAACTTGCCCTGCCTCGCAGCAGCCTCGGCCGCGATCGCGGCGTCGAACGCGCGCGGGTGGTAGTCCTCGAGAGGAAAATGGCGCACAACGTAGCGGCCGCCGTCGATACCGTAGTGGTCGCGCAGGTCCATCCACATGCCCGTCGCCGTCGCGCAGAACGGACACTCGAAGTCGAGATACTCGACGATCGTGTCCTGTGCATCGGGGTCTCCGAGATAGTGATCCCGCTCCAAGTCGATTGGATCTGCGAGCGTCGTGGGAAGATCGGCGGTCGTCTCCCCCAGCTTCACGCGCGCGAATGTGAAGACGAGCCAGCCGAGCACCCACGACAGGATCATCGCGATGATGACACCGACAATTGCCTGCTGCGCGACCTCGCCCTCCAGGGCGAGCGAGATAATCAGCAGCGACATCGTGAAACCGATGCCACTCAGCGCAGCGCCGCCGAGCACGCTGCCGACACCGACTCCCTGTGGCAGTGTGCCGAGTTTCGCGCGCACGGCTGCCCAGCTGCCAATCCCGATGCCCGCGAACTTACCGATCACAAGACCAGCGACGACGCCCCACGTGATCGGTGAAGTCAGCGCCTCGAACAGCACGCCACCGCGCAGGTCGACGCCCGCGTTGGCGAGCGCAAACAGCGGCACGATGACGAGCGAGACGGGACTGCGCAGCACATCGTGCAATCGCTCGTTCACCGAGATCGACTTTGCCAGGCCGAGGCGAACGTTACGCGCCGCGTCGGCACGCGGCGACTGCCAGTAATCACGGAATAGTTGCTTCGCCCGCACGACATCATCGCGCTCGGGTGCGGCGGCCGGAATCAGAAGGCCGGCGGCCATACCCGCCAGCGAGGGGTGCACGCCAGACAGCAGGGTTGCCGCCCAGAGCAGCACGATCAACACCACGTAGGGCGTGCTGCGCCACTCGTTAGCGCGCGCGAGCAAGAAGATGAGGGCGAGGCAGACGACCGCGAGAATCAGTGGCACCCACTGCACCGACTCGGTGTAGACGATGCCGATGATCGCGACCGCGAGAAAATCGTCGACGACGGTCAGCGTCAGCAGGAAGACGCGCAGTTGGCTCGACATTCGCGGGCCAACGAGCGCGAGCGCTCCGAGCAGAAACGCCGTATCGGTGCCGATGACCGCGCCCCAGCCCTCGGGTGCTGTGCGTCCGGCGATCGCCAAGTAAATGAGCGCTGGCAGCGCCACACCGGCGACGCCAGCAATCAACGGAACCAGGGCCTGGCGGCGGTCGCGCAGCGCGCCCACGGCGAACTCTTGCCGCACCTCAAGGCCGATCAAGAAGAAGAACACGACCATCAAACCGTCGTTCACCCAGTGGTGCAGACTCATGTCGATGTTGAGCGAGCCAACCCCGATAGTGGCGTGTGTCTCCCACAGACTCGTATAACTCTCAGACCAGGGCGTATTCGCCCAGATGAGTGCCACTACGGACACCGCGACGAGCAGCAGTGCGCTGCCTGACTCGGTGCGCAGGCGGTCTGCAACCACCCGCACCCAATCGGGTTTGTTCTTGTGCATACGGGGCCTCTCCGACGGCGACAGGGCACTGGCGAACCCCGGCATAGGAGACGAAGTCTACTTTGGGTGGTCGTATCACTCGAATCTCAGGGCGACTCACAAGCTCCGCACGCGGGACTGGTTCTGATCTCAGCAAACAAACTGGTACATCCGAAGGACCAGTGACAGTATCGTCGCATGCGCATCCTCTCGATTCAGTCTTCGGTTTCGTACGGCCACGTCGGTAATTCAGCGGCGGTGTTTCCGCTGCAGCGGATCGGAGTGGAGGTGATGCCGGTCTACACCGTCGCCTTCTCGAATCACACCGGATACGGCGCGTGGCGCGGACCGCTCATGTCGGGCGACGATGTGCGAGAGATCGTAATCGGTATCGAAGAACGCGGTGGTCTCGAAGGCGTCGATGCCGTGCTCTCCGGGTATCAGGGCAGCGACAGCATCGGCGACGCGATTCTTGACGCGGTGGATCGTGTGAAGCGCCACAGCCCAGACGCGATCTACGCCTGTGATCCGGTGCTCGGAAACGCGAAGTCGGGTTGTCACGTCGCACCCGAGGTGCAAAATCTCATTCGGGATCGCGTGGTGCCTCGCGCTGATCTGATCACGCCAAATCAGTTCGAACTCGGCTTTCTCACCGGCACGACGCCCGCGTCGCTCGAATCGACGCTTGCCGCCGTCGACCAGGTGCGCGAGCTCGGTCCGAGCACGGTGCTCGTCACGAGCGTTGAGCGACCGGATCGGCCGAGCGACACGATCGAGATGCTCGCCGTCACCGGCGATGGCGCGTGGCTCATTGAAACACCGCGCATTCCGTTCAAGGTGAACGGGTCAGGCGATGTCACAGCCGCACTGTTCACGGCGCACTTCCGCCGCACGGGCGACCCGGCCGACGCTCTTGAGCGGACTACCGCGAGCGTCTACGCGCTTCTCGAACGGACCTACGCGGCCGGTTCACGTGAGCTGCTCCTGGTTGAGTCGCAGGAGGCCTACGCGCACCCGGACATGCGTTTCGCGGCCCATCAGGTGCGCTAACCCGGATCTTGACGAACGCTAGACCAACGCCCGGCCGAGCAAAATCCCAGCGGCGGCAAGCACAACCGCCGCCACGAGCACACCGACTCCGTTTACGAGTGCGGCACCGTAGCGCCGCTTCATCAGGAGCTGCACCGTGTCGAGGCTCGCGGTGCTGAACGTCGTGTATCCCCCCAAGAACCCGGTCGCTGCGACCGCGGCGACCGGGTGAGCGAGCGAGAGACCGGTCACGATGCCAATGGCGAAGGAACCGGTCAAATTAATCGTGATGATGCCCCACGGAAAGCGCGCACGCATCTGCGGGGAAAAGCTTGAGTCAACAAGGTGCCGGGCCGCCGCTCCGACGCCGCCCGCGATCGCAATACCGACCGCGAGCCAGACGCCGGTCACCGCTCGTCTCCACTGTAGGAGCCAGTAGCCGTCTGCGGGCCGGCATTCGCAGACGGGGACGGACCCGCCGCGATCCGGCGCCCCATGACGATCCCCAGCCAAGTCATGATCACGCCGCCACAGAGTGTCGCCGCCGCGTAGCTGAGCACGATCGCCGTGTGCCCGTCCAAAAGCGCGGTAGCGAGATCGTCCGCGAGCAAACTGTAGGTCGTGAACCCGCCCAATACCCCCGTGCCGAAAATGAGTCGTGCGCGGCGCCACCGTGCGCCACCGCGACGCGACGCGACCTCGGCGAGGGCACCCAGGACACCTGCACCCAATAGATTGACGGCCAAGGTTGCGACGGGAAAGCCGCCGGTCGCGTCGGGCGCGCCGATCCAGAGCGAGACCAGGTAGCGCGCGAGTGAACCGAACGCGCCCCCCAGCGCGACCCATGAGAGGTCGGTCAAGCGGGACGGGGTAACCACGCAGATCAGTGTACGGCTGGCCCGCACTCGATCCTCGCAATTCCCGCACAGCTGGACTATCATCGGCGATAAGTTCGTGTTGTCGAACTTTTATATTCGCCTAGGCGATGGCATCGTAGTTTGGGGCCGTCGCAGAGTTCAGGAGGCCGAGAGTGACCCGCAGCACCGTCCGTCGCCGAAGCGGCCTCGCTGTCGTCTTCGCGGTCACGGTCGCGTTGCTCACTTCGGGCTGCGCGAGCGGTGGGGACGACGCCTGGACAGACGACGACTGGACCGGCGACCCTGATGCTCCCGTCGTGCTCACCACCTTCACCGTGCTCGCAGACATGGCCCGCGCCGTGGGAGGCGACCACGTGCAGGTGCGATCGATCACCAAGGTCGGCGCAGAAATACACGGCTACGAGCCCACCCCACTCGACATTGCGAAGGCGTCGGAGGCTGATTTGATCCTCGACAATGGGCTCGGTCTCGAGTCGTGGTTCGCAAAATTCGTGGACCAGACCGACGTCCCCCACGTGGTCGTTTCAGAGGGCATCGATCCGATTGACATTACCGGTGACGCATACGCGGGTAAGCCGAACCCGCACGCCTGGATGAGCCCGCGCAATGCCCAGATTTACGTCACAAACATGGTCGACGCGTTCACCTCGCTCGATCCAGACAACGCTGCTGAGTACGCAAAGAACGGTGCCGCGTACCAGAAACAGCTTCGATCAATCGAGGATCGCCTCACCGGTGCAGTCGAACAGCTCCCCGAGTCACACCGCGCGTTGGTAACCTGCGAAGGCGCGTTCTCGTATCTCGCGCGCGATGCAGGGTTGACCGAGCAGTACATCTGGCCGGTCAACGCAGAGCAGCAGGCGACGCCGCAGCAAATCGCCGACACCATCGAGTTCGTGCGTGGTAAGGAAGTGCCGGCGGTGTTCTGCGAGTCAACTGTGTCCGACCGACCGATGCAGCAGGTCGCGGAGAGCTCCGGCGCGGCATTCGGTGGCACCCTGTACGTGGATTCCCTATCGGAGCCCGATGGCCCCGTTCCCAGCTACCTCGATTTACTCACCTACGACGCCGACACCATCGTCGCGGCATTGAGCGGATCCGGATCGGGTGATGCGCAGTGACCGCGGCAATCGAAGTGGACAGCGTCACCGTGCGGTACGGCGAAGTGCTCGCGCTCGATGGGGCCTCCCTTACGGTGGCAGCCGGGGGTGTAACCGGTCTGATCGGGATGAACGGCTCGGGCAAATCGACGCTCTTCAAATCAATCATGGGCGCGCTTCGCCCCGAGCACGGCAGTGTGCGGATCGCTGGCATGACCCCGGCCGCCGCACGGAAGAGCGGACGCGTGGCGTACGTGCCGCAGAGTGAAGACGTCGACTGGGCGTTTCCGGTGTCTGTGCGGGACGTCGTCATGATGGGCCGCTACGGCAAGCTCGGTGTCACGCGCCGCGCGGGTGCGGCCGATCGAGCGGCAGTGGCAGACGCACTCGAACGCGTCGAGCTCACGGAACTCGCTGACCGTCAAATCGGCAAGCTCTCCGGCGGGCAGAAGAAGCGGGCGTTCGTCGCGCGCTGTATCGCGCAGGACGCCGAGATTCTGCTGCTGGACGAACCCTTCGCCGGGGTGGATCAGCGCAGCGAGGCGACCATCGTGCGCCTGCTCCGCGAGCTGGCCGCAAATGGTCGAACGGTGCTCGTATCCACGCACGATCTGCATGCCCTCCCCTCCCTCGCCGACGAAGCCGCGCTATTGCTGCGGCAGGTGCTCTTCCACGGGTCTGTCAGCGAGGCGCTCGCGCCCGCACGGTTGGCCGAGGCGTTTGGGTTGAGTGGCTCCGCGGTACCCGAGGAGACGCCATGAGCCCCTTCGACTTTCTGATTGAGCCGTTGCAGTACGAGTTCATGATCCGCGCGCTCGCCACGACTGTGATCGCTGCCGTGGTGTGTGCGGTGCTGTCGTGCTGGCTCGTACTTACTGGCTGGTCGCTCATGGGCGACGCGGTCTCGCACGCGGTGCTGCCCGGAGTGGTGCTCGCATACATCGTCGGCGCTCCCTTCGCGCTCGGCGCACTGCTGTTTGGGTTCCTCGCAGTCGCGCTCATTGGCGCGATCCGAGACACCAGTCGAGTGAAAGAGGACGCCGCGATAGGCATCGTCTTCACCACGCTATTCGCGCTCGGGCTCGTGCTCATCTCTGTCACGCCCAGTCAGACCGATCTCAGCCACATCGTGTTCGGCAACATTCTCGGCGTCTCGAACGGCGACCTGCTGCAGATTGGCGTGCTCGCCGCAATCGCGTTCGCGGTCCTCGTCATCAAGCGACGCGATCTCACCCTGTTCGCGTTCGACCCCACCCACGCGCGCGCCATCGGTCTCAACCCGAAGCTTCTCGGCGCGCTGCTGCTCGGGCTGCTCGCGCTCACCTCAGTGGTCGCGCTGCAGGTCGTAGGGGTGATCCTCGTCGTCGCAATGCTCATCATTCCCGGAGCCACTGCGTACCTGCTCACCGACCGGTTTGGTCGGATGCTCATCATCGCCCCGGTGCTGTCGGCGACGTGCTCGGTGATTGGCATCATTTTGAGTTACTGGATGGACGCAGCCTCCGGCGGCCTCGTCATCCTCGTGCAGGGCGCGGCATTCACCGTGGCGTTTCTGTTCAGCCCGCGTCAAGGATTGCTCACCCGCGGACTGGCGCGTCGCGTCGCGCGGCGGGCGTAGGTTCTGGGGCTCGCGTTCCGCAAGTTATCCGCGTTGCGCGAGCCACTTCCGGGCACCGGCAACTTGCGGAACGCAGATCGCTTGCCGATCGCGGGCGGTTCAGCGCTGAGTGCCGCGGGCAGGCCCGTGAGTAGACCGTATACATCACGCACAGACGCGTATGGAAACCGTAAGGATCGCCGCCAGCCGCCCCAATCTAGGGTCTACTGATTGTGCGCCACGCGCGCGATGGCGAACGCGCCATTGCGGTTCCCTGAACGGAGTTTTCGTGATTGCCAGCAACGTCTCATCTCTTGAGGCACCGACCTACACGCCAGCTCCGCGAAGTTCGCGCGCGCGACTGCGGCAGTGGCTGCTCGCAGACACCACGGTCTCCCCCGGACGCCAGCCGGGACCCCACGGCCGCCCCGAACGACACGAGCGTACCCACTGGCTACGCGTCATGTGCCTCACCGGTCTCGACTACTTCTCGACGCTCGGGTATCAGCCGGCAATCGCCGCGCTCGCCGCGGGGGCGGTGGCGCCGCTTGCGACGATCCTGCTCGTCATCGTCACCCTCGCCGGAGCGCTTCCCGTCTATCGTCGCGTCGCGAGCGAGAGCCCCCACGGCACGGGATCAATCTCGATGCTCGCAAAGCTCATGCCGCGCTGGGGCGGCAAGCTGACCGTGCTCGCGCTACTCGGGTTCGCCGCCACCGATTTCATGATCACGATGACGCTATCGGCCGCCGACGCCACCGCGCACCTCGTTGAGAACCCGTTCGCGCCGCAGGTACTGCACGGCCAGGAGGTGGTCATCACGCTCGCGCTGCTGACGGGGCTCGGCGTCGTCTTTTTGCGGGGGTTCCGCGAGGCGATCCGGCTCGCTACGGTGCTTGTCGGAGCCTTCCTGCTCGTGAATATCGTCGTCATAGCTGTCGCGCTGTTTGAGCTGTTCAGCCATCCGGTGATGCTCGGTGACTGGTGGAGCGTGCTCACGACGCAGCACGGCAACCCGATCCTCGTCATCGCCGTCGCGCTCATCGTGTTTCCGAAGCTCGCCCTCGGACTCTCGGGATTTGAGACCGGCGTCGCGGTGATGCCGCAGATTCAGGGGGACCCCGGCGACACCGAGGCGAACCCTGCCGGGCGCATCCGCGGCGCGAAGCGGCTGCTGACGACCTCGGCGCTCATCATGAGCGCGTTCCTGATCTCATCGTCACTGACGACCGTTGCGCTGATTCCCGCAAAGGAATTTCAGCCGGGCGGAGAGGCAAATGGCCGCGCACTTGCGTACCTCGCACACACCTACCTCGGTGAAGGCTTTGGCACCGTCTACGACCTGATCACGATCGCCATCCTCTGGTTCGCTGGAGCATCGGCGATGGCGGGGCTACTCAACCTTGTGCCACGCTATCTCCCCCGCTACGGCATGGCTCCGGCCTGGGCGCGCGCTACACGGCCGCTCGTGCTCGTCTTCACGGCAATCGGCTTCGTCATCACGGTGATCTTCCAGGCGAGCGTTGACGCGCAGGGCGGCGCCTACGCCACTGGTGTGCTCGTGCTGATCACCTCCGCCGCTGTCGCCGTGACACTCGCGGCGCGCAAACGCGGTCAGCGCGGGGCGACAATCGGCTTCGGCGTGATTTCGGTGGTCTTTCTCTACACCACGGTTGCGAACGTCATCGAACGGCCCGATGGCATCAGGATCGCGGCGTGCTTCATCGTTGGCATCATTGTGGTGAGTTTCGTTTCCCGTGTGAAGCGCTCGACCGAGTTGCGCGCCACATCGGTCAGACTCGACCCGATGGCCGCGTCGTTCATCGACGGATCGCCGGGCAGTATCGTGCGCCTCATCGCGCACGAGCCCAACGACCTCCGCCCGGAGCGTTACCGCGCGAAGCTCGAACACGCGAGATTCGCCCACAGCCTGCCCGACGACGACGTGCTGTTCATCGAGATCGTCGTCTCCGATAGCTCCGACTTCGAGAACGAACTGCTCGTCGAGGGCGAAGTGCGCAACGGCTACCGCATCTTGACCGTGCGCGGCAGCACTGTCCCGAACGGAATCGCGGCGGTCGCCATGCACCTGCGCCAAGATCTGCAGTGCACGCCGCACATCTTCTTCCGCTGGACGGAGGGCAACCCGCTCGCGAACCTGCTGCGCTTCCTGCTGTTCGGTGAGGGCGAGATCGCGCCGATGACGCGCGAGGTACTGCGTGAGGCAGAACCCGACCTCACCCGCCGGCCTTGGGTGCATGTTTCGTAGTCGGGGCTTGCGGCAGTAGCGAGCGTGGCGCCGAGTTGGCAGCACCGCTCGTGGCGCATTGAGCGTCCAAGGAAATATCTGGTGGGCCCGGAGGGACTCGAACCCCCGACCCTCTCGGTGTAAACGAGATGCTCTAACCAACTGAGCTACAGGCCCCTCGCCGCAATGCGGCACCCCATAGCTTAGGGGACGCGCCCCGGCGCGCGAAATCGGGCGGCCCGCAGCGCGCGAAGCTCCCGCGGCGCGGCGGCGCTGAACACGAGGGGATCCGCCGAGACCGAAGGGATTTTCGCGTTGGATTCACTCGTGTTCGGCGCGAAGCCTCGCGTTCGGCGCCAGGCCTCGCGTTCGGCGGGGCCGGACGCGGTGGCCGGCGCGGGGCCGAGCTAACTTCGCAACGCCGCCAGGGCCTCGCGGTATGCCGCAAGGGCACGGGGTTCGCCGACGGGGGTCTCGAAGGACGCGGCGACGCGGCGATCCTGATCGATAATCACCGTTGCCCGCGCCGCCGCCCCGGTGCGCTCAACGAACGCCCCGTAGGCGCGGGCGGTCTCGCCGTGCGGCCAGAAATCGGAGAGGATCGAGAAGTCAAACCCCTCTTGATCCGCCCACGCCCGAAGCGTCCAGACCGAATCGACAGACACTCCGAGCAACCGCACGCCGTGCGACTCGAACTTCGCGAGCTCGTCACCGAGCTCTGCGAACTCGCCCGTACAGATTCGCGAGAACGCAAACGGTACGAAAACGAGCGCGACGGGCCCGTCGACGAGCATTTCTGTGAGCACCAGCTCTTCACCGTGTTGATCGGAGAGCGTGAACTCGGGCGCAACTTCACCGACTGCGAGGACCAAAGTGGCTCCATTCACGGGCCAGATCACCCGGTTCCACGCGCGAGGCGCGCCCTAACATCACGACGCTTCCACCCTAGCCATGTGTCGCGGAGCGCGCAGATTGTGCGAAATACACGAACGATTCGTGCCAGTTGACTGATCCATCATGCACATTCGCTAGTGTGGAGGCACACCCGCGAATCCAGCGGGCGCCTTCGTGCTGCGCGCCGACGCACCAACCAGCGGTTCTGGCTCGCGCACGCCTCATGGTGAATGGAGCACAATCTTGGCCGTCAACACGCAGGATCCCTACTCAAGCGGGAACTCAGATCAGGATCCGCAGGAGACCGCCGAATGGCGTGAGTCGCTTGACGCGGTCGTCGATGAGCGCGGGGCCGGTCGCGGCCGGGAGATCATGACGAGCCTGCTCGATCGCTCGCGCCAGCTGCACCTCAACGTGCCGCAGGTGCCGACCACGGACTATGTGAACACCATCGCGTCCGACGACGAGCCCGACTTCCCCGGCAACGAAGAGCTCGAGCGCAAGTATCGCTCGTGGCTGCGCTGGAACGCCGCCATGACGGTGCACCGGGCACAGGCCCCTGGCATCGGTGTCGGCGGACACATCTCGACCTACGCGTCAGCAGCTTCGCTGTACGAGGTTGGCTTCAACCACTTCTTCCGCGGCCAAGATCACCCGGGCGGCGGCGACCAGATCTTCGCGCAGGGCCACGCCTCCCCCGGCATGTACGCCCGCGCGTTCCTCGAGGGTCGCCTCACGGCCGACCAGCTCGACGGCTTCCGCCAAGAGAAGTCGCACGCGGGCGGCGGCCTGCCCAGTTACCCGCACCCGCGCCTCGCGCCGAACTTCTGGCAGTTCCCGACGGTGTCGATGGGACTCGGCCCGATCAACGCGATCTACCAGGCACAGCTCAACAAGTACCTCACCAACCGCGGCATCAAGGACGCCTCCGACCAGCACGTATGGGCGTTCCTGGGTGACGGTGAGATGGACGAGGTCGAGAGCCGTGGCCAGTTGCAGGTCGCTGCGAACGAGGGTCTCGACAACCTGACCTTCGTCATCAACTGCAATCTGCAGCGACTCGACGGCCCGGTGCGCGGTAACGGCAAGATCATTCAGGAGCTCGAAAGCTACTTCCGTGGCGCGGGCTGGAACGTCATCAAGGTCATCTGGGGCCGCGAGTGGGACGACCTGCTCGAGCGCGACGTCGATGGCGCGCTGCTGAACATCATGAACACCACTCCCGACGGTGACTACCAGACGTACAAGGCCGAGAACGGCGCGTACATCCGCAATCACTTCTTCGGCAAGGACGAGCGCGCGATGCACCTCGTCGACGAGTACAGCGACGACCAGATCTGGCAGCTGCGCCGCGGCGGCCACGACTACCGCAAGGTCTACGCGGCGTACGCCGCGGCGCTCGCGCACAAGGGTCGCCCCACCGTGATCCTCGCGAAGACCGTTAAGGGATACGGCCTCGGCCCGCACTTCGAGGGCCGCAACGCGACCCACCAGATGAAGAAGATGACGCTGGACGATCTGAAGACGTTCCGCGACACCATGCGCATTCCGATCTCGGACGCTCAGCTCGAGGCCGACCCGTACCGCCCGCCGTACTACTTCCCGGGCGACGACGACGAGGCGATCAAGTACATCCACGAGCGCCGCCAGGCCCTCGGCGGGTATCTGCCTGAGCGCCGCACGAAGCACACCGAGCTCGCCCTCCCCGAGCAGAAGACCTACGCGATTGCCGCGAAGGGCTCTGGCACGCAGGAGGCCGCGACGACGATGGTGTTCGTGCGCCTACTCAAGGACCTGATGCGCGACAAGTCGTTCGGCCCGCGCATCGTGCCGATCATTCCTGACGAGGCTCGCACCTTCGGTATGGATTCGTACTTCCCGACCTCGAAGATCTATAACCCGAACGGGCAGAACTACGTCTCCGTCGACCGTGAGCTGCTGCTCGCTTACAAGGAGAGCCCGCAGGGCGTGCTGTTGCACGTCGGCATTAACGAGGCCGGCGCTGCCGCCGCATTCACCGCGGTCGGCACGTCGTATTCGACGCAGGGCGAGCCGCTGATTCCCGTGTACATCTTCTACTCGATGTTCGGATTCCAGCGCACCGGCGACGCATTCTGGGCCGCTGGCGACCAGATGGCGCGCGGCTTCGTGGTCGGCGCGACAGCCGGTCGCACCACGCTGACGGGTGAGGGCTTGCAGCACGCCGACGGTCACTCGATCGCGCTCGCTGCGACGAACCCGGCAGTCGTCGCGTACGACGCGGCCTACGGCTACGAGATCGGTCACATCATGCGCTCGGGCATTGAGCGGATGTACGGCGGACAGCACCCCGAGCCCAACGTGATGTATTACCTCACGGTCTACAACGAGCCGATCGTGCACCCCGCCGAGCCCGAAGATATCGACATCGAGGGCATCATCCGCGGTATCCACAAGGTTGGGCCGGCGAAGGCCGGCACCCACCCCGCGCAGATCTTCGCATCCGGTGTAGCCGTGCCGTGGGCGCTTGAGGCGCAGGAGATCCTCGCTCGCGACTGGGACGTGGCTGCCGATGTCTGGAGCGTCACGAGCTGGACTGAGCTGGGGCGCGATGGTGTCGCCGCTGAGGATCACAACTTCCGTAACTTCGGCGAAGAGCCGCGTGTGCCATACCTCACGAAGAAGTTGCAGGGCTCCGAGGGCCCCGTGGTGGCTGTGAGCGACTGGGCAACCCAGGTTCCCGAGCAGATCCGCGCGTTCGTGCCGGGCGACTACTCGGTGCTCGGCGCCGATGGCTTCGGTTTCTCGGACACCCGCGCCGCCGCGCGTCGGTACTTCGGAATCGACCGCGAGTCGGTCGTGGTGAAGGTGCTGCAGCGCCTCGCGTTGCAGGGCAAGATCGACGCTGACGTTCCGCGCCGAGCAGCTGAACAGTACCGGTTGGGCGACGTGAACGCCGGTACCACGGGCGGCGCCGGCGGGGAGTCCTAAGCGGGCCGCGGTTTGACCGACGATTCGATGCCCATGGATCGCACGAAAGCGCAGGAGTTAGCCTGGCTTCGCACGATTACCGGGGAGCTCTCGACCCGAACCATTACGAGGCTCGACGAGACGCTCCCCTGGTATGGCAATATGCCGCCCAGCCGCCGTTCGGCGATCGGGCTCGTGGCGCAGACCGGTATCAGCTCGTTCATTCAGTGGTACGAGGATCCAACCTCGACGCCGTGGATCGCGTCTGACGTGTTTAGCGCCGCCCCGCGGGAACTGCTGCGCTCGATCAGCCTGCAAGAAACGCTGCAGCTGATTCGCGTGGTGGTCTCCGTCGTAGAGGATCGCGTCGCGCCGAAGAGCGAGGCACTTCGCGAGGCAGTGCTGCACTATTCACGAGACGTCGCCTTCGCGGCGGCCGACGTATACGCCCGGGCGGCCGAGGCGCGCGGGCTCTGGGATGCACGCCTCGAAGCGCTCGTCGTCGACTCCATTTTGACCGGCGAGAGCGACGATGAGCTCCCCAGCCGCATTGCGGCCCTCGGCTGGCACGGCGACGGCGAGGCCGCGGTTCTCGTGGGCACCGCTGAGCGCTATGTCGACGTTGATCAGTTGCGTCGCTCGGCTCGACACGCCGGGGCCGACGTGCTCATCGGGCTGCAGGGAACGCGCCTCGTGCTCGTTCTCGGTCGCCTGGATGCTCCGACGACGGAACCGGGCACGGGCCCAGCGGCGTCACTCTCATTCTTGGAGATCGCGCAGCGACTCGCGGACGGATTCTCTGACGGGCCGCTCGTACTGGGCCCGCCTGTCGAGAATCTCGTTGATGCATCGCGTAGCGCCCGCGCCGCGCTCGCAGGGGTCGCCGTCGCACGTTCTTGGCGACACGCCCCACGACCTGTAGCGGCCGACGATCTGCTGCCCGAACGCGCGTTGGCTGGCGACGGCCTTGCACGCCGCACACTCATTGAACAGATCTATGAGCCGCTCGCTGCTCACTCCGGTGAGTTGCTGGAGACACTCTGGTGCTATCTCGACAACGGTCGATCGCTCGAAGCGACCGCACGCGAGCTGTTCGTCCACCCGAACACCGTGCGCTACCGGTTGAAAAAGGTGTCAGACGTCATCGGCTGGAACGCAACCGGAGCACGTGAAGCGCTGATTTTGCAGTCGGCGCTGATCGCGGGATCGATCGCTCAACACGGCCGCCGTTCGCCCGCGCCGAAGCGGGACACCACCCGCTGACACGCTGCGAAACCCACTCGGCGCTGCACACTTCTGACGGAGTCCACAAAGAAATTCGCAAAGTGTGGTCGGAAATATGCAGGCCGAGTGGCCATGATCTGAGAAACTGGAACACGTGATTGTCATCGCTTGCCCTGGACAGGGCTCACAAACCCCCGGCTTCCTCGCGCCCTGGCTCGAGCTGCCCGGTGCCAGCGACTTCCTCGGAGAAGCCTCCGAGAACGCCGGCATCGATCTCGTGGCCCACGGCACAGTGAGTGACGCCGACACGATTCGCGACACCGCCATTGCTCAGCCACTCATCGTCGCAGCGAGCCTGCTCGCCTGGCGTGAGTTGTCGGCGCGCGTGTCAATCGCCGACGCGGGCATCGCTGGTCACTCGGTGGGCGAGTTCGCCGCCGCCGCCGCTGCCGGGGTACTCACCGAAGCCGACGCACTGCGCCTCGTCGCGGTGCGTGGCCGCGCGATGGCTGAGGCAGCGTCACGCGTCGAGACCGGCATGGCTGCCGTAGTCGGCGGCGTCGAGGCCGACGTTCTCGCGAAGATCGCGGAGCACGGGCTCACCGCGGCGAACCGCAATGGCGGCGGCCAGATTGTCGCTGCGGGCGAGCGTGCGAAGCTCGAAGCATTGGCAGCAGATGCACCTCGTGGAGCTCGTGTGATCGCTCTGCAGGTCGCGGGGGCGTTCCATACCGACGCAATGGCTTCGGCCATCCCCGCGCTGCGCGAGGCAACGGAGAGCGTCGCGGCTACCGATCCTCGTCACCCACTGTGGACGAACTCCGACGGTTCACGCGTGACAAGTGGCGAGCGCTTCGTGGAGTTGCTCGTGTCACAAATTGCTCACCCGGTGCGCTGGGATGCCTGCATGGCCAGCTTCGAGGCCGCCGGTATCTCCGGCCTCGTGGAGCTCGCGCCTGCTGGCGCCCTTACCGGCATCGCGAAGCGCGCGCTCAAGGGAACGCCCACCGTTGCCATTAAGACCCCTGAAGATCTCGACGCGGCCGTGGCGCTCATCACCGGCCCCGCTGCCTAACCGAAACGGAACCGTGCACATGCCTGCTCTCGTGCAGCCCTCGGGCCCTGCTCACTCTCGCATTCTCTCGATTGGTGCCGCCCGCGGTGACCTCGATGTACCGAACGACGACCTCGTAGGTCCGATCGACTCGTCCGATGAGTGGATCCGCCAGCGTACGGGAATCGTGCAGCGCCGCCGCGCGAGCCGTTCAGTCGAGGCGGTCGACCTCGCAGTCGCCGCTGCCGAAGAGGCCATTGTAAAGTCCGGCCTCGACCGCTCTGAGATCGACGGCGTCATCATCTCGACGATCTCGAACGTCGCCGTGACCCCGTCGATGGCTGCCCTTGCGGCGCACCGCCTGGGGCTCACTCCTGCCGCGGCGTTCGACATCTCCGCTGCGTGCGCAGGGTATGTCTATGGCGTCGCTCAGGCGGACGCTCTCGTGCGCTCGGGCGTCTGCCGCAATGTGGTTGTGATCGGCGCCGAGAAGCTGTCTGACATCGTCGACCCGACCGATCGCAGCATTTCGTTCCTGCTCGCGGACGGTGCCGGCGCGGTTGTTGTCGGACCGAGCGACCACACGGGTATCGGCCCGACGGTGTGGGGTTCCGATGGCGAAAAGTGGGACACCATTCGAGTCACCTCGACCTTTGAGGAGTACCGCAATAACCCCGGCGTCGTGCCTTGGCCGACGCTGCGGCAAGACGGCCAGACGGTGTTCCGCTGGGCGGTCTGGGAGATGGCTAAGGTCGCTCGCCAAACACTGGAGGCCTCCGGTATTGAGGCGTCCGACCTCGCCGCATTCGTACCCCACCAGGCCAACATGCGCATTGTCGATGAGTTTGCGAAGCAGTTGAAGCTGCCGGATACCGTGGCGATCGCGCGCGACATCGAGATGCAGGGCAACACATCGGCCGCATCAATTCCGCTCGCGCTGCACGCGCTTCTCGAAGAGCGCCCCGAGCTGTCGGGCGGTCTCGCACTGACGATCGGATTCGGCGCGGGCCTCGTCTACGGCGCCCAGGTCGTAGAGATCCCCTAGCCGCGCCCATCCGGCCGAGCCGCGCGAGTCTCGCGCGTCGGAGCGCGCGATGGCGTCGCGCGACATACACTTTTCACCGACCGAAACCCCAATTCAAGGAGAAACACACAATGGCATTCAGCAATGAAGAGGTCCTTGCAGGTCTTGCAGAGCTCGTCAACGACGAGACCGGCATTGCAGCGGACGTCGTCGCACTCGACAAGTCGTTCACCGATGACCTCGACATCGACTCGATCTCGATGATGACGATCGTCGTCAACGCAGAAGAGAAGTTCGACGTCAAGATCCCCGACGAGGAAGTCAAGAACCTCAAGACCGTCGGCGACGCCGTCGACTTCATCGTGAAGGCTCAGGCCTAAGCACGCGGTATCGAGCGGAGCGCGGCGGTCAACGGACGCCTCCACCCTGTAAGGGTTCCGCCGCGCTCGCTCTTCCACTTACTTTTCCAGCCCCTCTCAGAACGCGGAGCACGAACACATGACGAAGAAGATTGTCGTTACCGGCATCGGCGCCTCCTCGCCCATCGGCGGCACGGCCCCCGATAGCTGGCGCGCACTGCTCGCCGGGGAATCCGGTGTTCGCACGCTTGAGAACGATTGGGCTGAGCAGTACGGCCTCGCCGTAACGTTCGCCGGCACCGCAAAGGTCGACCCCGCCGAGGTGCTTGAGCGCCCGGTCGCTAAGCGCCTCGACCCCTCCAGCCGGTTCGCGCTCGTAGCGGCACAGGAGGCCTGGGCCGACGCGGGCAGCCCTGAGGTTGCCCCCGAACGTCTCGGCGTCGACTGGGCCACGGGCATTGGCGGCCTCTGGACGCTGCTCGACGCGTGGGACACCCTGCGCGAAAAGGGACCGCGCCGTGTCATGCCGCTCACGGTTCCGATGCTGATGCCGAACGCGCCCGCGGCCGCGGTCTCGATGCATCTTGAGGCCCGCGCATACGCGCGCACCGTAGCCTCTGCCTGCGCTTCGAGCACTGAGTCGATCGCGAACGCGTACGAGCACCTGCAGCTCGGGCTCGCTGACGTCGTGATCGCCGGTGGCGCTGAGGCTGCGATTCACCCGATTACGCTCGCGTCGTTCAATTCGGCGCAGGCGCTGTCGAAGCGCAATGACTCCCCCGCTACGGCCTCGCGACCGTACAACACCGACCGCGACGGCTTCGTGATGGGCGAGGGCGCCGGTGCACTCGTGCTCGAGACCGAAGAACACGCGATCGCTCGCGGCGCGAAGATCTACGCCGAGATCGCGGGCGGCGGCGTAACCGCCGATTCGTACCACATCACCGCGAACGATCCCGAGGGCCGCGGTGCAAGCCGCGCCGTACACCTCGCGCTCGAACAGGCGGGTGCGACACCAGACGAGGTCACGCACATCAATGCGCACGCCACCTCCACTCCCGTCGGAGACATCGCGGAATACGTCGCGTTGCGCAACGTGTTCGGTGATCGCATCACCGATATCCCGGTGTCGGCGACGAAGGCTGCGACCGGTCACCTGCTGGGCGGAACCGGCGCGCTCGAGGCGATCTTCACGGTGCTCGCGGTGCAGCATCGCATCGCTCCCCCGACGATCAACCTCGTGTCGCAGGATCCCGAAATTCCATTAACTGTGTCAAGCGCCGAGCAGTCGCTCGGTGAAGGACCTCAGCTCGCGATTTCGAACTCGTTTGGCTTCGGCGGCCACAACGCCGTGCTGGCGATCCGCTCCTACAGCTAGGCGCTACCCCGCCGCACAGAACTCGTTCCCTTCGGGGTCGGCCAGCACCCACCAGTGCCCGGCCGGCCCCTGATCCATTTCAGTCAGCCGCCGAGCCCCGAGTGCCTCGAGTCGGGCGACATGCGCCTCAAGAGATGTGTTTGCCGCGTGGACATCGATGTGCAGCCGGTTCTTGACCGCTTTCGTCTCGGGCACGTCCTGGAACAGAATCCGGCGGCCTGAACCCACTCCGCTCAGGGCATCGTGCGGATCATCTGGGTGCCGAATGGCGCTATAGCCTCGAAAACGACGCGACCCAGGAGCTCCCACGGTCGCTCCTTCAGGGAGCTGCCCCGCTTCAATCAATTGTTGTATCAGCGGTTCGGGATTCTCTACGACGTACTCAAGCGCCGCGGCCCAGAACAGTGCGAGCTGCCCGGCGTCGCGGGCGTCGATAACTAGTTTCCAGTGGAGTGCCATGCCACAGTTGTACTCCCCGGTTGCCGCTCGCACAACGGGTGCGCCGACACTCGGAATGCCAGCATGACCGCAGATGACGCGTGACACGCTCGGGAGCGGCGCAGAGCGGTACGGTAGAGGGATGAAGCCGTTTCTGCTCATTACGACGCGCGGCGAAGACGACGTCGCGGCGCATGAGCACGCCGCCTACTGCCGGCTGACCGGACTGCTGCCGGAAGAGCTCGAGTGGATTCGCGCTGACCGGGCGTCGATCGGCCCGATCGATTTTCCGCGCTATTCCGGGATCATCCTTGCTGGCAGCCCATTCACAGTCAGCGAGCCTGAGGATCGCAAGTCGCCGATCGAGTTGCGCGTGGAGCAGGAGCTCGGAGCGCTGCTCGACGATGTGGTGCGCCGCGACTTCCCGTTCCTCGGGGTCTGCTACGGCGTCGGCACAATCGGCTCACACCAGGGAGCGCGCGTCGATCGGACCTACGGCGAGCCGTCGCAGGCTGTGCGTATCAGCCTCACGGAGGCTGGGCGCGATGACCCCCTGTTACGTGAGCTACCGCCGACGTTCGATGCGTTCGTCGGGCACAAAGAAGCCATCAGCGAGGTTCCGGCGAGCATCACCGTGCTCGCAAGTTCGCCCACCTGCCCCGTGCAGGCGTTCCGCGTCGGCAGCAATGTCTATGCCACCCAGTTTCACCCCGAACTCGACACTGCGGCGTTCACGGCGCGCGTGCGCTCCTACGCGGGCCACGGCTACTTCGAACCGTCGCAGGTCGACACGATCATCGCGACGGCCGAATCGGCCGATGTGCGCGCATCGCACATGGTGTTGGGTCGTTTCGTCGAGGAGTATCTCGATAGCAACCGCGGCCAGCGCGGACCAGTGGTCGCGGGCATCGCGCACGCGAGCTGACGCAGCGCACCCGAGTAAACGCAGCGGCACACCTGTTCTCTCAGCGCACGCCACTGCTAACGAATTACGGCTAGTCAAACAGCGATTGCGCCAGGAACTCGCCGCGCTGCACTCCCCCGGGCACCGCCCAGAGGCCCGATCCGATGTGACGAATGTACTCGTTGAGCAGGTCTGACTTCAGTGACCGCTGTACCCGCACGAACGCGGCCGGGTCCCGCTGAAATGAGATAAAGAACAGCCCGGCACCGAGTTGCCCCAAGCCGTTCGATCCGTCGACGTAGTTGTATCCCCTGCGCAGCAATCGCATCCCTGAATTGTGGTCGGGGTGCGCGAGACGCAGGTGCGCTGCCATATCAATCGCGGGAACCGAAGCATCGTCGGCGTGCGGCGAGGTAAAGTCGGCGGCGGTGAACTCGCCGCCGCCCGACAGTGGACCGCCCGCGAGCTTAGTGCGGCCGATGATGCGTTCCTGCTCGCCGATCGACGCACGATCCCACGTCTCGATGGTCATCTGAATCTTTCGCGCCACGAGATAGCTGCCGCCACGCAGCCAGGCAGGAGCCTCGTCGCCAGCCCAGATGTGCTGATCGAGAGCCTTCGTTTCCTCTGACATCACATTGGCGGTACCGTCTTTGAAACCGAACAGATTGCGCGGGGTGTCCTGCGATCGCGTGGTCGATGATGTCCGCCCGAAACCGAGTTGGCTCCATACGAGGTGGGCCCGGCCCGCTGCGATGCGCGCGAGATTTCGAATTGCGTGCACGGCAACCTGAGGATCGTCGGCACAGGCCTGCACGCAGAGATCTCCGTCGCTCTGATCGGCCTCGAGCAGATCAAACGCGAACGACGGCAGAGGGACGAGCGCCTTCGGCAGCCGAGCCCGGATGCCGAAGGGATCCTCAACACCATCACGTTCGTCGAACAACGCGCGTCCTAACCCGAAGGTGAGCGTCAGGTGAGCAGCGTTCAACCCCTCAGCTTCGCCCGTGTCCTCCGGCGGCAACAGCGCGTTATCGGGCTCGACCCCCGTTCCGATTGCGCGACCCAGCGTGAGCGTTTCCGCGGCAGCCGTCCAGTCGGTGAGCAACTGAATCAGGTCGTCCCGAGATGCACCAGAGAGCATACGGAATGACGCGAAGTGCAGGCGATCCTGCGCCGGCGTCGTGATCCCGGCCTGATGCGCGCCAAAAAACGGCACCGTGCGCGAGGTACCGGTGCCCGGGCCTGCCGTGCCCGAGTGCGCGATTGAGGCAGCGACACCGCCAGCCGCAGCTCCGGCCGCGAGTCCGGCAACACCCGCTCCGACGAGGCCCAACAGGCCTCGTCGCGACGGGCGGAGGGGCCCCGCGGCCGCAGCCTCGGAGCCCCCCGCCTCGTCACCCGGGTTCACGGATGATGGTGCATCGTTCATGAAGCTAGCTTGCCACGACCGCCGCTGTGAGCTTTGACAGCGGCTCGCTCAGCGCACTCAGTTTGGCAGCGAGTTCATTTCGCTCTGACTGCGGCACGGTGTCATAGGAGACGAAGCCGTCATCGTAGTTGCCGTAGGTTTCCAGCAACGCGAACATATCGTCGAAACGCTTGTCGAGCTCTGCGACGAGCTTGTCTTCGCCGTTGGCCACAGCGGCTTCACGCACGGTATCGAATGCGACCTCGGCGCCCTCGACGTTTGCGGTGAAGTCGTACAGGTCTGTGTGCGCGAACTCGTTCTCTTCACCGGGCAACTTTCCGTCGGGCGCCGCAATCTCGTCGAGCAGTCCCTTTGCGCCCTCCGTGATGTCAGCGAGAGTCAGCGTGAACTCCGGCGAAGCGACCTTGTCTTTCAGATCGGTGACGTCCGCGACGAGCTGATCGCCCACCTTTGCTCGCTGATCAGTTGTGAGCGGCGTGAGGTCGGGATCTCCAGCGTAATCGCCATTCGCGACAGCGGCGTCGTGCCACAGGTCCATTTCAATGCGATGGAAACCCGTGAACGGGATACCCTCTTCATCTGCGCCCGGCTTGCGGTAATCGATCTTCGGATCGAGATCACCGAACTGCTCGGCCGTCGGCTCGATGCGCTCGTAGCTGATGCGGGCGAGCGGGAACAATCGCTTCGCCTCCTCGTCATCCCCAGCCTTGTACGCGTCGACGAAAGCCTGCACCTGCGGCAGCAGCTCTTCGCTCTGCGCCTTGACGTAACCGATGTACTGGGCGACGATGGCGTCGTCCTCCGGCGAAGTGGAAAGCTCTTCACCGGCAACGGTAAACGCGGCCTGACCAACGCCCTCGCCGATCATGCCTGGCTTGCAGCTCGTGAAGTAGTCGCCAGGACCAACCTGCACGGTGAGATCACGACTTGCACCTGGCGCGATATTCTCGACTTCCCCGACGATCGTGAGCTCGTTACTGCCGAGTACGTAAAATTCATTCACCTTCGAACCGTCGTTGGTCACCGAGAACGTCACGGTGCCGCTCTGCGCTTTCGCACTTTCAACGGCGCAGTCGGTATCGGTCGCTTTGACGGCGATCGCATCGGCGGAGGGGGCCGCGTTCGGCACGCAGCCGGTGAGCAGAAGCGCGCCAGCGGTTATTGCGAGCAGAGCGCCGCCGGTGCGCCGGCGAGAAGGGGCGATGTTCACAGGGATCCTTTCGAGGTGGCGAGGGCCGGAGCGGCCGCCGCGCGGTGCGTGCGGATGGCCCGTCCCTGCGCGAGCGAGCCACGCAGGAACAAGGTGAGAGTAGGAACTAGGTAGGCAAACCACGCGATAACTTCGAGCTTGGTCATTTCGGGTGAGAACCCGAAGACGCCCTTGAGCAGCGCGCCGAGGAAGCCATCGGGCGCGATGATGTGCGGAATGCGGAATGCCCACGCGGCGTCGCCGTACCAGGACGCTGCAAAAGCACTCACGCCGGGCGGCGGTTCCGCAAACGGCCCTGGAAGCACCGCGGCCTCCTGCAGGTCGTGGATACCGTAAGCGAACACCCCAGCGGCAAAAATGATCAGGAGGATGCCCGACCACCGGAAGAACTGGGTGAGATTAATGCGGATCATGCCGCGGAACAGCGCCCAACCGAGCACGATCGCGAGCACGATGCCCGACACCGCGGTGGCGAATCCCAGGAGGGGTGAGAGCTGACTCGCACGCGTTGTCGCCCAGATAAAGAGAGCGGTCTCGAGCCCCTCTCGCCCCACTGAAATGAACGCGAGCACTGCTACGCTCCAGCCGCCTCCCACGAGCGCGCGGTCGACTTGCCCGCGCAGTTCGGAGCTGAGACCGCGCGCCGCACGCAGCATCCAGAACACCATCCACGTGACCATCACGACCGCGAGGATCGAGAGCGTGCCGCCAATGACTTCTTGCGCCTGGAACGAGAGCCCGTACGCACCAAATGTGAGGACGGCGCCCACGACCATCGAAAGTAGGATCGCGGCTGAGATACCGACCCAGATCTTTTTCGCCGCGTCCGGGCGACCAATCTGCTTCACGTATGCGAGCAGCACGCTCACTACCAGCGCCGCTTCGAGCCCCTCGCGGAGTCCGATCATCAGCGTACCGATCATGCGAGGGCGCCCTTCATCAATCATGAGACCTGAGTAAGGATGCCCTTACAGAGCGAATTTACCACAGATTCATCTGATGTGAACGCACCAAAAAAGCGGGCGCGATCCCGGGAAGGATCGCACCCGCTTTGCGAGGCGTTGCGCCGTGAGTGTTCTATTCCCTCTGGCGCGCTAGGCGTGCAGCGTCTGCCGTTGAAAGACTGATGGCCAGATTACTCAGCGAAGTGCGACGACAGGAACCAGCGATCCTTGTCGAGCTGCTGTGCAATAGCAATCACGACGTCCTGGCTCACCAGGTCAATGTCATCGAGACCCTTCACCGCCGCATACACGGTTTCGAGCGTCGCATCGATCTGCGCGACGACCTCGCGAACCGTGACCTTCGACTGCTGGAAGCCGTCGCTCAGCTCGGGAGTCGTGGTGCGTGCAGCTACGGTGCCGATGCGAGCGTCGATCGGGAGGCCCAGGGCCACGATGCGCTCCGCGACCGTGTCAGCGGCGTCTTGTGCGTTCGAAACGACGACATCGAGGAACTCGTGGACCCCAATGAAGTTCTCGCCACGCACGTGCCAGTGGGCCTGCTTGCCGTTCACTGCGAGCGCGACGAGGTCGTGCACAACGGGGGTCAAGTACTGCGCCACACCGGTGGGACGGTGGAGGTCGCCCTGAGCTGCTGGAACAGTGATCTGCTTAGTAGACATCGAGTGGGTCCCTTTCGTTCGTGTGACTGAGTACCTTCACACTACGCCGATTTCGCGACCGCGCAAGGTAGGCAAGGCTGGGCTTAACGCGAGGTAAACTCCCAGATGACGTGCAGGAACGTTACTTCACGGCGCGCTCGAGAAGCACCTCGGCAGAGCGCCGCGGGCCGGTGAAGAATGGCGTCTCCTCAATCACGTGGCGGCGCGCTTCGACGGCGCGCAGCTCTCGCATCAGGTCCACGATGCGCACGAGGTCGTCCGCCTCAAACGCAAGCAGCCACTCGTAATCGCCGAGCGCGAACGACGCCACCGTGTTCGCGAGTACGTCGCCGTAGTCACGAGCGGCCATGCCGTGTTCCCGCAGCATCTTCCCACGATCAGCGTCTGGCAAGAGGTACCAGTCGCGCCCCCGCACGAACGGGTAAACGCAAACAAAATCCTTGGGATCGTCTCCCGCCAGGAACGCAGGTACGTGGCCGCGGTTAAATTCGGCGGCGCGGTGCACGCCGACATTCGACCAGACGGGTGTAAGGCGACCGCCAGCTCCTTCCCACAGTGTGCGATAGGCGCGCTGCAGCGACTCGGTAGTGGGGGCGTGCCACCACACAAGCAGGTCGGCGTCAGCTCTGAAGCCAGAAACGTCGTACCAGCCACGCGTCGTGAGGCCTTCAATTTCGCCGAGCTCTGAAATGAGCCCCTGCACCGTCTGAGTCGTCGCAGCGGCGATGCCGACTGCGCCAGGATCCCGAGTCTCCTTGAACACCGCATACATGGTGAAGTTCGTCGAGGCGTTAATCTGTTCCGCCACCCCGCTGTGGTCAACCTGCGGTCGCTGTTCGTCACTCATTGTGTTTGCCCCTCGTCCGGTTGTGCTGCGGCGTTCATACTGCACGCTACCATCGCTCAATCTGTAGATCTGATGTGCCACATCTGATGTGAAGGCGATCGCTTTGCGGCAACACGCTCCGTCTCGTTGGGTGTAGAGCGAGCGAGTCGCCTTGCGAAGCGTGCGCGGACGGTCCGATACCATTGAGCAAACGTCCATTCGGCTCGGCAAGAGGTCCACTATGTCCACTCCCCTGCGTGGCTCGCAGAAGGCTCGAGACACCCTCGACTATCTGCGTGACAAGATCTCGTCAAGCGCTTGGGCAGTCGGCGACCTCATCCCCAAAGAGCCCGAGTTGATGGAGCTCATCGGCGTCGGCAAATCAACCGTGCGCGAGGCCGTGCGCTCACTCGCAGCGTTCGGAATGCTCGAGACGGTGCCTGGCGTTGGGACATTTGTGCGCTCGCGGACTCCCGTCAGCACGCTGCTGACCGAGTTTCTCGGCGATCACGACCTCGAAGAAGTGCTCGTGTATCGACGCTCGCTCGAGATCGAGGCCGCGCAGCACGCAGCGGTGCACCGCAGTGAGGAACACCTCGAAGCGCTTCGCGCCGCCGCGCTACGCGATCAGCATGCCGACGACGACATCGTGATGACGTGCGAGCAGAGCACGCTCCCGGGCTCCTTCCACCTGCTCGTCGTCGAGGCCAGCGGCAGCAAGCTGCTGCTCGATCTGTATCTCGGCGTGATGTCGGTGTTGCAGCGCGCGAGCGCTCAGGGCCGCGTGATTCTCGGCACCACGCTCGAAACAATGCACCTCGACCACGGCGCGGTGCTCGCAGCAATCGAGGCTCGCGATGTGCGCAACGCAGCCCATTCGATGGCGCTGCACGTGGACCGCGACCTCGGGCTGCGCACCGACATGCTCGACTTCAGTCAGCACACCGAGCGCGCAACGTCGCTCATCGACGCGGGCTACGACCCGGGCGAAGTCGCGGCCGGGCAGTAGCCCGGGCCTTGCCTTCGGCCGCGCTGACCACGAGGGTTTGTGCCGAGAACGAGTGGTTTTCCGCGGGGTATAGCCTCGGTCTCACGCGGAACCCTCGTGTTCGACGCCGCCCCGTGGGGCTTGCGCGCCGGTGCGGGCTGGCCGTGGATAAGATAGAACGGTTGCCCAGGGGGCGTTAGCTCAGTTGGTTAGAGCACTGGACTCATAATCCATCGGTCGCGGGTTCAAGTCCCGCACGCCCTACTCCTTCGGCTCCCACTGCTGCCGTAGTGGGAGCCTTTTGTGTCCCATTGAGACGTGCGGGGCGACGATCGTCGTCGGTTTCTCCGAGTAGGAATCCGACTGTCGTCTCAAGTTCGCTCGCAATTTCGATGAGCTCGTCAAGATACCAGCGCCGGTGCCCATTAAGTTTCAGACTAAATGCCGAACGGTCCCGCCCGATCGTCCGAGCAAGCGATGCCACTGACATATGACTTCGCCAAAGCAACATTGCAATCCGCTCCCCCGTCACGTCTGGAGTAATGGGTGCTTGAGATTCGATCTTCGCCATAATTGCGATCCTACGTGATCGTTTGCACAACGCAACACGACCAGCCTCATTGTGTTGCGATTTGCAACAGTTCGCGATACTGTCAAACCGTGCCTACCTCAAACCATGAAGCCGCCAACACGCTCGACAGTTTGCGAAAAGAGCGCGACCTGTCTAGGGCTTGGATAGCTCGCCGCATCGGACGCAATGAGATGTGGGTATCTAGAAAGCTGAACGGCAAGGTCCCTATCACTATTGATGACTACAACCTGCTGCTTAGAGCCATCGAATCCGTGACGCCAGAAGTGAATCGATAAAGCAAGAACCCCCGGAGCTGGAACTCCGGGGGTTCGGCGACATCCCGAAAGGAATATCAATTCGTGTCTCTGAAGAACGACACGGTCTCACGCGCAGTTGACGAACTTGGATGTGAATCTGCCGCTCACGAGCACCCTAATCTTCTCACGCCTGAGATGTCTGTTTTAAAGAACGTTAAACCCAGGCAGGGTATGCACCTTCTCGGTTCTGTCGATCCGAAGCAATTCGATCTCATCAGCTACTTAGACCGGAAAACTCGGCGATGAATGATTATCGAATCGTCCGTCCTCGGCTCAAGTTCGAGTCTGAATTTGGTCAGCACCGCAACTGGTGGGTACGCGACAGCCGCCTCACCGGCAACCCGCTGAGCGTGCTGTTGTACCTGCTCTCGCACGATCCTTCGAGAATGCCCACGCAGACCGAAGCCCGCAAGCAATTGGGGCTCGGCAAAGATGCGTGGATCAGTGCGAAGAAACGCCTATTGGAGGCCGGCTTCATCATCGAGGTGAGAGACCGGTATCCGGCTGGCTTCGTCGACGAGATGGGACGCCCGAAGGGTGGCCAGAAGCGGTACCGTCTCTTCCTGCAAGACCCAAACGAGGGGTACTTTGTCGCTGAACATCTGGCTATTTTGGAGTTCGACGAGCCGTACGAAGAGTTCCTAGCAGCCAACGAGGAAACCCGTGTCGGGTTTTCCGAAGCGGCTGACAAAACCCCTGATCGTGTGGACGGCGGATTATCCGCCGTCCGCGGGAAACCCGCGACGGGTAACCCGAAGGCTGCGGATAATCCGCCGTCCTTAGAGGAAGAGAAAACTAGGTTAGGTCAGGTTGGTTATTACGCTTCATCAAACCAACCAACCAACCACACCACGCGCGAGCGTGAAGTCGACGCGCAGCTCGAAGCTCTCGCCCCCGGATGCGGGCTCACCCTTGCTGCGCTCTCTCGTGAGGTGCAGGGCCGCGTTGATCTCTCTACGGTCGACGTGGTCCAGGCGACACGTGACACGCTCCTGAGAGCCGCTGGGCGCGTGAACAAGCCCGCGAGTTACATCGCGTCGGTTATCGCCCGGTACCCCACGAAGTGGCCGGTGGGTGGCGACGGAACCGCACCTTTCGATCCAACGCCGCCGGCGTCCGGATTCGCTACGGAGCGGCACGCATCTGCCTGTGCGCGTGGAGAGCACTGGTGGGGAAATGAGAAGCTCCCCGAGATCGACCGGTCTCACTGCGCTGACTGCGGCCAACCCAGGCGTAACGTCGATTCGGCGTTCGCTGAGCTCGAAGCGGAACTCCTCGCAGTGAGTGGTGATCGCTGATGGGCCGCGTGTGGCGGCGCGAAGTCGTCGCGATCCGCTGCGAAGCCCGCTCATGCAGCACCTCAGAGCCGCTGTTTCCAGCACTGTCGCATGAAACCACCTGGCACGATCACGCAGCACAGCTCGCGTCGATGGTCTCTCGCGGGTGGGCGATCGTCCTAACTCCCAAGTTCCGCACGTATTGCCCCAAGCACGCCGACCGAGCACGTGAGTGCACGTGTCGCACTAATCCGTCTCGCCGGCACCTTTGCGTGATTCACGCTGAGGCTGCCGCCGCACTGGTCTGGGATGCAGATCAGACTCCTGCCGAAGTTTCACTATTCCTGAAGGTTGCATCATGACGAACACCCTGCTCCCCGAAAACGTCACCATCCGCTCCACCGAACTCGATGTCGACACCATCATCGTGCGCCAGCGCCAGCGCGAGGTCGATGCCGACCACGTCGAGCTGCTGCGTCGCTCAATCGCCGAAACGGGTAAGCAGATCGTCCCAATCGCGGTCTCCGAACGAGCAGGCGGAAGGCTCGTGCTCATCGACGGCGCACACCGCCTCGAAGCTGCCAAACAAGACGGCCGCACCACGATCCGGGCCGAGGTCTACACAGGTCTCGACGAGAACCAGGAAGACGTACTCGAATTCGTTACCAACCGGGCACGTCGGGATCTGTCACCGCTGGAGATCCTTGCCGCTTGGGAGACATTCGATCTTCCTCTGTACGAGTTGAAAACGAAAGAGAAGCAGTTGTCGGGATTGCGTCAGGGCAATGAAAGTCCCGTTATTCCCGCCGGGAATAACGGGCGGCATGAGGCCTCAGTAAGCATCAGCGAAGTCGCCAAAGCGAAGACGGGTCATAAGCCTGAGTGGCTAGACCAGATTCGCACCATCCGCGATCTTTCCGTTGACGAGAAGATCGAGCCCGCAGTTCGTGAAGTCGCGCAGCGAGCGGTCGAGAAACTCCGTGATTCCAAGGCGAAGGTAGGGCCTGTGTTCAAGGAGGTGCAAAAGATCTCCGCCGCCGTCCAGCGGCAAGCTGAGGACCCCGAGGCGTTGCAGCTCCGAGACGCAGAGGACCGCCTCGATGAGATCGTCCGTCACACAACACTGCTCCAGGAGAAGCTGGACGGCAATCTCCGAGACTTTCTGCTGCTGGCTGGCCGTAGGGGCCAGATGGGCCGAGACATGCTCCGAGCGACGCGTGTAGCCCTCGTCCGCTCCCTCACTTCAGTGGTTGTCATCGAGTGTGAAGTGAGTGAAAACGCTTCCGAGAGCCTGCAAACGATCGGCCGAGAGGTCACGACGTTGCTGTTTCAAGAGTCGACGAAGGCCCTGAGCCTACGTCAGGCCGAGAGTGAGGCAGCAGATGTCTGAGATCGAGAAATTCACCCCCTGGCGGCAACGAAAGATCCTGACCGATATCGCTGATACCGGTGCTGCAGCGCTCAACACTGCTGAGGGTGCAGCGTTCATTGAGCAGCTCTACAAGCATCTTTCGCCGAGCCTGTCGGCGGTCGCGAAGTCGTGGGGATACCACGTCGACGACGACGAGATCGTGAACATGATCATCGAACGCGTGCTGAGCACCCGCAACGACTCCGACAAGTGCCCGGTACGTTACGCCGCGGGCGCTGACGATCCCTGGGGGTACCTCTGGCAATGCGCGCGGCGGTGGGCGCAAGAGATGTGGGGTACCCGCGGGCTTCCGCTCGAGTACGCCGAGTTCACCGGATACGAACCATTCCGAGAGAACGAGTCCACCGAGGACGGGACGACGTTGAAGGAGGTCGTTGACAGCACGTTGGCGATACTCGCGCAGGTCATTGACCCAAAGCATGTCGAGGCCGTGAGTGAGTTGCTGTGGTGGATCGCAATCAACCCGCCGCAGCGCCTCTCGTACGAGGTCGATGATCGTGTCGCAGCGCATCGCCATTGCCCTTCGCTCACGATCGAGCAAGTCGTCGCAGTGATCAAGATCGCGCGTGGTTCGCGTCATCGCACCGAGGAGACAAGCCTGTTTGGGCAGTTCCTCAAAAACGCAGAGTTCCGTTTCTCAGACTCCGGTTCACATACGCGCGCGCTGACTCACTTCAAGAACGCTTTCAGGGCTGGCGAGCGCGGATCGCTCGCCCTCACGGAATGGATTTGACCATGAACGACTACACCGAATACCCCGTGCTCATGTGGATGCTCACGACGGCAGTGCTCGCCGTCGTGATCGTGGGGGCCGCAATACCTCTCGTCGCCGGATTGACCACGTTCACATCAACCAAGAACGGACAGAACCGATGACAATCGATGACGTTTATTCCGCGGTCGTACGGTACGCAGTCTCCGCAATCGGTGTAATTCTGTTCGTCTGCATTGGGCTTTGGCTCTGGGCACGGAGAGACCCGTGGATGCATCTCAAGGATCCTCGGAGCAGCGACTCTGAGGATTTGGATGACGCGGAAGTCCACCACGCTGAGCGGGAGGACTACTGATGTCGAAAAAGCCGAGCCGCACCTGGGCGATGGTGGCGTCTCTCGGTATCCCGCTCGCGATTGTCGGCGGGGTCGCGATGGCGATCTCGTACGTGACGCTCATCGACGTTGCTCGAGTGAATGGTCTTCCACTTCCTGAGCTGTACCCGATCCTGATCGACGTGGGCAGCGTGTCTACGATGATCGCTGCGGCCCAGTTCAGGCTGCATGGCGTGAAGGGGCGTTGGCTTGCCTATTCGGCGTTCACCTTGCTCTCTGGGGTGTCTATCGTGGCGAACGCTACCCATGCGTGGCGGGCGGCAGACCTGACCCTCACGAGTGCGTGGGCGGCCGCCATCCTGGCGTCGACGCCGCCCGCGATCTTGCTTGCCATCACGCACCTGGTGATGAAGCTCATCCCGGATGAGAAGGAACGGGCCAAGCTGCAGGCGCGCCGTGAACGGGCGGAGGCGCCCGCACGTCGCGTGGAAGTGCAGCACGCGGTGCCCCTGGCACCGCAACCGGTCGACCCTCCTGTGGAGCAATCACCACGGGAACTGGCCCACGCCGGGGAAGCGCATACGAGCTCACTACATCTGGTCGACGGCGGGTCGGCCGAGAACCCCGAGATCTCCGAGAGTGAAGTCCGTGATCGTGTCCTGGAGTTCGTGCGCGAGGAGTCGAGACGCCCCACCGGCAAGCTCGTCGGCGAGTGGTTGGGGAACAAGCACGCGAAGACGGGGCAGCGGTTCTTGAAGCGTATGGAGGATGCCGGCGACTTTGAGGAACACGAGATCCCTCAGTTGTCACAGGTGAACGCCCACTGACACCAATACGGAAGGCCACGAATTGGCCACACCCAGTAGTTTCCTAAAATTATGACTGTCTGTGGCTCCCGCTACCTTTAGAGCGTGGCGAAGCCCGAACGAAAGGAACACCAGATCATGGAACCCGTAAGCGGTCCCTCAGAAGTTCAGCAGCAGCCAACGACGGCTGCCGGTCACCGGAAACGCAATCTCTGGATCGCGGCCGGCGTCGCTGGTGCACTCGTCCTGGGCGGTGTCATCGCGACTCCGCTCATCCTCCAGAACGTGCGGGCAAAGGAATATCAAGCACTCAGTGCTGATCTCGCCAGGTCGCAGTCTGCAACCCTGGAGGCTCATGCGGATCTCGATGCCGCGGTTGTGTTGAGCACGCTGCAGCGTGATGAAGTCCAGGGTTTCGGCAAGGAGCTGCGCGAGTTGGGGAAGACGGCTGACCCAATTCTCACGAAGAAGCAGACGGCGAGCATCACGAAGACCGCTGCGGCAATGGACAAGACGATCGGGAAAGCTCCCAAGCCGTCGGATCGTGCGTCAAAGCTGGTGAAGTCGGCGAAGAACAGCATCCAGAAGATGCGCGACGCTGATGAGAAGGCTGCCGCGGCCGCGAAGAAAGCCAAGAAGGATGCTCCCGCCGCCACGGCACCCAGCTCGTACCTCACGCTGTCGCTTGAGGATATGCGAGCGGTCGTCAATGACGAGTCGCCGGAGGCAGTAGATAGTGCTGTGGCGCCGGAGAAAGTGACTCCTGCAACGCTCGATGCTGTGCGAGCTGACATCAAGGCGGCGAACACGGAACTCTCGACGACCGAGGACGCGATCGCCTCTGAGACAGATCGCTCGCAGACCTACACGGAGGCGGTTGCTGCGACGCTGCCCGATCTGGTGGCAGTATCTGAGTCCGTTCCGAAGCAGGCCAAGGCTGTGAACGCCGCGGCTCCGAAGTCGGGTGATGCTGCGAAGGTCGTGACCACGTCTGCGGCGACCGTGCAGAAGACCGCTGCGGAGAAGGCCGTGACCTCGCAGCGAGTGGCCACGAAGCTATCGGCCTACGTGGCTTCGGCGAAGAAAGCTCAGCAGGCACACGCTGACCAGGTTGCTGCCGAAGAGGCGGCCGCTGCGGCTACGGCTGGCCAAATGGGTGGCGAGTCCGTTAGCGAGACCGGCACGTACACCGAAGAAACAGGGTACGGCTGGGATACCGGCACTGGTGGCGGTTGGGCTCCTGGCACGGGCGGCGGAACGGACGCAGGTGCTGGTGGTGGCGGTGGCGGAACGTGGACGCCTCCGGCCCCGCCCACTGACGGCGGCGGCGGAGCCCCGAGTACAGGCGGTGGCGGGGGCGGCGCTCCGAGCACTGGCGGCGACGGTGGCGGCGCACCGGCTGGTGGCGGAGGTTCTGCTCCGGCCACGTCCTGCCCTCCCGGAACGTATCCCACCGGGTCATGGGACAACATCACTGGCGTTCACTGCCTAGCCAACGGCACCGACGAAGGCTGGTAAGCCAGAAAGTTCTCTCTTGGGAGGGTGCGCCGCTAACGGCGGAGCACCCTCCTTTTGTGTGAGCTGCGCAGGAGTATGCATCTTCCTTGCGCAGGCGGCAATCCGTCTGTGAATAGACAGACAGGAAAGGCCTTTCATGTCACTGACAGAAGAAGGATCGTTCACACGCCGTGAACGCCGAAAGCGTCGAGGGATCACTCGGCGAGCTGGAGTGCTCGTGCTCTCCGGCTTTCTCGTAGCGAGCGGCGTTGGCTTGGGCACCGTGCTCATTCCGGCGCAGGTCGCGCAGGCGGCAACCCCCGGTGCAGGACTGTACGACGGTGCCGGTTCCGGTATCGGCGCGCTGGTCCACTCGGACGGCACCGTCGTGTATTGCCTGGAGATGGGGCAGATTGTTCCCGAAGGTACGGACGCACCACTGCAGCCGGCCTCCGGTGTCGACGGGTACAGCTTCCAGGGCTGGTTCAACGGCTTCCTCGGGATCAACGGCGCGTCAGGATCGGCCGGTGCGCTGAGCCCCGCTGACACTGAGGCGCTGAAGTTCATCCTCGGGAACTGGGGCACCACCTCCGACAACGGGCAGGCAGCCGCCGTGCAGCTCGCCGTGTGGGATCTGCGCTCCGCTTCGGCCGACGCCGGCTACAACGCCACGATCAACCAGATCAAGCAGGCGCTCGCTGGCATGGGCCAGCAAGGCGTCGTCGACCAGGCCGCCGCAATGGTCAACGAGGGCCGCGCGTACGCTGCGAACCCGGGCGCTGGCAGTGGCCCGGTGAACCAGCCTGGCGCACCCGTCATCACCCCGACTGGCGCCTACACGGGGTACGTGGAGGTGCAGGCTGGCTCGAAGCACATGGAGATCGAGAACGGCAAGCTCATCGCTCAGCCCGGCGTCGATGTGTCGGCTGACGGCAAGACCGCCACGATCACCGATGGTGCCGCGCACCAGATTCAGTGGGAGGGTATGCCCCCCGAAGGGTACGAGTTCGGCCGCTACTACCAGGTTAAGTTCACGGGCGGTTTCGAGTACACCGTCTCGCAGCCTGGCGAGCTCGTCATCTCGGATCAGGGCGGCCTGAACCAGAAGATCGGCATCTCTACTCCCCCGACGACTGAAACCCGTGCGGGCGACTTCGAGGCGCAGTACGTCGACCCCGACACGATCTGGGCTCCCACCCTCACGTCAATGACCGTCACCAAGAAGGTGAAGAAGGGTGAAAAGTACTCCGACACCCTCAACTTCGCCGCTGACCCCAATGTCGGGTCTGGCATCTGGCGTCACCAGTTCGGCGCTGATGGCAACATCCGCTACGCGCCGATCACGGCCAAGGGAACGATCTACGGACCCTTCCTGCAGAACCCAGCGGAAAACCCCTCGGGGACGGTACCAAATAATGCACCTGTTGCTGGCACCGCGGAGCTGACGACCACCACCGCTGATGGCCCGAACAAGACCTACGCGATTCAGTCCGATGATGTCGCAAAAGAGACCGGTTATGTGACGTTCGTTTGGGAGATTGACGCGAAGGATCAGCTTCCCGCGATCGTTGCTCCGAAGCCGATCCAGGGGAAATCTGCCTCGTCGTTGCCGGAGAACTACCACTTCACTGACGGCTACGGCCAGGAGAACGAGTCGCAGTGGACCCCGACCGAGCTGGAGTTCAAGAGCGACCTGTCGGCGTCTGAAATCACCATTGGTGATGACTACACCGACGCCCTCGAGGTAAACCTCGCGGGCGGTGGCGGCTGGTTGCAGACGGACGGGAAGCGGACTCCCGCGACCGTTCGCGGCACGGTGTACGCGTCGGACTCGAAGCCGAAGCAGCAGGAGAAGGCCCCGAAGGATGCGCAGGTCGTGCAGACCACGCAGCTCGTCGTGGATACCCCGGGCCAGAAGCTGACCTCGGATATTCTGTCGCTCCCGATCGACACGAAGGCGAACTACATCACGGTTCAGTGGTGCGTCCTCGACGAGGATCAGCCCGCGAGCAGCAAGGGCAAATTTGAGGAGACCTGTGACGATTACGGCGTTCCCGCCGAAACGGCAAAGGTACTCCGTCCCGAGGTCACCACGCAGGCGCAGAAGACCGGCGCGGTCAAGGGCGATATCCAGGACGTCGCGAAGGTCGACGGCGGCCTGCCGAGCACCTCGAAGTGGGATCTCGCCGTTGATTTCACCGCGTATCTGAAGCCCGTCGCAGGCGAGCCGAAGTACGACGAGAACTGGAAGCCCGTTCACGACGCCGCAGGTAACCCGGTGCTGTGGACTGAGGCCGAGGTCAAGAACCCTGACGCGGTGTGCGCAGCACAGCCCGTCGCTCACACCGACGATGTCGCAGTCACCAAGCTCGGCGAGGTCACCTCACCGAAGGTGAAGGCAGAGACCGAAGGCACCGTGTACTGGGTTGAGGAACTGACTGCTACTCCGAAGGGCGGCGGCGACGAGGTCGTGCTGCACACGGGTGAGTGTGGCCTCCCGAACGAGACCACCACCGTCAAGACCCCCGAGGTCACCACGAAGGCAATCGAAGAGGGTGCCGTTCGCGGCAACATCCACGACGTTGCCGACGTCAAGGGTCCGCTCTCTGAGCGCCCCGAGGTGTCCTACGAGGTTGATTTCACGCTGTACCTGAAGCCCGAGGCCGGTCAGCCGAAGTACGACGAGAACTGGAAGCCGATTGTCGACAAGGACGGCAAGCCCGTGCTGTGGACCAAGACTGAGGTGAGCGACCCGGACGCTGTGTGTGATGCACAGCCCGTGGCGCAGACCAAGCCGGTCCAGGTCGACGGCACCGGCAAGGTGAAGTCGCCGGACGTGGTCACGAACTCTGCGGGCACCACGTACTGGGTCGAGGATCTCAAGGTCATCGACGGCGACGAGCCCCCGGTATCGCTGCATACCGGCAAGTGTGGGCTCCCGGACGAGACCACTGTGGTCAAGGAGCCGACCGTTCACACCGAGTCCGCAGGGACGGTGAACGTGGGCGACGAGATGTTCGATACCGCGATCGTCGATGGCCCGCTTTCGGATCGTCCCGAGGTTGAGTACAAGGTCACGTTCAAGGCGTACGACCGTGTCGAGGGTGAGCAGATGGTGTGCTCGACCGAGCGCGAGCTCAAGGACTTCGAGGACGCAACTGGCGTGAAGGTCACCAAGGCCGGATCGTACGAGTCGAACAAGGTCGTCACCCGCGAGGAGCACGTCGGCCTGGGCGGCTACGTCGAGACGCTGGTGCGTGTCGAGAATGGTGTGGAGACCGTGGTGCACGTCGGTAAGTGCGGCGAGAAGTCAGAGAACTTCGAGATCACCCCGAAGCCGGCACTCGCGGTCACTGGTGGTGCCGGACTGCTCACCGTGGGTACCGCAGCACTGCTGCTTATGGCTGCAGGTGGAGCACTCGCTTTCTTCCAGGCACGCCGTCGCCGCTCCGAGCTGGCACTGAACGGAGGTGAAGGAACACTCGCTAGCTGAGCGCTGAGCACGCACGCAGAGGGTCTTGGGTCGGTATCACACCGGCGCAAGGCCCTCTGTTGTTGTGCGCGCCGGTCAACTGGCACCGAGGATGACCTGGAGCGTGTCGACGGTGGTCACGAAATGCAGGTGCATTCCGACCGCGACGATGGTCGCTCCGACCGTCATCATGTGGAGCAGGAACGTTACGGCGGCGAGGAATGCGTAAAGCATGGCCACCCGGAAGAACAGACCGAACGGCGAGCGAGGGATGAGTAGACGACGCATGAGATGATCTCCTGGAGGTGCGGATGGAGACTGGGTGACGTGTCAGCGCCACCCAGTCATGTGGTGGTGGGGAGTTACAGGGCTGAGTCGGAGAGGTCGTACCCACCCCAGGGCGAACGGCCGGGGACGTGTCGGGTTCCCACTGGGTTGCGTGCGGTGACGATGGGGTGGCCGGGTGCTTGGGCTTCGAGCGGGTAGTGCTCTTCTACCCATTCGCGGAGCGGGTTGCGGTGGCGTGGCGGGATGCCCTGGAGCCGCTGCGGGACGACGGGGAGGGTGCGCCATCCGGGGACTGCGTGGTCGTGCCAGGTTTCGATCACGAAACTCTCGTCGTTGCTTTGATACCGCCAGTTGCAGGGCTCGCAGAGTGCTTGGAACTGGGTATCGCCGGGCAGGTTCTCGCCGTGGTGGTCGTGTTCGGCTTCTCGGCAGCTGGTTTCTGCTGCGTAGAGCACGAATTCGTGGTTGTCGATCGCGAGGCCGTGTTGGGGTCCGAACATGTATCGGCTCCACATGTGGCTGTCCGGGATGCAACCGTGGTTGCCGTACTCAAATCGGTACCGGTCGAAGGCGGCGTCTAGCTCGGCTGAAGTCCGGTGTTCTTCGTGGTACCGCAGCGGCGCACCGTCCCAGGCGGGTGTGGCGGCGAGGAGCGCGTCGTGGAGAAGCGCGTCGATGTCGAACGCGAGCTGAGCGGTGTTCATCGGTTCTGGTCCTTCTTTACTGCCGGTGAGATCCAGCACTTGTAGATCGCCACGGTCCACACGATCACTGCGGTAATTGCCCCTGCTGCTGACCCAATCTGATCCATCACCTTGGTTCTCCCTCTCTCGATTCCCTCCCTCACGTTTTTTTGCCGTGAAGGCACGAAGTGACTTCTTGGGCGGGCGGCGCAGAACCTATTCGAAGGGGCAGGCCCGCGCGGCGCAGACGCGCGAGAATGCCCCGTCAAGCACGCACGCATCGCGGGTGGGCGGTCGAATGGGTGGCGCGCTGAACGCACGTAGAATGCCGCAGGCTTCACGGCAACAAAACGGGGCGCAGCCCTGGTAAGGAATGGGCCGGCCTCCGTGCCGGCTCGTCCGGGAGCACCCTGTGGGTGCTCTCCCCGCGCAGCGGCGTGTGCGCAGCTCACGTGTTCTGGGGGTATGAACCGTTACGCACTTTCCCGATCCCGCGTTGACCGTGCTCTGCTTCGCAGGAAGGAGGCCGCAGCACATCGCGCAGCATCGGATCAGGCGGTCGTCGATCACGTCGCAGCCGTTCGGGTCTTCGAAATTGCGCGAAAGAAGGTCGCTCGTTTCGAGGGAGTCCGCGTCTCACTGACGGACGATGATCGACTGTCGTTCGAGGTGCAGGAATCAGTCTGGCAGTGGTGGGCGTTTGGAATGGTTCTGTTGGGCTGGGGCGCATTCGTGGCCTTGTTCAAGCCTGAGTTGTACCCGCTGGGCACTGCTGGCGTTGTTTTCGGCTGCTTGCTGCTTGGGATCGCAACGACTTCCCGGCCGCGTCGACTCCGCGCACTCGTTGCGGCAGACGATACTGCGGCCTCCTGGCTGCACAGCGTGCCCCGCGGTGAGGGACCGGCAGCGGTTCGCCGTCGCATCAAAGGAGACCTTTCCCGAGTTCCAGGTGCGACGCTGACAGACCTGCCGTCTGTGTGGGATCGGATTGTGAAGCGGGTGCGTCGTGGTGCGTGAGCGCGGGGAGCGTCCTGATTCGCCAGTAACACCGACTGATCGAGTTCCGCCGGCGGTGCCGCCGCCTATGTACGCAGCTCCAATTAACTGGTGGCGGCTTGACGCGGAAGAACGCGTCGAGACTATGACGGTACTCACCGAGTGGGTGCCGGAGCTCGTTCGTCGGTATGGACTCCAAGACGCGATCATTCCGCCATGTTGGTTCCGCCATGAGGCCATGATTCAGGAGCTGCTAGCGCTGTTCCAGTACCGCAACCAGCTACAGTTCCTGCCGGCTGCACCTCCTGGTGCGCCCCTCGATTTCCACTACCAATTGCAGCTCGTGATGCAAAGAATGCGGTCGTGGACGGGCATGACGGGCTGTAACGGGGGCGAGCACGAACCAACCAGAGTGCAGTCGTGGGCGGACCCCCAGATGGTAAACGGCGCGAAGTGGGCGACAGCTATTGGCGACTATCTCCTCGAGCAAGAGCAGGTCTGGAAGAGCGAAGAAGGGACGGAGTAATGCGGATGATCAAGAAATGGTGGAGGGCTCTCCCACGTGGCCGGCGCAATGTTTCCATTGTGATGATGGTGCTCTTTGCACTGGTACTCATCGCTGCAATCTTTGGATGGATTCGATCGCTTACTGCTGAAGCTCAGGTTGCAACGAGTGCGTCATCTAGCGAGGAAAGGCCGGCCGAGGAGTCTGGAGAAAGCAAAAACCCTGACAAGAAAGTGAAGGTGAAGCAAGACGGCTACGAATTTGACGTGGATGAAAACGGTATGGCTGTGATGCCAGTCACCACGGACCCACGAGAGGCCGCTGCAGGCGCGGCCGCGGTGGCATTTACCGCGGACTTCTCGAAGCTAGACAGGCAAGAATACGTCGACGCAGCTATCGCGAGAATGACGCATCCGTCCGAGAAGTACGTAGGCCCAGAAGGTGAGATTCACACGCTGGTGGAGGCGCGACCGTTCGAAGAAATTCAGCGTCACTATCTCCCGCCGGACCACGTGCTCAAGCTCCAGGCCGATTCATGGTCTCTGCGCGATAACCCGGAGAACTACTCATGGTGGACCCTGCTGAACGGCACCACCTACGAGAACTTCGCCTTACTGCCGGACCACTTCTGGCTCGCACACCCGCAGACAGTCGTAGGTGAGGAAGAAATCGCCAAGATCGACCCGTCGCTAGTCCCCTCCTTCCCAGCCGGCACAGACATGGAACCCGACACAGCGGGTGCGAGTCTCACTCATTGGTGGGTGCTCTCTGACGTCGACAACTCCAAAATGGGCACGGCGGCAGCGACCACCATGCACCCCGCATATTTTGCGATCTGGTGCGACGCTCCCAAGGATGGGGGGCTCTGCGGGGTCGCGTACACACTCGAAGCTCAGTTCCCAGAAATATGGCCGCGCCAGTAGCGGCAAAACTCCTCGCCACTCAGGCGACCCGGCGCAAGGTCCTCCAAATGGGGGGCCTCGCCGGGTTTGGCCTGTTTGGCGTCGCTCTGTTCGGTGGCGCGGGCGTTGCAGCTCTGGGATCAACGATCACCGGCGAGGAGCCCCCGGGCCCCACAGTTGGTCCGCCGTCCGGCGATGATGGGCCAGTTGGGGCAAACGGGTGGGCGTGGCCCTCACACATGCGCGGCATTTCGCAAGGCTTTCACGATGGCTTCAGCATCGACCTCGTGTCAGCCACGGGAGGCGCGCTCTATGCACCATATGACGGCATTGTGCTCACCGCAGGTGGAGACGGTGGCGGGCTGCCCGGGGTCTGCGCGGCCAACCCCTCCTGGTGGCATGGGGAAAACTCCACCGTCATCATTCAGCACAACTACCAAGGCCTCACCCTGTACAGCTCGCACAACCATATTGAGCTGGGCTCTCCCGCATCGGTGGGTATCACGGTTGGGGCGGCGGTGCGCGTGGGGCAGACGGTCGCACGGTCGGGCATGAGTGGTTGCACGAGCGGCCCACACACACATTTCACGTTGGCCACGACAGCAAGAAACTACAACCCGGACGTGAATCCGTACCCCTACATCGGCAATCCGTAATTGACGAATGCGAAGCGGGGCTGGCCTTCTGGGCTGGCCCCGCTTCGTCGTTATAGCTGCGCTCGCTTGTCCTTCGTGCAGTGACAAAACAACATCTGTCGAAAGGAACATACTCATGCCGGATCTCAACCCGGATTTCAGTGCCCCTGGTGCGTCCGCACTCATTCAGATCGTCTCGTGGATTCTGGGGCTTGGCTTGATCGCGAGCGCAGGCGCACTGATCGCTTGCTTTATTACGCTCGGATTCAAGGGCTTTGGAAATCAGAATGCGCAGCAACTTGCCTCAAAATCCGTCCTTTGGTGCGCGCTGGCTGTTGCCTGCCTCGGTGGCATTTCGGGCATCTTCCAGTTCCTCGTCGGTTTCGATCTAGGAATTCAGTAAGTGCTTGCCCGGGCGGAAGACGAGCTCGTTGACTTCGAGTGCGGGGTAGCGGACCTGCTTTGTGGCTCGATGGAAGATGCAGGGAACTGGGTTGCTGATGCGATCAAATGGCTTGCAGACACCGCTCTGGGCTCGCAAAGCTTCCGTCCGGGCGACGCACTCTGGAACACCGCGCAAGCAGAGACTGGACGGTGGTTGGGCATGGCCATTTTGGTTATGGCGATCACTTTCATCGTGGGACTTGCGGGCGGCGCGGTACTCCAGCGTCCAGATCTCATCAAACGCACAGTCTTGGCCACTGCCGCGTCTCTCCCGGCGTTCTACTTCTCGTATTTCATCGTCGGCCAGGGCCTCCTGGTGATTGATGAATTTAGTGGCGGACTACTCGACCGTCTCACGGGCAAAGGCGGGTTCGCGACGATGATCGAGACACTGTTCTCGGGTCAAGCGAACTGGGGCGCTCACACCGTTGGCACTATCGTCGGCGCTCCTCCAGTTGCGCAGATGATGCTGGTCCTCGGAGTCATGGCGTGCGGGTTGTTTTTCATCATGTTCGCTATGGCGTTCCGGGATTTCGTGTTGATGATCCTGGTCGCGTTCGCACCTCTCGCATTCGTTTTACTCCCCGCGAAAGGGACCAGTGATGACTGGATGAAACGTTGGATGAGTGCTGTCACCGCGATGGCGCTCGCAAAGCCACTCATTCTCGGAACGCTGGTCCTCGTTATGGCTGGGTTTGGGAAAGTCGAAACGATCTGGTCGGGCGCGGGCCTGTCACTTGCAATTGGTGTGTTCATTACCGCGTTCATGCCGATTCTCGCGTACAGCTTTTTCCAGTGGATGGGCGGTGGCGGCGGCGGCGACCACGTTGGAGAGCGTGCAGGCGGAGAGGCGAAGCAGAAAACACAAAAGGTGGTATCTGCCGTTGGCCGTCGTCTCCCGAACGGCAAGGGCGGCGGGGGCGGCCGCGGTTCGGGATCGACACCACCGAAAAACAGCACGAAGACAGGCAGTTCGTCTACCAGCTCCTCGACAGGCGCCGGAACGAAACAGGGCGGCACAGGGAAGCCCCCGGTCAAAGATGCTCGCCCCGGGCAGGGGCCAGCTGCGGCAGGAACGTTCGGCGGCGATGCGGGGTCCCCTTCACCGAAACCTGCCGGGTCTCCACCACCAAAGATGCAGCGGAGCGGTAGCAGTGGCCCCGTCCAGGTGCCCGAGCCACCCAAGACAGCTGAGGGACGCCCACCTGCGCCTCGCCCATCGAAGGGGAAGCAGCAGTGAGCGGCACCGTAAAGTTTGCCCGTCTGCCCTCCCAGGGGCTTGTGAACGGCATCGACGGGCCGGGATTTACCGCGATGGGCATCGCCGTAATTGTCGGGGCAGTCGCCGTTATTGGCGATGGCCTCATCGGACTCCTCAGCGCGCTCCCGGTGTACGCACCCCTCGCCGCACTCGGCCTGTTACGCCGGCACGGCCAATCACTAGTGACGCACCTGATGCGTGAAGTTGGAGGAATCATGCGCAAATCTGTCGGCGCAACGAAATACCGTGCACGGCCCGAGAAAAAGAAGATCACACCGACGTCGTCGCTGGATCTTCCTGGACGAGAGGGACGCATTCATCTCTACGAGACAGATAGCGGTGCAGTGGTGGTGTGGGATGCCCGGCAGGGCACCGCAACGGTGTGCTGTGTGCTCGCGACGAATGGGCTCGGGATGCCACAAGCCGGAGCCCCGTCGACGTTGTCTGAGGAGGACCGTGAGGGACTGATCTTCGAATGGTCGAAGGTGCTGGGATCGTTCACGCAGAAAGAGCATGTAACGCGAGTCACTGTTCTTGAGCAGGCACGTCCCGGGACGGTTGCGGCAGAACGCCGGTACTTCGAAGAACGATCTATGGGCCTGGTTGGGGGTGTTGCAGAGTCGTATCAAGAGGCTCTCGATCTTGCTGATCAGGCGGTAACGAAACACACGTCAGTACTCGCGCTCACCTTCAAGCTTTCAGGTGAAGCGAAGGCGCTCGTGAAGGGTGAGAAAAGCGAAAAGGCGGGGATGCTCAAGCTTGCTGAGTTGGAGATCTCCACGACATCTGACGCGCTCTACAATGCCGGTTTCACGCGTTTCGTGTGGATGAACGCTCGGGAGTGGGGAGCCTGGGGACGGTCACTGGTCGACCCGGCGTCTCAGCAGGGCGTGGATTCTCGAATCGGCACCGTTTGGGAAGGGATCGACCCGCTGTCGGCTGCCCCAATGCTGATCGACGAGCATCGGAATGTCGTGGAGACGGATTCTGGTTGGCACCGTACGTACTGGATTCAGGAGTGGCCCCGGTACGAGACGTTCCCCGGGTTCATGTCACGGCTGGTCTTCGCTAAACAGCAATCTGGGCGGCCAGTACGGCAGACGTTCATGCTGGTGGGCCAACCAGTTCAAATCGGTGACGCCATGAAAAAGATCGAGGAACAAAAACGTACCTGGATCACGAACGCGGGAATTCGGGCGAAGTCAGGCAAACCGACTACTGCGGCAGACAACGCCGACTGGCACGCGCTGGAAGAGCAGGAAGCTGACCTGGTCGCAGGGCAGGGCGAGCTGCGGTTTTCGGCCTATCTCACGGTGACAGCAACGTCCCCTGAAACGCTTGAACAGGAAGCCGCATCCATTCGGAACGCGTGCTCGGCGACCGGGTTAGAGCCGCGAACGATGCCTTGGCAGCAGGCCGAAGCGTTGATGAATGTGGCGTATCCGTGCGGTTTGGGAATGAAGTAATAGGGGGCATGGCGGATGGTAAAGAAACTCCTCACGATTGAGGGCGCAGGTCTCGACCGGCGCCAACGCAGAGCACTGCAGAAGATGTATGCGAGTGCCGTGCGTGATGACGAGGTAGCTGACGACGAGAAGGTCGAGAAGCTCCCAATACAGAGCCCCTTGCAGTTTCAAGGTGGGTTTTGGACGATTCCGATTAGTCGTCCGTGGCACCGGGCAACGGGGCATCAGCTGGCTGCAGCAAACACGTTCGCTGCAGCGGATGTGCACGATGTCGCAGGTCCGATCATCGGGGTCGATATGAATAGCGGCAAGCCGTTTACGTTCGATCCGTGGGAGCTCTACCGCCGTGGGCTCGCATCTGCGCCGAACATCCTTATCCAAGGCTCACTGCGACAAGGAAAGTCGTTCTCAATTAAGCGGCTGGTGACGTTGCTCGTCGAATTCGGACGGTTTGCTATCAACACGTCAGATTCGAAAGGAGAACACGGAGCAGTTGCCGAAGCTCTCGGCGGGAATGTGTTCAAGATGGGCGTTTTCGGGAGCGAGATTCGCCTCAATGCGCTTGAAGCCCCGGAACGGCAGCACGACGAGCTCCTCGTCAACTACGAGGCGCGAGTCCGGGCGAGCCGTATCTCGGTGCTGCAGCAGATTGCAGGTCTCCTCACTCCTGGCGAGCGGCCTCTCATCGCACGTGAGATGACAATACTCGAATGGGCTCTTGAGGAAGTCGTTGCTGAGTCGGGAAACCGACCCACGCTGCGGGCCGTGTGGGAGAAGATCTCCTCCCGTGAGCTACTGACGGCGCAGGATGGATATTTCGACCGGCGAGATGCTGATGATCTTCGCGATGGGCTGCGGCGACTCGTGCATGGGGATCTGGGAGGGATGTTCGATACGGATTCGTCGATTGAGCTGAATCCTGATTCGCCATACACGGTGATTGACACGTTCGCAATCGGACAGCGTGGCGAGCAGGCGCTTTCCGTCACCCAGGCCGTGACGAACGCTTGGGTGCTCAACACGATCTCAAACAAGAATGCAGGCCGCCAGTACCTTCTCATTCGCGAAGAAGGATGGGCGGACATGCGTACCAAGGCCGCCCTCGAAGCTCACCGGAAGCAGCTCAAGCTCTCAGGTGAGTACGGCGTAGCCATGATTCTCATCGTTCACGAGGGTGGAGATTTTGACGCCGTTGGAGCGGAAGGTTCTCAAGAACGAGAACTCGCCAAGACGCTGCTTCGCGGATACGCAAATCGCATCTCGTTCTGGCAGAACGAAGAGACCTTGGATGATGCGATTGAACGAAAGATGTTCACCCGCGCGGAGGCTGCAGCAATCGGAACCCTATCTCGGGGTCAGTTCCTCGTGAAGATGAAATCAGGATCGTACGCGGTCGACGGGAACCCGACGTCGACCGAGTGGGAGAAGGAACTATTCGATACCGATCGGCAGATGCGCGATCGCAAGATGAAGGCGGTTGCCGCATGAGCGGAGTAAGAGAGCTCTATCGAGAGTTTCGGCAGGGACTCGATACCACTCCTGGACCCGAAGACCCCACGTTCTTCGAGCTGTGGAGCCTGTACATGGACATCACTGACAACGTGAGTGCGCGCCTCACCGAACCTCAGATGGGCAGTGAGTTTGATGCAGCGGAACGCGTGCAGGTATTTCTCGCATGGTCAGAGCATGTGGGGAAGATATGCCGAGAGATGCCGCTGCGCGTCCCCTCCCCCGCGTTACGTGCAGTGAAAGCCGCCGGTCGCTATCTCGACCGAACGCCGCTGGTCGACGAGCTGGCGGAGTTTCTGCGGCTCGGCTCCCCGATGGTGAACGACCTGAGCGAGTACGCGGTTGAAGGGCTTGGTAGACATGCACGGCCGGTAGTAGACGAGCTGTCGTTCGTGTCTCGGGCAGGCACGCTCATGTACGAATCTGTTTCCCGCACGATTCCTGGAATGGAGGTGAGACTCTGATGCAACCAAACTGGAAGTGGTCGTCACTCCCCTGGCAAGTAGCCGCAGCTATCGTTCTGATTAGTGCGGTCGCGATCGTGGTGTTTCCGCAGCTCGCAGTAATTGGAATCACCAATCCGTCTGCGTTTAACGGAGCTGACAAAATGTCGATCGGTGAACTGATTGGGCTATGGGGTCAATCCGATCCGACGATCGTCACTCACGCCAACGTCCCTGGTTTCGTGCATTGGGGCCTGATCTTGATATTTATGGGATTGAGCCTGGGTGTGATCATTCTCTGGGCCGTGGCTCGGGCGCGGCAGAAGAAAGATCCGCAGCACAAACCCGGTCTAGCTCCGTTGAAGGATGTCAACCGTGAGCTGAGCACGAAACAGCTCGTGAAGGTCCGTGGACCGAACCTTCGGCCCATGATCGACAGCAACCATTTGCGCCCGTCCGATTGCGGGTATCGGATCGGCTCGTTCTGGGGTATCGACCTTTGGCTCAGAGTAGAGGACCCCACCATCATCATCGGTCCGTCACGTTCCGGTAAGGGTTGGTACCTCATCCTGAACTGGATCCTTTCGGCACCAGGCGCGCTCATCACCACGTCGTCAAAGATGGACAACGCTCAAATCACCATGCTTGAACGCGAGCGAAGTGGATCGAAATGTTGGATCTTTGCGCCTGGAATTGATGGAGGCGAGGATCTCGGTCACGTGCTCCGTTGGGATCCGGTCGACGGATGCGTCGAGGAGCGAACTCTTGTGCGTCGCGTGCGTTCGCTCATCCCGTCAGATTCGTTCTCAGGCTCCACTTCAAACGGTGGTCACTGGGACACGCTTGGGCAACAGCTCGCGGCTCACCTGTTTCATGGTGCAGCGTGTGGAGATTATGAACGTCCTGTCGACAAGATCTGGGATTGGGTCTCGTCGCCGCAAAGGGCATTGGAGGCGGTGCACGCGATCCGCGAACACGAGCACGGCTTGTTAGAGCATGCCCGCCATTTGGAGTCCGTAATCAATATGCCCCCGGAGCAACGCGCTGCGCAATGGGGGGTGCTCCCAACCGTTCTGGCATTCCTTGAATCGCGATCGGCGAGAGATTGGTTCTCGCCCGCCAAGGGTGAAGAGTTTGATCCGGTGTCGTTCGTACTTGAGAAACAGACGGTATACATGGTCGGCGATAAGCAAGCCTCGGGCGGATACACGCGCATTATTGATGGCCTGTTCGCTGAGCTTGACTACGTCACCAAAGGCATTGCTGATGCCTCCCCGGGAAGTCGCGTCGACCCACCAGTGAGTTACATTCTCGACGAGCTGGGAAACTTCGAGTACCAGGGTTTGTACGAGATCATCACCGCCGGCGGCGGTCGTGGTCGCGTCGTCGTTGCAGTGTTCCAATCAAAGGAGCAGCTGGCACAGTGGGGCCCGGAGAATGCGAAAACCATGTGGGACGCCGCCGTGGCAAAGATCATCCTGCCCGGTGGGAGTGACGAGGATGAGCTGCGAAAGCTCTCGGCCCTGATTGGCGAGTTGTGGGTCAAGCGAGAATCACACACCTGGGGTGACGGAACTCCTTCCATCCAAGTCAGCGAAGAAAAACGCTCAGTACTGGAACCCAACGAGATCCGCGAAATGATGGGCGGGTATGGACTGCTGTTCTACCGCAACCTCAAGCCCGTCATCGCGAAACTGACACCATTTGACAAGAACGACGCCTACGGTCGCTGCAGCAAGGACAAAACGACGATGGCAGCCCAAATGAGAGTTGCGTCACCGTTCGCAGCTCGGTTAAGCGCCACGTCGGGTACAGATCGTGCGTGAACTGAAGCTGGGTGCGATCCGGTCGAACGGCCGACAACGTTGGCGGGAGTACTACGCCAAGTACATAACTTCCCCTCGCTGGTTCGCCAGACGGGAAGAATGGGCAATCGAGGAAGCCGCTCGGATTGCCCCCGAGCCCATAATGTGCCGGGGCGAGTGCGGATCAAAGTGGCGGATTAGCCGCGATGACCTGCACCACTGCGACTACGCACGGTTCGGCAACGAAGCCCACGAGGATCTGTGGCCGATGTGCCGGGAGTGCCATAGCCTCCTGCATGAGCTAATCGAATCTTCTCGTACTTGGCGAAAGCTCCCGAAACGGCAAGCTAACTTCCAGGCGATCGCGATTTTAGTGAACCCAGTAGTTGGTTCGACTACGAGATCTCTCAAGGACTACCTCTGAAACGGGCCGCGCACCAGGTGGTGCGCGGCCCGTTCTTTCGTGGTGCAAGCGGACGAAGGCGTCGTCCGCCCAGATCGAAAGGTAGCAATCATGGCTGAAATGGTGCGAGTCAACATCGGGGGCAAAGAGCCGAGATATCTCCCCGCGACAGACAACAAGAAGCAGGTGATGTACATCGACGTTGTTGAGAACCGGCGTAGGTACGATCAAGACCAGCAGCAGTGGGTTGACTTGGACCCCGTCTGGTACGAGGCAAGCTTCCGGGGCAACGACGCCGATCTCATCCGCGACAAGTTCGAGCGGGGCGACTCCATCATCATTTTCGGTGACAAGGAAAAGCGCGTTAGAGAGGCGGCTGACGGCCAAACGTACCCGTCGACACACTTCTACGTCGATTCGTTTGGCATCGACCCTCGCTTGTCGACGTTCACGCTCGATCGTTCTCGCCGGCAGAACCGGGCGCAGGAAGCAACCCAGTCGGTCGCGCAGGAAGCAACCCAGTTGGCTTCACCAACGGCCCCAGATTCGGAGGTCGACCCAGCATTTGACGCTGAGGCCAGTGCAGAGTTTGCGTTGCGGGTCAAGCAGGTGCTCGAAGCCGGGCACATCACCCCTGAAACGGCCGACGCCGCAATGCAGGCATGGGAAGTCGTTCTGAAAGGCGGTCCGGACCGTACTTTCCCTACGCCAGTCAGTGATGCGTTGAAGCGAGGTGGCGCGACTCTGTCTGCGCTTGTGTACGTTACGAGCGTCGCCGAACAATATGCCGGAGATGGGGAGCGACTCAGTTGGGCAGAGACCGAAACGTGGGTTGACAAAAAGGCACGTTCGGAGGCCCGGGCTACGGTCGCGAGCCGGTTGCATGACGTCGTTAGCAAGCGTTACGTTGACGGCGCAGTGGCCGACCAGGTCATCGCTGTCTGGGACGACCCGTCAGTGTCGGCGTCGGGGCTTGGGCAGGCGACGGGGAACGCGCTGCGTGCCGGTGGCGCGAACGAAGCGGTCGTGGCGTACGTGTCGAGCGTCGCGGACGAATATGCCGGTAGCGGGCACGCGAAGAGCTGGAACGAAGCTGCGGCGGCCGCGGGCCCCGCACAGCCAGTGGACACTAATTGGGCTCTGGTCAACGAGGCACGGCGCGACGTCGCCGCAAGCGCGTCTGTGACACCAGGAATCTGAACACACGGGTCGAGTGAAGCGGGGTTGGCATGGTTCGCTAGCCCCGCTTTCGCGTGTGCGCAGCAGGGCGCTTCTTGAGGTACCAGTTACTGATCGAAAGGAAGAAGCGCATGGCAACAGTGTCAAGTTTTTCGGTGAAAGAAGTGGGCACTCCATCACCGTCTCCGGAAGTCATCGTGTTCGCCGAACTTGAGCATCTCGAGTTCTGGAAACGTATTGATGAGCTACGTGCCGTGGGTCGCGTCAGCCCCGAGGGTGAGTCCCAGCTTCATGACATGGCAAGAGATTCGACGGACTTACGCGAATTCGGTGCGCGCCTTCACTACGGTGCCCCACATCTTATGGGTCCTGTTGAGCAGAGGTACGTGACGTCAGCGCTCGAAACACCCGAGGGGCGGCGGCCGGAGTCCTGGGAGGAGTCCACCGCGCACGTCCGCGCCTTTGGCTCGGATCAGTACCAGAGCGTTACCGCGGTGCATCAGCAGGAACGTGACCGCCAGTTGGAGGCGACTCGCGCGTATTCCTGACCTGCACTCCTGAGCGGGGGTCGTGCCTTTTGGCACGGCCCCCGCTTTTCGTTGCGGGACTGCGCAGGCCCGCGCTTCAAAGGGCATGGAACGTAGAAACGTCGAGGGTGGGGGCCAGAATGGCACGTAGGAAGCAGCGGGTACCGGATACCCAGATAGCGTTCGACCTGTGGGGCGAATTCGAGACAGCAGAAGCGACGGAAGGAACAGCACATGCACGATCAGGAGAGCCTCGCGAAACTGCAGCAGTCGTGGCCGGAGACGACGGACTATTTGCGTCGGGTTGGTCAGATCAACAACGATCTGATGGCGCTGCGGGAGATGGCGCAGCGGGACACGTACGAGTCGTCTCTGACGTGGCTGGATCGTCTCGCGGTCGGCGTGGCGGATCTGACGAGTCGGCCGAACGCGGCAGTAGTGATGCGGTTCCTGTTCGCACGTCAGATCGTGATTCGCACCGCGACGGAGGTTCCGGAGTACCTGGAGCTTCGGGAGGCATTCGACCAGGAACAGACGGAGGAGTACGGGGAGGAGTCGTCCGCCAGGGAGCACCTGCTGGAGAGCCCAACGCTGACGTTTTGGGCGTCACTGGATCAGGCGATGTGGGAGCTTCCCGAGCTGCAGGAATCGTTGATGGGCTGGGCGCTGGAGACGGCGACCCGTCACGACTACACGGGGCCGGCGTTGACGTTGACGCAGGCGATAATCCTGCTCAACGTGTGCCTGTTCCTGGAGCAGGAACCGGAGCAGTCTCCCGGGTGGGCGGTGGAGTGTCTGCGGTCCGCACTCTCCAGCGACTTCTTCGAGAAGGCCGCGAACCCTCAGCCGTAGAGCTTGACGAGCTGAGCCGCTTCCCCGGTTGGGGTGCGACGCCGGAATTGTTCGATCCGACGTCGACGAAGTACTCGGCGGATCGGGACGCGCTGCAGGAACTGTGGGGCGACACGGAGTGGGCTGCTGCGCGCCGCACGGTGCTGAACGCCCACTACACGCACACTGAGTACGTCTCAGCGATGTGGAACGCGGCCGACCGTCTCGGTGTGCCGTCGGACGCTCACGTGCTGGAGCCAGGCTGCGGGACGGGCAATTTCATTGCGCAAGCCCGCCCGGGCCAGCAAGTTACGGGCGTTGAGCTCGACCCGACCACGGCCGACGTCGCGCGCTTGTTGCATCCGGCGGCAAACATCAGGAACGAATCGTTTGGCGACACGTTCCTTGACCATGATGGGTACGACCTGGCGATCGGCAACGTCCCGTTCGCGCAGACACGGCTCTACGATCCGGCCTATAACGAGGCTCGACTGAGTCTCCACAATCACTTCATCGTGAAGTCGCTGCGGCAGACGAAACCGGGCGGCATCGTCATGGTGATGTCGTCGCGGTGGACGATGGACGCCAAGAGCGAGCGATCGCGGCGAGAGATCGCGAAGCATGGGGAGCTGCTCGGGGCAGTCCGAATGCCTCGCGGCGCGCATGGTGAGATTGCCGGCACCGACGCGACCATTGACGTGCTCGTCCTGCGCCGACATTTGGGCGAACCTCCTGCGACTGACCCGGCGTGGTTGCAGACGGTCGACGTCGACGGTAGCGCGGGCGCGGCCGCGATCAATTCGTACTTCGAGGATCACCTGGCGCTCGTCTCCACGATCCGCGATCGAGTGGAAGCTACGGACGTTGACTCTGCGAGGCAGACTATTGCGCTCGAGTGGCTGAAGCGCTGGAACCAGGACCAGTCGGATTACCAAGCACCTGAGCTGCCCGCTGTTCCGGCAACCTGGCCGAATCATCCCGCCGTCGTTATCGCCCAGCAGGATCGTGCTGCCTTAGCTCCCCCGCACAGGAATCCCTGGGACGGAACGTGGCCCCACGCTCAGGGTGGGCAGGAGCCTGGCGGTCCTGCCCACGGGCCCAGCATCGGCTTCTAGCGTTACTGGGCTGCCTTACGGCTGCCCGTAGCCGGGTGAGCTGCTTTGTGCAGGCTCGTATTCGGGCGTCGACGTGGTACTCACCACGGTGGGTTGCGGCTGGTATTGCGGGGTGACGCGGAGTGCCGCTGCGGCGATTTGACGATCGCGCTCACGGTTCCGGGCATGAGCGTGCTCGCGGCCGAGCGGCTCGTCAGTGTCGACGCCGTAAAGGTCACGGAAGCAGGCCACGGTAACGGCGCGTTGACGCCACTCAGATTCAGCACCTGGCAGCACATTACCGAGCGCTTTCAGCCAGGGCTCTTCATCGGCGATCGCGCGGTCGACGAGCAGTTCCGCCCGGAGCTGTATCGCGAGCTCACGATCTTTCAGTGCCTCGGCAAAGTCTGGATCTCCAAAGTCCGGGGCGACTTCGATGAGGCCGGCGACATAATGAGCTGCGGTCGCGCTGCGGAGATCTTCGGGGGCAGTGAGCGCGTCCGGGTCGAGGCCGTATTGGGTACGCAACAGGTGAGCGAGTCGGGCGGCGACGTCGCGGGTGCTCCCCCGGTCCATGCGCTCCAACGCACCGCGCACCGCGTCCTCGAGTGAGGTGTCGGCCGCGCCTTCCAGTGCGGTGAGCATTCGGCCGAGCTTCAGGTCGGAGCGGGTCTCGTTGGCGGTGATTCCGAACGGTTTCAGGAGTGGTGCGAATCTGCCGTAGACCTCGTGCTCGCGCAGATCTTCGAGGTGCGTGTTCAGTCGGTAGTGCAAGACCGCGAGCACGTCGCGCGCGCCGTCGAGATCTCGACTGGCGAGCAGCTCGGTGATGGTGCCCGGGACGTCGCGGCCGCGCGATTCCAGTCGGAGCAGGTTCGCAAGTACGGGACCTAGGTACGGGGAGTCTGGCGACTTCGGGTCAACGAGGTTAAGGCGTGCGAGCACGGGGATGTATTCGCGTTCGAGCTGGTCAGCGGTGAGGGTCTGGTACTCGGCCGCGAGCTGCCGGATCGACCCGATGCGTTCGGCTTCGTCGTGCAGTGTGTCGTGTGCTGCAATGTCGCCTCCTTTCTTCATGACGACGTGTTCGAGGGTTTCGCGCCAGGTGCGCGACATGCCGAGCGCTGCGGGGTCGCCCATCTCGCCGTTTTCGTCGACTACGACATAGGCCCGGTTCGATTGCTTGCCGCGCGTCATGGCGACATAGAACGTCTCCCGTGAGGCGCTCGAATCGACGATGGTGTGGGCTGTGTCCACGGTTCGCCCCTGGGAACGGTGAGCGGTGGTCGCATAAGCGAGCTGCACGTGCTCCCGGCAGTAGTCGGCGGGCAGGGTGACGTACTCCTCGCCCGCGACAGCGACGATGTCGCCGGAGTCGGGATTGATGCCGGCGACAATCCACTCGTCGTTGTTTTTCACCCAGCGGTCGTGGTCGGTGCGGAGCGTGCGCGCGTTCTGCCGGGTCACGATGCGATCACCTGGTGACGCAGCGCCGGAGGTGATCACCGCTTCCTGGGTTGCGTCGACGGCACCCTGCTGGATGCGCCAAGTGCGGGCGATGTCATTGAGCCGTTCGACCATCTCGTTGGTGGGCGCGATCAAGAGCGATACGAGGGTCGCGTCGCCTGCAGCGTTGAGTGTGGCTTCGTCCTGCTTCCACGCGTCGACCGCTTCGGCGATGATGTTTTCGTCGAGACCGGCCGAGACGCGGCCGTGCTCAATGTATGGGTCGAGGCCGGCTGTTTTGCCGAGTCGGAGCAGCTTCGAAGCATCACCTTCCCATTCGGCTTTGAATCGGTGGAGGTTGACGAGCTCGGGAACGTCGGGGCGCGCTGATGCGAGCAGCCCGAATGCGCCGCCGGCGTCGACGGCTGCGAGTTGCGCCCAGTCCCCTACAAGCAGGAGCTTTGCGCCGGCCGCGTCGACCTGTGCTCGGATCGCATCGAGCGCGAGTGTGCCCCCGATGGAGGCTTCGTCGACGATCATCAGTTCACCGGGGCGAAGCCGATAGTCGATGCCGTCTTTCGAATCGGTGCCGCGCGCTGTTTCGTGGAGCCACTTCGCGGTGTTCTCGGTTTGGATACCGAGAGATTCCGCGAGCACTTCCGCTGCGCGCGCGGTCGGGGCGAGCCCGCGCACACTCCCCTCCCCGAACTGGTGCTCCCAGATCTCGCGAAGCTTTTCGAGGCTGGTGGTTTTACCTGCTCCGGCCGGGCCGACGAGCACGTCGACCTGGCGGCCACTGGTAGCGATGTTTTCCACGGCTGCTGCCTGGTCATTGGACAGAATTCGCCCTTCGGTTCCTGTGGGTTGAGAGATAAGGTGGCTGGTGATCGCCTGCTCGATGGATATCCCTATATCTATTCGCTCCCCAGCTTTGAGCAGGCGATCCTCTGCGTCCCACACCTCGCGGGTTGTAAACAGGTCGCGTGCTTCGGGCTGGAACATGTCTTCACCGTCTGCGGTGTGAAACCGGTACGGGGTGTGCAGTTCGTTCTTCGGTGTGAGCGGAATCGCTTGAGAGAGCACGAGTTCGACCACGCGCTTGACGGCCTGGTTCCGATCGTTCGGGGATCGGAATCTCCAGCCAGCGATCGCGCGCAGTACCGCGGTCTCGGCATTTCGTCGCCCCCAGGTCGCGCGCGAGGTGGCGAGGGAGTGGAGCGCATATTCGGCCGCGTCGCGCGCGGCGTCATCGTTGACGTCGTCCTGCCGGAAGGACCACAGGGGCAGGTCGTCGGTTCTCGTGACCGCGGCTTCCCGCAGTCGGTCCGCGAACATGAACGAGTCGCCGACGTGCGGGCGGGCGCGGTGCCGCCAGTTCTGGGTGAGATCGCGCAACGAGCGAACCTTCTTCGCGGTGCGCGTTGTGAGCGTGGATTGCTGACGCATCTTGATGATGGTGCGGTCAGAGGGTCGACGACCGTGCTTTTCTACGTACTTGGCGATCTCGCGGTCGACGTGCTCATTGATCTGCTTCGACCGGGTGGAGTACTCGTCGACGAGTGATTTAGGAACGCCGTCGATTTGCCACTTCACCGAGCCAGGATTCGTGCCTGACGCGATCGCGAATTGATGACGAGCTGCTGGCGTATCCGGCCGTTGCTCATCTTGTAGCCACTCGTAATAGCGTTCCGGCTTCTCGAGCACGTCTTGGACGGTCCACTCGACGCCGAGGCGGGTGGAGAGTTCGTCCATGAGCACGCCGTCGTAGTAGGCGCCCGCTGTGGCGACGCCGGGCATGAGGGACCAGCGGGAGTCGATGGTGCGCCAACGCCCGTCCTCGCCTTGGACACGGTTCGAGACGAGCATGTGGGTGTGGAGTTGCGGGTCTCCGTCGCGGGAGTCCCAATGATCGAACATAGCGGCGGTGATCCCGAGCACGTGCGTCTGTGCGACCCCGTCAGCTCCGGTGCGTGTGCGAACGATGTCGGTTTCGAGTTTCTCGATAGTCGCTTGAATAGCGGCATGGTGGGCCTGCCGGATTGCGTCTTTCAGTTCCGGGTCGGCGAGAGCCCACCACGAGCTCACGCTCTTGGGCGGGGAGAACACGAACTCGAACCCGGCCACTGATTGCTTCTCTGGGGTGTTGGTGACTTCTTCTCGAATTGCGTCCCCCAGTGCCTCGAACTCGGCGGGAGTCAGTGACTGGTTTTCAGGGTCGGTCGCCGCTGCACGAATCTTCTGCTCGATGCGGCGCTCAAGCGGGAGCAAGGTCGTGTACTTGCGGCCGAGCTGCGTTCCGGTGATGGGGTGAACCCCCTCACCAAACAGAGCAGCCAGTTGCCCTTCCACGACCTGGTCGCGCGGAGACAAATCAAGCGCGGCACGGCCGGCACCGGCCCACGTCCCCGGGGGCGTGCCGTTCGCCATGTAGTACGCCGCTTTCCCTTCGGCGCGGTCGATAGCGTGCTCGGTCGAGACCGAATTCATGAGGTATCCCCACGCGTCACGGGACGCACCGATGAGGGTGACCGTTAGCACGCGTCTACTGCACTGTCGAGGGCCAGTGCCACCCATTTGTCGACGGCATCGACGTTGCCATCCTTTTGCGCTCGAACTGCGCGCTGCAGCGCCGAGCGGGTGGCGCGTGAATGGCTGCTATCCCCACGCAGGAATGAGAGTTCGATAGCGGGGGTCATACCGCGGACGAGCGCGAGCATTCGTCGTTCGTCAGCTGAGGCTGGCTTCTCTCCGGCAACAATGAGGGTCGCTTCGGCTGTGATTTGCGCTCGCAACGATGCGTTCCAGCGGTTGGTGGTGCGCTGGTACTCATCTGCGAGGTGCGATGCGAGGATCTCGAACTGTTCACGGTGCTGATCGCGCCGCTTTCGCAGCAGAGACTCGACGAGCTCTGAGAGTCGGTAGACAGCCTGGCCCTCCTCGGATTCCTCCCACGCTCCCATCGCTGCAAGTTCTTCCTCGATTTGTCGGTCGAACGCCTCTTGATCTGCTTCCCCAAGGGGTTCTGGTGCGCCGTCCGCGCCCCGATTGTCACCCATTGGCTCGATGACAATTGCTCGTCGGTCTTCACGGCCGACTGTATTCAAGAGGTCCATCAGCACTTGGGGTGGCCCACCGATCCATCGGTCATAGGCGAGCTCCGTAAGCTCCCAAATTTGTTCGACGATTTCTCGCGACACAGTGACGTCGACGCCGGTGATCGGGTTCGGGGTGTTATCGGACATTAGTCATCCTTCGTTTTGTTGGGTCGCACGCTGGGCGCGCTTTCGGCAGGTGGCCCCGCAGTAGGTGCGGCGTCGGGTCTTTCCGGGCGGCAGTGGGATGTGGCACCAGGTGCAGAACAGCGTTGATAGGTCGCTGTCTTTGCGGTGGGCGCGCTTTCGGCACCGGGCTGAGCAGTACATGTGGACGCGACTATGGGGGTCTGGGAGGAACACGTTGTTGCAGCGTGGCGCAGCGCACGAGTAGAGCAGCATCCCGGCGAGGACCTCTGTGCGTTGCTGCCGGGATTGCTCGACGAGTCGCCGACATTCCGTGCTGCAGTACTTCCGCTGCTTCGTCGGCGTGATGAACGTCTGCTCGCACCCTGGCCGCGCACACATAGTGCGCCACCCATCGCCCCCGTCGACCGGGGCTGCCGGGTGTGCCAATCCGCGAGAACGACGTATCTGAGCCTCGAACGCTCGTTGGCTTGCGGACTTCATGAGCGCCCCGCGATCCATTTGCTGGCTCCACCGCGCATAACCCAGGTGAGGGACATATCTGAGAAGCCGAGCGCCGCCCTCCCGCTCACCGGAGATTGGAGATCTCGAATGAACGACATCAACCAGTACGTAGAAATCGCCCGCACGGTGCTGGGAGCAGTGCGCCTTGCCGCCGATGTATTGCGGTTGGTCGCCTTGAGCGAATTCATGAGGAAACGCCGACCCGGACGCCACGCGAGGACGCGTCGAGGGAAGCACCGCGATTCGTAGTCACGGTCGATGTCGCCGACGAGTTGTAGCTCTCCACGGGTTCGGGCTCTGCTCTGAGCTGCATCGGAGGCCGATCTTCGTCAACGTACGAGTCGATCCGGTCTCCTTGGCCGAGCGAAACACGACGGATCGCTTCATCGTTGGATCTCGCGTACACGAGATCGGTAACGACGGTCACCAGGTGAGAGGTGACAATGAACGGCCGCTCATCACTTCGGCGGATCATTGTTATGTCTGCAGTCACGCCTCCCCCTTCGGGTCGACGATCTTGTAGGCCCTACCCTCTTGACGGATCGTCGGCCAGAAACCTCCCTCAGCGACGAGGACCCCCTCGGCTTGAAGCACATCGACACATGCATCGAGGTATTCGAGCACCTTCCTCGCGTTTGGCGAGTGGTAGTTCTCTGGCGCTGAAGGGTCGTCGCGGGTGAAGTACATCTCAGCCGCTGCGCTTTCGAGGATCGAGAAGGGGACCTCAATTGTCACGGTTGGCTCGGCGTCGATTTCCTCCTGGGTGAAACTACGCGCCACACCACTCGGGTTCTGCCCTTTTTTGCCCTGGCTGTTTTCCATTCATGGCCTCCATTTCGCGTCGGGTGGGTACCCGATCACTACTGAGATGCGCGGCCGCGCGCACCTCGTGTCACGGAACGCGGGACGCACAAACCCTCGAATGCCAGTGGTGTAAGGAGAAGTTCCGGCGAAACGCAGTGGAGCCGGAACAAGCAGCGTCTGCGCTGCGATAGAAGAACTGGGCAAGTACTGCCCGGGGTTATTGCTGCTGTGCAGACACGAGCAGTTGATCTGCGCATGGTGAGGTGTAGCGGGCAAAAGATCGGAGGGGGCTCTTCCCCCTCCTAGTGCGCGGCCGACCCGTTCGATGGGTATGAGTGATCTTCCATCCACCGCCCAGAGCACGCTCCTGCAGTGCTCGTTCTGCCTGTTCACGAACACCGTTATCGAGACCGAAGACGCGCTCTGCAAGAACTGCGGGCTCGACCTCTCCCGAGCGTTGCAAAGGCGAACGCAACCTGAGCCGGAAATGATTGAGCCCGACACCGACGTCGAGCAAGTCGCTGTGGAAGAGCCGCCTCCTGCCGAAACGCTCTCCGAACTGCTCCGCGTCGACGCGGTCGAACCGGAGACTCGGAGCGCTCGGCGCCCGTCACGTGCGCCTTGGATCATCGCCGGATCATTCGGCGTCGCGATCGTCCTCGCGTCTGTCTTCACCTGGCTGGTCGTCACGACCACCCCGATGGCGGTCACTGAAGAAGCGACGCCCCAGACCACGGTGACTCTGAACGGATGGACGAAGACGCCGGCATGGGTGGCTGACGTCGACGCGACAGCGACAGCCGAGAGCGCAGACGGTGCGACACTGCTCACCACGAGCCGCGCGAGTGCGAGCGTCATCGACACCCAGACCGGCGACATCATCGCGACCCAGCCCCTCGGCGATAAGGCCGCGACCGCGTACTGGGTCGGCGACACCGGAGTCGTTGTCGACGGCGACAACCTGCACGTCTGGACCAGCGACACGGACATGCACACGAAGAACGCCGATGGTGAGAGCGACACGGGACACGACAGTGACGCTTGGACAACGGTCGACCTCGATGGGGACGCGTTCACGATCCGCGGCGACATGGCGTTCATCGTCGCGAAGGTGGGCGCGAAGTATGAGCGACTCAACGGCGACGGGACACGCGACACCATTCCGGTCCCCACGAAGGGCGCAGTGCCTGTCGCCGCGACCAACAAGCAGATCGTGTGGGGCACCAACAAAGGTGTCGCCTACGTCACCGATGCGGACGGCATGAAGGGACGCGACATCACGCTCGCTCAACCCAACAAGAGCGCGACCGTGTCGCGCTGGGTTGGCGGCGACGAAAAGCACGTCTATGTCGTGTGGACGAACGACGACAAGGACACGCTAGTCGTCCATTCGCTGAAGTCAGGCGACACGTTCTCCACCAACCCCCTCCCCGCAGCAGAAGACGCGCGGGCGACAGTGACCCGGAACGGGGCGAGTGTCGCCTACGCGAATGTGCTGATCAATGCGACGACAGGTGCCACCACCGAAATCGACCATGCCGTTGTCGCCGCGGTCGGCGACAACTTCCTCGGCGATGACCCGGCCGCTCTCATCGGCGCGGACGGCAAGGCGACTTCATTGAAGGGCGACAAGGTGACCCCTGTCGCGGTGTCCCCGGATGGGTCACTCATCGTGAACACCGGAAAGCAAATCGCAGCCCTCACCCCCAAGGAGCCGGCAGCGAGTGCGCAGGACTAACGATCTTCACCCCGAGGGCGATGACGCGCGGGCACCGCCCCGCGCCGTAACCCCTCACCCATCACCCACATCACACAATGGAGCATCCAGTGAAATCCAAGACCCTCCTTACCGCCGCAGTCGCGGCCGGGATCGTTCTCGCACCTACCGCGGCAATGGCAGCCGAACCCACCGACGAGATCGCCACCGAGCAGACCACCGTCACGCCAGCAGGAAACCCTGATGATTGCGCGCCACTGACGCTCACTCCCCTTGAAACAGCAATCGAGTTGGAGCCGGCCACTGTCGAGCTCGACACGTGCGACGAGACTCCCCTGCCCGTGGCAGACGTCGTCGACGACGCGAACGCCGACGTCGGCGATCCCGTCATCGAACCAGTAGACCCGGTCGATCCCGTCGACCCAATCGATCCCGTCGACCCAACCGATCCGGTTGATCCCACTGATCCGGTGGACCCAACTGATCCCGTCGATCCCACTGATCCTGTCGACCCAACCGATCCCACTGATCCGGTTGACCCGGTCGAGCCCGAGCAGCCCGTGACACCGGAGGTTCCTGTGGAGCCTGACGTGCCAGTGAGCACTGAAGGTGTGGGTGTGTGGCCGGCCTCGAATGGGTGGGGGTCGAGCGTTGAGTACGCGCCTGCAACGCAGCCAACAACACTCGCTACGACAGGAAGCGGCGACTCGGTTGCGCTCTCTGCAACAGCTGTCGCCGTCGCCGCAGCGGGTGGGGTCATCTTCGGACGTCGCCGCATTGGTCAGGCTCTGCGCACCGCGGTGTCTGGTTCTCGAAACGCGACGGAGGTGTAACCCATGTCGAGCCAGACCGTATTCGAAATTAGCCACTCCTGCGGTCACGAGCAAGAGCGAGACTTGTCAGAGACTGCGGCTTCACTCCGCCCCAAGAAGGCAGAGTGGTGGGAAACGCAGATCTGCACGGATTGCCTGCGAGCGACGCCCCGCAAACGCACCATTTCAAAAGAGCTGCGCGCCGAGTGGAACGCGAAGCGCGAAAGCGCCTACGAGGACCAGGAACGCATGAACCTGCCGCCCCTGCAAGGCAGCGAGAAGCAAATCCCCTGGGGCACAGAGGAGCGATTCACGCTGTTGCGTGACGCCTACGAAGAACTGGTGCAATCCGAGCAGCTCAGCGAGGATGAGTTCGATGCGGAGGTGATCGAGCCCGCCCGCCGCATCGACAAGGCACGGTGGTGGATCGACCATAAAGGTTCGTCACTCGCGGATCTCCGCACGGATCTCAAAGATCCTGGCGAACAGTTCTTGGGGTCAGAGAACCCTTTCTGAGCCTGTGAACCCAAAGCGCCCTCTGCCGCCTGGCAGGGGGCGCTTTTACGTGCGGCGCATCGGTCGCCTGGGGACGCGTACGCTGTGGGCATGTGCGGAAGAGTCATCGTCGACTACGACGAGAACATGGATGTTGCCGGGAACACGGAACTCGCCGGATGGATGACGCAGCGACCCGAGGGGTACCAAGCCTCCTGGAATTTGAAACCGACGCAGGATATCCCTGTCGCGTTTACAGATCACAAGAGTGGTGATCATCGGTTTGAGCTGGCGTACTGGTCGCTCGTGCCGATCTGGTCGAAGGAGCTCAAAACGAAGTTCCCAACTTTCAATGCGCGCTCGGAGACGGCCGCGGAGAAAGCGAGCTTCAAAGCATCAGTGAAGAACCGGCGTTGCATCATCCCCGTGTCGGGGTTCTATGAGTGGACTGGTCCGAAATCGAAGCGAACGCCACACGCGATCTTCGGCCCCGCACCGATCATTCCGATGGCTGGCCTGTATTCGTGGTGGCACGAGCCGGACGCAGGGGATGACGAAGGCTGGCACCTCACTGCGACAATCCTTACGCGCGCTTCGGCCGGCGTGATGGAGCCACTGCATGACCGTATGCCGGTGTTCATGTCAGATGAGCTACTGCAGGACTGGCTTGACCCCGAAACGGTGGGTGACAAGTTGCTGATGGAGGCCGTTTCAGAGGGTGCGGTATCGCTCAGTGAGCAACTGCGCGAGTACGAGGTGTTACCGCTGCGGGGCGACGGTCCCGAGCTGATCCTGCCGGCGTAACGCAACTTCAGGCGGTCGCCTCGCAGAGTTCATCCCAGTGCGTCGTGGCACGGCGTGAGAGCATCTCTCGCTTCATGTTCCACACGGGTGCGCCCTGCAAGCCGCCAAGGCCCACACCGATCGCTCGCGGTCCGAGCTTGCTCGTGATCGCGTCGAGCGTTTCCCCGACATGCCTCCCCTCGAACTCTGGTTCGAAGAGCGCGAGGGGTGCCGCGCTGCCCTTGGGTCGAAGCCCTGTGAGCACGACACCTGCACGCACATAGGGCATTCCGTGACGGATGCGTGGCAGGAGCGCGAACGCTGCCTTGCCAATCCCGATCGGGTCATCGGTGGGAGTTGGGATGCCGACAGCGACGTGCGGGTTGTGGGACTCACCTGGTCGGTGCCAGCTTGTCGCAGACCACGCCGAGACAACGCCGGCGACTTGGCCCTGCGCGCGGAGCCGGCTACTGACCCGCTGCGCGTAAATGGAGAGCACTTGCTGCATGTCAGAGACCGTCTGTACGGGGCGTGAGAAGCTGCGGGAGAAGATCAGCTGGTCTTTGTACTCGCGTACCTCTTCGAGCGGGATACAGGAGATTCCGCGCAGCTCGTACACGGTGCGCTCCATCACCACGGAGAACTTCTTACGAATCCACTTCGCGTCCGCGTCGCGCAGCTCTTTCACGGTGTGGATGTTCATTGCGGCCAGGCGTTTACCGGTGCGTGAGGCGATTCCCCAGAGGTCGGTGACGTGGGTGCCTTCCATGATGCGGTCGGTGTGGGTGGGGCTGTAGCTCCCGAGGTGGCAGACACCGCCGAGTGAGAGATCCGCTTTCGCACCCCTGCTCGCGAGCTTTGCGAGGGTCTTTGAGCGTCCAATTCCGACGCGGACGGGAATCCCCGTGCAGCGGAGTACTTCGGCGCGGATCTCGTGCCCGAGAGCGGTGAGCTCGTCGACGGTGCCGCGGAGTTCCACGAAGCTCTCGTCGATCGAGTACACCTCCTGCCAGGCGCAGTAGCGGCCGATGATTTCCATGACGCGGGCAGAGAGCGACCCGTAGAGCTCGTAGTTGCTCGAGCGGGCGATGACGCCGGCGGCTTTGGGGTACCCTTCGAGCTTGAACCACGGGATACCCATTGGGATATCGAGCGCTTTCGCCTCGCGGTTCAGAGCGACGACGCAGCCGTCGTTGTTTGAGAGCACCACGATGGGTTTGCCGTCGAGAGGGGGGTCAAAGACGCGCTCGCAGGATGCGTAGAACGATTCGCAGTCGATGAGCGCGATCTGGCGTTCAGGTACGGAGGACACGGTGCAGACTCCGGGTGACGACTCCCCAGACGCGAAGCTCAGACAGTTCCGCGATCTCGATGTTCGGGTGCTGCGGATTCTCGGCCGAGAGGACCACGGAACCATCTGACATGAGCCGGAGCCGCTTCACGGTCATCTCCCCGTCGACCACGGCCACAACCACGTGGCCGTCTTTGGCTTGGATTGAGCGATCGACAATGAGTTCGTCGCCGTCGAAGATCCCCGCCCGGACAATGCTGTGCCCGCGCGCTCGGATGAGGAACGTGGAGACGCGGTTTGGCATCAAGTGCTCGTTCAGGTCGAGCTCGCTGGTTTGGTAGTCCTGAGCGGGTGATGGAAACCCGCACAGCACTTCAACGTTTGCGACATCGACGAGTGCTGCAGGGGCGTCTGCAGTGAGAGCACGAATGTCCGCGATCTGCATTTCACACCCCACTTATTCGAATCTGTGTTCGAATAAGGATATTACGCTTCCGGGCTGACATTCGGGGCGAGAGCCCATCAGCTTAGGGTGCGTCGTTGCGGCCGCTGCGGCGAAATCGCGCAGTTCAGGTGGGGTGATTGTTCCCGATCGGATATCCAAGGTCATGGCGTGGCGCGTCGGCCGCGCGATCGGCTACTCGCGGTACCAGGCGAGGATCAGGGCATTTGCGGGGATGACCGCTGAGGCTTTGGCCGCTGCCCATTCGTGGTGTTCGTCGCCGACGACTTCAGTGACTGTGAAATTGTTGAGGTCGCGGGCGTGGCGTTCCTGGGTGGGGATCGCTCCGGCTTCTAGTGCGATGAGTGCTCGTGCTCGCATGGGTCCAGGCTAGTTGTTTCGGGCAAACGAAAAGGGGAGGGAGCCGCGCCTGGCTACCTCCCCTTCGCAGGTAGATCTAGTGGGTGATGCCCGGCTGATCCCGTTGCTGGTGGACGTTCTGCATCATTTGATCGTGCTGCTGTTGGTGCGCCTGATTGGCAGCCGCCAGTGCGGAACTGTGTTCCTGGTATCGAGCCTGCGCCCACCCGTCGATCTCGTTGACGAGCTGGTTAATGCCGCTGGCATTGACTTCGCCGCCGCCTGTTTGAACCCAGAACGCTGCGCCGTCGACTGTGGCGTATTTCTCCGCGCGCCAGCTCCAACTATTGGGGATGCGGTCAGCGTCCAATGAGTCGGTTCCGATGTACTGCTCGGTCATGACCAGCCGTTGATTACCGTCCGCGTTGTGAAACACGAAGTGCCCAACTCCGAAGGCGTCTGGGTCTTGGTCCGAGTATTCGATTGCGGCACCAAAATCGGTAGCGATGACGGCCATTTCGGCGCTGAGGTACTGCATGGCCGCTTCGCGCTCGTGCCTCTGGCTGCTGGTCTCGATCGTGAGCTTGACGTCCTGGTGTTCGTCGACGCGCATGATGTAGCTGCCGTCTTCGTTTTTCTGTATCCAGGCGGTGAAGATGGTGTTGCTCTCCGGGTCGTCGAAGTCGACTCGACCGTAGTTGTCGCCATTCATCTGGGTAGTGGCAGTTTCGGAATACGTGGTGTCGTCGTCCGGATACTCGCCCTCTTCGGGGTCGCCGGTGCCGAGCCGAGACGGGAGTCCGTATTCCTGGGTGAGGGCCTCGATTTCGGCGTAGAGCCTCGCCGCGTACTCGCGTTGGGAGTCGCCGGGAATATCGCCGTCTTCCAAGCGGAAGGCGTTCTCTTGAGCCCATTCCGCCTTGCCCGTGAGCTCTGAGATTTTCTCTTCAACCTCTTTAATACTCATCGAAGGTGATGAAGTGTTTTGGGCAGGTGCAGGGGTCGCGGGGTCCTGTACCCAAATCTTGGGTTCGAGTCGCAATCCGGTGTCGTAGGGCGTTTTGTTCTCGGGCATGGTGGTGTTCTCCGTTTCGTTATCGGGTGGTGCAGTGTCCCCAGAGCCCGATGTGAGCGTCGCGCGCTGCGGCCTCTGCAGCGCGGAAGTCATCGTGTCCGGCATAGGGGGTGTTGTAGGTGTATTCGTGCCCGGCTCCCTGCTCGAGGAGCAGCTGCGCGATATTGCCTGAGTCGGTGTGGATGTGACGGAGGAGTCGCCCGTATTTGTCGGTGTCTCCTTGGCTGGGGTCGGTGACGAGCTCGACCTTCTGGCCGTCGACGAGGTTGCTGAGCGCGGTGCGGGCGTCTTGGGCGTAGCATTCGTCGGCCACTCCCCCGCGTCCGATTTCTGGGGTGTTGATGCCGATGATGCGGACGCGGTTCTTGGTGCCGTTCTCGTCGATGGTGTTGATGGTGTCGCCGTCGACCACGGCGATCACCTGTTGCGGGGAGGATGTGCCCGGTTCAGGGGCCTGCGCGTCAGTGTCGACCTGGGTTGCGTTCTGTACTGCGAAGATAGTGGCAACTGTGGCGATCGCAACAGTCACGGCGAGCTTGGTGAGGCGGGTCGCGGTGCGCTTTTTCATGCGTCTTCCTGTTCATTGTTGAGGTCTGCGATCTTGTCGGGACGAAAGCCCGACCAGTGACCCTGGTCGGTGACCACGACGGGAGCCTGCAGATATCCCAGCTCTTTGACGGTTTTGAGAGCGAGCGGGGCCGTCGAAAGGTCCACGACGTCGTAGTCGATTCCCTTGCTGTCGAGAGCTCGGTAGGTCGCGGTGCACTGGACGCAGCGGGGCTGCGAGTAGACAATGATGGTGTTCATGGTGTTCCTCCTGCTACCTAGATGCGCCGTCCCGCGCGGTTCCTGTTCCCTCCCTCACGTTTTTTTGCCGTGAAGGCACGAAGTGACTTCCTCGGCGGGCAGCGCAGAACCTAACCGGAGGGGCAGGCCCGCGCGGCGCAGACGCGCGAGAATGCACCGTCAAGCACGCACGCAAAGCGGGTGGGCGGTCGGTTAGGTGGCGCGCTGAACGCACGTAGAATGCCGCAGGCTTCACGGCAAGAAAACGGGGCGTAGCCCCAAAAGGAAAGGGCCGGCCTCCGTGCTGGCTCTTTCAGGCGCACTGCGTGCGCCCCGCGGAGCGGTCCCTGCTTGCAGGGTCACTGCCTTCGTGGGTCTACTCACGGACCTGTAATCTCAGTCAGTCAACGCATCGACCGTTGGCTATCCCTTTGCGTTTGTCCTTAGCTTTGGGAGGATACAGAGCATGGGGAAATTTATACACGGGGTACGTGAATACGAGTTTGAAGATCGTCTGCTGGCACACCTGCATTTTGTGATCGGGCAGAAACTCAAGAAGCAAGAGAGCTTCTTTCTTAGCTGGACCAAGTCTCATGAGGAAGGGGGCGGCCGAGTGTCAATCTGGCTGTCGCCGCACGTGACAGTTGGATTTCACTTCTCGGGCAGCAGAGAGCCGGAGCTTAATCGTGCATGGATCAGGGCGCTCAACTCTATGTCTCACACACCGCGAGGACTCATCGCGATCCGTGAGGACGAGGCCGAGCGGTATGTGAAAAACAACCCAGATCTCATCTAGCAAGAATTGGTATCGCCCCTTCCAGCAGTCCCGGGAGGGGCGATACGTCGCTCCCGGAACGTTGTATGGGATAACACAGGGATCGGGCGCGACATCGTTAATCTACTCCGGCGACTCATCTATTTAAAGAGTCTCGATGACCTCGACATTCGGTTACTGCGTTAGAGCCTTCGGCAATGCCGGCAAGTTTTTGCTTTGGTCGAAGTGGCGGTAGATCGTGGGTCGAGCGACGCCGAAGGTGTCAGCGATCTCCTGGACGGTGTAGTCGCCAGTTTCGTACATGGCGCGGGCCTGAGTGATCTTGTTCGGGGTCATCTTGGGTCGGCGCCCGCCTTTGCGTCCGCGAGCTCGCGCAGCGGCGAGTCCGTCTTGGGTGCGCTCAACAATGAGGTCGTGCTCGAATTCCGCGATCGCGGCGAGCATGTGGAAGAACAACCTGCCGCCGGGAGTGGTGGTGTCGATGCCTTGGGATAGGGCTTTCAGCCCTATCCCCCGTTGCTGGAGTTCGTCGGAGATCTCTTTCAGGTTTCGCACTGAGCGGCCGAGCCGGTCGAGCTTGGTGACGACGACGGTGTCGCCCTCACGGAGGTAGCCAAGTGCTTCGGTCAGGGCGGGTCGTTTCGCGAGCGTGCCGGATGCGTGGTCGACGAAAATTTTATCGCAGCCGGCTAGTTCGAGTGCGTCGGTCTGACTGTCCGAGTTTTGTTCACGGGTCGAGACGCGTGCGTAACCGATGATTGCCATGTGCTGACTGTAACGCAAACGTCGCTCGCATTACGTAGATTTCGGACACGCTTTACGAGACGAGAATCGCCGTTGATCCTCTTCCGAGATCGCGCCGTCTCATAAACGACCGTTTCCGGGCGCGTCGGGCTCCACCTCTCCCTTCTACTCATCGGAGGGATCGCCGAGATCGTGGACGATTTCCTCACTCTTGCCATAGCCACCATCGCGGGCGCTGCATTCGTCCTTCTCGAAGAACCACTCACCGACTGTCCACGCGCACCCGATTCCCACACCGACGGATCAGCAGAAGGAACGGCTTGCGGGCTCGCGGGCAACGACAACGCCCCGAGACGGTAACCGAGCACAATCGTTACCTGCGACAGGCTGCCCGCTAAGAGCTCACCTAGCAGACAGTAGAACTGAAATTTGAACCTGTCAGAACTCCGCAATTTACTGGTGCGACTCACATCGGCCGAGACAGCGTCCGCTTGCTCTCAAATGGACGGCGCCGGCCGGCCCCTCTGACCTGCTCAGCCGAGCGTGACCGCAGTCGCGACAGCGTCGGCGAAGGTCCTGACATTGGCGGCGGTATACGACGAGCCCTCGGGATCGATGAGGAACGTTATAAGCAGCGACTGGGCACCGTCCACCGGCTCAAGGACACCCAGTTGGATATTCCCGATCGCGAGGTTTTCCGGCAGTCCGGTCAGCCGGAAAGTGTCAGCACCCAATACGGGCGCGGGCGTCGTGGCGTAGACCTCGGACTGCTGCACGGCGATGTCGGCGGGCAAGCCGTCCGAGAGCTGGAGCGTGAGAACGCCATTCCGGGCTGGTACGTCGGAGGATACAGGGAAGACGAAACTGCAAGTCGCCGAGAAGCTGACGTACTTCACCTCCGGTTCGCTGAAGTTGCCGGTCGGGTCGGCGGCAGCGAGGGTCCCGGCGTCGACGAACGGGCACTCGTCCTCTCCAAACCCCATTGGCACGGTGTATGTCGGACTGGTCGTCGCCGTGGTGCTCGACGTCGGGCTCGGTGCCGGCACAGGACCACCACATCCGACGATGGCACCAGCGGCGACCAAGGTCGAAAGGACTGCCATGTAGACCCGAGTCGGTGACGCCATTCAAAAAGGTTAACGCACCGGCACCGACGGCACCAGGCATCCCGTGATGCCACATGGGCGCAGCCTGCCACCTCGCCGCCGCCGTGCATGCCAGCCGGGGACGTCCTGCAAGTTGTCTCCAGGTCGGAACTCCTCGATTCTCACCGTGCGAGCGGCTCAGAACGCCCCAGCACATGGCATTCTGCTCGGCGAATGGGCGGACCTCCGGGAAGCATCAGTCGGTCAGAGTCGATATACAGCCGATCGCGAGGTCGGCGCCGTTGACCGAAGCCTCCCGCGTTGACTGTCGCCGCGCTTCGTCGTCGTTGACGAGCGAGAGTAGGGCGATTCCTCTGTTCGGCGCGCGCGGGCAGCGAACGCGCCTGCGCTGTAAGCGCACATGTTCCAGTTGTGGTCTTTCGACGGGACGCATGATCGCAAGACTGCGTAAACATCCTCGCAGCACATCGCGTCAAGGCCTCCGACACCGAGCTGACGTATTCAAGCCCCACTGGGAAGTCGTCGAGCACCGCTACGTTGCCCGACAGCCCGGTCCCATCGTTGATGACCTTGACAGTTCAAATGACGTTTCCGCCAGATGAAACCGTCTTACTCCCCGCCGACTTCCTAATTGAAAGCGTAGACACTGTCGTGACCCCGACTTGGTTGGGTTCGACCGGTATCAAGGCTGCACCCGTGACAATTTCTATTAGTAGTCGTTAATTTGTTTCAAGACCGCACTCGATCCCTCTCGCCGATGCTGCCGTTCTACGCTCCCCCGACTACTGGCACGCTCAACGCCCCCGGCCTGTGTGGTCCTCAGACCTTCCAGACCCAGCGCAGCCCGTTCTAGGGAAGCGAGACGGCATAGTGATCATTCTTCCGGGTCAGGAAAAACTAGCCATGTCGAATGTCACCAAAACATCAGACCCGATGCACCCAAAGGCTTCTATGTCATGAATGGTTCTATCGAGATGTCCAAATGGTCGGGCAGCTTCGTAGTAACGGCAATCGCCACGTCCTGAATTTTCCAATCCAGATCATGCAGAGCGGACGTCACTTCCTCGGCACGGTCAGCAACGAGCACACCACCCCGGGGCACGATGAAAACTTCGACGTGGAACACTTGCCCCTCGTCACGCATACGAATCCCTGATTCACTCACCCATTCAAGTGTGGATAAGTAGTGGTGGATTTCATCGAGAAGCGGGTGACGTTTTTTGTCGTCAAAGGTACGCGCGCGCTGGTCCATAAGGTCCGACACAGCCGCTTTCGTGTTGCGAGCTCCGTCCCAGATGATGCCGAGTGAGATGAAGACGGCCGCTAGCCCGTCAAGCCACCACCATCCAATTCCGACTCCAAGTACACCCACTATCGAGGCGACATTGGTCTGCCAGTCTGCTTTTGCCATGTCCGCATCTGCGTATAGCAGCTTGTTGTGAAGGACAGGGGCGAGTTTTGCTTTCGCGGGCCCATATAGGAACACGGGGCCGACGACCACAATCGCCATGACCACGACCATCAACCACCCCAGCCAAAGAGTGTGCCCGAAGAGGTTCACCGTGCCGATAGTGGGATGTTCTGTCTTAAAGAGTCCAGTAGCTGATTCGATGGCGAGGCTGGAGCCCACCGCTAGGAGAGCGATACCGGCAACAAGGTGTCCTACGCTCATCGCCCGGTGCAGCCCATACGGTCGTTTCCGTGTCGGTTTTCGATTCACGAATATGAGGGCAATGAAGAACGATAGTTGAGGGAGCAGCGAGAGCATGTCTTCGATCCATGCGGTCTTCATTGCTTGAGAACTTCCCAGAACGAATGCGACAACACTGATCGTTACTGCCGTATAACAGACAGTGAAAATCTGCCATCTGATAGCTCTTCGAAGTGCCGTTGCTTGCTCCTCGGGAAGGCCGTCGGTCACGCTCCTTGCGTTTCCGCGCCTCATTGCGATCTCTCCGTTTCATCCAGAAATGTTTCAAAGTTCGAGAGCAGAGCGTTTTCTCCGAGCGGCATCAAAGCAACGAGTTCTTCGCTATGTTGATTGTCAATCACGAAGGACCGCGATACCGCTGCCCGATCTAGCCAGGGAGTTTCCGGAGTGAAATGTCCGAAGGCAATATCGATCTTTTCATTCTCGAGCATTCCGACGAGGGTTTCTTCACCGCCGGTCTGCCAAGACGGCGTTGCGTCTATAGACGCTGCGTATTCAATTGCCAGCTCTGCGAGCGGACCGGCGGGCGGGTTCCCACTCTCACTTAGTCCAGGCTCAATAGCGATCCCCACCCTCAATTCATCGCTCGACACCCGAGCAAGCGTGCCATTTGGGTCAGCGGGAATTGAAGCATTACATCCAGTTAACGCCAGCGCCAGCGAAGCAATTGCGCCTGTCCGCAGCAGTGCATTGAGGGTCCCGCAACCCGTTCGTCTCGCAGCTCTAAACTTCAGCTTCACGGATGCATCATCCCACACTGGGCACGCCAAGAGGCGGTACGCTCGCATGGCAGGCGACGTCTTAGGGCGACAGAGGCGAGCGCGAGGGCCTCACACGGAGAATGGGCCTCACGCTATTTGTCAGCAAACTCATCCGAGTGCGGCGACGACTCCTAGTTTCTGGGCGATACCACAGCTAGTTCTCAATCGCGATTTTGAGCAATGACCAATACGCCCTTGGGTGCGGCACGGTCAACCCAGCAGACGCAGCATCGACGCGCCGTCACAATATGCCAGCTACCGAAGTACCAGTCTTTCAGTTCCTATGACACGGTGACATGCACTATGTACGAAGCCGCCCCACCCCGATCGTCCGTCGTGGGGCGGCCCCGAGCCCCTAGTAAGCGTCTGGGTTGTTCTTTATGAATGACTCCGCATGGTCCTCGTCGATCGCGATAAGTCCATGCTGCGAGCGCGAAAGCGCGTTCAGCGCTCGGAGCCAATGTCGGTTCAACTCGGGCGGCTCGTCGGCCGTGAACTTGAACGCAAGCGGCACATACGGTGACACCCACAAGCACACCCGGCCGCTTCCTTCCGCAGCCGATTTAGACCAACTCAGAAAGAAAGCTTCCTGCCGACCAAGCTTCTGACTGATCACAATCTTCAAATGCGCCAGCAGGCGATCCTCAACCAGGTAATCATTGACGCCATGAATTAGATGTCCCATGTCCGCCATAGTTACATCAACGCCTCGGCGACCATATCCCCTTGAATTATGGAAATAAGCGCTCTAGGAAAAACGCCATTCTTGCACACCCGGCGTCACGGGAAGCACGAGAGCCGAACTCGTTGCGTCGCGCCAGAGAGACCAAGTCATTCTCGGTCCCACGAGCGCCTTACGAATACTGGCCGCACTACCCGAACGGCTACCGCGGGTACCCGAACGCTACGGGTAGGCGGGGCTGCAACGCTGAAACCTGTCCGCACATACTTGCTTGCGTCGTGCGATGGTCAAACATGATTCAAGTCGCGTGGGATGTGTGGATCGTGATGCGCGAGTTCCCGCAGCAGCCAGAGTCCGTGATCAGGGCGTTGCGGGACACGCGTGGGGATGTGCGGTACCTCTTGTCACCGTGGGATTCGTTTATACATCGGGAGCGCATAATCGGGGTGTTCGAGAGCCGGGACACTGCGGAAGGGGCGGTGCCATGGCAGTCGAGATACCTGCCAGCTCCCGGATGTAGGGGTTTCGCCCAGCTAGCCTCGACGACAAGAATGGGTACCCGCCTGATTCCCCCGATCGCATCGTGGCAGACACGACTCGCCCCACCTAGCCAAATGGCCAGATGGGGCGTATCGGTTGGCTCCAGTTCCTCTTTTGGAGCGTGAAGCTTTCGGCGGACTAGCGCTTACGGAGTGTGAGCCTTCCTCGGCGAATCACCATGATCCCTGCGCCTACTGCGGCGATACTGGCCAGAATCCAGGGGCCGGAAGGTGTGTTCATCCCAGTGGTGACCAGTTGTGTCGGACCCGTAGGCGCGACCGTCGACCGAACGGGGATCGACAACGAGTCTTCGGGAGACGTAACTGGATCACCTGTCGGCGGTGTACCGGTGGCGACGGCGATGTCTCGTACTGCGAGAGCGCCGAGGTCGGCGGAAGTCACGGTGTACTCAGCTCGGCACACAACCTTCTCGTCGGGTGCGAGTGTCAGTGTTCCGTTAGTCGCGTTCTCGGGCCCACACGTGATCGGACCGAGATCTCCCTGCAGCGAGGGTTCCTGGACGACGTCTGTCACCGTCACATTGTTGAGGAGTGCAGTGCCCACGTTCTTAACGAGAAATTCGTAGGTGACGCGCTGTCCGACTTGTACGACGCTTGTCGTGGTGGACGACTTCTCGAGGATGATCGCACCGGTTCCGGAGGTGGGTTCGATCACGGTGTCCGAATCAGTAACGTTCGGCCCATCGGGTGGGGTGCCTGTTGTCGTAGCTGTGTTCTCTATGGTGCCGTGGAGAGTATCATCTCGGGTCACCATGTAGTCCGCGACGCAATTGATCGTGTCTCCTGGCGCAAGAGTCGCGGGGATAGTGGGAGTGCAACTGAGGCTGAGCGCGGGCCCGGCCGGTGCCGCCAGCTGGTCGCTCACAGTGACGTCGGACAAGCGCGCATCGCCGGCGTTCGTGGTGAGGATCGAGTAGTGAATCACGTCTCCTTCATCTGTAATCCCGTTGCCATTGGTGTCGGTAACGGAATCGATGGACTTTTCAAGATCGATCGCGCTGCCCGGAGTCGCAATTGTGGACGAGCATCCAGGTCCGGGTGACGGCGGGCAATTGGTGTCGACCGTCGTGACTGGGGTTGTTGAGTCGGGTTCCGGGTTAGGGCCTCCGCCCGGCATGTTCGGAACATCAGTCGTTTCCGCGGGGACAATCGTCGCTGTATTCACGAGCTCGCCGCTTGTGCCGTCGGCAACTGTCCCGGTGATCGTGTAGGTCAATGATCCGCCGGCGTTGATTCGCACGGTGTCGGATACGTTGCCGGTGCCATTTGCGGTGCACGACGTGGGTTCGAACGGCGGCAAGGTGGGGGCACCCAGCTCCGTAACTTCACATGTCCAGCTCGCGCCAGTGACTGCTTCGGGGAGCGGGTCCGAGAAGGTTGCGTTGATAGCGTCGCTGGGCCCGGCGTTGTTTACGACAACGGTGTAGGTGATGGGTTCGCTCGGGCTGTAGGAGGCGACGTCTACAGTCTTCGCGATCGACACATCGATAACTGGCAGAACGGTCAACGGTGTCGTGCCTGGGGGGTTCAGCCCGGTGATTGTGGTGATGTTATTCGTGCAGTCAGGGATCACGGCTCCCAGATTGTCAACGCATCCGGAGTTGTTATATGCGCCCGGTATGTCGCTCGTGACCTGCACCGTGATGGTGCAGGACGGCGCCCCGAGTGCAAGATTCCCGGTGATATCAATGGCGGAACCGGCAGCGCTACTTGAGGTGAGTTCGCATGTTCCGCCGACTGGGTCCGACGCGGTCAGCCCCGCGGGCAGGTCGTCGACGAAGTGCCAGCCGTCCTTTGCCATGAGGTCGTTCGTGTTCGTGACCGTGTATGTGAGTGTGGTTGTTTCGCCCTGTGACATAGATGCGGGCGTGAATTCCTTATCGAGCTGGGGCGTGACATCTACCAGCTGAGGGAGATCAAATCCTGCGTCGTTGCCCGTGCCCGTCGCTTGGAGGTTGCGAACCTGAATGCCGAGCATTGGGGTGACGCCGGTTGTTGGAATCTGTATCGCGTTTGATTGAAGTTTCGCGACGCTGAATCGTGTGTTCTCGACGAAGATCACTTCTGCAAGTGGGTCGGTACACGGGTCCAGGTTGCTTCCGACGACTGTGGGGACGCCGTTGACGAGAATTGAGAACTCCTGCTTCGCATGGTTACTGAAGCAGTTGGTCTGCGCAAAGACTCCCGAAACTGCGTAGTAGTGGCCGGCGACGGTCGGGATCGAGTTGTTCGTCGTGCGAAGCTGCACACCGGCGGCTTGAGCGCCGTTTACGCTGTTGCTGTACTGTGTGAGGATCTGGTTATCGGCCGCAGTCGCAGCGTCCATTCCCTGGAATTGGCCCATCGCCACCGCCATGCGTCCCAAGATCGTGAAGCCCTCATTGCGGGCGCACTCATCGTCACCAACTGCGCCGCCGCTCCCGGAAGGCAACGGCGTCCCTTGTTGCATGACCCAGCCGTTGCAAGCCGCATAACCGGGGCTCCACGCGGCATCTGCGAAATACGTCTCGCCATCTGCCGCTGGCCCACCCACATAGTCTCCGATTTGGATAGGAGCCCCCGCGGCCGGCATATTTGAGAAATCCTCGGAGTAAATCGTGACTCCTGGAGATGTCACCCCCGGAGATCCCGGGACCGCTCCCGCCGGCGACGTCAGCACGGGGCTGAGCATGCCAGCGGCGACCGTCACCCCGGTTGCAAGCATTGCGAAGCCGATACATGAACGTCTGCGCTGTCCGATTCTGGAACGCACCATAGTGGAGATCTTTCTCGTAGGAGACTTCCGTCTTGAGGGACGATGAGTCAATGCCGCAGCCTCAACCCAAGGACGCCATCAATAAAGCGGTGGCGACAGCATGCGTAACATCAGGCTCGAACTATTCAGAAGGGAGCCTGTGGATGGACACCCACGAGCTAGCTAGACGCCGACCCCCTCGTCGCCGCCATCTTCGCTGACCCCCACAAGCGAAATAGTTCCGCCGGTTGAGCTGATAGTAGCGGATATCGCTTCAGATCGGGACCCCCTCGCTTATCTGGTTCCGATATGGGAACTCGCCATTCTTTAAAGTCAGTAGGCCAACGAGAAGGATCACTCCACTGCACCGCTGCATGACAAGCGAGGTGGCCACCATAATTTCATTTTGATTTTTCCTAAGAACGAGCGCTCGTCGTGGATACCGGGACTCATATTCCTCGATTCAAGGAAGACAAGCCGACGTGTGAAGACGCGCTGCCATTGTCGCTGGGTTGCACTCCTTGTCGGGGGGGCTGCGGAGACCGCGTCGCATGAATTTGTGTTATGACTGATATGACACATCCCGGGCGAGAAGCAGTGCGACATAAGGGTCCGTTTGGGTGGACGAGGATTTTTCTGCAACACGCATTATCGGATCGCTGACATTGCAGCGTAGACCCATCATCATCTGTCAGCAACCCCCGCGACACGTCCATCTATTGCGCGCACACTTATGGCGTCGCCCCCGATACCCCTGTGCACCATTGCACCAAGTTGCGGGCGACATGCACTAAGCACCGTTCCGCCCCTCCCAATCATCGTTGGGCGGGGCGGTCCATGTGTGCAGAATGCCGCTGAAAGCGTCGCCCCTGCACGAGCGCTAGCACTTATATGTGTATTCGGCACTTCACGATCATTGTTGGAGAAGCGGCATACCCTACGTCGCATGAGGTTCGGTTCTAACTGGCATTACGTATCGCCCATGTCGAGTGCGCAAACGCGCGGGATCCAAGGGCCAAGCGCGGCCATTAGGAACGCAGAGCACACGGCAGGCAATGCGCGCGGCTGCCGCCACTACACTCGCGTCGCTGACGATCTCGCGCCACTGCACACTATTGTCTACCGACTTGGAGTGATAGAAAGCGCCAAGCGCACGGGCGAAGATGTTGGGCTGGCCTCGCCGCGCGCGATGACGGGGGACGACGCCAGCCGGTCGCTGAATGAGGTGAATCGGCGGGTGAAGCAGCGCAACTGGAAGCTGCCGAAACGACCCACCTGGACTGTCACCTACCACCATTCAGAGCTCGGAAATCTCCAGTCCCTTGCGCTCACGAATGGCGAGGACGAAAATAACAGTGTTGTTCCCAGTCCCCGGGTTGTCCCTAACACTCGACCGGGAAGAACACCATCGCCCCCACGTTTCTTCGTGAGGGCGATGTTCGTTGTTGCTAAACGAGGTCAGGATTGTTTTTCACATAGCGCTCGGCTTCATCTTCTCGGATCGCGAGCAGTCCACGGGGCGTATGCGCGAGCGAGTTGAGCGCCCTGAGCCATGCCTTGTTGAGTTCAGGCTCCCTGCTGCCAGCAAAGTGAAAACCGACAGTTACGTGTGGCGATATCCAGACGGACACACGCCCGCCGCCCTCTTCGTGTTGCTTCGTCCAGCTAAGAAAAAAGCTCTCCTGCCGCTTAAGTTTCTGCCCAATCACGAAATGTAGATGCGCGAGCAACCGATCTTCGAACTCATATTCTTGCTCGCCATGCAATATTTTCCCCATGGTTTGTATCCTCCCAGAACGCAAGACTTTCTTCCGAAGCTTGACAGACCATCGCATGTGTGTGTTCTTATGAAGGATTCCTTGTAGCGGCCCACGATGCTCTCATGTGTCATTCATATGGACTCATGTACGAGTAAAACTCGTCGATGATCGCGCTGAGCACACAGCCGCACGTATTGGAAGCTCACGCCATCTCGTTCAAACATGCTTTCGAATGGAGTTGCGTCGCGCACCGGTCAAACGTGATCCAGGTTGCGTGGGAAGAGCGGATCGTGTTGTTAAGCTTCGCCAGCAGCCGGAGGCCATGTTTCGGTCTACTGTAGGCATGGGGGCCGAAGGACCGACGACTTACGAAATCAAGAGCCTCCTCACGCTGCAAGATATGTGATCGGCACCTGCAACACGATTCTTTACTCATGGATTGTCCTGAGTAACTGAGTGGATATCCCGCCCGTCTAACTAGACGGGTGGACATAGCGCGGTTGAGCCTGGAAACGGAAGTACTCATGACACTTGAAACTCGGCGAGACTTTTCCACTTTTGACGATATGTTTCACGCCCATGATGTCTCTGTGGCAAACCGTATCTTTATTGCGCATGCGTTCGAACGAGTCGCGGTCGCTGCGATTGTAGAGACAAAGGCATACGTGAAAGTCGTCCGCAGAGCTGGTGTCGATATGAGAATTTATCGTGGAATCATTAGCGGATACTCGTCTGAGCGTGAAGCAACCACTACCACGGGAGCCACTCACGCCATGCCAAGCAAATCTCGACCTGGGTACTGGTGGGTAAGTCTCCCCGACCGCGCCGAATCAGACGCTCGTGAACGCAGAAGCTCAAAAGAGAGCCGACCAGCATGGATGCGGAGTCCGTGCCCGAAGTGCCGCTACCTAATGAACGAGGATCGAGTCTGCACCAACTGCGCGTAATTCAATGCCAATCGTATCCAGCGTCTGATTCGCCCAATTCGATCAGGTCCGGCGCACGAGTATCTGCGACGCATTGTGGCTCGATTGCGTTGGTAGCAGGCATCGGGTGACATCGCGCACTTTGCTCTTCGTGTGGTTTCGAACTAGATCGGGGGGGGGGCATTAGTCGGGTCCCACTCGCGGATGCCTAAAATGAGTCCGGCCGCGTCACGTCCTACTTCGCAATCGTGTCGGCATATGCACTTACGGATGCAGTGCGGTTCGGAATCTCATTCCTGAGTGGCAACCCACCCCAGCGCGGTATGGTCAACTCGCTGGCACTTGTCAGCTTCAGGGAAGACTTCTCGTGGACTGCCTGGCCCTTCGTGGCCGCGTCGTGATGCTGTCGTTTCCTCTGAGCTACTCGGAGGAATGAACATGCACCCCGCTCCAAATACTTCCAACTTTGCTCACCTATCAGAGTTCGCGATCACTTCGCCCCAACTCCCCGGCGTTCGGCTTCCAGTTGGGAACACGGCGCTGATCTACTGTGAAGGGTTGTTTGGTGAGCAGGACGGCAAGACCGCGAACGGATTGGTGCGTTCTTCCGAACGATATCAAATCATAGGTGTTATCGACAGCACGTGCGCCGGCCAGGATGCAGGGACTCTCCTCGATGGCGAACCCAACGGGATTCCGATTTATGCGACGTTGGCTGACGCAATCTCACACTCGGCTGTGACCCCCGACTACGTAATCTGCGGACTTGCACCCGCATCTGGTTCGTTGGCGGCCGACCAGAGGGGGGCACTACTTGAAGGCCTCTCGCTTGGGATGCACCTCGTTAATGGACTTCACGAGTTCTTGAATGATGACGCTGAGTTCCTCGCGGCGAGTCGTTTGGCGAATGTCACGATCACGGACGTACGTCGCCCAAAGCCTAAGAAGGACCTGAAGATGTTCACGGGTCAGATCTTCGACGTGAGTTGCCCTCGTATCGCCATTCTCGGAACCGATGGCGCGGTAGGAAAGCGCACCACAGCTACGTTGCTCGTGCGGGCACTCAACCAGCGAGGCATTCGAGCGGTGCTTGTAGGCACCGGCCAGACAACCCTCATTCAGGGAACAAAGTACGGTGTCGCCCTCGACGCGATCACTCCGCAGTTCTGCTCCGGGGAAGTGGAAGCGCAAGTCGTTGCAGCGTTCAACGGGGAACAGCCCGATGTTATAGTCGTGGAAGGTCAGGGCGCCCTCAGCCATCCGGCGTACTTGAGTTCGACAGCGATTCTCAGAGGTAGTCGACCACAAGCGGTGATCGTGCAGCACGCGCCGAAACGAGTCATGCTTGGCGATTACCCGAGGTTGAAAACTCCGACCGTTCGCAGCGAAATCGCTCTCATTGAAGCCTTTGCAGACACACAAGTGATTGGCGTCGCAATAAATCATGAGGGCATGGCTCAGGGCGAACTCGACGCCGTGATTGATGCCTATACGCGCGACCTCGGTCTGCCTGCGACAGACCCATTGACTCGCCCAATTGACGAACTGGCGCAGATTGTGGTGCGAGCTTTCCCAGCCCTAGTGACTTCGACCGCGCCTGCATTGTGAGCGCGCCTCGCCTGGAAATTGATCTTGACGCTATCGAGTGGAACACTCGTACCCTAGTCGAACGCCTGTCTGGGCTCGGAGTCCGCGTCCTCGGGGTGGCGAAGGGGGCCTGCGGGCTTCCCGAAGTTGCCCAGGCGATAGTTCGAGGCGGTGCCACCGGAATCGGAGATTCACGCGTCGACAATCTCGCGCGCCTGCGAGAGTCCGGCGTGATGGCCACCTGCACTCTCATCCGATCGCCAATGCTGAGCCAGGTGAAACGCGCGATACAGATTGCCGAGTTTAGCGTCAATACAGAGCCGAGCATTCTCAGGGCGCTCGCGCGTGAAGCTGAACACGCGGGGCAGGTACACGGGGTCATTCTGATGGTCGAGATGGGAGATCTCCGCGAAGGAATCGCCGCCGGTGAGCTTATCGACGCTGCGCAATCGGTCACAGCACTTCGGGGACTCAAACTCGACGGGATCGGCACCAACCTGGCGTGCCATAGCGGCATTGTCCCGGACGAACAGAAAATGTCGGAGCTCTCCGATCTCGCAGTGCGGGTCGAACGTCAAATCGGACACCCGCTTGCAACTGTGTCGGGTGGGAACTCTGCAAATCTTAACTGGGCGTTCCGCGGTGGGGACGTCGGCCGCGTGAATGAATTACGGCTGGGCGAAGCGATCTTGTTGGGGACAGAACCACTCACGGGCGGGCCTGTCTCAGGGCTGCGAACCGATGCGTTCAAGCTCGTTGGTGAGGTCATTGAAGTTCGTGACAAGCCGGTGCGACCTTGGGGCACTTACGTTGCCATGAAGTTTGGGGATCGCACCCCACCTATCGGTACTGGGACGATTCGCCAAGCCATCGTCGCGCTCGGCCGGCTCGACACGGTCACTGACGGTCTCACTCCCCCACAGGGAATGACAATCCTCGGGATGAGCAGCGACCATCTCATCCTCAACATCGGCCACCACACCACGGCCGTGGGCGACGAGATATTCTTCGACTTGGGGTACAGCGCGCTGATGCGTGCCACGAGCTCGCCCTATGTCGAAGCGGCAATTCGAGGCGGAAGCTCGCACCCAGCAAACCATCCTGGCTCGAATTCCGGACCGCAAACCCTGAAAAGCGTAGCCTAAAATCCCCTCCGCACCTTTTGCGCTGAGGGCCTGAGTCCGTCCGAATACGATTGCACGGATACCCCACTGCTCAGCGCACGACCTCGTTCATATTCATGCGACCAGCGGCTGAGTAGTTGGTGCTCGAAGATGCGCGGCTAAAGTTTGTAACGCTTGAACTACATCCCCATCCTGCCTATCGGGTGAGTTGCCTCGCAAGAAAACCTGACTCATCCGTCGCTCGATAACCATGCGCTGGAGCGAAGTGGCATTCACTATTGCGATGAGCTGATCAACGTCCACAAGCGTGTACACCTGCGTTGTTGCTAGGGATGAATGTCCAAGCAACTCTTGGATCCCTCTCAAATCCCCTGTTTCTCTCAGCCCGAGGCTTGCAGCGCGATGGCGTAGGTTGTGTGTGCTCCAGGCAGAACCAAGATGGCGCTTGAGCCACTTGTAGACGGTCGCAGGATGAACGTGACCGCTAAATCTCCCAGGGAAATAGAAGTCCGTGGTTCCATGATCCGCTTCGAGTTGTTCGAGTAGCCCTCGAGTTAGCGGATCGAGAGGCACCATCCGCGCCTTGGTGCCTTTTCCGACCACGCGAAGCACCCCGCCGTCGCGGTTCATCGGGTGCGCAGAAGCGATCTCAGTTCGCCGAAGCCCTTGTGTTGCGCCAAGGCAAAGCATTGCAGACTCTGCCAACGACGCGTTGTCAAATGCTTTGAGAACGACCTCTTCGGGTGCCGGTCTCGGTAGATATCTAGGAACTCGGACAGTATCGAGATGTCGAGATGGGTTCACATCGATAAATTGACGCTTCCTCGCCCAATAGAAGAAGATTCTGTATGACGCGTAAACCTTCTTTCGATAGGCGGCAGACCAATGGCTCGTATGGTCATCAATGAACCTCTCTAGCTGAATTTGAGTGACGGACGCGGCTGGACCAATCTTTATGAGCAGCCTTCGCACGTCGCCTATTCTCTGCTCGAGTGTCCCGGGTGAACGACCCTGCCTAAGTAGATATAGGCGATATTCATCAATTAGTTGAGCGTCTAACACATTATTTATACTGCAATAGATCGCTTGTCCTGTCCGTAACGAACCCAGCTTTCAAGGCTAGTAATATGCGCGCTGACACGTAATCCATCGGTCGCGGGTTCAAGTCCCGCACGCCCTACTCCTTCGGCTCCCACTGCTGCCGTAGTGGGAGCCTTTTAATGCAGTCGTTCTGCTCCACAAGTCGCCGACGTTCGGTATTGCAGCACCTCCGCTGCTTCGTCGGCGTGATGGGCACCTGCTCGCAGCCTGGTAGTGCACACTCGGTGTGCCACCTGCCTCCCTTATGATTCCGTCGAACTACGTGCAGTGCATGAGTTGTACGGCTACAAAGTTCAAAACGAAGAGCGTTCATGACTACTGCACTTCGCCTCCTGATAGCTTCAAGTACAAGACAAGACTCGCTTTGGTGGTCGTGCAAATCACAGCTGCTCCAGAACTGCAGTTACAAGCTCTACACATCGACTCTCGTCCGCACAGCTTGCTTCGGTCAGGCATCGATCTACTGGACCTTCGTGAACTCCGCGACGAACAACTGGGATGGAAAATGATAGCCCTGCGGAATCGAAACCTTGGCCGGATGCTTCTTGGCATCGCGTTCGCCGCATGGACCTTGACCTCTGTGATCATCTTTACTGAATACGAGAACGGCGCACCCATCTGGGTGCTGCTCCTCTCAGCCACTGGCTTCGCGTCCGGCGTTCTTGGTGCTTACTCTGTCGCACGTTCGAAAGGTACGTTCCTCGGCCTACTGATCACCTTTCTCGTCACCGGATTGCCCTTCATCGTGGGCCTATCGCTCATTAAGTCGGGTTGGGCAGGAGATCCGAATATCGGCGTCGGAGGGATCCTCTTCTTGGGTTTTGCCTACAACCTGTATCTGCAGCGATAGCGGTGATCGCGCTCATCGTTGATGTAGTGAAGTCGCCGAAATAGCCCATTCGGCGCCGGACACGTTCGCCCTCGAGTGCGCACAGAGGGGCAACGTCGTCATCTGAATCTCCTCGACTTGGGGCGACTGCTGGAGGAGTCACAGACCGCTTTGGTACCCGAAATGACCCCGTTTAAGCGTGGTGACGGCCCAGAGCCTTATCGCACAGATGCGCAGGAATCCGAATGACATCCGCTTCTCTGATGTTGCGAAAGCGTGCGACGAACTCCTCGGCTTTCCACTGCAACGCCGCCGCAGTCTTGCGGCGCTCTACGCTTCCAGTTACCGGGCACGACCCTATTTCTGACCGGGTGACGCTTGCGCTTTGAGCAGTACCCTCCGCATATCGATTACGCCACACACAACGGCCACGAGCCCCAGGGATCCGAGGAGCGCAAATGCACTCCATGCCGGAATCGCAGGCCCGCTTGTTCGCAGCGCACCACCGCCGACCATCGTCGTAAAATTCCAGTTCAGGCGGGTCATCATGTATACGCATCCAGCCCAGAGGAACAACCCGATGCCCACCTCGATTGCTACGCCTCTCCAAGCTCGCCGCTGATACCCGTGAATTCTGGAGGTATCCCGGCGTTTGATGACCTCCTTTCGTTGAGGAGGGTCGCGGCGTGAGCTCATGCGCCCATTTTAAGCGCGCGTAGAGACCACGCCTCAGGTCGCTGCGGTTTCACCGATCCGAGACCAAACACCGCGAGCATCTGCTGCACTGGGAAGGCATAAATGTAGACCCCATATGAGATGTCGTTACGCGCGATCCACTTCGGTTGCGGAACCACGGTCGAGATCCACAACATTCCATATGCGTAAAGCGGCGCGAGCGCCTGTGAGATCCAGATCGGCCCCAGAAGTACCGCCACGATATCGCCGCCGAAAAATTCGCAATCTGACGTTCAACTAAGCTGCACATAAAGTAATTAAGTGCCACAAAATTCTAAGCACTGCGGCTCGTTCCTCGCATAGGCACCGCGCGCCAGACACGGAGTACGACGTTCACCCTGTCGGAGACGAGCCGCGACGAGCCGCCAGCTAAGCTAAACCACATGGGAGAGGTGGAGCGTGTCGAGTTCTCGACCATAGCTTCTCGCATCCTCGCCTCGTTACGGAGTCGCGACTTAGGTCGCGCGCAGTGACGCGTGCCCATTCGGCGAACACGCGCGAGGTCACTACCGGCGCCGTAACCGCGCTCGTGGGGTTTACGTCATCGTTCGCGGTCGTGATCACCGGTCTGACCGCCGTGCACGCCACCGACGCGCAGGCGGCGTCGGGGCTTATGGCGCTTTCACTTCTCATGGGGCTGGCGACCCTGATCCTCGCCCTGGTCCACCGCTTGCCCATCACCGCAGCCTGGTCGACACCTGGAGCTGCGGTTCTCGGCGGAGCCGGTGCTGCCGTCGGGCAGTTTTCTGACGCCGTCGGCGCGTTCCTGGTTTGCGCGCTGTGTCTGGTCGCAACCGGGTTATGGCCCTGGCTTGGCCGTCATGCTCGACGCATTCCTGGCGGAATCGCGCAGGCGATGCTCGCCGGGGTGCTGTTCCCCATTTGTCTGCAGCCCGTGCTCGGGGCAGCCACCGCTCCGTTCGCGGTGCTCCCCGTCGTACTTATCTGGTTGGTGGGTCTGCGGTTCTTCCCGCGCTGGGCGGTGCCGCTTGCGATGCTCGTCGCTGCCGTCGTCATCGCGGTGCATCTCAATATTGCCGGGCTCGGCGTTGATGCGAGTGCGCTGGTGCCTACACTCAGTTGGACGTCACCCACGTTCACGATCACGTCGCTCATCGGCGTCGCACTGCCGCTCTACGTGGTCACGATGGCCTCCCAAAACATACCCGGTGTCGCGGTACTGCGCAGCTTCGGGTACGACACGCCTTGGCGATCATCGCTGATGGTTACTGGCCTCAGTTCGGCGATCGGTGCACCGTTCGGCGGTCACGCGGTCAATCTCGCTGCGATTTCCGCAGCATTGGCCGCTGGCCCCGAAAGCGGTGTGCCCAAGGACCGTCGTTGGCGGTCCGCCGTGTGGACGGGCACGTTCTACGTCATACTCGGCCTGCTCTCTTCCGCGGTCGTCGCGGTCGCCGTGCTCGCACCGCAGGGCGTTCTCGCGACGGTCGCTGGTGTCGCACTTGTATCCACGCTCGGATCAGCGGTGCAAGGGGCCTGGGAGCGCGCGGACGAACGCATTGCGGTAGTCGCCACGTTCTTGGTGGCTGCCTCGGGCGTCGCGTTCGCCGGAATCAGCGCAGCCTTCTGGTCACTGGTCGTCGGACTCATTCTGCGCTGGGCACTCGCGCCGCGCACGCCCCGTGCACCCGGCGGCGACGGCGACAGCACCGGCGACCCCACGAACCCCACGAACCCCACGAACCCCACGAACCCCACGAAATCATGATCCCCAACGAGCGCACACCATCAATCACTTTCGGCGTTACTGATCCTCGATCGCCGATCGGGCGGGAAGTCATCAGACGGTTCTACTTCGATACGGTCACGCGGTATTGGGATCGACCTGCGACCCAGCGCGAGGTCACGCAGGCGATGAGCGATGAACCCAGCGACGATATCTGCGATGGCGGCGGATTTTTCGTCGTCGTTTACGACGGCACGCGGGTGGTTGGGTGCGGTGGGGTGAGAGCCGTCGAGCAGGGGCTCGGTGAACTCACGCGAGTGTTCATTGATGCTGAAGCTCGTGGCGCGGGCCTCGGGCGGAAGCTCATCACTGAATTAGAGTCCATCAGCGCGCGCCGGGGCATTCGGACCCTGAGACTCACTGTACGCAAGGATTTGGCTGAAGCCCACCATCTCTACCAGCGGCTGAGCTACGAGCCCGTCGAGCCATTTTCGAATTCACCCTATGCAGATCATCAGCTCGCAAAAATCCTGCCTCCCGCCGGTATTGTGGCGGAATGACCCTCCGACTGTGTGTGCTGCTCTGGGCGGTATCTGGGCAGGAGGACGCACTCACCGAGTATGAGGATCGAGTGCTCAGACTGGTACCGCGACACGGCGGCGAAGTGGTGAGCCGGGTTCGCCGAGCCACAGCCGGCGCCTCAGACGCCGCCCCGAGTGCGGCCACCGATGCGCCGCTCGAGGTCCAGGTCATTCATCTACCGGACACTGCGGCACTGGCGGCTTACATGTCAGACCCCGAACGTCTCGCGCTGGCTGGAATGCATGAGCAGGCAGTCGCGCGCACCGAAGTGTTCGAGGTTGACACCCTCATTTGATCCTCGTACCGCGAGCGATGCCTACCGCAACGAGCACCACGGCGATGACCGTGAGCGACTCACCAGTAGCTCGTCGAAGCACACGAAATTGGTTCTCGTCACCCACCGTAGAACGAAGGTCGACACCCGCAATTCGCGACCGATCGTCGGGAGAGCGACCTTCCTGCCGGGAGTTTAAACGGGTCGACTAACCGAGTCGACGCGGCACGAACTTCGCGATGCCAGATGTCAGCGCTTCCAGCGGGCCGCGGCGGTGCAGGAGCATCAGAATGAGCCCAATCAGCAGCGCGAGCGTGACATGCAGCGCGAGGGCGGGCAGTCCGATCGCCCACCACGGCAGAGCGGCGACGTTCGATCCTGATCCCGAAGTTTCCGCGAGGCGCAGGACCGCTGTCTGAGTGAGCAGCCCCAGCATGAGCACGTGCATCACGTAGATCGTGAGCGAGGCGGCGCCGGCGCTTCTGAACATCTCGAAGACCCTTCCGGAAACTGGGCGCGACCGCGCATCGCACAGCCAGATGCAGACGCAGATGACGGCGACTGCAATAGCCGAGGTGCGCAGAATATCCATTGGCGATCCTGAGTGCGGTCCCGCAACGAGTTGAGACCACAGCGCCGGTGAAAACGGCGCACCGAACGTCGGAGTCATCACCGTTGTTTCAATGAGCTCGCGTTCACTGCCGGAAGCAAACGACATACCGAAAAGTTCGAGATGCGCCACCACCCAGGCGGAAGCAAGCTGAGCGAGGGCGGCGATTGCCACCGCTGCGGCGGCGACTCGCGTGACGACCGTGCGGAGCTGCCGACGCGTCCGAAGTGACACAAGTAGACGGGCGAGCACCATGCCGATAAGCAAATACACAACCCAGGTAATAGCTGGATACACGCCCGTCAGCACGAGCGCGCGAAGCGAGCCCGGAACATCTGTCACGAACGACTCGAACGAGAGCGAACCACCCTCTGTCACGACCCCCAGATTCGTACGAACGGCAGCATTCAGTGTGCCCCCGAACGCCCCGATAATCACAGCAATGCCTGTGAGCACCCATGTCGGTACATTCACAAGTGGCGCGACGAGGATCGTGGCCACGCCGTAGTATGCGAGCACAACGATCGCGGGTGCGTCAACGAGACCGAGCGCGAAACCCAGCAGCACAAGCACGAGCCCACGCGTCGCCAGCGAGACGCACGCCGCGAGGGTACGGTTTTCTCGCAAATACCGGCGCGAAGCAAACACGATGCTCACACCACCCAGTACCGCGAAGAGCGGTGCCGAGATGCCGGCCGCAATTGCAGTCACGACGGCGATTGCGCCGAGGTCAAACGCAGAGGGTTCGGCAGAGGCCTGTTGCACCAGGTGGGTCGCCATCATTCCGATGATCGCAAGGAGTCTTGCGATATCGGCGCCAGCGTATCGACCGCGGATCGGCGACGGTTCGGTGGCATCAGGAATCATGTGCTGAGACGAGGATTGATGTGTCATGTAATTCATGGTTCCGGTCGAAGATTACCCCTCGCATCCACCCGCGGTGTGGCGACCTGGCACCGGAGTGCCATTCATGAGTTTTGTGGCCCAACCTCAATTACGGGTCGTACTGGGGTCTGAGTCAGTCGGTACCGCAGAGCGATCCCCAAGTTCCGCCCGGTCACCAAACTGGTCTGTATGCACGAAACACAACGCACACGCATGCTCGCACTCGTTCCCTTCTGCGCCGTACTCGGGCTCTCCCTCACCGGGTGCGGCTTCATCCAAGACGTGAGAAAAAGTAGCGAAGACGCCTGGGCCGTAACCTACGAAATCAGCACCGACTCAGCCACAGAAACGCCACTCTCCGCGGTCGAGTACGTCGATCGTGATGGACGCTTGGAAGAGCCAAAGACGATCACTATCGACGATGTCGCGGCCTTGCCAGGAACCGTGGGTAACTCCGCCGGGTGGGCGGTCGACACGATCGCCGTCGCCGGCGACGACGTTTCGTTCAGCGCCACACCCGCGGCCGACGTCTCGGCGAGCTGTCGAATATTGCTCGATGGCGAACGCGAGATCGCATCATTCCAAGGCGAGCCTGGAGAAGCAGTGAATTGCGTTGCCACTACCCCGCAGTTCGAGCAGTAAACCGAACGTCCTGCGAGCGGCTCAGTTGTCCGCGTTCGACTGCGCGTTGCGCGGCAGTAACGCCGTGCCGTCCATAAATCTCACGCACCCGCCGGTCAGTAGCGTGCGTTCCCCTCGATAGGTCACTCTGACGGTGCCACCTCTCGCTGATACCTGCCGGGCGAGCAGGTCGCGCTTGTCGAGCCGTTCTGACCAGAAAGGCGCGAGTTGACAGTGCGCGGATCCGGTAACAGGATCTTCGGAAACGCCGGCCTCTGCACCGAACCAGCGCGACACGAAGTCGTATTCGGTGTCATCGCCGCGCGCCGTTACGATGGTGCCTCGAACGGGGAGCGATGCCAGAACGGCGAGCTCTGGATCAAGACCAATGACCGTCTGCGCGTTTTCGACCACGTAAATCAGATCGGTCGCTCGGAGTGCTTCTACTACGCGCACACCCAGCGCTTCAGCAATGACGGGATCGATAGCGACTGGCGCGGGCGTCTCGGATGGAAAGTCCATCGCATACTGGCCCGTCTCCGTGCGCGTCACCGAGAGCCACCCGCTCAGCGTGATGAACTGTAGCTCAGTCGCATCGGGATGCACGTCTTCGAATAGGTACGAGGCAGCCGCCAGCGTCGCATGGCCGCACAGCGCGACCTCGACCACTGGCGTAAACCAGCGCAGATGATAGGCGGGATGATCGGGGTTGGGGGCAAGCGCGCCGTCCGGAAGCCCTTGCACCAGAAACGCTGTCTCCGAGAGGTTGTTCTCTTCAGCGATCCGCTGGAGCACATCGCTCGGGTACCACTCCGAGAGCAGCATCACCGCTGCCGGATTCCCCTCAAACGGTGCATCGGCAAAGGCGTCGATCTGCACAATCGGCACTCGCGACTGTGCTGGCTGCGCAGTCTTTGAGCAAGCGATAGCTTCAGCCATCGCTTGCTCCTCCAGCCCGAAATAGTCGCACCCGGGTTCGCTCCGGATCAGCCGGAACCCACGCCGAGTCAACAACTTGGCGGAGACGACATTTTCGGGGTCGACGCGCGCGAGGAGTCGGCCTGTGCCGAACACCCTGGGAACTTTCGTGAGTGCCTCGTCGACCATCGCGCTCGCGATGCCCCGACCCCAGTGCTCCGGCGATACCCAGTATCCGATCTCGATGCCGTCGGCTTCCCGCCACGAAACCACAACCCCGACCGACTCGTCCCCGTCGGTCGCTACGAACCAACGCGCGGCACCCAGCGCTTCGACTGGAATGCCGCTGAGTGCGGTGCTGACGCGATCCCGAATCCGCTCCTCGGCCCAGATCGCGCCGTCGCCCACATAGCGCGTCACTCGCGGATCGGCGGCGAGTGACGCGAAGAACGCCGCGTCGGCTTCAACAAACGGGCGTAGGGCGCAAGCGGGCGGGTGCGACATGGGAACCTTCCGATGGGATGACTCCAAGCTACCAACCCCACTCCCCCGTTCTGTCGTCGCAAATGATCGCATCAGCTGAGTGAACGGATCATTTGCGCCGACAGAAGAACGGCGTTGGGGTGGGCAGGAGCAGGGGCAGGGCACGCCCCTTGGGCTAGCTCTCGTAGCGGTCTAGGCGCATTTGGGCAGTCGCCTCGTGCGCAGACATGCCCTCGGACGCCGAAATCGTGATGGTGGCGGGGGCTAGCAGAGGGGTCGCCTCCTTCGAGATGCGCTGGTAGGTGAGGGGCTTCAGATAGCGCGAGACCGAGAGTCCGGCGCTGTGCTTGGCGCCGCCCGCCGTCGGCAGCGTGTGGTTCGTGCCCGCCATGCCCTTGTCGGAGTACGCGACCGTGCTCCAGGGGCCCAAGAACACCGAGCCGTAATTACTGAGGTTGTCGTGATACCACGCGTCGTCGGAGGTGATGACCTCGAGGTGCTCGGGGGCGAGGTCGTCCATGAGCGCGACAGCAACTTCGCGGCTGTCGGCCACGGTGACCGAGCCGTAGTCGCGCCACGCTGGGCCGCAGATCTCGACCGTCGACAGCGTCGGCAACTGCCGTTCGATCGCTGCCATGACCGCGCGCCCGTGCGACTCGCTCGTCGTCACGAGAGCTGCGGGCGAGTTCGGCCCGTGCTCGGCCTGGCCGAGCAGGTCTGCGGCGACCAGCTCGGGGTCTACTGACTCGTCGGAGAGTACCGCGACCTCTGACGGACCCGCGAGTAGGTCAATTGCCACGCGTCCGAACAACTGGCGCTTCGCCTCAGCCACGAACGCGTTGCCCGCACCAACGAGCATGTCGGCCGGAAGGTCATCGATGAGCCCAAAGGCCATCGCCGCGAGCGCCTGCACGCCGCCGAGCAAGAACACGCGGTCGACGTGTGAGACGTGTGCCGTGTACAACACGGCGTCATTCGCCTTGCCGTTCGGCTGGGGCGGCGTGCACGCGACCACGTGCGGCACACCAGCTGCTTTCGCAACGCCCACGGTCATGAAGGCGCTCGCGGTGAGCGGGAACCGTCCGGCTGGCATGTAGGCGCCAACCCGTCCGACGGGAATGTAGCGCACTCCAGTGACGAGCCCCGGGGCGAGTTCCGCTTCGAAGTTCACGTGGCCGGCGCGCTGGCGCTGGGCGAAGGCTTGCGTCCGCTCTGCGCCGAGTTCGATCGCCTCGCGCAGCGACGCGTCGATGCGCTGACCGCTCGACGCAATATCCGCGGCCGAGATCTCGAAGTCGTCGCCCTCCCAGTTGTCGAGCTTGCGCGCGTAGTCACGCAGCGCGTAGGTGCCGCGACGCTCAATGTCGAGCAGCATCGCCGAAACGGTTTCAACGACCTTCGGGTCGCGCTGCGCGGCGGGTACGTCGAGCGGCGACTTCAGCACTGAAAATCGGCCGGCGTATTGATCAAGAATGGGCTGTGTGAACTTCATGGCTTGATCGTATTGAGCACCAGCTGCCCCTCACAACGAGGCAACCGGCTCTACTATGCATAGGATGAGCCTATGACACTCACCCAGCTTCGCGCCTTTGTATGTTCGGTCGACGGCGGATCCTTCACCGCAGCCGCCGAAGCACTGGGTGTGTCGCAGCCCACGGTGTCCGCGCTTATTCGCAAGCTCGAAGAACACCACCAGCTCCCCCTGTTCATTCGTGCGGGGCGGTCGCTCACACTCACCGCGGCTGGCACTGAGCTGCTCAGCTGGGCTCGTCAGATCGTCGACACCGCCGATCGCGCAGACGAGGCCCTCGTCGAACTGCGTGGACTGCAGCGGGGGTCGATCTCGCTGGGTGTGCTGCGCAACGCAAACTTCTATTTTCTCCCCGACCTCGTCGAGCAGTTCCACCGCGATCGCCCGAATGTGCAGCTGCGATTGTTCGGCCAGAACTCCTTCGAGGTCGTCTCTGGGGTTCGCGAGGGCCGGCTCGAAGCAGGCATCGTGGTGCTTCCTGTACCCGACGACGAGTTGGAGGTGTTCCCGCTGATTCGCGATGAGGTGCTGTGGGCTAGCGCCGATCCCGCTCACGTTGACGCGCCCATGACGATTGAGCGCATCGCTGAACACCCAGTCGTGCTGTACGACGCCAGCTACAGCTGGAATGATCCGACGCGACGCCAGCTCAGCGAGCGCGCGCAGGAGCGCGGGCGGCGCATCGAAACCCTCGTCGAGGTCGAATACCTTGAGGGGGCGCTCGAACTGGTGTCGCGCGGGATCGGCGACACGATGGTGTCGCGCGCCGTGACCCGCGGCGATAACTTTCCCCCGGGCATCTTTGTCACGCCGTTCGAAACGCCCCTCTACGACACCATTGCGTTCATTCGCCGGCGCAACAGCGTGCTCTCCCCCGCGCTCATCGAGCTCATCGATCTGATCAGCAGGCTACTTCGCAGCCGCGCGCCCGTCGAAGACCACATTCTGTCGACGCTGCCGCACACGCCACAACGACGCTAGAACCGCTGATCCTCGTCGATCGGCAGGTCGACCACCTCGGTCTCTGGCGTATTGAGAATTCCGGATCGGCGCAGCAGCGCGCGCGTCTTGCTGTGCTGAGGCGCGCCGAACACCTCTGACGGGGGTCCCTGTTCGACAATGTTGCCGCCGTCCATCACGACAATGCGATCGGCGATCTCCTGCGCGAATTGCATCTCGTGCGTGACGATGACCATCGTGGTGCCGCCCGAGGCAATGCGCTTGATGACCGCGAGCACCTCGCCCACGAGTTCGGGATCAAGTGCCGACGTCGGCTCGTCGAACAGCATCACGCTCGGTTCCATCGCCATCGCGCGTGCGATCGCGACGCGCTGCTTTTGGCCGCCAGAGAGCCGAGACGGATAGTTCTCCATGCGATCCTGCAGGCCGACCGACTCCAGCGCCGGAAGCGCCCGCTCACGCGCGGCGGACTTTGACATCTTCTTCACGTCAATGAGCGGCGCCATCACATTTTCCAGCGCCGTCTTATTCAGAAACAGGTTGAAGTGCTGAAATACCATGCCGATATCCGTACGTTTGCGCGCAGTCTCACGGGCCGACTCGGGCGCGAGTTCGCCCTGATGCTCACGGTAGCCAACGAGGTGACCGTTCACGAAGATGCGACCAGAGTTGATCACCTCGAGCTTGTTGATGCACCGCAGCAGAGTCGACTTGCCGGATCCGCTTGAGCCGATGACAACGACCACTTCACCTGGCGCGACGTCGAGGTTGACGCCCTTCAGTACCTCGAGTTCGCGACGTGCGTCGGGCCGACCGCGCATCCGCTGCCAGAGCGTTGGCTTCTCACCAATCTGGAAGGTCTTGTGGACGTCTTGGATCCTGATGACCGAGTTAGGCACGAGCCCTCACCTTTCGTTCGAGCACGATCACGAGGCGCGAAAGCGGCAGCGAGAGTGCGAGGTACAGCAGAGCGGCTGCGGTGTATATTTCGACGGTCTGAAACGTCTGCGCATTGAGCGTGTTCGCGGTCTTCAGGATCTCAGACACCGCGATCACCGACGTCAGCGCTGTGTCTTTCACCATCGCGATGAAGTAGTTACCAATTGGCCCGAGCGCGACCTTGAATGACTGCGGAATCACAACGCGCCACAGTGCTTTCGTAGGCGTATATCCGAGCGACAGCGCGGCTTCCGTTTGCCCACCGTCAATCGCGAGAATCGATGTGCGGTAGACCTCCGACAGATACGCGGCGTAGTTCAGTCCGAGCCCGATGATGCCCGCGGCGATCGGGTCGAGTTGTATGCCAACCACTGGCAGTACGAAATAGATGTAGACAAGCTGCACGAGCAGCGGCGTGCCGCGCAGCACCTCGACATACACCGTGGCGATCGTACGGAGGATCTTGCTCTGCGACAGTCGCGCGAGCGCGACAAACAAGCCCAGCACGAGCGCGACGATCATCGCCCCGATCGCGAGCTGGGCGACGACAGGGATAGCCCGTATCAACGCCGGAAATACGCCCAAGACGCTTTCGATGAATTCCATGTTGCTCCCTGTACAGAAGGTGTGGCGGGGCACACATGGTGCCCCGCCAGAGGACGGTTACTCCGCGACGTTGTCTTCGCCGAGGCCGTACTTCTTGAGGATCTTGAGGTACTCCGGCGTTGCCTTCAGATCAGCTAGAGCGCCGTTAAGCTGCTTCAGCATCTTCTGGCTGTCATCGTCTTGTCGGAACGCCGCAGCAATGGTGCCGGGGAAATACGGTTCGTAAGGCGTGACGAGCTTCACCTTGTCGTTGGGGTTCTGCGTGAGGCTCCACGCCACGACGGCCTGGTCAGTGAACGCCGCGTCGACCTGCTTGTTCGCGACGGCCTGCAGCATGTTGGCCTGCGAGTCGTACATCTTGATGTGAGCCTCATCGGTGAGTGACTGCGCGATCTCGAGGTGAGTGGTTCCCGTCATGACACCGATGTTCTTGCCCTTCGCGTCATCGCGAGACTTCAGTTTCGAGTCAGAGGGTACGAGCATGCCTTCGCCCTGGGAGTACCAGGTGTCGGAGAACGAGAGGGTCTTCTTACGCTCGTCTGTGACATACATACCGTCAGCGATGAAGTCCGCCTTCTTTGACAGCACCGTCTGCGGCATCGTGGCGAAGTCGGTGGTGACGACCTTGATCTTCCATCCCAGCTCATCGGCCATGGCGTTCAGCATCTCTCCATCGATGCCGGTCAGCTCTCCGCTCGACTCGTCGACATACGAGAATGGCGCGTCGTTTGATGTGACGATTGTCACGGTGCGGGTACCGTCTTTCGACTCCGCAGAGTCGCTCGCGCCAGTTGAGCAGGCGCTCAGCGAGATGGCCGCCACCGCCAGGGCAGCGATCACAGTGATTCGTTTGCGAACAGACATCGGTTCGGCTCTTCTCTTCTCCAGGTGACTGCATCATTGCTGACACTCATGAGCAATTGTGAAGAAGAGCCATATGTGGCACAAGGGCGATAGCTTCTATGTGACGCATAGTTTTCAGCTATAGCACCCGCGGCGTGGACGACCCGATGCGCCACACTCCGTACCGATCAAGTATTTACACACGATTCCATCCAGGCGTGCGTCACGAATCAACACTTTTTCCGTGTAATCGATTGGGATGTTCTGCAATATCTTGCGGATCGGTACGTTTAGGGAGGCTTGACAGCGATGTCAACACAATTTTGGAAGTTCAAGGCGCGCAGAAAACCGAAGTCGCGCGCATTCAGCGGAAGACTCGCCGCGCTCGGCATCATTCTCGCGACATTCTTTACCGCTGGCGGAGCACTTCCGGCGATCGCTGTGCCGACTGTGACGTACCCTCATGCCATCTCAAATCTCTCTATCACTCGCGAAGACCGGACAGACAACCCGCTCTCACAGTGGGACCGCGTCGTCGTCAGCGGCGAGTGGGCCATGCCAGACGGGGCCGTGGCCGGCGATACGTTCGGCATGCAGCTTCCACCCGAGTTCGGCAGGTATGGATCGGGCGACTTTTCCCTCACCGACCCAGGCTCGGGCGCCGAACTGGCGCATTGCCAGGTCTCAGACGGCGACGGACCCGAACTCGTCTGCACGCTCACTGCCGCTGTTGAGGGCCAATCTGACGTCGGCGGGACCTTCTGGATATCGGGTATGGCAACTCGCGCGACCGACAGTGAAACCGTTGTTTTCGAGGTTGGCGACCAGCACGTGGTTGTCGATTTGCCAGGCGAGGGCGGCATCATCCCCGAAAGCCTTGCCGAGTGGGGCGAGCCATACAAATTCTCAAATGCAACCGCTGACCCGAGCATCATGCGTTGGACCGTCGGAATCCCGTCGACCTACGTAGAAGATGGTTCGTTCCAGGTGAGCGATCAGCTTGATCCGTCGCTCGAGAATCACCACTACACGGGTGAGGTGTGGCTCGACCGTCGCGCCGTGGTCGACGGGGACTTCGTTGGCGACTGGGAGCCAGCCGACATATCGCTCGTTACCGCGACGTTCTCGGCTGACTACAAGTCGGCCGAGTTCTCGGCAGACGGCCTCCCCATGGGCGGTTACGCATATCGCCTCGCTTACAACACGCAGGCTGATGGAATCGTTCTTCCCGGGGACGTCTTTGGAAACACTGCGGGTGTCGAAAACACGATCGTGACGTCACAACACACTGCGGAGCTCGCCGGCGGCGGCGACGGGAGCGGGGTCGTGTACACGCGGTTTTCGCTCGAAAAGACGATCGTCGGAGAAAACGCCAACGCCGCGCAAGACGCGACTTTCACCGTCAGTTACTCCGTACAGGGTTCTGACGAACCCGCGAAGCAGATGTCACTGAAGGTCGGTCAGCCGGTGCGCAGCGACCGCGCCGTGCTTGGGTCGACGTTCATCATCCAGGAGATTGATCTGCCGGAGGTCGCAGATACCGTGTGGGGTCAGTGGACGTTGCAGGGTGACGGCGTCGTGAAGCTCGACGACGGCACGTACGAGGTGTCGCCCGGGAGCACCGCGGGCGTCTCGCTGGTGCTGCAGAACGAGGCGAACGCTGCGCCGCGGGCGGGGACCGTGTCTTGGCAAAAGGTCACCGAATCGGGCGCGCTTCTTGACGGTTCTGAGTGGCTACTCACCGGCCCGTCTGGTGATCTTGCTGTAGTCGACGGCGGCGCAAACGACGGAGACGCTGATCCGGGCGAGCTGTCGGTTCCGAACCTTCCCTATGGTGATTACACGCTGAAGGAAACCGCAGCACCGGTTGGTTTCGATCGTACTGATCAGCAGTTTGCAGTGACCCTCGGCGCTGACGGCACGAACGGCGCCACAGCATCCTTCGGTGACATCGTGAACGTCGCAACCCACTTCGAGGAACCGCCGACGGAGGAGCCACCGACAGAAGAACCGCCAACGAAGGAGCCTCCGACAGCGGAACCGCCAACCACGATCGACAACGGCGGGGAGACCGAAAGCCCAGCGGTTACGGAGCCGCCGGTAACCCCGGTTGAGCAGCAGGTGACACCTGCTCCCCCGACGACAGTGAGTTCGAGTCGGCTCGCGACAACCGGCGCAGCGTCCCCCGCATTCGCAGCAGCAGCGGGAATGGCGCTGCTCGGAGGAGCCGTCGCGGCGCTGCTGACCGAGACCCGTCGTCGTAAGGCCCGCGTGGCCCCGGGCAACTCACGCGACAGGTAATGAAGAGCAATCGGGGGTGCGGATCACAGTGATCCCTACCCCCGATTCGGGTGATCTTAACCGTTTACTCGCGCGACCCCGGGTCTGCGATCAGCTGCATAAACTGTGACTTTGCCTCGTCGAGGTGCGCACACATGAACTGCGCGGCCGCAGTCGCATCACCGGCGACGATAGCCTCAGCGATGTTGGTGTGCTCCGCTCGAAATACGTCTCCGAGCGGCGTGCGGTCGCCATACAGCTGGTGCCAATCCGCTTGCAACCACAGTGCGTTGCCACCCATGAACAGGTCCGCCCGGCCGCCCGCAATTGCCTCCTGCAGCACAGGGTTGTGACTCGCCGCCGCGATCGCCAAGTGAAACTCGGTGTCGGCCTGGTGGTAGGCGATGAGATCTGGCACGTCTCGCGCGAGCAGTGAGGTCAATACGTTGCGTTCCGCCTCCGTGCCACGGCGAGCCGCAAACGCGGCAGCCCCGGGTTCGATCAGTCGCCGATACTCCATGCGGTCGTCGATGAAGCGATGAAATTCTGCCGCGGCTTGAGAGCTCTCGTCCGCGGGGATTGCGGTGCCGTAGCCGATTACGCGGGTCCCTCCCCCGCGGCCAAGTGTCGTGGCCACGATGTTTTCACGCGCGAGCATCCGAATCGCCTCGCGCATGGTGTTGCGGCTCACTCCGAGCGACTCGGCGAGTTCGCGCTCGGTGGGGAGCTTTGCCCCCGGTGTGAACCCGCCAAGCGCAATGCGCCTGCGCAACAACTGAGCCACACGTTCTGCTGCCCTCATGGCATTAGCGTACTGACTACGACAGCTTCATTCGCCGTCCACGGTGCAATATTGACACTGTTGTTGGAAGCGAGTAGCTTTTCGAGAAGTATTTGGGTCACTTCGGACCCAAATAGCGTCCGCCGCGATGATGCGGCCGGAAGGATCCCGAATGTCCCGTGCTTCTCAGCTCATAGCTGCACCTCCGTCTCCCTCGCAGCCGACTCGCAATAATCCTGTTCGCGTCGCGGCAGCGACACTCCTCGGCACGAGTGCCGAATGGTATGACTACGGCATTTACGCCTTTGCAGCTGCGGTGATTTTCCCCAGTGTGTTTTTCCCAGATATGCCCGGCCCTCTCGGCGTGTTTGCTTCGTTCGTCACAATCGCAGTCGGGTCTCTCGCGCGCCCAATTGGCGCAGCAGTGTTCGGCCACATCGGCGATCGCTATGGCCGTCGAAAATCACTCGTGGCGTCCCTTCTAATTATGGGTATCGCGACAATCGTCATTGGACTCCTTCCCGGCTTTGCCACTCTCGGTTATCTCGCGCCTGTTCTACTCCTGCTCATTCGCCTGTTGCAGTCGTTCGCAGCTGGCGGAGAATGGGGTGGCGCCGTGCTTTTTGCAATCGAAGCAGCTCCCAAACGGTGGCGCGCTCTGTTTGGCTCGTTTCCACAAATGGGTAGCGGGGTTGGTTTTTTCTTGGCCACCGGCGCGTTCTCTCTCGTTGCGCTGTTCGGAGACGACGCATTGCTCGCGTGGGCTTGGCGGCTGCCATTCTTCGCTTCGATCGCGCTCGTCGCTATAGGTCTTATCGTTCGTTCACAGCTCGATGAGACGGAAGTATTTGTGAAGGCGGAAGCGGCACAGAGCGCGAGCGAGCGAAAGCAACTGCCTCTTTTCAACGTGCTGCGATCCTCGTGGGGGGTCTTGCTGCTCGCGATCGGTGGTTTCTTGATCACCATTGGTGGTTTTTACATCGTCACAAGTTTCTTCTCGGCTTATGCTGCCGAACAGCTGCACTTGAGCGCGGGCGACATTGCCAATGCCGGAGTCGTCGCTTCGATTATCGCCATCGTGACGGTACCTCCCGCTGCGATTGCCGCTGACAAATGGGGTGTGCGCACGGTAACGCTCATTGGACTCGGACTTCACGTCGTCGGCGCGTATCCAATCTTCATGCTGTTGCAGAGCGGAACCGTCGGCGGGCTCTACGCCGCGATGTCGCTCGGCATGGCCATCTCGGTCGTGGCCTACGCACCGATCAGCACCCTCGTGGCTGGCTGGTTTAGCACTCCGGTGCGGCAGACCGGGATATCGCTCGGATACCAAATCTCAGGTGTCATCGGCGGCGGACTTACCCTGCCGCTTGTGCAGGCCCTGCAGATCCGCTTTGACTCCGTGTTCCCGGTCATGCTGTTTTTTGCGGGCATGGGGTTACTTTCATTCATGTGCGTACTGCTCAAGCGTGGGCCCGGCCACCTGAGTTTCGGCGATCGCGCCTCGGCCGGGGCCACCGAAGAACTGGAGGTGGTGGCTGATGTCGCATGAACCCACGCCCGCGAGCGACGCACTCGTTGACATGCAGCGCGAGTCGCTCCTCGGTCTCAGCCACGCGGTCCATGATGATCCCGAGACCGGCTTCCTCGAACACCGAGCTGCCGCGCGCGTTGCCGGATATCTTCGTGAACACGGGTTCGCGGCCATCATCGGGGCGTACGGCCTCGAAACGGCGGTCGTCAGCCGTGTCGGTTCGGGTGGGCCCGTGGTGGCGTTTCTCGCTGAGTACGACGCGCTGCCCGAGATCGGCCATGCGTGCGGGCACAACGTGATCTGTGCAAGCTCGGTCGGCGCCTATGTCGCGGCGGCGCGGCACATTGAACAGCTCGGCGGTACTGCGATCCTGCTCGGCACACCAGCTGAAGAAAACGGAACCGGTAAGGAAATCATGGCTAGGGCCGGCGCCTTTGATGGAGTCGACGCCGCATTGATGGTGCACCCCCATGCCGGGCGTGACGTTCTCGCTGAAGCATCACTCGGCTTGCGGGAGGTCACGGTCACCTATCGCGGCCGCGCCGCTCACGCCTCGGCGAACCCGAGTCTCGGCTTGAATGCGCTCGATGCGGCGGTCACTGCGTACCAAAGCGTGTCGCAGCTGCGGCAGTCGCTGTTGCCCACCGACCGGCTACACGGCATCATCACCGACGGTGGCACAAGCCCGAATGTGATTCCGGATCGATCCGGCTTGCATTTCTATCTGAGGGCTGCCACACCCGAACGCCTTCGCGAGCTGACGCTGCGACTGCAAGCGATCTTTGATGCCGCGGCCCTCGCGACCGGCACAGCGGCGGAGGTGCACTGGGACCCGCTCCCACCGTGCCTGCCGGTGCGCAGTAACGCAGTGATCGCGGCGAGATTCGGGCGGCACTTCACGCGGCTCGGCCGCACGGTGCACCCCGCTGATCCGAATGGCACCGGTATGGGCTCGACCGATCTCGGCAACGTGTCGCTGCGTATCCCGGCGATTCACCCGATGGTCAGCGTCGCTGACAGCGGCGTCGGGATGCACACCGAAGAGTTCGTGCAGCATGCGCGGGGCGTGCGGGCCGACGAGGCAGTGATCGCGTCAGCGAAATCACTCGCCGCCGTCGCGATCGAGCTGGTCACTGACGGGGAGCTGTTGCGCGAGGTGACCGCCGACTTCGTGGCGGCCGGCGGCGCAATCGACGTGCCTGAGCTACTTACGGTGCCGTAGCTCAGCCGCACACCTGGGGGTCCCTCACCCCCGGAACCACCCAATCACGAGCTGGAGTAGCGGTACGACCGATGTCACCATCAGCACGGTGCCGAGCACCTCATCCTCCGGGCGGAGCACCCCTCCTGCGATGATCAGCACGCCGAACAGCGTAACCGATACGAGACGTCGGCCGGCCACCTCGAGTCGCCGCACGCGCCGTTCAAGCTCGGGGGCGCGCACGTCGATGCGATCCTGCTCGATGCGATTCAGGATCGCGTCGACGCGCGTCGGCAGCGCGACCAGCGACCGCACAACCTCGCCCGCCTGCTTCGCTGCGTCGGTGATCAGATTCCCCTGCTCCTCGCGAATGAGCCGCTGCGCATACGGCTCGATCGCGTCCCACAGATTGAATTTCGGGTCCAGTGCGCTGCACACTCCCGAGGTGAGCGAGACGGCGCGAATGATGAGCAGGAAATTCTCGGGCAACTGAAACGGGAGCGTGCGAATTACATCGCTGAACTGGCGCCCGAAATCGCGGATCTCGCGGGGGTCGACGTCGCGCAGCTCAGCGAACCCCATGCCACCGAAGCGCGCAAAGAGCTGCGTCATGGCCCGCTCGAGCTCGTCGACGTCCGCGTCGGGCAGCAGCACCCCAACCTCGCGCATCGCGTTCACGAGCCCCGGGCCATTGCGCGTCGCAGCTGCGATCAGTAGCCCGCGCAGGGCACCCCGAGTGCCCGTCGGCACCTCACCCATCATGCCAAAGTCGATAAAGGTGAGTCGCCAGTCTTCTCCGGGCTCAGTCGCGGGTGTCACGAACACGTTGCCTGGGTGCGGGTCGGCGTGGAAGAAGCCGTGCGTGAACAGTTGATCGAACATCACTGATGCGAAACGCAGGGCCACCTCGTGTGGGTCTATACCAGCGGCACGAAGCGCTGCGACATCAGAAATCTTGATGGCCGTCACGTCCTCGAGAGTCAGCACGCGCCTGCTCGTGCGTTCCCACACGACCTCTGGTACCCCGACCCCGGCGTGTTCCGCGAAGTTCTCACGGAATCGCTCGGCGTTTGATGCTTCCCCGAGATAGTCGATCTCCTCGAGGCTCGTTGCGGCGAACTCCTCGACGAGCGCAGGCATGTCGACGCGACGCGACACGAGTCTGATGTGACTCATCCAGCCCCCGACTTTGCGCAAGGCAGCGAGGTCAACGGCGACGATTCCATCGATGCCGGGGCGCTGCACTTTCAGGACCGCACTTGCGAAACCAACGTCGGCGGCGAGTGATTCTGCGAGAGACGCTGCGTGCGCCTGACCAAGCGAGGCTGCAGCCAATGGAGTTTCGCTCACCTCCGAAAACACCGTCGTCAGCGGCACCCCGAGTTCGGCCTCGGCGAGCGTGCGAATGTCGGCGAAGGACTCTGCGGGCACCTCGTCTTGCAAACCCTCGAGCTCCGCCGTAATTTCGGGCGGCAAAACGTCGAGTCGAGAAGACATGAACTGGCCGACCTTAATCATGAGGCCGCCGAGCTCAATCGCGAGCGCGTGAAAGGCGCGCGCGAACCGCGTCATCCGACGCGCGCGCGTGCGTTCGGTGATGCGTTGCAACCCGAGCCGGGGCAGCACGAGTTCGTACCACCAGGCGTTCGCGAGGTGGCGCGCAGCGAATCGCAGGATGCGCCGGTATCTGGTGCGGTCGAGTTCTCCGGCCGCGTCGCCTGGTGCGACGTCAGTAGCAGCGTCGGCGAGCGACACGCGGCTCAGCCCTGGGCGAGGATGCTGTACAGACGGCGGCGCGCGTCCTCAAGGATCGCAACCGCCTCGGCAGTCTGCTCAGCACTGCCGGTACGACCAACCTGCGCGGCCGCCTGCGCCAGCTCAAACCCAGCCTGCGGCAGTGCGCCATGACGCTTGTGAGGCTCGCTCGCCGAGCCCTCCCACGGCGCCTTCACATCCCCCGCCGACACCGCGTCTTGACCGGCCTCTGTCAGTGCGTACGTCTTGCGACCGTGGGACTCCTCAGCCGAGATCAGCCCCTCGTCCGCCAGCAGTTGCAGAGTGGGGTACACAGAGCCCGCACTCGGCTTCCACGAACCACCGCTGCGCTGCTCGATCTCACGGATGATCTGATACCCGTGCATCGGCTCTTCAGCGAGCAACGACAGCACGGCCGCGCGCACGTCTCCGCGCGCCATGCGTGAACCCGCTCGCTTCTCGAATCCGCTTCGTAACTGGTCCATCGCCTCCCAGAGCGACTCACCGGGCGTGCCGGCGCCGAACCCGAACGAACCAAATGACTGCTGCATGACTGCCTCCGTAGATCGCATTGAACGATAGTGAGCAACATACGCCGACACCCTGAACGATACATGAGAGTTACTTCGAAGCGCTCCGCTTCTTCGCGGCAGGCTTGTGGGGCGCGGCTCGCTTTTTCGTCGAGGCCACCTTCGACCCCGCAGGCCGTTTCTTCGCCGCCGGTCGCTTCTTTGCACGGGACCGCTTCACGCTCTCTTGCAGTGCTTTCATGAGATCGATGACCTCGGCATCGTCGCCCGACTCCTCGTTGGCGGCATCGCCGAACGTAGCGTCCGTGTCGAGCGACTCGCCCTCCGCCAGCTTCGCCGCGACGAGCTTTCGCAGTTCCTCCTGGTACTCGTCGTGAAACTCGGAGGCATCGAAGTCGCTCGAGAAACTCTTCACAAGCGCCGAGGAGAGTTGCAGCTCCTTCGCGGTGATTCGCACGCGCTCGTCGAGCTCCGGAAACTCGGCTTCACGAACCTCGTCTGGCCAGAGCAGATTCTGCACCACGAGCACGTCTCCCCGAACTCGGAGTGCGGCGATCCGCGTCTTCTGCCGCAGCGCGAACTGCACGATCGCCGTGCGATCGGTCTGCTCAAGCGTGCGCCGCAGCAGCACATACGCCTTCGTAGACTTGCCCGAAGGCTTGAGAAAGTAGCTCTTCTCAAACATGATCGGGTCGAGTTGGTCGGTGGGCACGAACTCGACAACCGCAATCTCGCGATTTCGTTCTTGCGGGATAGCCGCAAGATCCTCCTTCGTCAGCACGACCGTCTCGTCGTCTTCGACGTAGGCGCGGTTGATATCGGCGAAGTCGACCACGTGGTCACAGACCTCGCACCTGCGCTGATATCTAATCCGACCGCCGTCTTTCGCATGCACCTGATGCAGTTCGACGTCGTGATCGTCGGTAGCGCTGAACAGCTTCACCGGCACATTGACGAGCCCGAAGGTGATCGCCCCGGTCCATATGGCTCTCATGCCTACAGTAGAGCCGATTTGAGTGTCAACGGGCTACGCCTTGCGTGCATCGGGGGCCATGCTGTAGCCATGGCCTCGGTGCAGCAGACGGTGCGAGTCGACGGGCATCCGATCCGGCTTTCGAACCTCGACAAGACACTGTACCCAGACGGTACGACTAAGGGTGAGGTCATCGGCTACTACAGCGCGATCGCGGCGACCATGCTTCCCCACTGTGAAGATCGGGCCGCGACCCGCAAGCGCTGGCCGGACGGAGTAGGCGCAGAGGGCAAGCACCCCTCGTTTTTCCAGAAAGACATTGGTGACGATGCACCAGACTGGCTGCGGCGAGGCGTCATTCGTCACCGCGACCACGACAACGAATACCCGCTCGTGAACGATGAGGCCACACTCGTCTGGCTCGCGCAGCTCGCGTCACTCGAAATACATGTGCCGCAGTGGCGCTTCGAAATCCCCCGGGCACAGGCTGAGCTCGCGCAGACGCGCTTGCCACCCGATCGTCTTGTGCTCGATCTCGACCCCGGGCCTGGCGTAGACCTTCGCGAGTGCGCACGGGTGGCATTCCTCGCGCGAGACATCCTCACTGACATGGGGCTCGATGCAATTCCGGTTACGAGTGGCAGCGCCGGGATCCACCTGTACGCGGCGCTTGACGGCTCTCAAACGTCTGATCAGGTCTCCGCTGTCGCACGTGCGCTTGCTCGAGCGCTCGAGACGGACCACCCGAACGACATCACGAGCAGCATGAAACGAGGGCTTCGCGCGGGCAAGGTGTTCATCGATTGGAGCCAAAACAATGGCTCGAAAACCACCATCGCTCCCTACTCGCTGCGCGGGCGCGCCCGCCCGACGGTCGCGGCTCCCCGAACCTGGCGCGAGCTCGCCTCGCCGCATCTGCGTCACCTCGATTTTCGTGAGGTGCTCGACCGCGTGTCTCGTCGCGGTGATCCGCTCGAGGCGCTCTCTCGCGCGGCCGCCGCGCAGCGCACGACGGAGCGGTTGTCCACCTACCGGTCGATGCGGGATGCGGCTCGTACACCGGAACCGGTGCCCGAGCCGTACTCGGCATCACACCGCGCACCGGCAGGCGACTCCCCCGCTCCCGTCTTTGTGATCCAGCGCCACGAAGCTCGTCGTCTGCACTTTGATTTCCGACTCGAACACGACGGCGTGCTCGTGAGCTGGGCCCTCCCGAAGGGCGTGCCCACCGACCCCAAGCGAAATCACCTCGCCGTCCCGACGGAGGATCACCCGATGGAGTACAGACACTTCTCGGGCACCATTCCACGGGGCGAGTACGGAGCGGGTGAGGTAGAGATCTGGGATGCGGGCACCTGTACCTATGAGAAGTGGCGGGAAGACGAGGTCATCGCGACGCTCACTGGAGCCCCCGACGGCTCGCTCGGCGGCACACGTACTTTCGTACTTTTCCGGACGCAGGTCGACCCACCACAGTGGATGATCCACCTCAAGGCCGCACGTTCACAGGAATCCGCGCCGCGCCAGCTGCCCGCGCCGCGCCCGATGCTCGCAACCCGTTCGCGCGCGTCGAGCCTCGCGAAGCTCACCGCCGAAGAGTGGTCGTTCGAAATGAAGTGGGATGGCATGCGAGTGATCGCGATTATCGACGCCACTCGCGTGACGCTCACGAGTCGGTCAGGCCGCGACGTCACCGCGAGCTTTCCCGAGATCTGTGAGGCGCTCACGAGGCTCGACATCGACGGAGCCGTGCTCGATGGCGAGGTGGTAGCTCTCGACCGACGCGGGGCACCAAGCTTCGCGCGCCTTCAGGAACGCATGGGTCTCTCCGATACGCGCGATGTGGCTCGTTCGCGCCAGTCGACTCCCGTCCAGTGGTACGCATTCGACGTGCTCGAGGTAAATGGCACCGCGTGTGCGTCGCTCCCCTATGACCAGCGCCGCGAGCTCCTCGTCGACGTCGTTGGCGGTGTGTCCGAGGTGCACGCTGAAACAGCGGTCACCGTACCCCCAGCCTTCGACGGAGACGCCGCTGCAGCGCTCACCGCGAGCCGGGAGCTTGGACTCGAGGGCGTCGTCGCGAAGCGGCGGTCGAGCCCCTACCGCGCGGGCGCCCGGTCACGCGACTGGCTCAAGGTGCCACTCTTCGACACCGTCGAGGTTGTGGTGATCGGCTGGCGGGACAGCGACTCCGACTCCGCGGGCTTTGCCTCGCTGCTCGTCGCTATCAAGGGAGTCTCCGACGCGGGACCGGGCGGGCTGAGATACGCGGGCAGGATCGCCAGTGGATTCACGAGTGACGGCCGTAGGCGCACTCGGGCGGATCTCGCTGCGCACGAGCGTGCCACACCGCCGATCGAGGTTCCGCGCGATGCGCATCGCGAAGCGCACTGGGTGACGCCGCAACTCGTCGGCGAGGTCAGCTATCGCGAACTCACCCCGGAGGGGCGGCTGCGACATGCCGTGTGGCGGGGCTGGCGACCCGACCGGGACGTTTCGGAGTTCAGGGCACCGTAGACTCGTTCGTTATGGCAATTGGATCGACGATGCACACCTTCGAGGTGGACCTGGCTGACGTGGACCGCGGGGTCTACGAGCAGTTCACCATGCGGGTGGCGCGCCACCCCTCGGAGACCGAGGCGTTCATGGTGACGCGCATCTTGGCGTATTGCTTGGAGTACACGGAGGGCATCGCCTTCGGTGGCGGCGTTTCGACCACCGACGAACCAGCGGTGTTCGTGCGCGACATGACCGGAGCGATGACGTCCTGGATCGAGGTCGGCGCCCCCGACGCTGCGCGCGTGCACTCCGGCAGCAAGCTGGCCGATCGGGCGGTGGTGTACACGCACCGAGATCCTGAAAAAGTCGTTGCGGCATGGTCGGGCAAGACGATTCATCGCGCGGCCGAGATCGCGGTGGTGAGCTTCGATGCGGGGTTCGTCGCAGACGTCGTCGACGCCGTCGCGCGACGAAATGCATTTACCCTCTCGCGCACCGAGAGCCAGATCTATCTCGAGCTCAACGGCACCCACGTGAGCACCGAAGTTCACGAGCACCGCGCCGCCTAATCGGGGTTGCGCAGTCGCTCTGCCGTCTCTGCTGGATCGATCGCCGCCGGATCGATCTCAGCTGGATCGATCGCCGCCGGATCGATCTTCGGAAGCAACCGCGGCCCGGGTCCGTCCGCTGAAAGCGTGTCATCCGGGTTGAAGACGCGACAGGTGCCGAGAGAGAGGCACCCGCAGCCGATGCACCCAGTGAGTTCCCGCTCCATGCGTTCAATTTCAAGCCTTCGTGCCTCTAGCTTTCCTCGCCAGTGACTGCTGATGCGCTCCCAATCGCGCTTGCTCGGCATGCGGTCGGCGGGTAAACGCGCAAACTCGGCGGCGACCTCCGCGAGCGGCACGCCCATGCGCCCCGCAACCCTGATGATGGCGACGCGACGCAGCACGTGACGCGAGTATCTGCGCTGATTCCCGGCTGTGCGCACACTGGCAATCAGTCCCTCGCGTTCATAGAAGTGCAGAGCAGACACCGCCACGCCGGTGCGCTCAGCCACTTCGCCGATCGCGAGCAGGTCGGTGGGCCCGAGTTTCGTCATCACTGCTCCATTCGGGCAATGCGGCACATCATTGCTTGACCTCAACCTTACTTGAGGTTCTACGGTGTGATCATGCCCTCGAACACTTCTGAGATTCCAGTCGTCGATCGGGCCGCAACCCCACCGGGGACGTGGCGCGACCTCTTCAGCCCCCAGCACCTCCCCGCAGCTCTCGTGCTTGCTGGCGGCGTCGCGATGTACGCGACGAACGTGTACGTGACGGCCGCGTTACTCCCGTCAGCGGTCGCAGAATTCGGTGGTGCGGAGTTCTTTGCGTGGGCTGCGACCGCGTTCCTCACTGCGTCCGTGATTTCATCGATGCTCGTCACACGCGCGGTTGCCCGATTCGGGTCCGCGCGCTCGTATGTTGCCGCGTTTGTCGTTTTCGCAGTCGGCACGCTCATTAACATGCTGGCTCCCTCGATGGGCGTGCTTCTTGCGGGCCGGGCCGTGCAGGGGCTCGGCGGCGGGTTGCTGGCGGGACTCGGCTACGCGGTCATCCGCACCGCACTACCCGAACGCCTCTGGACGCGCGCGGCTGGCCTCGTCTCGGCAATGTGGGGCGTCGGCAACCTTCTCGGCCCTGGCCTCGGCGGACTCTTCGCGCAGTTCGGCGTATGGCGCGGCGCCTTCGCCCTGCTCGCCGTCATCGCGCTGGCACTCGCGTGGATCTCGCGAAAGGCCGTCCCGGGGGCCGCGAACAACACCGCTGACGTTCCGCCGATCCCGGTCCTGGGTCTGACCCTTCTCGCCCTAGCCGCCGCAGCTTTCAGCGTGACAGCGGTGTTGCCGCGTGGAGCCGCCACCGCGGTGGGTCTCGGCCTGTCGATTCTCGTACTCATCGCGTTTGTCGCTCGAGAGCGTGTCGCAAGCGCAACCGTGCTGCCCAGGCTCACGTACCGACGGGGTAATCCCCTGAAGTGGGTTTACCTCACGCTCGGATTGCTCAGCGCGGGCGCGATGGCAGAGGCATTCGTGCCGCTGTTCGGGCAACAGCTCGCGCAGCTCTCGCCGCTGATCGCCGGATTCCTGGGCGCCGCGCTGTCGGTGGGCTGGACGACCGCGCAGTTACTCAGCGTGAACATCAACTCCGCCCGGGGTCGCCGTGCGGTAATGCTGCTCGGACCGGGCGTACTCGCCGCGGGCCTGTTCGCCTACGCGGCACTCGCCGCTGACGGCGCCGATGGCTGGCTCGTGCTCGCTTGGGCAGCCGCGCTGTTCACTGCGGGCTGCGGCATCGGCATGGCGTTTCCGCACCTCAGCGTCGCGGCCATGCGCAGCTCGAGCGATCCGAGCGAGGGCGCCAAAGCCGCGGCGGGCGTCAGCACGACGCAACTCATCGCGAATGCTGTGTCGTCAGCAATAGTAGGCATTCTCGTTGCGGCGGGCGGCCCGTCACCGCTCGGCTCCGCTCAGATGATGGCCGTTGGCATCGGCGTCGCCGCGCTCGTCGGCGTTGGATGCGCGGTGTTTGCAATTCGAGTACGTCGAACTAGGTAGAAACATTAACTAGTCCGTGTAATGATCTAGTCATGGGAAACGCGGGCTGGCCAAGCGACTGGGTACGATCTGCCCTGCCCGGTGTCGTCGTCGCACTGGTGAGCGATGAAGAGGCGTACGGGTATCTCATCGCGCAGCGTCTCGCGGCGGCTGGCTTCGGTTCAATCAAAGGGAGCACGCTCTATCCGCTGCTCGCCCGTCTCGAGCAAGAGGGCACGCTGCTAGCGACCTGGCGAGAGGGTGACGGCGGCCCCGGGCGAAAGTACTACGCGGTCACCGCGGCAGGTCGCCAGTGGCTTACCGGCTTTCGCTCATCATGGGCCGCGTTCACGATCGCAACCACCTCGGTCCTCAATTCGATGGAAGGCGCAGCGCCATGACTCACGAAACCAATCACACGAGCAGCGCGACATATACCGACGAGCTCGCGGAGGAACTCCAGCTGCGCGACGTCCCGCAAGACGCAATTGATCGCATCGTTCTCGAAACGATTAGCCACCTCGCGGATTCTGGAGAGGATCCGCGGGAAGCCTTCGGCTCCCCCGCGAGCTATGCCGATGCGTTCGCGCCGCGCACTTTTTCACGTCGAATGCTCTTTCCGCTGGTGCTCCTCGCAGCAGCCCTGGGCTTCGGTGGGGGCCTCATGCTTATCAACGGCATTCTCGGCACGCTCAGCTCGTCGGTCCAGCTGTGGGGGCTCGGCCCGGCTGCACGCGTGTCAATCGGTATCGCACTGCTGGTCGGCCTCGGCGCGCTGCTTTCGGTCATGGCCGTCCGGTCACGAAGGCGCTCCGCCACCTGGCGGGTGTAAGAAGGCGAGCGTCAGCAGGCCCTTGCGGCACAACGACCGCTCAGATGACGGCACCCGAGCCTGGGAGAGCTAGCTTGCCGGTGTGACGGTCTGCTGCGGTTCGAATGTCATCGAGCGCCGCATCGGTCACGCGAGGGTGGCCGATCTCGCCGAGCGTCTCCGCCAGGTGCTCGTGTATGCCCGCGGCCACCTCGGCGACGATCGTCAGCACCCGGTCAACATCAAGTCCGGATTCTTGGGCGGACGCGATCCATTCCGCAGGTCCGATCGTAAGGTAATTTGTCATACCATCAACGGGCATCGCGAGGTTTTGCGCATAGTCCGCAAACATTCCGATGGGAATCGCGTCGTAGATTGGCGCGAGTTGTAGCCCCCCGGCGGTAAACAAAATCGAGTAGTTCTTCCCGTGGGCGTCGGCGTTCCCAATCATCGAGTTGAACGCATACTGCCGGTAGAAATCGTAGCCGAGCTCGTCATCTCCGGTCGCTTCGCGCAGCATCGCGGTAATTTCGTCAGTGCTCACGAGATATTTGTCGCCGCCGTGATTCAGGGCCTGCGTAAAATCCTCAGCGTGAATGCGGTGCGGTATTCCGTCAGCATCAATTGCCCTATCGAAGCGCACAACCTGGAACGCAGACTGCCCAGCAAAGTGTCGTCGCTCGGTGTCTGGAGCCGCGATCCCCGACAGTTGAGCCAGTCTCATCGTTGCTGTCTCGATGAGTTCAAGACCGGCGTGAACTTTCGATTCTGGCTTTACGATATGCGTCGACGGTGACGCTGAATCCGACCAAAAGAACTGCTCTCCAATCTGCGCAAACGCGAACTTGCCCTGAGCTCCAGCCAGAGAAAAACGTGGTGCGTCTCCATAGTCCTCGTCGAACCCCGATCCGCCCTCCTTGATGTCCGCGATCCGCGCAGCTACCAGCGCCTCTGACGCGACCCGAGAGAACGCTTCTTCGCGTGTCGGCCCGTTGAGGTCAGGATGCAGCACTACTCCACCCGGAAGGTCGCCCCCGATGGCTTCGAGCAGGTCCCAGGTTGCTGTCGACTTTGCATGCGTCACCCGCCGGATGCTGTCTTTCGCCGACTGGCGTTCAGGGATGAGCGCGTCTAGGAAGTTCTGAGGTGCCCCTGCTTCGATCTTCCGGTCTGAACGCATCGACAGTGATAACTCAGCCGACGAATTGGGATCACGCACAAACCGTGGCTTATCGAGGTCGAAGTCGCGCTCGAACCGACCAACGTATTCACCGCACACCCACGCGTGCAGCACATCGCGCACGGCCATCAAGCCATCTCGAGGGTCTTGGCCCTCACCACTGCTGGCAATGGCGAACCGACCGCTGTGAGCGCTCGAATCGCTGTGACATTGCCCAACCGTGCCTCGCCACGCCGTTCGAGCCGCCGATAGGCCTTCGTGTCCATCTGAGACCGACTGGCGGCTTCTTCGACCGTCAATCCGTGCAGCAAGCGCGCGTCTTGAATTTTGCGTCCGACTGCTTCAGGAGTGGGAAGATTCTCGCGGTGCATGAGCTTCCGAAATACGTCGCGCACGAGCTCGTCTTTTCCACTCGTCGCGGCGCGAACGATCGACGCACCGCCGAAGCCCGTGGGCTGAGGACTGCCAGCGAAATACTCGCGAAGCAGGCTCGCAGGATCGGACGAGCGCTGCAGCGCCTGGATCCGTTCCACCAACCGAGCTCTGCGGCGCTCGACGACATGCTTGAACGAACGAGTGTTGAGATACTCAATGAGGTCAGCTTGAGATTGGAGCGACAGTGCGCGTCGCCCCGGTACCTCGCGACGACCGTCCACGACCACCCACGCGCGGCCAACGCGCTTCGCGTTGATCTTGCCCCTGCGGGCAAGCTCGCGTGCGCGCTGCACGGAAATGCCCTCACCACGCGCATAATCCGCGATTTGCAGCTCCATGACACAAGACTTTCGCAAGCGCTAGGGAAAGTCAAGTGTCATGACTAAATCACGATTGTCGCAGCTGACGCGTCAACCCGGCGTACACGGGTCGCTCCCCAGACGATGAATGTCGCGATGGCGAGGAGCACAATACCCCCGACAATCGCTGCAATGGACAGGGCGACGCCGGGCCAGATCAGGGCGAGGATGCCGCCGACGAGCAGCACCGCGCCGGGCACGATGCCGATGCTCGGCTTGCTCCGCGCGAAACGTGCGCCGGCGAATAGCCAGAGCGCACCAATCGCGATCAGCCCGAACGCCGCGAAGCTCACAAGTGCGCGCGCTGTCGCGCCGGTAAACGCCATCGCGACCACACCCGCGACGATGAGCAGGATGCCGCCGAGCGACCCGCGGCCCCGCGCGATCAATACGGCACCGTTTGCGATCAAGGCCGAGCCGAAGAGCACCACCAAGATCCAGCTTGCCGAGAAGAACGGCCAGATGATGAGCGCGAGACCAATCAAACCGACGACGACACCGAACGTGATCACGCTGCGCTTCGGGAACCTGCGGGTCGCGCCAGCCGGGCCCGACGAGCCGCTGGGCGACGAGAAGGGAATGGGGTGCTGGGACACGGAAACCTCCGGGTTCGGGTGGTGACGCTCGAGAAAGTCGTTTGCACGCGACCACCGGGTGCAATGGTCGCTACGTGCTCGTAACTGTACGGGGCCGTCCTCGGCATTCGCCGCGAAATCAAGCGGTGATCGCCAGAGGCGTAGCTCAGAGTGAAAGTCGCTCGCTACTGCCAGAATGGCCGGGATGCCACAGCTAGATTTCTCTCGCCCCGCCCTCGAGGTTGCCCCGCACGTGCTCGGCGCTCGGCTGTCAGTCGACTCCCCCGAAGGACCCGTCACGATCCGAATCACCGAGGTCGAGGCGTATCACGGGGTCGGTGCCCCGGGCGTGCACGATGCCGGCTCCCACGCCCGAAACGGCCGCACGGATCGTAACGCCTCGATGTTCGGCCCGCCCGGCCACGCCTACGTGTACTTCAGCTACGGCATGCACTTCGCAATCAACCTCGTGTGTTCCCCCGAGGGCGCGGCCTCCGGTGTACTCGTGCGCGCGGGAGAGGTGGTCGAGGGCGCTGAGATCGCGGCAGCACGACGCACCGCACGGCGCCCCGGATCCGGCATCACCGCCCGCCAGCTCGCGCGGGGGCCCGGCAATGTCGCACAGGCACTCGGCATACGTCGCGAGACGCACGACGGCTTGAGCCTGTGGCGCGCCCCATTCGCCCTCGACCTATCGAGCGTCATCGAGCCAGACATTTCGACCGGGCCACGGGTGGGGGTTGCGGGGGTCGCCGGCGGCCCCAAGTTCCCGTGGCGATTCTGGATCACCGGAGACCCGACCGTCTCGGCGTTTCGCCCGGGACGTAGTGCTCCGACCGCTCTTCCCGAGTGACGGGCGGGTGGCTATGCGGTGCCGTGGCCGGTCAGCGGTTCAAGCGCCGATGCGCCGCTTTGCGGGTGGAACTTCGCAAGCCCGATGACGCCAATGATCGCGACGGCGGCCGAGGCAACGAACGCGACAATGGCCCACGTGGGAGCACCCGCCGCCTCATCGAGCACGACGATACCGATCAGTACCGCGACAATGGGGTCGATCACGGTCAGTCCCGCGACCACGAGGTCTGGCGGGCCAGACGAGTACGCGTTCTGCACGAACACCATACCCATCAGGGCGCCGAGCAGCAGCGCCGCCACGCACGCCCAGGTAAGCCATTCGAACTCCCCCTGTTGCAGCCGCCCGATGACCGACTTCGCGAACGTTGCAACAAAACCGTAGAGCACGCCCGCGCCAACGATGTAGATGAGCGCCACGCTGCGGTGCCGAAAGCCAACGAACAATACGAGAATAATCGCGAACACCACCGCGAATGTGATCAGAATCTCGATGAGCTTCTTATCCGTGACGATCTGGTCGGATGCCGTAAACGCGGCAATGGTAACGAACACCACGATGCCGAGCACCGCCAAGCCGATTGACGACTGCACTCGTTTGCCGAGGCGCACGCCACTCACTCGCGAATTCAGGATAGAAGTGATGACGAGGCCCACCACGCCGATTGGCTGCACAATAATCAGCGGCGAAAGCGACAACGAACCGATCTGGAACGCTACGGCGAGGCCGAGAAACACAGTACCGACCACCCAAGACGGGCGACGAAACAAGCTCGCGACGTGCTTGAACGACAGCCCAGCCCCCGCGCTCTCGCCAGTGAGGCGCTCAACCTTATTCAGGCCGCGCGACTGGTATTGTGCGCCGAACGCGAGCAGCGCAGCCCCGATGAGCGCGAGCGGAATGCCGAGAAACTGCTTCGGGTCGAGTGCCGTCACCTCGTTCAGCGCATGCGAGACGCCGAGGCCCCACACGTGCCAGGCGATGTCCATCAGGCTCGGTTGCACAGCACCACACTAGCGGGTGAGCTTCCGCCAGTCCCGGCGCCAGGCCGACTTGGTACCAGGGTGCCATGCTGTCTCATCAGGAGATGTTGACGCGAGCTGCTGGTTACGACCCGTCGCCGCGCATCAGCTCAACGAGCCGAGCTGCCGCGCGCGGCACCTCGTCGTTGACGATGACCTCGTCAAACTCGTCTGCCGCCGCGAGCTCGACCTTGGCGGTTTTAAGACGGCGTTCGCGTTCTTCGGCGTCTTCTGTGCCGCGCCCCACGAGGCGGTCCACGAGCTCGTCCCAGCTCGGCGGAGCAAGAAAGACCAGCCGCGCTTCTGGCATGCTGGCACGAACCTGACGCGCGCCCTGGAGATCGATCTCGAGCAGCATCAGCGCGCCGCGATCCGCGGCCTCCACGACCGGACGGCGCGGGGTGCCGTATCTGAACTTGTTGTGCACCGTCGCCCACTCGAGCAGGTCGTCAGCGGCGAGCATCCGGTCAAAGCCCTCGTCGTCGACGAAGAAGTAGTGCCGACCGTGTTCCTCACCCGGGCGCGGCGCGCGCGTTGTTGCCGAGACTGAGAGCTGCACTTCAGGGTAGTTTTCGCGAATATAGGTCGCAACCGTGCCTTTACCCACTGCCGTTGGGCCCGCGAGCACCGTGAGCGGCGGGCGCTTGCCCGCACGCACGGTTCCGGTGCGCTCACGGACGAAACTCTCGAGGCGGTCGCGTTGCAGTTTGCCGAGACCGCCGAGTCGTTTGCGCTCTGAAATGCCGAGGTCTTCGCGCACGCGCTCCGCCTTTACCGCCCCGATCGCCGGGAACGAGAGGAGAAAATCGGTGATCCGTAGCGAGGCAGCGGCGGTTCCGGGCACGCGCGACTGTTCGAGTACACGAAAGGGTGATACCTCGCCCGAGCGCAATCGTCGCTTCAGTTCAGCGCGTGATTGTCGTGCAGCGATTGCCGCGCGATTTGCCGCAACGCGATCCACCTCTGGCATCATCCGAGCAGTCGTCACTGTGTCGCTCCCTCGTCGTATCGCAGTGCTTCCGTTCCGCAATGTGTCTTAGCCTAGGCCGCTTTAACGCCCAAAGCGAAGTGAGCCGCTTCCGCGCGCTCGCGAATGCGGTCTGCGAGACCGGTTGGGCCGCCCGTCAAGATGCTTCGCGACTCGTTCGCGAGCAGCGCGTGACCGATACCACCGAAGATGCTCGAGGCATCTTCGAGCCGGGCTCCCTGGTGACCGAAGCCTGGCGCGAGTACCGGCAGGGCAGGCCCCGCAGGGCGCTCGGCGGTGTCGATCTCAAAGGCGCTGAGATCCAGTGTGGCACCCAGCACGACGCCGACCGACCCTACTGGCCCGACAGCCCCCGCAGGCCCGATCTTGGCCGCGCCGCCAGCGCCGCCGGAGCCCGCGTGAGCCGCATTCCACGCCGCGGCATCTTCGACCATCGCTGCTGCGACGGTGCGCCCGTCGGCACGACGCGCCTGCTGTACCTCGATCGCCTCGGGGTTCGAGGTCGCGGCAAGCACGAAAAGTCCCTTACCACTGTGCTCCACGTGGTGCAGCGCGCCCGAGAGCGTGTCGAAGCCCTGGTAGGCAACGACCGTCATTGCGTCAGCTTCAAGCGGCGAACCAGGCGACAGCCAGGCGTCGGCGTACGCTGCGAAACTCGATCCGATGTCCCCACGCTTCACATCGGCGACCACGAGCAACCCCGCCTCGCGCGCATCGGCAAACACCCGCTCGAGTGCCGCAAACCCCGCGGAACCAAAACGCTCGAAGAATGCGATCTGCGGTTTCACGCAGGCGGCGACACCGGCAGCGGCGGCGACCACATCTCGGCCCATCCGCTCAGCACCGGCAGCGTCGTCAGCGACCCCCCAACCCGCGAGAAGCGGGCCGTGCGGGTCAATGCCGGCGCAGAGGTACCGGCCCGCGGCGAACTCCGCCGCGAGCCGGTCTCCAAAGGCCACGTGCGTCATGCGCTCGCGAGCGCCGCGTCGCGGTCGGCCTGGTACTCCTGCAGCGACTTCACATCGAATCCACTGCGCTGAGCCGAGATCGCCCCGACGGCGGCCGAGAGCTCTGAGACGGTCGTGAAGACCGGCTTATCGGCCGCGACCGCAGCCGCACGGATCTCGTACCCGTCAGCGCGTGCCGAGCTGCCCGACGGCGTGTTGATGATCATGTCGATCTCGCCCCGGTTGATCAGGTCGACGATCGTGTCACCGTCGGCGCCCGCGCTGTGCTTGCGCGCAACCTCGGAGGTGATGCCATTGCGAGCGAGCACGACCTGCGTGCCCTGCGTCGCGAGAATACGGTAGCCGAGCTCTTGCAGGCGGAGCGCGGGGAGCACGATCGAGCGCTTGTCGCGGTCTGCGACCGACAGGAATACGGTGCCGCTCTCGGGCAGCTCGCTTCCCGCAGCCGACTGGCTCTTCGCAAATGCCGTCGGGAAGTCCCGGTCCATGCCCATGACCTCACCCGTCGAGCGCATCTCTGGCCCGAGCAGCGAATCAACGACGAGCCCCTCGTGAGTGCGGAAGCGCTTGAACGGCAGCACGGCCTCCTTCACCGCGATCGGCGCGTCGATCGGCGCACGCGAACCGTCGCGCTCGGGCAACAGCCCCGACTCGATGAGCTCGGCAATACTCTCACCCGCCATGATCCGTGATGCGGCCTTCGCCAGCGGGATCCCGAGCGCCTTCGAAACAAACGGCACCGTGCGCGAGGCGCGGGGGTTGGCCTCGAGCACATAGAGCACGCCCTGGCCGATTGCGAACTGGACGTTCAGCAGCCCGCGCACGCCGATGCCCGCAGCGATGCCGAGTGTGGCCTCGCGCACCTGGGCAATCTGGTCGTGCCCGAGGGTGACCGGGGGCAGGGTGCAGCTCGAATCACCCGAGTGCACGCCGGCCTCCTCGATGTGCTCCATCACGCCGCCGACATAGAGCTGTTCGCCGTCGTAGAGGGCGTCGACATCAATCTCGATGGCGTCATCCAAGAAGCGATCGACGAGCAGCGGGTGGCCGGGGCCGACGAGCGCGTGGCCCTCGATGCGACCGAAGTAACCGTGCAGCGACTCCGTGTCGTACACGATCTCCATGCCACGGCCGCCCAGCACGAATGACGGGCGGACCAGTACGGGGTACCCGATCTCCTCGGCGACGCGAATGGCGCCCTCCTCGTCAATTGCGGTGCCGTTGCGCGGCGCAAGCAGACCGGCCTGGTCGAGGATGCGTGAGAATGCCCCGCGCTCCTCGGCGAGGTCAATTGCCTCCGGCGTGGTGCCGAGGATCGGAACACCGGCGTCCTTGAGCGGCTGCGCGAGCCCGAGCGCCGTTTGGCCGCCCAGCTGCACCACCACGCCGAGCAGCTCACCCGACGCCTGCTCAGCGTAGATGACCTCGAGCACGTCTTCGAGCGTCAGCGGCTCGAAGTACAGGCGATCCGACGTGTCGTAGTCGGTGGAGACCGTCTCGGGATTGCAGTTGATCATGATCGTCTCGTAGCCGGCATCTGAGAGGGCGAACGAGGCGTGCACGCACGAGTAGTCAAACTCCACGCCTTGTCCGATGCGGTTCGGGCCGGAGCCGAGAATGACGACCTTCTTGCGGTCGCTCGCGATGACCTCGGTCTCGAAGTCGTACGACGAGTAGTGGTAGGGCGTGAGCGCCGGGAACTCGCCCGCACAGGTGTCGACCGTCTTGTAGACCGGGCGCAGGCCCAGACCGTGACGGAGGCCTCGGATCTCAGACTCTGAAACACCGCGAATCGCGGCGATCTGTACGTCGGAGAAGCCGTGGTCCTTTGCCTCGCGCAGCACGTCGAGCGATAGCTGCGGCGCGCGCTTCACAGTCTCAGCAACCTCATTGATGAGCTGAATCTGATCGAGGAACCACGGGTCGATCGACGTCGACTCGAAGACCTGCTCGATCGTCGCGCCGAGCCGCAGCGCCTGCTGCACGTCGACGATGCGGCCGTCGGTCGGGCGCTTGATGGTCTCGAGAATTTCGGCGACCGGGCGCTGCTCGTCGCCCCAGTGGAACGACGAGCCGCGCTTCTCAAGCGAGCGCAGCGACTTCTGAAGTGCGGTGGTGAAGTTACGACCGATGGCCATCGCCTCGCCGACCGACTTCATGGTGGTGGTGAGCGTGTCGTCAGCGGCCGGGAACTTCTCGAACGCGAAGCGCGGAGTCTTCACGACCACGTAGTCGATCGACGGTTCGAAGCTCGCCGGCGTCTTCTGCGTGATGTCGTTCGGGATCTCGTCGAGACGGTATCCCAGCGCAAGCTTTGCCGCGATCTTCGCGATCGGGAAGCCAGTGGCCTTCGACGCGAGCGCGGACGAGCGCGAGACGCGCGGATTCATTTCGATGACGATGATGCGCCCGGTGGCCGGGTCGACCGCGTACTGAATGTTGCAGCCGCCGGTGTCGACCCCAACGCGACGAATAATGTCGATGCCGATGTCGCGGAGCTTCTGGTACTCACGATCGGTGAGCGTCAGCGCGGGAGCGACGGTGATCGAGTCTCCGGTGTGCACGCCAACTGCGTCGACGTTCTCGATGGAGCAGACAACGACCGTGTTATCGGCTGTGTCGCGCATGAGCTCAAGCTCATACTCCTTCCAACCGAGAATCGATTCTTCGAGCAGCACCTCGGTTGTCGGGCTGTAGTGCAGGCCGTCACCGGCGATGCGAACTAGATCCTCCTCGTTGTAGGCGAAGCCCGAGCCGAGGCCGCCCATCGTGAAGGAGGGGCGCACGACGAGCGGGTAGCCGAGATCCTTCGCGAATTCCTTCGCTTCTTCGAGCGTGTGCGCGATGTGCGAGCGCGCAACCTCCGCGCCCGACTCGATCACCAGGTTCTTGAAGATCTGGCGATCCTCACCGCGCTGAATTGCCTCGACCTTCGCGCCGATGAGCTCGACACCGTGCTTCTCGAGGATGCCGAGGTCGTGCAGCGCGATCGCGGCGTTCAACGCCGTCTGTCCACCGAGAGTCGGCAGAATCGCGTCGGGGCGCTCCTTGATGATGATCGACTCGATAACCTCGGGGGTGATCGGTTCGACGTAGGTCGCGTCGGCGAAATCGGGGTCGGTCATGATCGTCGCCGGGTTGGAGTTCACCAGGATGACGCGGACGCCTTCCTCGCGAAGCACGCGGCACGCCTGGGTGCCCGAGTAGTCGAACTCGCAGGCCTGACCGATGACAATCGGGCCGGAGCCAATGACGAGTACTGAATTGATGTCTGAACGCTTGGGCATCGGGTCAGGCCTCCTGGGCGTGTGCGCCGGTCGAACGGGTGGAGCGGCTTGAAACCAGCTCGCGGAAACGGTTGAAGAGGTAGAACGCGTCGTGCGGACCAGCCGCGGCCTCGGGGTGGTACTGCACCGAGAAAGCAGGAATATCGAGGCACTCAAGGCCCTCAACGACCTGGTCGTTGAGGCTGAAGTGGCTCACCTGCACGCGGCCGAAGCCCTCGGGCGCGTCGATTTCACCCTCGATGGGCGCATCGACAGCGAACCCATGATTCTGCGCGGTGATTTCAACGCGACCGGTGCGCTTGTCGAGCACCGGCTGGTTGATGCCGCGGTGGCCGAACGGCAACTTGTAGGTGCCGAAGCCGAGCGCGCGGCCGAGCAGCTGGTTGCCGAAGCAGATACCGAAGTAGGGCACGCCGTCGCGCAGCAGTTCGCGCAGCACAAGCACCTGGTCGTCGCTCGCGGCCGGGTCGCCCGGGCCGTTTGAGTAGAAGAGCGCGTCTGGCGCAATCGCGCGGATCTCGTCGAGCGGCGTGGATGCGGGCAGCACGACGACGTCAAAGCCGTGCTCAGACAGGTACTGCACGGTCGCACGCTTGATGCCGAGATCGAGCACCGCGATCGAACCGACGCGCTCGGTAGCCTCGGCTGCGGGTACGTCGTACCTTTCAGGCGTGGTCACCAGTTCCGACAGGTTCTTCCCCGCCATTGACTGCTGGGCCTGCACGAGCGCGAGCTGCTCCTCCTCCGAGAGGTCGAAGTCGACGCCAGAGAAGACGCCAGCGCGCATCGCGCCGGCCGAGCGGATGTGGCGCGTAATCGCACGTGTATCCACGCCCGAGATGCCGACGACGCCGTCGTTCACGAGATCTTCGTCGAGCGAGCGCTCGGCGCGGAAGTTGGATACGCGGCGTGCAGGATCCCGAACGATGAAGCCCGCAACCCAGATCTTGCGCGACTCCATATCGGTGTCGTTCGCGCCTGTGTTCCCAATGTGCGGTGCTGTCATGAGCACAATCTGCCCCGCGTACGAGGGGTCAGTCAGTGTCTCCTGGTACCCGGTCATGCCGGTGGAGAACACGACCTCGCCGAGGGTGCGCCCGGTCGCCCCGTATGCGCGGCCCACGTATCGTCGCCCGTCTTCGAGCACCAGCACAGCACTGCCGTTCGGCACTGCTGAGGCCGGGGGCGTGGTGACGCCCTCGGGCGCCACGGCGCCGTTCGCCGCTTCTTCGGTCGTGTTCGTAGTCACGCATCCTCCTGGGTGGTGTGGGAAGTGAAATGGGTCTGGTGATCCGGCGTCGCAGCCGGAAGTATCTGGGTGAGTGCGTCTTCGAAACGCAGCTGTTCTGCGGGTGACGGGAATCTGAAACTTGATTCGATTTCTGAGCCGTCTGCAGCGCGCCACTGCAGCAGCGACAGACCGTCTCGCTCGACCGCCTTGCCGACGCGCCGGCTGGCACTACCTGCTCCGATCAAACGAGCGACCGGCAGGTGCACAGCTGGTTCGCCGGTGACCTCGATCGTCGCGCCGTCGGTGCGAATCGTGAGATCTGCGAACCCCTTAAATCGCAGGCCCGGGATCGACAACCGTTCGAGCGGCGCACCGATCGGAGTCGTCGACACGTAACTCACGCGCTCGAAGCCCGCGACCACCGCGCCGATGAGGGCGTCGCCGTGCTCGGCAAAGCCGCTGTGACGCCGCGCTCGGCTACGCCAGCCGAGCCACATGCCGAGCAGCACCAGCGCGGCGAGCGCGATCATGACGAGCGCGAATACGCCGCGGGTCACCGCGTGGCCCCGAGTGCCGCAGCGTCGCGAGCGGCGGCCGCCACGATATCTGCCGCAACGAGCTCGCCGTCGTCGAGCGTGAGATAGCCGTGCCGCACCGTGTAAGCCACGCGCCCCGGCAGCTCCATCCCGAGGAACGGCGAGTTCACACTCTGCCCGCGCAGATGACCGAGCGAGAACGTGCTCGTGCCGCTGGGGTCGACCAACACGAGGTCAGCTGGTTGCCCCGCGTCGAGCGCCTTCGGGTGCCCCTCGAGGCGGCCGATTTCGGCCGGGCGCTGCGACAGCAGCACTTCGAGCTCTGCCCAACTCGCGTTTCCCGCCTGAATGAGTGTGAGCAGCGCGATCGGCAGCGCAGATTCGAGCCCGACCATTCCGAACGCGGCCGCGTCCCACTCGCAGTCTTTTGCCTCGACCGGGTGCGGCGCGTGATCGGTCGCGACGATGTCGATGACGCCGTCGGCGACCGCCTGGCGCAGCGCGATCACGTCTTCCTCGCGGCGCAGCGGCGGGTTGACCTTGTAGCGCGCGTCGTAGGTCCGCGCGAGTTCCTCGGTGAGAATCAGGTGGTGCGGCGTGACCTCTGCCGTCACCTGCACGCCGCGTGCTTTTGCCCAGCGGATGACCTCGACGGAGCCTGCCGTCGACAGGTGGCAGACGTGCAGCCGCGCGCCGATGTGCTCGGCGAGCAGCACGTCGCGAGCAATGATCGACTCCTCGGCGACCGCCGGCCAGCCCTTCAACCCGAGTTCGCTTGACAGGGCGCCCTCGTTCATCTGGGCGTCCTCGGTGAGCCGCGGATCCTGTGCGTGCTGCGCGACGACGCCGTCAAACGTCTTCACGTACTCGAGCGCACGACGCATCAGAAGTGAATCGTGTACGCATTTGCCGTCGTCGGAGAACACCCGCACGGCGGCGCGCGAGTCAGCCATCGCGCCGATTTCACTCAGCCGCTCCCCCGCGAGATCTTCGGTGACCGCACCGATCGGGCGCACGGTCGCGTACCCGGCCGAATCGCCGAGGGCTTTAACCTGCTCGACAACGCCAGCCGTATCTTGCACGGGAAGCGTGTTCGCCATTGCGAAGACGCTGGTGAAGCCCCCGGCCGCCGCAGCGCGCGTCCCGGTGAGCACCGTTTCCGACTGCTCGAAGCCGGGTTCGCGCAGGTGCGTGTGCAGGTCTACGAGACCCGTCAGTGCTACGAGGCCGTCGGCCTCGATCACGCGTTCACCGTCTCGAGGTTCGAGCCCGCCCACCGCGTGCACTGCGCGGTCGGTGATGACACCGTGTTCGATGCGCAGGTCGACCGGCGCGGCGTCGGTGTGATCCTGACCACGCTCGGTCAGTGCCGCCGCGAGCCTGATACCGCGGATGAGGATCGAGTTCGTGTCAGTCATGCCTGCTCCGTTCGCTCGCCAGAAAGTAGAAGATAGAGGGCCGCCATGCGCACTGAGACACCGTTCGCGACCTGTTCGAGCACCGTCGAGCGCTCAGAGTCTGCGGCTCGCGAAGAAATCTCGAGACCGCGGTTCATGGGGCCGGGGTGCATCACGATTGCGCGATCCGAAAGCGATTCGAGCCGCCGCTCATCGAGACCCCAGATGCGCGCGTACTCACGCTCGTTCGGGAAGAACGCGGCGTGCATCCGCTCACTCTGAATGCGCAGCATCATCACCACATCGGGTCGCTCCTCGCGCAGCGCCGTGTCGAACGAGTGGTGCACCGTCACGGGCCAGTCGCGCGCACCGTAGGGCAGCAGCGTTTCGGGAGCGACGAAGCTGACGTGCGCGCCGAGCGCGTTCAGCAACCAGAGATTCGAGCGGGCGACTCGTGAGTGCGCGACGTCACCGACAATCACGACTGAGACACCGTCGAGGTCGCGGCCCCTGCTCGCGTCGCCGTAGAGCCGTCGACGCATCGTGAACGCGTCGAGCAGCGCCTGAGTGGGGTGCTCGTGCGTGCCGTCACCGGCGTTCAGCACGCCGGCGTCGATCCAGTTGCTCGCGGCGAGTTTCGCCGGGGCTCCAGAAGCTGGGTGGCGGATCACTACGCCGTCGGCGCCGATCGCCTGAAGCGTCTGCGCCGTGTCTTTTAGGGACTCGCCCTTCGAGACCGACGAGCCCTTCGCGCTGAAGTTGATGACGTCGGCGCTGAGTCGCTTCGCCGCGGCCTCGAATGAGATACGCGTGCGGGTCGAGTCCTCGAAGAAGAGATTGACGACTGTCTTGCCGCGCAGCGTGGGGAGTTTCTTAATCTCGCGCTGCTGGGTCGCCGCCATCTCTTCGGCGGTGTCGAGAATCAGGATCGCGTCGTCGCGCGACAGGCTGCGGGTATCGAGCAGGTGCCTCATGCGGTGGGCTCCGTGCTTGCGCCGGGCTCGGTGCTCGCGTTGGGCTCGGTGCTCGCGTTGGTGCGCGTGTCCGCGCTCGCGAGATCTCCTGGGTGCCCGGTTCCGGGCTCGCCCGCGATCGTCACCTCGTCGACGCCGTCGTGTTCTTCCAGCCGCACCGCGATGCGCTCGTGCTTCGCACTCGGCAGATTCTTGCCGATGTAGTCGGCGCGTATCGGCAGCTCGCGATGCCCGCGGTCGATGAGCGCCGCGAGGCGCACCACCTGCGGGCGGCCGTGATCATTCAGCGCATCGAGCGCAGCACGCACCGTGCGGCCCGAGTAGAGCACATCGTCCACGAGTACGACGGTCGCGCCGTCGATGCCTGTGGCCGGCATCTCAGTGGGACGCGGCGCCCGCGTCGGGTGATGCGCAAGGTCATCACGGTACATCGTGACGTCGAGGCTGCCCACGGGAACCTGCACACCCTCGATGCGAGAGATGATGTCACCGATGCGCTTGGCAAGCAGACTGCCGCGGGTCGGAATACCCACGAGAACGAGTCCGTCGACGCCCTTGTTCGCTTCAATGATTTCGTGCGAGATTCGAGTCAGCGCGCGCGAGATCTCAGCACGTTCGAGTACTGTTCGCGTTCCCATAACCGAGCCCCCCTTCCCCGCCTCACGGGACGGAATTTAAAGAAAAGCTTGCAACCGCTCCATCATATCGCATGCGCACGGCGGGCGGCGCGGCGCGTCCGCGCCCGCCCGCGTCCCCGCCCGCCCGCGTCCCCGCCCGCCCGCGTCCCCGCCCGCCCGCGTTCGGCAAGCAATCCGCGTTCCGCAAGCCCAAGCTCGGCAAATCCTGCTTGCCGAACGCAGATCGCTTGCCGAACGCGGCGCTGTCCTCTTCGACTTCGGAGCCACACCGCCGCTCACAACCCGATGTTTTCCCACAACACCGCCCGTTATCCACCGATTGATGCAGCCGCCTCTATGCCTCGCTCATGTCAGCGAAGGTAGATGTATGCCTCCTCCCCAGCGTTCAGTTCGTCCAGCGTTTCCGCCCGCGGGCGTCGCGCGTACCTCAGTGCTGCTGAAGGCCGGGGCCTCGCGACATCAGCTGGATCGGGCCGTGCGTCGTGGAGAGCTGGTGCGGCCCAGAAAGGGGTGGATTGCTCGTATCAACGCCGATCCTGATCTCGTGTTTGCAGCTGCCCACGGCGTCACAATCAGTTGCGTGTCGCAGGCCCGTCGCCTCGGGCTGTGGCTCCCGCAACTCAAGTGCCGACATGCGGCTGTGAGGGTTCCGGGCCGAACAGACGCGGGCAGCACCATGCTGCACTGGCGCACGCCCGTGTTGGAGCGCCCGCCGCACACGCTCGAAGACTCGGTCGAAAATGCCCTCGACCTCGTCGCTCACTGCCTACACTTCGAAGATGCAGTTGCGGTCTGGGACTCTGCTGCGAATCAAGGGCTCGTCAGCGCCCAACAGCTCGCGCGGCTCCCGTTCACAGGTGTCGCGCGTGACGTGCTCACCGCAATGGATAAGTTCGCGGACTCGGGGCTCGAAAGCTACGTTCGTGTTCGCACCAAGTGGCTCCGCGTTCGCTGCGTTCCACAGGCCTGGGTCGCGGGACACCGCGTGGACTTCCTGTTCGGCGAGCGGCTTATCTTGCAGGTCGACGGCGGAACGCACGTCGGCGCGCAGCGCACGAACGACAACGAGCACGATGCGCAACTCCGTTTACTGGGGTTCACCGTGATTCGAGTGGGGTACGCCCAGATCATGAACGACTGGCCAGCGGTTCAGCACTTGCTGATGCAGGCCATCGCACAGGGTTTGCACGTTGCGCGGAGCCAGCGATGAAACGTGGAGGCGCGCGCAACGCAAGCGATCCGCGTTCTGCAATCTGGCCGAGACCAGTTTCAACTTGCAGAACGCGGATCGCTTGCAGAACGCGAACGCGGATCGCTTGCAGAACGCGAACGCGGATCGCTATGCGTCGGCGTGATCCGCGATCTTGCCGAGCACTCCGTTTACGAAGCGGCCGGAGTCGTCAGTGGAATACTCCTTGGCGAGCTCCACGGCCTCGTCGATGGCGACAGCCGCGGGCACCTCCTCGTTGAAGAGGATCTCCCACGAGGCCATGCGCAGGAGCGCACGATCGATGTGCGGCATCCGCTCGAGGGTCCAGCCCTGGGCGTAGCTCATGATGAGATCGTCGATGCGGTCACGGTGGTCCGTGACGCCGTCAACGATTTCGCGGGCGTACAACCAGGAGGCTGCGCGATCGGGTTCGCCGGTGGCGCGCTGCGCCTCGGCGTTGACGATCACGGCGATTGACTCGCCGCGCAGGTCGGCCTGGTAGAGCATGTCGAGGGCGCGCTTGCGCGCCTTAGTACGTGCAGACACCGAGGACTAGTTCACGCGGCCGAGGTACTCACCCGTGCGGGTGTCGACCTTGACCTTCGTGCCGGTCTCGAGGAACAGCGGAACCTGAATCTCGGCGCCGGTCTCGACCGTTGCGGGCTTGGTGCCGCCGGTCGAGCGGTCGCCCTGCAGACCGGGCTCCGTGTAGGTCACTTCGAGTACTACCGAAGTGGGCAGTTCGAGGTAGAGGGGCTCGCCCTCGTGGAGCGCAATCTGCACCTGCAGGTTCTCAAGCATGAACTTCGCGGAGTCACCGACGACGGCGCCCGAAACGGTCAGCTGGTCGTAGTCCGACTGGTCCATGAAGACGAAGTCGGCGCCATCCTGGTACAGGTACTGGTAGTCGCGGCGATCAACGTTAGCGGTCTCGATCTTTGCGCCGGCGTTGTAGGTCTTGTCGATGATCTTGCCCGACACGACGTTCTTCTGCTTCGTGCGAACGAATGCGCCGCCCTTGCCTGGCTTCACGTGCTGAAACTCAACCACGCTCCAGAGCTGACCATTGTCTTTGATGACGGTGCCGTTTTTAATATCGTTCGAGCTGGCCATGCAGGGATTCTCCGGATTCTATAAAGTTCGAGCGCCTGAATACGCGCCGAACCAGCATACACGCCGACCGTTTTGCAGAACCTCTACAACGGCCGGGCGTTCGCGTTGTCGATCCCTCTACACTCTCCCCATGCACATGTTCTTCCGCACGCTCTGGCATCAGCTGTTCGTCGGCCGTAGGGGCTCGAAGCTCGGGTTCGAGGGGGTCTCGCGCTCACGGTTCCGGGTGTGGCCCACCGACCTCGACATTCTGCGCCATATGAACAACGGCAAGTACCTGTCGATCATGGACGTCGCGCGCTTCGATCTGATCCAGCGCAACGGCGTCTGGAAACTCTTTGCACGCGAGGGCTGGTACCCGGTGGTTGTCGGGCAGACAATCTCGTACCGCAAATCGCTCAACCCCTGGAAGCGCTTCTGGATCGAGAGTCGCATCCTCGGCTTCGACGATCAAGCCGTGTACATGGAACAGCGATTCGTGCGCCCAGACGCCGAGCGCCGGCCAGACATTCACGCGCGAGCCATCGTGCGCGCCCGCATCCTGCGCCGCTCGGGTGGCGTCGTGCCGGTTGCCGAGATCATCGCGAAGAGCGGCGCCGACCCTGAAAAATTGATCGTGCCAGAAGAGGTACTCGCCTGGGGTCGCTCGACCAGGCTCCCGTCGACCCGCGACGACGCAATCAGCGTCTGGGAGTAGCTGACGAACTCTCGCCCAAGAGCGGCGTGCGCGCACCCAGGTGCGGCCCCTGATTGCCGATTTCGCGGCACGTGATCCTGATTGCGAGCTCACTCTCGTCGTAGACGTGACGCGCGGCGAGTCGTCCCTCCGCCAGCGCACCGTCGAGCCAGGTGAAACTCGCGGAATCGACCGGCGCGACGCCAGATGCTACCCGCATCAGTTGCAGCATGAGCATCTCCGGCAGTGTCACATGGGGTCCGTGGGCGAACCCCAGTCCAAGGACCGGGGGTCGTTCACCCGCTGGCACCAGACGCAGCGTCCACGCCGCCCCTCCAGAGTTCACCGCCGGCACTCCAGCGGGCGGCGTATCAAGCAGCTTGAACTCGCGCTCGGCCTCAGCTGCGAGCACGAGCGGCGACTCCCCCGATGCGCTGGGCGCCAGTGCCGCAACCGTCTCTGCGGCGCGCACGTACGCGGCCCGCCAGCGTTCCGCTCCCAGCCCAAACGGCGTCGGCACCGCCCACAGCTCCGCATCACGCGCGAGCTCTTGACCGAGCCCCGCCAGATCAGCCCCCGACTCCACAAAGGCTTCCGGTTGCGGCAGCTCCAGGTCAAGCCAGGTACACGCCGCTCGCGCTGCCGCGAAGGAACGCTCAGCCCGTCGCGCCCCCTCCGTATCGGCGACATCGGAGAACGCCGCGTGAGGCATCAGTGCAGCGGCGGCCGCGTCGAGTTTCGCATCGAACGCTTCGTCGCGTCCCGGCGGGGCAAAGCGAGCGGCTGCACCATCGACTTCGGCCGCGAGATCCGGAAACAGCGCACGCACGAGATCAAGTCGTGACGCCTGCCCGACCGACGCCGACCCACTCTGAAACGCCGTGCTTGCCTCTGTCATTTAATTCCAGTCACCTCTCCACGCACGATCTGAACACGCACAACCTGAACGCCCATAATCCGAACACCCTCACGCTAGCCGACGCCCGGGTGAGACCTCTTCGAAATCTTCGACCACGAGTTCATAGAGCACTTCCGGAAGCGTGCGCACGTCCGTGAGCGTGCGACCCAGCGGCGCATAGCGTGCCTCAAGATCGCCCGCGCCGATCCCGATGCCGTGGACGCGCACGCCGGCTCGGTGTAGCCGACGCAGCGCGTGCTCCGCAGAGACCGGGTCGTTCGAGCCACCATCGCTCACCAGGATCACGACGCGGCGCCGCTCAAGACCGTTCTGCTCGTCGACGCCGCGACGCGCGTCGATTCGTCGGCTCTCGCCATCCGCAATTCCCAGCTGCGCCGCGGCCTCCCGCAGCGCGGCGCCATCGTTCGTTGATCCGCGAGGTGACCGCACGGCGCGGTGCACAGCGAGTCGCACCGCATCGTCGAGACCACTCGACAGTGGTTTCACGACCTCGACGGCAGAGTCGAACACGATGAGAGCAGTGCGGATGTCGAGATCGAGCGACGCGCCACCCAGCCGCTCGGCGGCGTCGATGTCGCGCGTCACCCCGGCGAGCGCCTCAGACATGATCAGCATCGCGTCGGCGGCTGCGTCGGCGGCCGGCCCCTGCATCGAGGCGGAGCGGTCAACCAGCAACACATAGTCCGTGCTGCCGGCGCGACGGGTGCGGCGCAGCCGCGTCGCGCGATCCCGAAACGCTCGCGGCCTCGCGACACCGGCCAGCGATTCCGCGACGGCCGCCGCAAGCGAATCGGTCGCGAGCTCAGCACCCTCCGGCAACGGTCTCGGACTCGGCAGGCGGCGTGGAGCCACTCGCTCAGCGACGACCTTCGCCCACACGGCGCGCATGCGCTCGATGGCATCGGCGAGTGCCACCGCTCGGGCACGATAGTCCGCGAGCGAGGCGCTCGCGGCGCCGCCCGCCGCCCCCGGGCCACCGCCATCGGTAAGCGCCGGCGCATCCCCGGGGTTCCCAGCTTCGCGGTCTCGTTGGGGCTGTGCCCCCGGGTCGAGCCGGGTGCCGGAGCCCGGCATGGGGGTCTCGAGCATGGTCTGCACGAACCCCGCCTGTTCTGCGGCGAAGAGATCCGAACCCTCGGCTGTCTCCCGGCCGTCGCCGGCACGAGCCCGTTCGTCGCCCGCGTCGGGGGCATCACTCTCCGCGGAGCCCTCGGGGTCATCGGCGCCTTCTGGATCGTCGTCCCCAGCACCGCCGTCCCCGCCAGTGCCCGCGCCGGGCGCCTCAAGTCCGGTCGGCGGAGCATCTTCGGAGTCATGATCCGGCGGGTCCCCGTCAGCGCCCGGGCCATCGATCCCCCGGTCCAGGGCATCACGCGCTCCGAGCAGATCGTACGTCGGCAGGAGCCACGCTATAGCGCGCTCGTAACGCTGCACCGCCGACCTTTCGGCGCCCGGCGCCATGACACGTCGCATCAGTCCGCTGGCATCCGGCACCTCGCGCTTGGCGTCAAACTTCGATGTCCCGGGCGCTTCCGCGACGAGCTGGTCCCAGGCTTGACGCACCTCGGAGCTGACGCGAAGCTCGTCAGCCTGCCCCACGAGCCCGACGCACAGCACGAGAGCGATCCACTGCAACTGGCGCGGCCAACTCGTCACATCATCGGGAACGCTGCGGTACACCGCAGCCGCGAGCGGTGCGCGCAAGCCGGGCATCGCGGCAAGCACTTCGAGCCCCGACTGCACGCGGTACACCGCGTCGAACAGGGGAACCGCATCTCGGCGCAGTCGCGAGAACGACTGCCGTCGCCTGGCGCGCGGCGCTTCGATGCGCGCGTTTCGCGGCCCCTCCCAGAGGTGCAAAAAGGCAAGCGCGACGGCCTCGTTCTCGCTGTGACCGCGCTCGGCGTACCACCCAAGCCCAACGCGCAGCTCGTCGTCCGTGAACTGCCAGATCGGTTCTTCGGTGACACGCACCCGCACGCCGATGATCGCGCCGACGGCCTCTAACCGACCGGCAGCGACGGAAGCAGCGACCACCATGCACCCAGACTAACCATCGTCTCGCACTCCACTGATACGCACCCGGGCCCGTGGTAGCGTGACGCTCATGCTCCCCCTCGGCTCTGATCCCGTACTCGCCGAGGCCAGCGAGCTGCGAGATGAGTTGCGCCGCGTGCGCCGCGCGCACGCAATCGACGGCGCCGCCGCGCACAGCGACGAGTTAGCCGCGACGCAACGCGCCTTTGACGAGCTCACCACCTCACCCGAACATCGTGACACTCTCGCGCGGGCCCTCGATGAACGCGCAGCGAGTCTTCGCATTGCGGTCACCGCGCGCGCTGCGGAGTCGACCCGCATACGCGCGCTCGCGGCGGCCGAGATCATCGTGTCGCGCGCCGCGCGGGGCGGACGCGAGCTCACCTCCGGCGAACACGAACGCGTGCGGGCGCTCCGGTCGCAGAGCACAGACGACGCGTGGCAGACTGCAATCGATACCACCCAGCGACGCGACACGGTGCTCGAGGCGCTCGGTAGCCTGCGCATTCGCGAATCGCGGAAGCAACTCCGAGAAGGGCTGCTCCAGACAGACCAGATGCGCGGCATCATTGCGGAGGCTGTGCCCGCGTTGCGCCTCGGTGATCCCGTGCTCCTCGTCGGTGAGACTGGTGGCGCGAAAACCGCGCTCGCCGAACACCTGTCCCGCGCTGGGCTCGGGCGTGAGCCCGAACTGGTATCCGGCTACGGCGATATCACCAGCGCCCAGCTGATCGGCACGCACGAACTGCGCGCCGACAAGGGCGCGACCGTTACGGTGTTCACACCGGGTCCGCTGCTCCGCGCGATGACCGAGGGGCGACCCGTGATCCTCGACGAGGTGAACGCGATGCCACCCGAGTTTCTGAAGCGACTCAATCGCATTCTGCAGCTGCGACCCGGCGACGAACTCGCTGTGCAAGAGGATGCCGGGCGCCGCGTGACCATCGCCCAGGGCTTCGCGATCCTCGCGACCGCGAATGAACAGACGCCGCACCGGTACCGCGGTCTTGATCGAATGAGCGCCGAACTCGTCAATCGTTTCGGCGCGAACACGTATCGCGTTCACTACCCCGACGCTGGTTGCGATTACGCGGCATTTCCCGCCGAAAACGGGTTGCTCGCCGTCGCAGCGGTGGCCGATGCCCGCGGTGAACTCCCGGCGCACCTCACGCCCGATCAGCTGATGCGCGCCGCACGAGCGGCATTCATCAGTCAGCAGGTCTTTTCCGGCCAGCACGGCGCGGGGTTCGTTGATTACGTAAGCGCCGAACGGGAGATCGACGGTCGCCCCGGGCTCGAAGAGACGGTGATAGCCCCACGAACGCTCGTCGCGATCCTGCAAAAGGTAGCGGGGAGCGCCGGCGAAATCACGCTCGATCGCGCCCTCACCCGGTTCGTCGAGGGCATCATGCACCGGGAGGACCGACGCGTACTGGCGCTGATTCTCGAGGGTCAGGGGTTCCGGATCGCGTGACCGTCAGTCGAACTCGTGTCCGCCGCAGCGAGCAGCTAGCTCGCGATCTCCTGGTAGGCGAACTGCAGCATCGAGTCGTCGACACCCGCGAGCACGCGCGGCTTGCCGATCTCATCGAGCACAATGAATCGGAGCATACCGGCTCGCGCTTTCTTGTCGCGCTGCATGGCCGCGAGCAGTCCCGGCCACCGGCCGGCCGGATACGACAGCGGCAACGTAAGCGAAGACAGGATTCGCCGGTGCCGATCGACGGCAGCGTCTGAGAGCGCCCCGGCGAGGCGCCCGAGCTCTGCCGCGTAGATCATGCCGATGGAGATCGCGACGCCGTGCCGCCACTGGTACCGCTCGGCGTGCTCGATGGCGTGCCCCAGCGTATGACCGTAGTTCAGGATCTCACGGAGACCGCCCTCCCGGAAGTCTTCCGATACGACACGCGCCTTGACCCCGATCGAAAGCTCGACCACGCGCTGAAATTCGGGAGTCGCGGGATCGGTCGCGCGATCAACATCGCGCTCAAGAATGTCGAGGATCTCGGGTTCGGCGATGAAGCCGCACTTCGCGACTTCAGCGAAGCCAGCAAGAATCTCGTTACGCGGAAGTGTCGCCAGCAGGTCCATGTCGCAGATCACAGCCGCCGGAGCGTAGAAGCTGCCGACGAGGTTCTTGCCCTCGGTCGTGTTGATTCCAGTCTTGCCGCCGACCGATGCATCTACCATGCCGAGCACCGTCGTTGGGATTTGCACCAGGCGAACGCCCCGCAGCCACGTCGCCGCGACGAAACCCGCGAGGTCGGTGACGGCGCCGCCCCCGAGTCCGATGATTGCATCGGTGCGGGTGAAGTCGGACTGGCCGAGAATTTGCCAGCAGAACGCCGCGACCTCGACCCGTTTGGCCGACTCAGCATCGGGTACCTCGGCGAGCAGCACCTGGGTGTAGCGCTCCTGGAGTGCGTCACGCAGGTCATTTGCGATCTTGCCGACCGTCGGCGTGTGCACAATGAGCACCTTCGCGACGCGGTCGCCGAGTGCGTCGGGTACCCGATCCAGAATGCCCCGGCCCACCGTCACCGTGTAGGAGGTCTCCCCCGACACCGTGATCTCGGTGACGTCTGCGGGCTCGCTGGCCGCGCTCGCGGTTTCAGTCATGACTCCTCCTTCTCACCGCGCTGAGCGGTGTTGCGCTGCTGGCGTCCACCCGCGCGGGCCCACTGGGCGACGCGGCGAACGAGTTGTTCTTGACTCGCACGGTCAGTGCGGTAGGTGACGTCGGCGACGGCGTCGTAGAGCGGGCGGCGCTCTTTCAAAATGCGCCCCCACGCTTCAGGATCGTCGCGCAACAGTGGACGACGCGCGATGTTCGCCGTGCGCAGCACCGCCTCCTGCGTCGTCATCAGGAGCACAACAGGGTGATGCTGCAGAAGCTTGCGGGTCTGTTCGCTCAGCACCGCGCCGCCGCCGAGCGCAACAATGCGGCAACCCTCGACAGCGAGCTCTTCCGCGATGACCTCGGCTTCGACGCGCCGAAACTCGGCCTCGCCGTGGGTCGTGAAGAACTCGGTAATCACGCCGTGCCGGCGCACGATCACGGCGTCGGTGTCGACGAACGGCACACCGAGCTCACGCGCTACGCGCTTGCCCAGGCTCGTCTTGCCCGCGGCCATTGGGCCAACAAACACTATGGCGCGATCCGGTAACTTGGCGCCGGGCCGTCGACGCCGCCGGCGGCGGTTGCGCGAGCGCGCGGCAGACACCGCTGGAGCACCGTCACCGGAATCGCCAGGAGCCGCTGGTACGCTCCCGCGTGTCGAGCTTCCTTTTGCGGCTTTCGCCGCCTTCGCGGCCTCGGCTTCCGCTGCCGAAATCACCTGCAACGGGCTCGTCGGCGGGGAGGGCTTGGGCTTCAGCGCGGGCGGCCCGACGTCGCGGGCGGCCCGGCGATCTCCGCTCACGATTCGATGACGGTCGACAGGCGCTCCGGGATAGCCGACACAAACGCCTCGAGATTGCGACGCGTCTCCGCGACACTGTCGCCGCCGAACTTCTCGGCGACGGCATCAGCGAGCACGAGCGCGGTCATGGCCTCGGCCACGACACCGGCTGCCGGTACCGCGGTCACGTCGCTGCGCTGGTGGTGCGCCTTTGATGCTTCGCCCGTAGCGACATCAACCGTGGGCAGCGCGTGCGGCACGGTAGCGATCGGCTTCATGCCAGCGCGCACGCGCAGCACCTGCCCGGTCGTCATGCCGCCCTCGATGCCGCCGGCACGGATCGTCTCTCGCGCGATGCGCCCGTCTTCGATGTGCAGCTTGTCGTGCGCGGCCGAGCCACGACGGCGAGTCGTTTCGAAGCCGTCACCAACTTCGACGCCCTTGATTGCTTGGATGCCCATGAGCGCACCAGCGAGGCGGGAATCGAGGCGCCTGTCCCAGTGCACGTACGATCCGAGCCCGGGCGGCAAACCGTACGCGAGCACCTCGACAATGCCGCCGAGCGTATCGCCCGACTTCTTCGTGTCGTCGACCTCAGCCACCATCCGAGCGCTGGTCTCGGCGTCGAAACAACGCAGAGGGTCAGCGTCAAGCGCGGCGACGTCTTCGGGGCGCGGCAATGGAGCACCGCCCGGCACAGCCACCTCGCCCATTGAAATGGTGTGGCTCACCAGCCGAATGCCCAGCTCGGCGAGAAACGCGCGCGCGACGGCACCGAGTGCCACCCTCGCCGCGGTCTCGCGGGCGCTTGCGCGCTCGAGCACCGGCCGCGCCTCGTCAAAGCCGTACTTCTGCATCCCGGCAAGGTCGGCGTGTCCGGGGCGCGGCCGCGTGAGCGGAGCACCGCGTCCGCGTGACTTTTCCGACAGCTCGGTCGCCTCGGCCGACATCACCTCGGTCCACTTGGGCCACTCCGTGTTGCCGATTCGGATGGCGACGGGGCCGCCGATCGATACGCCCTGCAGCACGCCGCCCGAGATGTGCAGTTCGTCTTGCTCGAACTTCATTCGAGATCCGCGACCATAACCCAGTTTGCGACGCGCGAGATCCTCACGGATCCCGTCGAGCGAAATGGGCACCCCAGCGGGCAGCCCTTCAAGGACGGCGATCAGTTCAGGGCCGTGAGATTCTCCGGCGGTCAGCCAACGCAGCATACCTGCTATCTTCCCACACCCGAGCGACCACGTCAGACGGCCGCGCGCATCGCTTCGAGCACCGCTTCTTCTTTTACGAGCGGAAGGCCGGGATCGCCCGAGGTGAATACCCGCACCTGCACGAGCGCCTGCGCCACAAGCATGTCGGTTCCGGGCACCGCGAGACCGCCCGCCGCCCGCCACCGTGCTGCCAGCGGTGACGGCCACGGATCATAGGCAGCATCGAACAGCGGTGTCGCCGTGATTGATTCGGGGAGCGTCGTAGTCGCGGCCGCCGGGCCCGGCAGCGTCGAGATGACGAGCGTCGGGCGCTCGACCGCGTCCCAGCCCTCACTCGCGGCGCCGAGGTACTCCACGCGCATCGGCGCGCTGGCGTGCGCGGCAGTCGTGCCGCTGAAACGATCAACGAGTCGCGCTGCCGCTGCGACATTGCGCGCCAGAATGTAGACGCGCTCAGCACCCAGATCGCGCGCAGCAAGAATCGCAGAGACTGCGGTTGCGCCCGACCCGAGCACCACTGTCACCCGTGCATCGAGTGCCGCACCACGCACCGCCGCGGCCAGGCCCGCGACATCGGTGTTCGCGCCGAACCACCCGCCGCCGTCGAGGCGAAGCAGCGTATTCGCCACTCCGCTCTCGACTGCAACCGGGTCGAGCGCCGCCGCGATGCGATGCGCTTCGACCTTGAGTGGCATCGTGACGGAAAATCCCCGCCACTCCGGTCCGCGCCCCGCGATGAAGGCTGCCAGACCGGGTTCACCGCAGCGCACCGCGGTATATCTCCAATCCAGTCCGAGCACACGGTACGCGGCCGCGTGAATGCGCGGCGAGCGCGAGTGGGCGATCGGCGAACCGAGCACCGCGAGGCAGGTGGGCACCTAGCAGCCCTTGTTGGGGTTCGCGGAACACCACTCGTTGAGCTGAGCGATCGCGGCCTCGTGCTCCTCCTGCGTGGTCGAGAACACCGACTCCCCCGTATCGAGGTTCACCGCGACGAAGTAGATCCATTCTCCCGCCGGCGGATTCAACACCGCAGAAATTGCGTCTCGACCCGGGTTTGCGATCGGCCCCTTCGGGAGACCCTTGTGCACATAGGTATTCCACGGGTTATCGTCGGCAAGGGCCTCGTCGGTCGACCACACGCTGCCGTCGGCGTGCTGCCCGTATCCGTACTGCGCAGTGGAGTCCATTTGCAGCAGCATGTCTTTCGCGATTCGGTTATCGATCACGCGCGCGACCTTCGGGAAGTCCTCGACGCGGCCGCCCTCACGCTGCACGATCGATGCCTTGGTCAGCACCTCTTCGCGCGACTCCGGAGCAACGCCGAGCTCGTCGAGTACCTGAATCTGCGTGTCTACGAGCTTCTTGACCGCCTCGGCACCGGTGGTCGTCTCTTCAAACTCGTAGGTCGCCGGGAACAGCCAGCCTTCGACGCTGTCGACACCCTCGGGGAGGCCGAGCGATTTGACGTCCTTGGCGGCGGCTTCCAGTTCCTTGAGCGGGATATCCGCTCCGGCTGACACGAGCTCGAGCGTCTGCTCGACCGTCTTGCCCTCAGGAATCATCGCGGTAAATGCCATACGGTTCGCCGGATCTTGCAGCGCGTCGAGTGCCGCCTGTGAGCTCATCTGCGACTTCATCCGATACGACCCTGGCTGAAACGCCACTTCAGTATCCTGTGCGAGCAACAGATCATAGAAGGCCTCTGAGGTCTTCACCACGCCGGCCTCTTTCAGGGACGCGGCAACGTCTTCACCGATCTCGCCCTCCGTGATGACGACAACAACTTCGCCCTTACCCGAGCCTTCGTAGTCGTTTGAGGTCCAACCCATCGCGTCTGAGATACCCGCGCCGAAATGCGACCACAGGTACGCACCGGCCCCCACGAGCCCGCCGAGCAGCAATACCGTCACCAGCAACGAGATCAGCACCCGCCTTCCGGTGCGTCTTTTTTCCGTACGCGATCGTGCGTTCATTCCGTGGCCTCCTCGGTCGCGGGCGTGTCTATGTTCGCTGGAATGCCGGGCGCCTCACCCCTCGCGCGTTCGATATCAAGGGCGTGCTGCAGAATCACCACCGCGGCAGCCTGGTCGATAATCGACCGGCTCTGCTTCGTCTTCTTGCCCGCTTGACGCAATTGCCCCTGCGCCGACACCGTAGAGAGCCGCTCGTCTACCAGACGCACGGTCACGTTGTCGGCTGCGAGCCGCGCCGCGAGTCGGTCTGCGAACTCTGCCGCGTCGTCCGTCGAGAGCGTGCGCTCGCCGCGCATGTTCAACGGGAGACCGACGACGGCCTCAAATGCGCCGAGCTCGGCAACGATTTCGGCGATCCTGCCCAGATCAGCGATGCCGTCTGCCGCTCGCGCCACGGTTTCAACCGGGGTCGCGAGCATTCCGTGCGGATCGCTTCGTGCGATGCCGATGCGGGCTTTACCCACATCGACACCTATTCGCACGCCGGTCCGCACGCTTAGCCGCCCAGGCTGCGTCGAATTTCGGCCAACGCGGCATCGATCTTCGTGGCGTCGGTGCCGCCGCCCTGCGCGAGGTCATCTTTGCCGCCGCCACCGCCGCCGAGCACCTGCGCCCCCACACGAACCAGCGCGCCGGCGCGCGCGCCCGCCTCGCGTCCGGCCTGCGTGGTCGCAGCAATGACCACCGGCTTCCCACCGGCCTCGCCCGCAAGCACGACGACGCCGGGCTCTGACCCGAGCTGCTCACGCAGCGTCAGCGCCAGTCCGCGCAGGTCGTCTGCCGAGCCGACCGTTCCGAGTGAGGCGAGCACAGCGCGCACGCCGCCAAGCTGCTCCGCCGAAGCGAGCAGCTGCGGAACGCGCTGGCCAAGCTTCTCAGCCTCAAGCGCAGCGATCTTCTTCTCGGCCGCGCGCAGCTGCGCGCCGAGGTCTTGCACCTTGGTCACAAGCTCGGTACGCGGCACCTTTAGGCCACCGGAAAGCTGCTGCACGATGGCCCGCTCGGCTGCAAAGTTGCGGAACGCTTCGATCCCGACGAGGGACTCAACGCGACGGTTCGTCGATCCCACCGAGCTCTCGGAGATCAAGCTGATCATGCCGATCTCCGCGGAACTCGAAACGTGCGTGCCCGCGCACAGCTCGCGTGACCAGGGGCCACCGATATCGACCATGCGCACGCGGTCACCGTACTTCTCGCCGAATAGCGCCATCGCTCCGAGCGCTTTTGCTTCGTCGAGCGGCATCTCACGGGTCACGACATCGTAGTCAGACCGGATCGCGAGGTTCGAAATCTCCTCGATCTCGCTCTTGGTCTCGGGCGAGAGCGCGTCGGAGTGCGTGAAATCGAGACGAAGATAGCCGGCCTTGTTGTAGGAGCCTGCCTGGTGCGCGCTCTGTCCCAGCACCTCGCGAAGCGCAGCGTGCACGATGTGAGTTCCGGAGTGTGCCTGGGTAGCACCGCGACGGTAATCTGCGTCGACACGGGTCTCCGCGCGCACGTCGAGACCGATCGTGCCGATAACGACGCGCACGGTGTGCACGATCAGTCCGGGAACCGGCTTCTGTACGTCGAGCACTTCGGCTTCAAAGCCGTCACCGACGATGACACCCTGATCCGAGTCTTGACCGCCCGACTCCGCAAACAGCGATGTCTCTGAAAGCACGATCTCCGCGATGTCACCCTCGTGCGCTTCGCGTGCGGGGGCGCCGTCGAGCACGATGCCCAGCACGCGGCTCTCGTGTACGAGCTCGTCGTATCCCGTGAACAGGGTTTCACCCTGTCCGCGGAGCTCCTTGTAGATCGACAGGTCGGCGCGCTGGCCCTTCTTCGCCTTCGCGTCAGCTTTCGCGCGATCCCGCTGCTCCTGCATCAGCTCAGTGAAGACGGCGGCATCGACCGGAACCCCGGCCTCTTCGGCAATTTCGAGTGTCAGCTCGATCGGGAATCCGTGCGTGTCGTGCAGCAGGAATGCGGTGTCGCCGGTGACGGCAACGCCAGCGTCCTTCGCCGAGTCCACGGCCGAGTCGAGAATCTGAATGCCAGAGGCGAGCGTTCGCAGGAACGTCTTCTCTTCTGCGTATGCGGCGCGAGAAATGAAGTCAAAGTCGTCGGCGACGGCCGGGTACGCCGTGCTCATAGCGTCGCGCGATGCTGGGAAGAGCTCCGCGAAGCACGGTCCCTCGACACCAAGCAGGCGCATCGACAGCGTGACGCGACGCAGCAGTCGACGCAGAATGTAGCCGCGCCCCTCGTTCGACGGTGTGACGCCGTCGGCGATCAGCATCAGGCCGCTGCGCACGTGGTCGGCAATGACGCGCAGACGCACGTCGTCGGCGTGATCCGCGCCATAGGTCTTGCCCGCGATTTCGGCGGCGCGATCAAGCACGGGGCGCACCTGATCAATTTCGTACATGTTCGCGACGCCCTGCTTGATGAACGCGACGCGTTCGAGGCCGAGACCGGTGTCGATGTTCTTCTTCGGGAGTTCACCAAGAATGGTGAAGTCAGTCTTTGATCGCACGTCGGCGACCTCGTACTGCATGAACACGAGGTTCCAGATTTCGACGTAGCGGTCATCATCGGTGGCGGGGCCCCCGTCGATGCCGTGCTCGGGGCCAAGATCGAAGAAGATCTCGGAGCACGGGCCGGCCGGGCCCGGCTGACCCGTTGACCAGTAGTTCGTATCCTTGCCAAGCTTCTGGATGCGCTCGTCAGGCAACGTCGAGTGCTGCTTCCACAGCGCGATCGCCTCTTCGTCCTCTTCGTAGACCGTGACCCACAGATCCTTCGCGTCGAACCCGAGGCCCCCCTCGGCCTCGCTCGTCGTCAGGAGCTCCCACGCGAAGCGGATCGCCCCCTCCTTGAAGTAGTCACCGAATGAGAAGTTGCCGCACATCTGGAAGAAGGTGCCGTGACGAGGGGTCTTGCCGACCTCTTCAATGTCGTTGGTGCGAATGCACTTTTGCACGCTCGTCGCGCGCGGGAACGGCGCCGGAACGAGACCGGAAAGATACGGCACAAACGGCACCATGCCGGCGACCGTAAACATCAGACTCGGATCATCGCTGACGAGTGATGCGGAGGGCACGATCGTGTGCCCCTTCTTCTCGAAGAAGTCGAGCCAGCGGCGGTGAATTTCGGCGGTCTGCATCCGGAGTCCTTCGGTGGAAATCAGTGGGAAACGGGCGTACGGAGACGCCGTGGTGGATCAGTCGTGCGGGGAGGTCGCGCTCGACGAACTCAGCACATCGAGTCTGCCGCGCCCAGCGAGCTCACCGCATCGGATCGGTCGCGCTGGAAACGCGGGGCGCATCAGGTCAAGCGCGCTCGTTGAGTGCAGCCGCGAGTGCCTCGGCATCTGCCTCGTCGTCGGCCTCCGACTCGTAGCCCGCAGTGAATGCACGCCCGAACTCGTCCATTCCGCGGTTGACTCGCGAGAAGAACTGGCGACCCTCAGCGGTCTGATTTACGAAGTGCGCGCCGACGAACCCCAGCACGACACCGGTGACTAGCCAGAACAGCTTGCCCATGTCTTGATCCTCACCATCCGTGTCGGTGCGCGGCCGCGAAGCCACGCGTGCAACAGCACTCCCCAAGCTTAGCGGGTGGCACATTTGCGAACGCATGTCTTCCAGATACAGCAAACGGGGCGCCGGAAAGAATCCGGCGCCCCGTGTGCGCGAGCAGCGTGTGCTCGACGCAGTGAGTGCTTAGCGGCCCGAGTAGTACTCGACGACGAGCTGCACTTCGCAGGTCACGGGGACCTCAGCGCGCTTCGGGCGACGCACGAGGCGCGCCTGGAGCTTGTCGAGCTCGACCTCGAGGTAACCGGGAACGTTCGGGAGCACCTCGGCGTGGCCGCCTGCGGCTGCAACCTGGAACGGCTCGATCGCCTCTGAGCGCTCCTTGACGTGAATGAGCTGACCCGGCTTCACACGGAAGGACGGGCGGTCAACGATCTTGCCGTCAACGAGGATGTGGCGGTGCACCACCATCTGGCGGGCCTGTGCCGTGGTGCGGGCAAAGCCTGCACGGAGCACCAGCGCGTCGAGACGCATTTCGAGGAGCTCAACCAGGTTCTCACCGGTCAGGCCGTCCTGACGACGGGCTTCCTTGAACGCAATGGTGAGCTGCTTCTCGCGGATGCCGTACTGGGCGCGAAGACGCTGCTTCTCCCGCAGGCGAACGGCATAGTCGCTGTCGCTCTTGCGCTTGGTGCGACCGTGCTGGCCGGGGCCGTAGGGGCGCTTCTCGAGGTAGCGAGCTGCCTTCGGGGTCAGCGCGATGCCGAGCGAGCGCGACAGGCGGGTCTGGGAACGGGTACGCGACGTAGTCGACACGTGAATCCTTTCGGGTTTCTGAAATATGACAGCACGATCAGAACATCGAATCGTGCAGGTTCTCTCGGCCAGGCTGTGCCCGCATCAACGAGTGATGCACGCGACACAGCGAACCGTTTTCGGTGAGGGAACGACCAGCGCAGAAACCCGGCTACAGGGCGACTGCCATTCACTTCCCGCGTGCAGCCTGCAGCGGGGGCGAAGTTGGCCAGCGGCTAGCCTATCACCTTCCGCGCATCTACGCGCGCAGCGTCGGGCGCGAGTCGCTTGACAGCGGCTACGACGTGCCCCTCGTGATCCGGCGAATCTTTTCGAGGCGGTCGGAGACCTCACGCTCGTTGCCGTGCAGGGTCGGTTCGTAGTACACGCGATCGCGCAGCTCGTCCGGGAGATACTGCTGAGCGGAGACACCACGAGGATCGTTGTGCGGAAAGCGATACCCCTTGCCGTGGCCCATGCGCTTCGCGCCGGGGTAATGCGCATCGCGGAGGTGCTTCGGTACGAGCCCGAAGCGGCCCGCCTTCACATCAGAGATTGCCGCGTCGATCGCGCTGATGACGGCGTTCGACTTCGGCGCCGTTGCAATGTAAATGGTCGCCTCCGCGAGCGGAATGCGCGCCTCGGGTAACCCGATCAGCTGGGTTGCCTCTGCTGCGGCGACGGCAATCTGCAGCGCCTGCGGGTCTGCCATACCGACGTCTTCGGCCGCGTGCACCATGAGGCGGCGAGCGATAAACCGCGGATCTTCCCCGGCCTCGATCATCCGTGCGAGGTAGTGAATTGCGGCATCGGGATCGGATCCGCGCATCGACTTAATGAACGCACTGATCACGTCGTAGTGCTGGTCGCCGTTCTTGTCATAGCGCAGGAGCGCTCGGTCAATCGACACCGACACCGTCTCGGCGGTGACGACAGGCCGGTCGTCTCCCTCGGCACTCGCCAGCGCCGATGCGCCGGCAGCCTCGAGCCCCGTCAGTGCGCGTCGGGCGTCGCCGGAGGCGACCTGAACGAGCGCATCGAACGCATCGCCGGTCAGCGTGACGCGATCCGCCAGACCGCGCGGATCAGTGACGGCGCGCTCAAGCAAGCTGCGCAGATCCGGGTCGTTCAAGGGCTCGAGTGTCAGCAGCAGTGAGCGTGAGAGCAGCGGGCTAATCACCGAGAATGATGGATTCTCAGTGGTCGCCGCAACCAGAGTCACCCAGCCATTTTCAACACCGGGGAGCAGCGCGTCCTGCTGAGCCTTCGTGAACCGATGAATCTCGTCAAGGAAGAGCACTGTCGCGATGTTGTACAGGTCGCGGTCATTGAGCGCCCGCTCCATAACCGTGCGCACGTCTTTGATGCCGGCCGTGATGGCCGAGAGTTCAACGAATCTCCGCCCGCTGGAGTGCGCGATTGCCTGCGCGAGGGTCGTCTTGCCGGTGCCTGGAGGGCCCCACAAAATTACCGAAACGGCTCCCCCGCCGCCCGCGGCGTCGGCGGCGAGCGTGCGCAACGGAGAACCCGGCTTCAGAAGGTGCTGTTGGCCCACGACCTCATCCAGCGATTGCGGTCGCATCCGGACCGCAAGCGGTGCCGTGTTCGCGGGCGCAGGTCTCGAATCCACATCACCATCGTATCGACCGCCAATCACCGAGTTCTCAGCCGCGCACTGTGGCATAGTGGTGGTGACTATTCCGTCCGGTCGGTGCGCCGACCCCACAACACGACAGGTGAGCACAATCGTGAGCGAAGCGAGCAACGAAACGTCCTGGGGACGAGTCGACGAGGACCGTACCGTTTACGTGCGTGAGGGCGACACCGAACGCGTCGTTGGGTCGTTCCCCGATGGCACGCCCGAAGAGGCGCTCGCCTACTTCACCCGCAAGTTCTCGGACCTCGCAGGCCAGATCACGCTGCTCGAGGCCCGCATTGCGCGCGGCACGGCCGACGCATCGGCGGCTGACACGGTCGCCAAGCTCCGCGAGCAGCTCGTAGAGCCCGCGGCGGTGGGCAATATTGCGGCGCTGCGCGAGCGCGTCGAGAAGCTCGGTGAGAAGACCGCCGAACTGAGCGAGAAGCAAAACGCCGAGCGTGAGGCCGCGCGCCAGGAGGCAGTAGCCCAGCGCGAGACCATCGCCGTCGAGGCGGAGCGTCTAGCCAGTCAGCCAGAGGCATCGATTCGCTGGAAGGACACGAGCCTCGCGTTCGAACAGCTCTTCACTGATTGGCAGACTGCACAGCGCTCTGGCCCTCAGATCCCGAAGGCGCAGGCCGATGCTCTGTGGAAGCGCTTCCGCTCCGCACGCCAGACGTTTGATTCGGCACGTCGTTCGCACTTCGCTCAGATGGACGCGACTAACAAAGACGTGAAGCAGCGCAAGGAGCGCATCATCGCTTCGGCTGAGGCACTCGCACCGCGCGGTGTCGAGGGGATTCCGGCCTACCGGGCGCTGCTCGACGAGTGGAAGGCCGCAGGTCGCGCCAGCCGCAAACTTGACGACCAGCTCTGGGCGCGCTTCAAGGCAGCCGGCGATCTGCTCTATGAAGCGAAGGCCGCAGAAGCTGCTCTGACAAACGAAGAGTACGCCGAGAACCTCGCCGCGAAGCAGGCGCTGCTCGACGAGGCCGAACCGATCTTGCAGATCACCGAGCACGCTGCGGCACGCAAGCAGCTCACCGCGATTCAACTGCGCTGGGACGAACTCGGCCGCGTGCCGCGTGAGGCGCTGCGTGAGACCGAAGCGCGCCTTCGCAAGATCGAAGATCATGTGAAGCATCTCGAAGAAGATCACTGGAGCAAGTCGAATCCCGAGACAAAGGCCCGCAGCGAGGGCCTCCGCGGCCAGCTCGAGTCGTCGATCGCGGAACTTACCGCAGAGCTTGAAGCGGCAAAGTCGGATGGCAACGCGCGCAAGGCAAAGGACGCTGAAGAAAAGCTCGCCACGCAGCAGTCGTGGCTTGCCGCCATCGGAGACTGACTTCGCCGGCCGCTCACCACTCGGCCTCTGACGACCTCTGAGCAAGTTATCCACAGATTGAACCGCACCTGAATCGGGCGAGTCGGCTTCCTCCACACTGGAAGCATGACTCGCCCGATTCTTGGTTCTGCGCACGAACGCGATGCCGGTCACCCGGGCGGCGGCGCTGCGCGAAATTCTCCCGGCGAACTCGCGGGTATCGCGTTTCCCGCTGCGCGGCGACCACGGCTCGTGCTCCCCGCCATCGATGAATGGCCCGAAGCAGTGCGGTCGGCAGAACGAATTCGCGGCAGCCTCGTCGCGTGCGGGCCTGGGATGCGGCCGGTTGGTTGGCCCGAAACTCCACGAGTACGGCTCGCGGCGCTCGCACCATGGCTGGGCACGCGCTATGTCGCCATCCGGCTAACGGCCGCGTGGGTCTGGGGCGCGGCCAAGCACCCGGGGTCACCGATCGAGTGTTCGACGCACGGCCGCAAACGCGCGCCGTCGTTCACGTCACCGGGTCTCACGGTCTACGAGCACATGCTCACGAGCGATGACATTTGCCGCATTGGCGTCCAGTGCGTCACCACGCCAACGCGCACGCTGTGCGACCTGCTGAGATCGGCAGCGCCGCATCACATCACTGAACGCGTCGCCTGCCGACTGCTACTGGCGCGTCATCCCGGCGGCCGTGCCGCGGTGCACATGGCGCTCAATACCGGTGCACGCCGGTATCGCCGCATCGCGACGGCCCGGTTGCGCGAATTATGATCGGCCCGCGCAACCCGGCACGCATCGGCTCCGCGCTAATTGGTGATGCGATAGACGTCGTACACACCGTCAATGCGGCGCACGGCGTTCAGCACGTGGTCCAGGTGCGTCGCATTCGCCATTTCAAACACGAATCGGCTGATCGCGAGACGCGAGGTGGACGTGTTGACCGACGCCGACAAAATGTTGACGTGGTGTTCCGACAGCGTCCGTGTGACATCGGAGAGCAACCCAGAGCGGTCGAGGGCCTCCACTTGAATCTGCACCAGGAACACGCTCTTCGAGGTTGGCGCCCACTCGACGCCGACCACGCGGTCCTCCTGCGAGCGAAGGTTGATGAAGTTATGGCAGTCGACCCGGTGCACCGAGACGCCCTGCCCCTTCGTCACAAACCCCAAGATTTCGTCGCCGGGCACCGGGGTGCAACACTTCGCAAGCTTCGCGAGAACATCCGAAGCGCCCGAGACGATGACGCCGCTCGAGTCCGTGCTGCGTGGAGCACGCGGGGCCTCGATGATCGGCATCGACGACAGCGCCGGCTCCGTCGATACCTGCTCGTCGAATACGAGCGCGGTGACCTTCTCGACGACCGACTGTGCCGAGACGTGTCCCTCACCGACTGCCGCGTAGAGCGCCGTCACGTCGAGGTAGCGCAGCTGCAGCGCGATCTGCTGCAGCGCCGAGGAATTCATGACCCTGTGCAGCGGCAGACCCTGCTTGCGCAGCGCCTTCGCGATCTCAACCTTGCCGGTCTCTGCCGCCTCTTCGCGACGCTCCTTCGTGAACCACTGCCGAATCTTATTCTGCGCGCGCTTGCTCTTGACGAACGCGAGCCAATCTTGGTTCGGCCCAGCGTTCGGATCCTTGGACGTGAACACCTCGACCACGTCACCGTTTTGCAGCGCTGTCTCGAGCGGCACGAGACGGCCGTTCACGCGGGCGCCCATGGTGCGGTGGCCTACCTCGGTGTGCACCGCGTACGCAAAGTCGACGGTAGTGCCGCCCGCCGGCAACCCGATCACGCGGCCCTTCGGGGTAAACACGTAGACCTCTTTGGCGCCGATTTCATACCGGAGCGCGTCAAGGAACTCACTCGGATCTTCGGTCTCCGCCTGCCAGTCAGAGATGTGGGCAAGCCAGGCCATGTCGTTCGACGACTGATTCTGGCCCTGCTGCCGCTGCTTATACTTCCAGTGCGCCGCGACACCGTACTCGGCTCGCTGGTGCATTTCAACGGTGCGAATCTGAATCTCAACCGCACGACCGTCGGGGCCGATCACGGTCGTGTGCAGCGACTGATACAGATTGAATTTGGGCGTCGCGATGTAGTCCTTGAACCGGCCCGGTACCGGCGTCCAGCGCGCGTGCACGGCGCCGAGTACCGCGTAACAATCCCGAATCGACGTCACGAGTACGCGGATGCCGACGAGGTCATAGATCTCGTCGAAGTCCCGGCCGCGCACGATCATCTTCTGATAAATCGAGTACAGCTCTTTCGGGCGGCCCGTGACTTCGCCACGAATTTTCGCCTCGCGAAGATCGCCCTCGATCGAGCCAATCACCGTACCGACGAGTTCGTCCCGCTGCGGGTTACGCTGCGCAACGAGGTTCTGAATCTCCGCGTAAAGCTTGGGCTTCAATACTGCAAATGACAGGTCCTCAAGTTCCGTCTTCATCGACTGGATACCGAGGCGGTGCGCCAACGGCGCATAAATCTCAATGGTCTCTTGTGCCTTGCGCTTCGCCGATTCACTCGACACGAAGCCCCACGTCCGCGCATTGTGCAGCCGGTCGGCGAGCTTGATCACGAGCACCCTGATGTCCTTAGACATCGCGACAACCATTTTGCGCACGGTCTCGGCCTGGGCCGAGTCGCCGTACTTGACCTTATCGAGCTTCGTGACGCCGTCCACCAGCATCGCGATCTCCTCGCCAAACTCCTCAGTGAGCTGGTCGAGAGTGTACTCAGTGTCCTCCACCGTGTCGTGGAGCAGCGCCGCGGCGATGACGACAGGGGCGATCCCGAGTTCCGCAAGGATCTGCGCGACCGCAATCGGGTGCGTAATATACGGCTCGCCGCTCCGGCGCTTCTGACCGCGGTGCGCACGCTCGGCAACGGCGTACGCCCGCTCGATGATCGAGAGGTCTGCACGAGGATGGTTGCCACGCACCGTACGCACCAGCTGATCGACGGCACCCGGGGCGCTGCCGCGGGAGAAAATTCGCGGAACGAGGCGTCGGAGCGCGGTTGTTCCACTGGCAGTCGTGTCTTGAGTTGCCACGGATCACCTCCCTAGATTGATTGAACGCTACACCCCGCGTGAGGCCCGGAGCAAAATGAGCGAAGCCTCAGCGCGGTCGGGACGACGCTGAACTCCGCGCGGATATAGAAAAGGGCCGCCAAGACGTCGACCAGCGACGCTCCTGACGGCCCTCACCACGGGGATCAGCGAGCAGACTTCCCGAGCTCCGAGGTAGCAGTAGTTTCTACCTCAGTGTCATCAGTGTCAGCACCGGCTGCGTTCGCACGCGACCGGGTGCGCAGCACCTTCGCGTCGCGCTTCTTGATGCCCTCTTCGCCCTCGCGCAGCTGGGCATACGCCGGAGCCGCGATGAAGATCGTCGAGTACGCCCCGACCAAGATGCCGATGAAGAGCGCCAGCGAGATGTCGCGCAGGGTGCCTGCGCCCAGCACGAATGCACCGATGAACAGAATCGAGCCGACCGGCAACAGTGCCACGATCGAAGTGTTGATCGAGCGCACAAGTGTCTGATTCACGCCCAGGTTCACTGACTCCGCGAAGGTGCGCCGATCGTTCAGCTCACCGGGCACGGTATTCTCACGTATCTTGTCAAATACCACGACGGTGTCATACAGCGAATAGCCGAGAATCGTCAGGAAGCCGATCATGGCTGCCGGAGTGATCTCGAAGCCGGAGATGCCGTAAATACCCGCGGTAACCACGAGGTCGTGCAGCAGCGCGATAATCGCGGCAATCGACATCTTCCACGTTCTAAAGTAGAGCGCCATCACGAGCGCCGCGAACAAGATGAACACGAACAGCGCGATAATCGCCTGACGAGTGATGTCTTTACCCCAGGCAGGCCCGATGTACGAGGTGGTCACCTCGTCTACAGACACGCCGTAACTATCAGCGATGGCCGCCGCAACCTTACGGTTCTCGGAATCGTTGAGCGCTTCGGTCTGCACGCGGATGTCCGTCGGCCCGAGCTGCGAGACACGCGGAGCACTATTCGGCAGGGCCTCGCTCACGGCGGCCTCGGCAACGGCCGGGTCGCGATCTTGCCCCTCGGAGAGGTGCACCTGGAACTGGCTTCCACCAGTGAACTCAATGCCAAAGGTGAAGCCGCCACGCAGCATCGGCCCGGCGATCGAAATGATGATCAGAATGACCGAGACGAGATACCACGTCTTACGTCGACCGATGAAGTTGATCGACTTCTCACCGGTATAGAGCGCGTTGCCGAAGTCGGCGAATGAGCGAGCCATGGTCAGCTCTCCTTTCCGGTGGACGCATCAGCCGCGACGGCCTTGCGCTCGGCGATGGTCTGTCGGCGCGCCGCCTCGCCCTGGCTGCGGGCAGTCTTCTTACCAGCGCCTCGTGTCGCCACGACCGGCTCGCGGAACTGCATGCGCCCCCGGTACACGGCACCAAGCTTGGTTGGATCGAGACCGGATGCCGGGTGCCCTCCCTGGTAGAAGCGTGTGCGAGCAAGGAGCGTCATCATCGGGTGCGTAAACAGTGCGACTACGATGACATCGACGAGCGTGGTCAACCCGAGCGTGAACGCAAAGCCCTTCACACTGCCGACGGCGAGGATGAAGAGAATAACGGCTGCGAGGAAGTTCACGCCGTCAGACGCGAGCACCGTGCGGAAGGCGCGCTTCCAGCCGTGTTCGACCGCACTCTCGATCGAGAACCCGTCGCGAAGCGCGTCTCGAATTCTCTCGAAATACACGATGAACGAGTCGGCGGTGAAGCCCACCGCTACGATGATGCCGGCGACGCCGGCGAGCGACAATCGGTAGCCCTGACGCCACGAGAAGAATGTCAGCAACAGGTACGTCAAGATGCCAGCAATCACCAGTGAGGCGATCGTCAGCGAACCAAGGGCGCGGTACTGGAATGCCGAGTACACGACGACGAGCAACAAGCCGATCAGGCCCGCGAGCAGGCCCGCGGCGAGCTGGCTCGTACCGAGAGTTGCCGAGATATCTTCCTGGCTCTGCACGGTGAAGTCGATGGGCAGCGCGCCGAACTTCAGCTGATCGGCGAGCGCAGCTGCCGACTCCTGCGTGAACTGGCCGCTGATGGAGGGGCGTCCGTCGAGAATCTGTGCCTGCATTGTCGGCGCCGAGAGCACACGACCATCGAGTACGAACGCGAACTGGTTTTGCGGCTCAGCGGCTCCAAAGAGCCGCGTGCTGATCTTGCCGAAGGTCTCGGTGCCCTTCTTGTTCATAATGATCTGAACGACCCACTCACCGGTCGACGCACCGGTGGAGGTCGTACCGACCTGCGCAGTTGCGTCGGTGATGACGGAGCCATCGAGCTCAACCGGGCCCAGAATGTACTTCGCGGCGCCGCTGTCGTCACAGGTGATGAGCGGGCGGTCGGCGGGCGCATCCCCCGCGTCGAGCGCCGAGTCCGAGTCGCAGGTGAATGCGTCGAACTTGGCCTGGAGTGCCGGAGTGATCCAGGCGAGGTCCCCCGCACTGTCGGGAATCTTCTCAGGGTCGAGGTTTTCGTCGCTCGCAGCGGCCGCATCGGCCTTCGCCTTTGCCTCTGACTCAGCCTTGGTCTCAGCATCGGTCTTTGCCGTGTCGTCGGCCTTGTCGTCCGTCGTCGCTGAATCGAGCTTCGCACCGATGCCATACGTCAACACGGGGCGGAAGTCGAGTTTCGCTGAAGCCTCAATGCGTTGCAGCGTGGCCTCGTCGGCCTTGCCAGGAATCGACACGGAGATGTGCTGATTGCCCTGCGTCGTGATCTCGGCCTCGGAGACGCCCGCAGCGTCGACGCGCTGGCGAATGATGGAGACCGCTTGCTGCAGTTGATCGCCGGCGACGGCTTCGCCATCGGTCTGCTCGGCGGCGAGCAGAATCTGCGTTCCGCCCTGCAGATCAAGCGCAAGTTTCGGGGTCCAAGTGGCGTCGCTTCTCATGACGCCATACGTGATCAAACCGGCGAGCCCGACGATGAAGACCAACAGGAAAATGAGGGAACGACGGGCCCTCCGGACGGCGGGTGAAGACGCCAAGACAGACTGCTTTCTCTAAACGGGAGAGGGTGTGGCCGCGGTCGAAACCGCGGCCACGGGATCAAGCCTTAGGGGCTGAACCGTTTCCCTGCTCATCGACGTCGGTGTTGTCGCCGCCATCGCGGCTCGGATCGACTTCAGCAGTGAACGGATCGTTGTGCACGTCGTTCGAGCCGTCGAGCGGCGCGGCGTCGCTTGCCGGCGCGGCAGCGGTGCCCGCAGCACCGGCTGCGCCGAGACGCTCGCCGAACGCAGGATCGTCGTCGGGAGCGAGCTCAGGGGCGGCGTCTTCGACGGGAGCGTCAGACGGCGTGACGACCTGAGTGACCGCGTTGCGGTGCACCACGAGTGTCGACGAACCGCTGCGCAGCGTGACCTTGTTGTTCTCCTCATCGATCGAATCGATCGTTCCGAAGATGCCAGACTGCAGCATGACCTCAGCACCTGGGCGGACGCTGCTCTGCAGCTCTTGCTGAGCAGCCTGCCGCTTCTTGCCGTTCCGGAACATGAAGAAGATCAACAGCGCGATCAGCGCAAACATCACAATAGTGATCGGGTCCAGAGCCACAGTGGTCCTTTCAACAGGCGAACGTGCGCCTCTCGTGAGACACAGATTGGACCAGTTTAACGGGTTGCCGCTGTGAATGCTCCCGACCGCGCCAAGTTACAACTTCAGACTACGGTGCCGGCGCCGCTGGCGGCACCGCACCGATGTGCTCCCAGCCGAGCCGCGTCGCGACGCGTCCGCGAGGCGTGCGCGACAGCAGCCCGGTACGCACGAGGAACGGCTCGACAACCGCTTCGATCGTCTCGGCTTCCTCGCCCACGGACACCGCGAGTGTCGACAAGCCGACAGGGCCACCGTTGAAGCGCTCTACGACCGCCCGCAATACCTCGCGATCAAGCCGGTCGAGTCCGTGGTGATCGACGTCGTACAGCGACAGCGCGGCCTGCACGGTTTCGGTGTTCCCAGCGACGTCGTGCACGAGACCGTAGTCACGCACGCGCCGCAGCAGCCGGTTCGCGATTCGCGGTGTGCCGCGTGATCGCCGCGCGATCTCATCGACGCCACTCTCGGACAGCGCGAAGTCAATCAGCCCGGCCGCGCGTCTAACGACGCTCGCGAGCTCATCATCAGCGTAAAACTCCAGGTGCGCGGTGAACCCGAAGCGGTCGCGCAGCGGGTTCGGGAGTAGTCCCGCGCGGGTGGTGGCGCCCACAAGCGTGAACGGCGAAAGATCGAGCGGAACCGAGGTCGCGCCTGCGCCCTTACCCACCATGATGTCGACTTTGAAGTCTTCCATCGCGAGATAGAGCATCTCTTCGGCACTGCGCGCCATGCGATGGATCTCGTCAATGAAGAGCACTTCACCGGGGGTTAATGCCGAAAGCACAGCGGCAAGATCGCCCGCGTGCTGAATGGCAGGCCCGGAGGTCTGATGCAGGGGTTTGTCGAGTTCTGCAGCGACGATCATCGACAGCGTGGTCTTTCCGAGCCCGGGAGGTCCCGCCAGCAAGATGTGGTCGGGAGTGTGGCGTCGCATGGTTGCAGCGTCAAGCAGTAGCCCGAGTTGCCGGCGCACCTTGGACTGACCGACAAACTCGGCGAGGGTCGCTGGCCGCAGTGCGCCCTCGTACCCCTGTTCCGAAGCCGTTGCCTGGGCCGAAAGCTCGCCCGTCATCGCCCGCTCCGAGAACCGCGGCCGCCGCTGCGGCTCGCCTGCAACAGCGCAAGCGCTGCCCGCAGCAGACCGGCGCTGTCTTCGGGTGCACCAGCGTCGCGAGCGTCTTGCACCGCCTGTTGCGCGTCCGACTCGCCCCAGCCGAGCCCAACGAGGCCCTGGCTGACGCCGTCTGCCAGGGCGTCAGCGGGCGCAACGGCCGCGACCGAAGCGTCGTCTCCGAGATCAAGTTCGGTGAGTTTGCCCGCGAGCGAAAGCGTGATGAGCTTCGCCGTCTTCGGCCCGATTCCCGACACTTTACGGAAGGGCTTATCGTCATCGTTCGTCACAGCCCCGGCGATCTCCGAGGGCGTGAGCGCCGAAAGTACTCCGAGCGCGCTGCGCGGGCCTACTCCCGAGACGGCGATGAGGTGGCCAAACACCGCGAGTTCCGGCTCCGTCGAAAATCCGAACAGCGTCAGCGAGTCTTCGCGAACCACAAGCGACGTGTGCAGCCGAACAACGTCACCCGGCACGGCTTGCGCGACGCGTCCGCTCGGCACCTCGACACGCATGCCGAGCCCTCCGAGCTCCACGACGACCCAACCAGCACCCGCAGCGAGCACTGGCCCGCGAATCGAAGCAATCACACGTTCACCCTAGAAGATCGGAGCTCCAAACACAGCAGCGCCACACCGAAAATTCGAACATATGTACGAAATCGATGTGGCGCGCTGTTGCCAACCGCCGCTACGCGTCTACGGTCGCTGCCTGAACCTCGCGCTGGCCGTTACGGATCGCACGGTTCACGGAGCTGATGATTGCCTCAAGCGTCGCTCGGCTCGTGTCGGCGTCTATACCCACGCCCCACAGCCGCTGGCCGTCAACCTCGAGATCCACGTACGATGCGGCGACCGCGTCGCCGCCCGAGCTCATCGCGTGTTCGACGTAGTCGAATAGCGTGACCGCGTGGCCAGCCTCGTTCAGGGCGCTGATGAAGGCGTCGACCGGACCGTTGCCGCGCGCCGTGATCTGCTGGTCGTCGGCGCCGACTCGGTAGTCGACCGTGAGTTCGGTCACGCCGTCGCCGGCACTCGTCGCCGTCGTGCGGAAGATCTCGTACCGCCCCCAGCGCTCGGCATCCTCGACCTGGGACGGCAGGTATTCGTCCTGGAAGATGCGCCAGATCTCATCGCTCGAGACCTCGCCACCGGAGGAATCGGTGACGCTCTGCACAACCGAGCTGAACTCGATCTGCAGGCGGCGTGGCAGGTCAAGATGATGATCGGTCTTCAGCAGATACGCCACCCCACCCTTGCCTGACTGGGAGTTGACGCGAATCACGGCCTCGTACGACCGACCCAGGTCCTTTGGGTCAACGGGCAGATACGGCACTGCCCACTCTATGTCGTCCACGGTCTTGCCCGCCGCTTCGGCGTCTTGCGACATCCGTTCGAAGCCCTTTTTGATCGCGTCTTGATGCGATCCCGAGAACGCCGTGTACACCAGGTCGCCGGCCCACGGGCTACGCTCGGGTACTCGCAACTGGTTGCAATACTCGGCGGTGCGACGCACCTCGTCGAGACGCGAGAAGTCGATCTGCGGGTCGATGCCCTGCGTGAAGAGGTTGATGCCCAGCGCGATGAGATCAACGTTGCCCGTGCGCTCGCCATTTCCGAACAAGCAGCCCTCGATGCGATCAGCGCCGGCCTGGTAGCCGAGTTCGGCAGCGGCGACCGCGGTGCCCCGGTCATTGTGCGGGTGGAGCGACAGAATGACGTTCTCACGGTGGTTCAAGTGCCGGCTCATCCACTCGATCGAGTCGGCGTACACATTCGGGGTTGCCATCTCGACGGTGGCCGGCAGGTTGATGATTACCTTGCGCTCTGGCGTCGGTTCGAGCACCTCAAGCACGTCGTTGCACACCTCGACCGCGTAGTCGAGCTCGGTACCGGTGTACGACTCGGGTGAGTACTCGTAGAAGATCTCGGTGTCCGCACAAATGTGCTCGCTCGCTCGGCACAGCTTCGCACCGTCGACCGCGATCTGCTTGATACCGGCGCGATCCGAACGGAACACCACATCCCGCTGGAGAATGCTCGTCGAGTTGTAGAGATGCACAATCGCCTGCTTCGCGCCGATCAACGACTCGTAGGTGCGGGTGATGAGGTGCTCGCGTGCCTGCGTCAGTACCTGAATGGTCACGTCAGCCGGAATCGCATCGTCTTCGATGAGGTGCCGCACGAAATCGAAGTCCGTCTGGCTCGCGGACGGAAAACCGACCTCGATCTCCTTGTAGCCCATCTTCACGAGCAGATCGAACATGATCCGCTTGCGCTCGGGGCTCATGGGGTCGATGAGTGCCTGGTTGCCGTCTCGCAGGTCAACCGCACACCAGCGCGGGGCCTCGGTAATTCGCTTCGAGGGCCACGTGCGATCTGGAAGATCAACATCGATGATCTCGTGAAACGGGCGGTAGCGATGGATCGGCATACCGGAGGGCTGTTGCATGTTCTGCATGGACTCGTCTTTCTCGTCGTGGTCTTGCTCAGCCAAACACGAACACCGCGACGAGGGAGGCCAGAGACTGATTAGTAAGTCGAGGACTCGTCGCGGCAGCTAAGGAGAAGCGAGCCGAACAGCATGCGCATTACTCTAGCACCGGTGCCCTAGCCTGGCTGACATGACCTTTCGCACGCGTTCGCACCCCCGCACCGCCAGCGCAGCATTCATCACCCGCGCGATCACGGCGGCGGCGGCGCTGGCGTGGGCATTCACCGCGCTCGCGTCCCCCGCAACCCCCGCATCCGCCGACGTCTCTGACTTCTCCTATGCGAGTTGGGACGTTGACTACACTCTCGACACCGATGCGGGCGGGCGCTCGATCACCCACGTGACGGAGACTCTCGTAGCCGAGTTCCCGATGTTCAATCAAAATCGCGGCATTGTTCGTGGACTCCCGATCGAGTACGAGGGCAGCTCAACAAACCCGTCGAATTTCTCGGTCACTGACGCCTTCGGTGCGGACGTGCCCTTTGAGGTCGAACATGAAGACGGCTTCGTTGCGGTGCTCACCGGCGACGACAGCTACGTGCGGGGCGAGCAAACATATGTCATCTCGTACACGTTTCACGACACGGTACTCGCGCGCTCAGACGGCAAAGCCGACGAGTTCTACTGGGACCTCGTCGATTTCGAGCACGAGCAACCGATCGACCAGTTCGCCGCCACGATCAGCTTTGGCCCCGGCCTCGCAGATCGTCTGAACGGAAACGCGCGCTGCTACGTGGGCAGCGCGGGGTCGACCGCGGAGTGCGAGATAGCGCAGTCCGCCTACTCAGACGAGGCGAAATATGAAATCTCGGGCGTACGACTCGGGCGCCGCGAAGGGGTCACGGCGGCGATCGGGCTCGATGCCGGTGCCGTCGTGCAGCCGCCCACTCGTCTCCCGAACTTCGCTCTCGATACGCTCCCGCTGTTCGTCGGCGCCACCGCACTCGGCACCGCCGGAGTCGCTGCAGTTTCCACGTTTCGGTTACGCAAGCGACGTCGCTTGGGACGCGGCACGATCGTTCCGCAGTATGACGTGCCGGATCACCTTCCGCCCGTGCTCGCGGGACCCATTGCCGGTGTGCCAGCGCCGACCGCACCGGCCGAACTCGTGCACCTTGCTGTGCGCGGCGCGATCCGCATCGAGGACGGCCAGCCGGAGCAGACATTTTTCGGCCGGCTTCCGGCGCAGCCCGTGCTGCGCATCATGGACCCGGAACGGGCCGTCGATCCCCTGGATGTGCGAATGATGGACACGGTGTTTCCGACGGGCACACCTGGAGAGGCGGTCGTGCTCCCACGCAAGAGCACGTCGTTCGGTTCGCTCATGCAGCAGGTGCAGTCGGTGGGCGCCCGCGAAGCGGTCGCGCGCGGCTATTTCGAGAAGGTCGCGAATCCCGTGGCGCGCCGGTGGGGCTGGGTCTCCCTCGGGCTCGTCGTGGTGCTCGCAGCGATGACCGTGGCATCCCTCGTGCTGCGGCATAACGCACTGGCTGTCGCCTTCATACTCGCGGGCGTGTGTGCCGCCGTGATCGCGATCATCTCGATGGTCAAGCAACGTGTGTACACACCGTTCGGGGCAGAGACACGTGAGTATCTCGAGGGCGTGCGTCTCTTTATTCGAGTCGCGGAGGCGGATCGAATTCGCATGCTGCAGTCCTACTCAGGTGCGGAGCGCTACGCGGACGGCACCGTCAACGTTGCGCACCTCTATGAACGTCTACTCCCCTACGCCATGCTCTTTGGCCTGGAGAAAGAGTGGACGCGGGTGCTGCAGGTCGCGTACGAGTCGCAGCCGGGATTCGCCCCCGCTTGGTACCCTGCAGTCGGCCTCGCCGGTATGTCGAACTTCACGAGCACGATCTCGCAGTTCACCAACTCGCTCACGTCATCCGTCAGCTACACGTCGAGCAGCTCGGGCGGGTCATCGGGGGGCGGGTTTTCCGGTGGCGGCGGCGGCGGTGGTTTCTCGGGCGGGCGTTGAAGCGCCCGCCCGAGAATCCATCGTCTGGCCGGCTGACGCGGCCTCCTAGTTGAAGCCGAGCTTGCCGAGCGCCTTCGGGTCGCGCTGCCACTCCTTCAGCACCTTCACGCGCAGCGAAAGATATATGCGGCGGCCAAGCAGGGCCTCGATCTCGTGTCGTGCACGCTCCCCCACATCGCGCAGTCGCGATCCGCGATGCCCGATGATGATGCCCTTCTGACTGTCGCGTTCGACGTAGAGGTTCGCGTAGATCTCGAGCAAACCATCTTCGCGCTCTTCGCGATCCTCGACGGTTGCAGCAAGCGAGTGCGGCAGTTCGTCGCGAACCCCCTCGAGCGCAGCCTCGCGAATCAGCTCGGCGATACGATCGTCTTCGCCCTCGTCGGTCGTCTGCTCTGCCTCGTAGAGGGGCGGAGATTGCGGCATGAGGTCGAGCAGTACCTCGGTCAGCACGTCGAGCTGTTCGCGGGTGACCGACGAGATCGGCACGACGGCGTCCCACTCCCGCAGCTCTCCAAGTCGAGTCAGCTGATCGATGATCTCGCTGTTCGAGGCCTCATCGACCTTCGTGAGCACAGCGACCTTCTTTGCGCGCGGAAAATCGCTGAGACGGTCATTGATGAACCGGTCTCCCGGGCCGAGCTTCTCGTTTGCCGGGACGCAGAATCCGATGACGTCGACATCGCCGAGCGTCGCCTCAACGAGCGCATTCAGACGCTCACCGAGCAGCGTGCGTGGGCGGTGCAGACCCGGGGTATCCACGATGATCAGCTGGCCATTCGGGCGGTGCGCAATACCGCGAATGGCGCGCCGTGTCGTCTGCGGTTTCGGGCTCGTGATCGCGATCTTCTCCCCAACAAGCGCGTTGGTCAGCGTCGACTTACCGACGTTGGGACGACCAACAAACGAGACGAACCCCGCTCGAAACTCACCGTCTGCGGCGGCCTCGTCAGTGTGCTGATCGGTGCTCCCGGCGGCAGTTGCCTCCGCGTGCTCCGCGAGTTCCGCGGCGGGTTCCTCGGTGTGCTCATTCTGGCTCATGGGCCGTCCTCTCCTTCAGGTTCCCCGATCCAACGCGCCTCGACGGTCAGCAATCGCTGACGCCGCCGTTCCGTGTCGATCGCGGTAAGTTCAATGCCGGCGACAACGACGGTGTCGCCGGGTTCTGGAAGTCGGCCCAGAGTTTTGGCGAACAATCCGCCCACGGTTTCGACCTCGTCATCTTCGAGTTCGAGGCCGAACAGCTCACCGAGCTCGTCGACGGGTAGGCGTGCGCCGATCACAAACGATCCGTCGGCGCGGGCCGTCAGCTCCGGCACGTCGCGGTCGTGCTCATCGGAGATTTCGCCGAGCAACTCCTCGATGAGATCCTCAAGCGTTACCAGCCCAGAGATACCGCCGTACTCGTCGACCGCGAGCGCCAGGTGGTTCGATTCTCGCTGCATTTGACGCAGCAGCTCATCAGCTCGCTGCACCTCTGGCACGAAAATCGCGGGCTTTGCGATGCGGGTGATGGGCGCCTGCTCCGATTCCTCGGGTCGCCTGAGCACAAAGCCGCTCGCGTCGCGCAGGTACGCTATGCCGACGACATCATCGACATCGTCGTCGATCACGGGCACGCGAGAGTGGCGCGACGCGAGCATCTGCTCGAGAGCCTCGCGCACACTGCCGTCTGCGTCCACCGTAACCATGTCGATGCGCGGCACCATGACCTCGCGCACCAGGGTGTCACCGAATTCGACGAGCGAGTGAATGTAGTCGCGGTCATCGCTCTCGAGCACTGCCTGTTCGGCCGCCTGATCGACCATTGACAGCAGCTGCTGTTCGTCGCGAATACGGCGGTTCGCTCCCCGACCGGGAGTGACCCGATCACCGAACCGCATCAGGCCGGAGGCGAGCGGTCCCAAGATTAAGCGCAGCCCGCGCAACAGCGGCGCCGCGAACCGAATCACCGCGTCGGCGTGATGCATGCCAACGGTTCGGGGGCTCGATCCGACGAGCACAAACGTCACCGCGGTCATCACGAGCGTCGCGATAATTAGTTCAAGCCAGAGCGCCTGCAGGGAGTAGGCAAGCACCAGCGTAATGAGCACGGCCGAGAGCGTTTCCGCGAACACACGCGTGAAACCGAGCGCATTTGCGTGACGCCCCTCATCTTCAGCAATCGCGCGGATCGCGGCTCCGGTGCGTGGCGACTCCTCGGCGAGCGCGAGCAGTTCGGCGCGTGAACGCACGCCCAGCGCCGCGTCGGTCGCGGCGAGCAGCCCGCCGATAGCGAGCAGCACCACAGCAGCCGCGAGAAACAGCAGCGCGAGGGGCAGACTCATCGAGACCGCTCACGCATGGCGAACGAGAGCAGCAGGTCGCGCTGCAGGCCGAACATTTCGGCTTCCTCCTCGGGCGTCGCGTGGTCAAATCCGAGCACGTGCAGCATGCCGTGGGTCAGCAGTACGGAGATCTCCTGCTGCAAATCGTGCCCAGCCGCTTCGGCCTGCACCTCAGCAACCTGCGGGCAAATCACGATGTCGCCCAGCAACCCAGCCGGGGTCTGCGCGTCTACGCGACCCGGGCGCAGCTCGTCCATCGGAAAGCTGAGCACATCGGTCGGGCCGGGTTCGTCCATCCACTGCACGTGCAGCCGTTCGATCGAGGCTTCGTCAACGAGCATCACACCGACTTCGGTGTCGGGGTGCACAAAGAGGGACTCCAACACGAACGCCGCGAGCCGCTGCATACGGCCGACCTCGACCTCGATGCCAGACTCGTTGTTGATTTCGACGCTCACGAAGCGTCTCCCTTCTGCCGCAGCGCGGCCTGATCGTGCGCACCGTAGGCTTCGACGATGCGGCTGACGAGATTGTGCCGCACGATGTCGTCGGTACCGAGTTCAGCAAAGTGAATGTCTTCAACCCCGCGCAAAATCCGGTTCACCGAGCGCAGGCCGCTCGCCGCGATGGGCAGGTCAACCTGGGTGATGTCGCCGGTAACCACCATCTTTGACCCGTAGCCAAGTCGCGTCAGGAACATCTTCATTTGCTCGGGTGTCGTATTTTGCGCCTCGTCGAGCACCACGAATGATTCGTTCAGCGTGCGCCCCCGCATATAGGCGAGCGGCGCGACCTCGATCGTGCCACTCGCGAGCAGCTTTGGTACGACATCCGCGTCCATCATCGAACCGATGGCGTCAAACAGCGGGCGCAGATACGGATCAATCTTGTCTTCGAGCGTGCCAGGTAGATATCCGAGACGCTCGCCAGCCTCCACCGCGGGGCGGGTCAAAATGATCTTGGCCACCTCGCGCCGCTGTAGGGCCTGCACGGCTTTCGCCATGGCGAGATAGGTCTTGCCGGTACCCGCCGGCCCGATCCCGAACACAATCGTGTTGTTGTCGATCGCGTCGACGTAGGCGCGTTGCCCGCGGGTCTGCGCGCGAATGCTGTGGCCGCGCACGGTCAGAATCGGTTCGCTCAAGAGCTGCGCCGCGGTCGGGCCCTGGCCGTCGTGCACCATGCGTGTGACCTCTTGTACGTCACGTCGCGACACCGCGCCGCTGCGCCTCGCGAGCTCAACAATTTCGGTGACTACTTCTTCTGCCGCACGCACGCGTTCCGCCGGCCCGCGGAGCGTCAGCACCTGATCGCGCGAGTGAAACGTGACCTCGGGATGCTGGGCCTCAAGATCAGAAATGAGCTGATCACGGTGCCCGAGGAACGAGGCGAGGTCGACGCCCGCGAGCAGGATCGTGCGTTGCAATTCAGGATCGCCAGAGCGTGTGCGTGCTGCGGCTTCGGCGGCGGAAGTCGCGTCGTCGCCCGCGGCGTGTTCAGGAAGCACCGAGCGACCGCTCCTCGAGGTTGCCTGCGAGCACGTGCGCGTGCACGTGGAAGACCGTTTGACCCGCCGTCGCACCGCTGTTGAACACGAGGCGATAGTCGCCATTCGCGTGCTCCTTGGCGAGGTCGTTCGCAACCGAAATCATTTCTGCAAGCGTTTCAGGCTCTGCCGCAGCGAGCTCGGCGACGTTCTCATACGCCGTGCTCTTCGGGATCACAAGGATGTGCACGGGCGCCTGCGGGCTCATGTCAGGGAACGCGAGTACGCGGTCGGTCTCCGCGAGCACCTCGACAGGGATTTCTCCCGACACGATCTTTCCGAACACGGTCTCTGCTGCCATGGTTCCAGTGTAGACGCTGCCACCCTCGTCGATCCCGCCTCGCAGCTCACCACGGCCTCACTGCTCGCGCCGACCTACGGCTCCTGCGGCTCACCGGGAGGAGACTCGACGTCGCGCAGCCACACGTACTCGGTCTGCGGCCGCCCGCGCGACCCGTAACGCAGGTTCCGTTCGACGCTGCCAACATCGGCCAAATACTCGACGTAACGTCGCATCACCTCACGGGACAGTCCGAGCTCTTCGGCGAGTTCACTTGCGGTGCACGCGCCGCGCTCCCGCAATACCGCCGACACGTCGTTCAGCGTTCCGGCGGCAAGACCCTTCGGTAGTGTCGAGATCGGAGCCGTTCTGAGTGAAGCGAACATCTCATCGACCTCGTGCTGCGTGGCAGAACCACCGGTTTCAAGCGAGCGCCGGTGGTACTCCTGAAAGGCCTCAATCCGTTCGCGAAACATCGCGTACGTGTAAGGCTTGATGAGGTACTGCACGGCACCGAGCGCCACCATTTCACGCACCACAGCGACGTCCCTGACACCACTCACGGCAATGACGTCGGTGCGCACGCCGCGGGCGCGTGCGTGACGCAGAACCTCGAGTCCTGTGCCGTCCGGCATGGTGACGTCGAGTAGCACGAGGTCTGCCCGCAGGCGTGCACTCGTGATCGCCCGCGACGCAGCACGGGCGCCTTCGCACGCGGCGACCACGGTGAAACCGCCCACCCGCGCGAGATGCTCGCGATGCAATTCGAGCGTCAGTGGGTCGTCGTCGACGATGATGACCCGAATCGGGCGTTCCTCGGTGATGCGCTCCCCGGTCATGAGTCAAGTCCGCTCGATCGTTGCGCACCGGACGCCTGCGCTGCACGCTTCGACCGTGCAGACCGCGTTCCCGGGAGCACCACGGTGAAAGTCGTCGGGTCTTCTTCGACGGTCAGCACGCCGGCACGCTCGTGCACGATGCGCACAACGAGGGCGAGCCCCACGCCTCGACCGGCGAACGCGTCGCCGAGCGCAGCTGGTTTCGTGGACACTCCTCGGGTGAACATCGCGTCTCGCACTTCGTCGGCGATGCCGTCGCCCGAATCGGAGACGCTGATGCCGAGCGCATCATCGAGCTCGCCATACACTCGCAATTTCACGCAGCGTGGGCGTCCGCGGCCGATAGCCGCAGCGTCGATCGCGTTGTCGAGTAAGTTCCCCACGACCGAAACGAGTTCCATCGAGTCAATGGGACTGACGGGCAGCTCAGGATCAATCTGAACGTCGAGCGCGACTCCGCGCTCACCCGCCTGCGCGGACTTACCCACGATGAGCGCGCTCACAGCAGGGTCGAAGGAATCTGGCGCGACGACCAGATCGATCATCGCTTGGCTTCGCCGCGACGTTTCCGTGAACATGTCGATCGCCGCTTCAGTGCGCCCGAGTTCAAGCAGGGCGATCGCGGTATGGAGTCGGTTGCTGTGCTCATGGGTCTGTGCGCGCAACGATTCGCTCAGCGTGCGCAGTGAATCGTGCGACACGAGGGCGTCGCGCACGGCACTGGCCGACAGGTCCCCCGTGATTCGCCGAGTAACCCGTCGCCCGAGCAGCGCAGCAACCAGCCCAGCAGCGACAAACACTCCGCTCACCGTGAACACGAGCGGAAGGTCGCGGGCGACTTCGCTGCCGATGGATTCCACGGTGATGCCCACGGATACCCAACCGATCGTCGTACCCGATGCGTCGCTGACGGGCGCGATCGTGCGCACCGAGGGGCCAAGGGTTCCGGTCCAGCGCTCCGTAAACGGGTGGGGCGACCTCGGTATCGTGCCGCGGTAGGTGCCACCGATCTCGGTCGGATCCGGGTGCGTGTAACGTGTGCCGTCAACGGTCATGACCGTGATGTAGCTCACCCCCGCGCTTTTACCCAAGCGCGACATCTCACGCTGCAGCTCAACAACGGGGGCGGCATCGAGCGGCTGTCCGAGCGCAGCCACAACCGTGGGCATCGCGGCGAGCGTCACCGCAACGGCGTGCGTTGCACGCTCGGTCTCGCGGTACTCTGCTCGTCGGCTGTCCCAGACCAGCACGGCAGTAACAGCGATGCTCACGATGAGCACGCCCACGGTCAGAATGAGAAATACGCTCGAGGTCGCGCTTGGCGTACTTCTTCGACCCATGCCATGTATTCTCACACGGCCTGCCGCGACCTTCCTCTCCCACGGATGTGATTCACGACCGCGGGTCGCGTCTCAGGGAGCCGTGGGCTGGCGGAATCCGCGCTACGTCCAATAAGCCCGAAATGCAAATTTTGCGCGCACCCGCCCTAATTTGAACTTCGCACAGTGATTCTGTTTCAGATTCGCTTCCAGTGTGTTTCGCATGGACAACGGCGTTCTCAGGAGGACCTTTATGGCCGCATCAGCACCACTTCGACCCGCTTCAGAGGCGGGCCCCCGACGCCGAAAGTCGTGGGACAAGCACACGTGGCTCTACGTTTCAGTGATCGCTGCCGTCGTCCTCGGCGCAGTGCTCGGGCTCGTGGTCCCCGAGTTCGCCACCACGCTTGAACCACTGGGCAAGGCCTTCGTCGGGCTCATCAAGATGATGATCGCCCCGATTATCTTTTGCACCATCGTGATCGGCGTTGGGTCGATCGCGAAGGCCGCAACCGTTGGCAAGATCGGCGGCCTTGCACTGATCTACTTCATGGCGATGTCGACCTTCGCCCTGGCTATTGGTCTCGTCGTCGGCAACCTGATCCACCCGGGCGAGGGCCTCGACATGCACGGTGCCCAGTACGCCGCTGAGGGTGAGGCGAAGACAACTCAGGAGTTCCTGCTCGGGATCATCCCAATGACGTTCTTCTCCGCGTTTACCGGCGAAAGCGTACTGCAGGTGCTGTTTATCGCGCTGCTCACCGGCTTCGCGCTGCAGGGACTCGGAGAGCGCGGCGCGCCCATCATGGCCGGGATCAAACACCTCCAGGTGCTCGTCTTCCGCATTCTGAGCATGATCCTCTGGATCGCCCCGATCGGTGCGTTCGGTGCGATCGCGGCCGTGGTCGGCAAGACCGGCGTCGCGGCAATTTGGAGCCTTGGCGTGCTGATGGTCGCCTTCTACATCACCTGCATCCTCTTCATCGTCGGCGTGCTCGGCACGCTGCTCTACGCTGTCACGCGCGTCAACATCATTAGCCTCATGAAGTACCTGGGTCGCGAGTACCTACTGATCGTCGGCACCTCGTCGTCTGAGTCTGCACTGCCCCGGCTCATCGCGAAGATGGAGCACGTCGGAGTCTCGAAGCCGGTCGTTGGCATCACAGTGCCCACGGGCTACTCGTTTAACCTCGACGGCACGGCCATCTATCTCACCATGGCATCGCTGTTCATCGCGACGGGGATGGGTAACCCGATGAGCATCAGTGAGCAAATCGGACTACTGGTGTTCATGATCATCGCGTCGAAGGGTGCCGCCGGTGTCACCGGCGCCGGTCTCGCGACCCTGGCGGGCGGCCTGCAGACCTACCGGCCCGAACTCGTCGACGGCGTCGGCGTCATCGTCGGCATCGACCGGTTCATGTCTGAGGGCCGCGCCCTCACAAACTTCACCGGGAACGCCGTCGCCACCCTACTCATCGGATCGTGGACGAAGCAGGTCGACATGATGCGCGTGCGTCGCGTGCTCAGCGGCGAGGTGCCCTTTAACGAGGCGTCACTCAGTGGCGACGGTCACGGGTCTGCACCTAAGGAGCCCGTCGTCGCGACGAGCGGCGCACACGGCTCCGGATCGGGCTCAGGAGGACTCGGCTCCGCTGGCGCGGCAGCCCACTAACGGATCGCGCTGGTAAGGCGGGGGCTTCGGTGAAGCCCCCGCCTTACCAGCGTCCGAACGCTACATTCAGCACAGCGAGGGCTGCGGGACCCGCGGACGATGTGCGCAGCACGGTCGAACCGAGCACGAGCACTGCGGCGCCTGCCGACTCAAGAGTGGCGAGCTCTTCGTCAGCAAAGCCGCCCTCGGGCCCGACGACGAGGTACACGTCGGTCGGGCGGTGCGGTGAACTCGCCCCCTCCGCTGCCTCCGCTGCCGCCGCTGCCTCTGCCGCCCAGGAGGCGAGGGTCTGCGTGCCGCGCGGGTGCAACAGAATCACCGCGTGATCGTCGTTCGCGGCGAGTTCGCGCAGCGCACCCAGCGTGAGCGGTTCCCGCACCTCGGGAATGCTGGCTCGCATCGACTGCTTCGCCGCTTCTCGAGCGATGCGTCGCCACTTCGCGAGGCCCTTTGCCGTCTTCTCGCCACCGCCAGCGCCATCCCAGCGCGACACCGAACGAGTTGCCTGCCAGGGCGCGATGGCGTCGACCCCGAATTCGGTGGCCTGTTCGACGGCTCGTTCATCGCGGTCGCCCTTGGCGAGGGCCTGCACCAGCGTCAACCGCGGGAGGGTCTCTCGCCCGCCGCGCTCAGCCTGCGCACCGTGAAGAAGTCGCTCGACGCGCACACTGAAGCGATCTTTTGCAACGTCTTCGACCGTGCCCTCACCGAGCACCCCAGCGCCATTGCCGACCTTCGTGCGCTCCCCCACTCGCAACCGGCTCACGCGCACCGCGTGCCGCGCTTCGTCACCGATGATTTCAACGAGTGACCCGGGCTCGAAGCTCGAGCCCGCAAGGTCCTCGCGGTAGTAGAGGTGCGCCAAGGTTAGCCCTGACGGAAGAAGCGGTCGCGAATCTTGCCGAAGAATCCCTGATGGAATTCGCCAAGGTGCGGCGCCTCGTCCTTGCGCAACGAGGCGAGCTGGCGCACCAGATCTTTCTCGCGGTTCGAGAGCTTCGTCGGCGTCGCGACCTGCACTGCGATCTTCAGGTCGCCGCGCGTGGTGCTGCGGAGGCCCTGAATACCGCGGCCTCGCACCGTGAGCATGTCGCCCGACTGCACGCCGGGCTCGACCTCAACCTCAACCTCGCCGTCGAGACCCGTGAGTTTCGCGTCAGCTCCGAGAATCGCGTCGGTCATCGACAGCTGCATCGTGCAGAGCAGGTCATTGCCGTCGCGGCTGAAGATGTCGTGGTGCATCACGCGGAATTCGATGAACAGGTCACCGTTCGGCCCGCCACCTGGGCCGACCTCGCCGCCGCCGCGCATCTGCAGACGCGTGCCGGTATCGATGCCGGAGGGAACGTCGATCGGGAACGTGCGCCGCTCGCGAACGCGACCCTTGCCCGCACACTCGACGCATGGGTTTTCGATGATCGTGCCATACCCCTGGCAGCTGCCGCACGGGTGCATCGTGACGACGTTACCGAACAGCGAACGCACCTGACGCTGCACCTGCCCCTGGCCTCCGCACACATCGCAGGTTACGGGATGCGTGCCGGGCTGGCAGCAGCTGCCCTGGCAGACCTCACAGAGCACCGCAGTATTGACCGTGATCTCGCGCTGGGTACCGAAGATGACGTCTTCGAGGGACACGTCGACGCGAATCATCGCGTCATCGCCGCGCTCGGAGCGCGATCGAGGGCCGCGCTGGCCGCCACCGAAGCCGCCGCCTCCCCCGAAGAACGTTTCGAAGATGTCGCCGAAGCCCGCGGCACCGCCCGCCTGCGATCCGCCCATGTCGTAACGCTGGCGCTGCTCGGGATCACTCAGCACGTCGTACGCGTGGGTCACGCCCTTGAACTGCTCTGACGCCTCCTCGCTCGGATTCACGTCAGGGTGCAACTGACGCGCGAGGCGCCGGTAGGCCTTTTTGATCTCTTCGGGGGTCGCCTCGCGGGTCACACCGAGCGTCTCGTAATGATCGGCCACGCTGTTTTGCTCCTCAGGTTCAGTAGATTGAGTCGTTGAAAAGGGTGGGAAGAGCGGCGGCTACCGCTCCTCCCCCAGGAATCTGTTGAGGTACCGCGCCACAGCACGCACGGTTGCGATGTTGCCCGCGTAATCCATGCGCAGCGGCCCGAGCACCCCAAGCTTCGAAACGGCGATGCCGTCTTCGTAGTTTGAGGCGATGATCGACGTCTCAGAGAGGCCATAGGCCTCGTTCTCGCGTCCGATCGACGCGGACACATCGCGACCGTCGTGCACCAGTTCGCCGAACAGCCGCAGGAGTGTGACCTGCTCTTCGATCGCATCAAGCACGACGGGCAGTGAGCCCGCGAACTCGCCATCGGTACGCGAGAGGTTCGCAGCACCGGCGACCGCGATGCGATCGGTGCGGTTCGCCTGCAACTGACCCAGCACGACCGCGAGCACGCGGCGCATCAGATCAATCTCGTCGGGCTCCGACCACTCCGCGAGGTCGGCCTCCAGCGTCGCGAGCGCCGCCGTAGCCGTTTCCAGATCATTGCCGATCGCGACATCGGCGATGCGCTGGCGCAGCCCGCGCACCCAGGCCTCGGTGACGCGAGATGCAGGCAGCCAGGCCACCTGCTGCTCGACGACGCCGCTACCCAAAATGAGCACGCTGAGCACTCGGTCTTCTCCGATGGCAACGAGGTCGATGTGTCGCACCACCGTGCGCCGCAGCGACGGATACTGCGCCACCGCAACCTGATTCGTGAGCTGGGACAGCATGCGCACGGTGCGTGCCATGACGTCGTCGAGATCGGACGATTCACCGAGGAAGCGCTCGATTGCAGCGCGCTGCGCCGCGGTCAACGGACGAATACGCGCGAGCGTATCGACGTACAGGCGGTACCCCTTGTCAGTGGGCACACGACCCGACGAGGTGTGGGGCTGCGCGATCAGCTCGTCTTCTTCAAGCAGGGCCATATCGTTGCGGATCGTCGCAGCTGACACGCCGAAGCTGTGCCGATCTACGATCGCCTTCGAGCCGACGGGTTCGTTCGACGACACATAGTCGCTCACGATCGCGTGCAGCACCGCGAGGCTGCGCTCCGAAACCATCGCCCCTCCTGACCCTGGCACTCACTTGTTCCGAGTGCTAAGTCTAGCGCAGCCGAAACGTCACGATCCGAGTAAGCGATGCACAACGGTGTCCGCAAGGAGTCTGCCTCGCAGGGTCGGGATCACGCGCCCGCGAATCGCGGCGCGTCCGTCAAGCAACCCGTCTGCGATGAGTTGCGGGATGGCTCGGCGCTCCTCCCCCGTCAACACGTCAGATGGGAGACCCTCGGCGATCCTCGTCTCGAGCAGGATGCGCTCTTCTCGACGCGATTCAGCAGCCAGTGTTTCGCGGGAGTGAGACGGTGATACGCCCTGAGCGATACGCTGCGCGTAGGCGCCCGGATGCTTCACATTCCACCACCGCACACCGCCAACGTGGCTGTGCGCGCCGGGGCCTGCCGCCCACCAGTCCTCGCCCGTCCAGTACGACAGGTTATGGCGAGACCGCGTCTCGGGAGTGCGCGACCAGTTGCTGATCTCGTACCAGGAGAAGCCAGCCGCGGCGAAGCGCGCATCAGCGAGCTCGTACATCTCAGCGTGCAGATCTTCATCGGGTTCTGGCACCTCTCCCCGACGAATCTGAGCCGCAAGCTTCGTGCCACGCTCGACGATCAGCGCGTACGCCGAGATGTGGTCTGGCGCGCAGGCGAGCGCCGCGTCGATCGAGCGTTCCCAGTCGGCGAGGCTCTCTCCTGGCGTGCCATAGATGAGATCAACGCTCACCTGTAGCCCGGCGTCGCGCGCCCACTGCGTGACGAGCGGCACCCGCTCGGGTGTGTGGGTACGGTCAAGCGTCGCGAGCACGTGCGGCACCGCCGATTGCATGCCGAAGCTCACGCGAGTGAAGCCCGCTGCCGCAAGCGTCTGCAGGTACTCGGCATCGACCGAATCGGGGTTCGCCTCGGTCGTCACCTCGGCCCCAGGTTCCAAGCCCCACTCCGCGCGAATGCGACCCAGCATGCCTGCCAGGTCTGACGCTGGCAACAGCGTGGGGGTGCCACCGCCGAAGAACACCGTCGAGACCTGTCGTTTGGGAAGCCCAGCTCGCCGCAGCACGCCGGCGCCCAGCGCAAGCTCAACGCCCACCTGGGCAGCGTAGTCGCCGCGGGTCGTGCCGCCGAGTTCGCTCGCGGTGTACGTGTTGAAGTCGCAGTACCCGCAGCGCACCCGGCAGTAGGGCACGTGCACGTAGACCCCGAAGTTGCGGGACTCGGCTCCCTCCGCCACCTCGGGAGGCAGCGAGCCGTCTTCGGGAGCCGGATCACCCTCAGGCAGCGCGCTTGGCACCGAGAGTCCTCTCGCGGTCACGCGCCGCGGACGACACGCTCACTGGCGTTTGCTCGGCCGACGCTTGTGAGTGGACACTGCCGGTTCGGGCTCTGGTTCGGCTTCTGGCGCGGGCGCAAGTTCTGGCTCGGGCGCAGGCTCAGGCTCAGGCGCAAGTTCTGGCTCAGGCGCAGGCGCAGGCGCAGGCGCAGGCGCGGGCGCGTTCTCGGATTCCGTACTGAGCGGGGATTCAGGCGGAGTCTCTGGCTCCGTCTCCTGAGCCACTGCGGCCTCCGACTCCTCGGCCACTGCTGGCTCCGATTCGGGCGTCGCAACCGTCGAGATGTCCGCTTCCGGTTCGGCATCCGATCCCAGTCCCTGGACCGGCTGCGCACCCGGTGCGAGCGCAGCCAGGTGGAGTTTCACTGCGTCGAGAGCGGTACGCACGTCGGCGCGTCCGCGGAGACCGAGCAGGCCGTTCTTCGGTGCTGCGACGAATCCGCGCGCCACCGCCCACACCGTGTCGTCCGCGCGAAACTCGATGACGAAGCGCTGCTCGCCAACGGCGCCAGCCTCGTCGCACGTACCCCAGGCGAATCCAACGCGGCGTTCCTCGTCAACGGTGTAGATCACCAGAACGCTGCGGGGATCCTGACCTTCGGTGTGCAGCACCGCGGTTGTCCCGGCGACGAGGTAGGGTTCACCGTCTGGGCCGAACTGCTCTTCGATTTCGCTCGCGGCTTCGGGTATGCCGTCGTCCGTGAAGCTCGGACCCACGTATTCCGATCCGGACCCGCGCACAATGTCGGTGACGCGCACTCCGGCGCCGCGCTGGGCGCCCCAGGTCATCAACAGGCTCGACGCGATCAGGAATCGCTCCTGGCCGCTGCCGAGACGCAGTTCCTCTTCGTAGGGCGTCATGCCTTCGGGCGGATAACGCACGATGTCAGGATCTTTCGAGGCACCAACGGCGGCATACGCGACCGGCATCTCAACGTGGCTACTGCGGCGGGGCGGCTGTTCTTTGCTCATCGCTTCGAACCTTCCTTACCCTCCACATCCCCGGAGAGCGCCGCGATGAATGCCTCCTGGGGCACCTCGACGCGTCCCACCATTTTCATGCGCTTCTTGCCCTCTTTCTGCTTTTCAAGCAGCTTCCGCTTACGACTGATATCGCCGCCGTAGCATTTCGCGAGCACGTCCTTGCGGATCGCGCGAATCGTCTCTCGGGCGATCACGCGTGCACCGATGGCGGCCTGAATTGGCACCTCAAACTGCTGACGCGGGATGAGCTTGCGCAGGCGTTCGGCCATCATCGTGCCGTACGAGTAGGCGTTGTCGCGGTGCACGATCGCACTGAACGCGTCGACTGCCTCACCCTGCAGCAGGATGTCGACCTTCACGAGATCCGCCTCTTGATCACCCATTGGCTCGTAGTCGAGGCTCGCGTACCCCTGCGTGCGGCTCTTGAGGTGATCAAAGAAGTCGAACACAATCTCGCCGAGCGGGATGCTGTAGCGCAGTTCCACACGCTCACCGAGGTACTCCATTCCGAGCAGATTTCCGCGGCGGCTCTGGCAGAGTTCCATGATCGCGCCGACATAGTCCTTCGGGGCGAGGATCGCGGTCTTCACCACGGGCTCACGCACGCTGGAAATTTTTCCGTCGGGATACTCTGACGGGTTCGTCACCGTGATCTCGCGGCCGTCGTCGGTCGTGACCTGATAGATCACGCTCGGGGCCGTAGCAATCAGGTCGAGATCGAACTCGCGCCGCAGGCGCTCAGAAATGATCTCGAGGTGCAGGAGCCCAAGGAAGCCGCATCGGAAACCGAATCCGAGCGCCACAGAGGTTTCGGGTTCGTACTGCAGAGCAGCGTCTTCAAGCTTCAGCTTGTCGAGAGCCTCGCGCAGAACCGGGTAATCGCTGCCGTCGAGCGGGTACAGGCCCGAGAAGACCATCGGTTTCGGATCGGTGTACCCGGGCAGTGCGACCGTCGCCGGGTTGCGCTTCGCCGTGACCGTGTCGCCGACCTTCGAAAGTCGAACGTCTTTTACGCCGGTAATCAGGTACCCGACCTCGCCAACGGCGAGACCCTTCGTCGGGGTCGGTTCGGGGGCGGAGACGCCCACCTCGAGCGCTTCGTGCTCGGAACCGGTCGACATCATCTGGACCTTCTCGCGCGGTGACAGCTTGCCGTCGATCATGCGCACGTAGGTCACTACGCCGCGGTAGGCGTCGTAGACGGAGTCGAAGATCATGGCTCGGGGCGGTCCGTCGGCATTGCCGACCGGTGCTGGGATGCGCTGCACGACGAGGTCGAGCAACTCTTCAACGCCGGCGCCCGTCTTGCCGGACACCTTGAGAATGTCGTCGGGATTGCCGCCGATGAGATCGGAAATCTCGCGCGCTACCCGCTCGGGGTCAGCGGCCGGGAGATCAATCTTGTTGAGCACCGGGATGATCTCAAGATCGTTCTCCATGGCGAGGTAGAGGTTCGCAAGTGTCTGTGCCTCTATGCCCTGTGCCGCATCAACGAGCAGGATCGCACCCTCGCACGCGGCGAGTGAGCGGGATACCTCGTAGCTGAAGTCGACGTGCCCTGGGGTGTCAATCATGTTGAGGGCGAAGTCGCCCGCGTCGGTCTGCCAGTGCATGCGCACGGCCTGCGATTTGATGGTGATGCCGCGCTCGCGCTCGATATCCATGCGGTCGAGGTACTGGGCCCGCATCTCGCGGTCGGGAACGGTGCCCGTCACCTGCAACATGCGGTCGGCGAGCGTCGACTTACCGTGGTCGATGTGCGCGATGATGCAGAAGTTGCGAATCATCGCGGGGTCGGTCGACGCCGGAGCTGGGGGGTTCATGCTGCGTGGAGACATTGTTCGCAATTATCGCACGCGCCGGGCGCAAACCACGCGCCGGACACCAAGCGCGTCGAACGCGGCCCTGACAATCCCGGATCTGCGACAATACCCGCATGCCTCGCGTCGCCGCCCTGTACCGCCATCCCGTCAAGGGCTTCACCCCTGAGTTGCGCACGCAGCTGACGATTCAGCGCGACGGTCGGGTGTTGGGCGACCGGGTGCTCGCTTTCCGGTTCGCCGAAGCAGCGAGCCCCGAGAAACGCGACGGCCTTGACTATTGGCCGAAAGCGCGGGGGCTGTCGCTCCAGGATTTTCCGGCACTTGCGGCGCTCCGCCTCAGCTACGACGAGGTCACTCGTCGGCTCGACGTCTCGCACGCGGGATCCCGAATCGTGGAAGCGGGGCTCGATACCGAGGGGCGCCAGCATCTCGTCGACGCCGTGACGGCATTCGTGCTCGACAGTGCTCAGTCGACACGGCTTGGGCGCCCGGGCCGGTTGCCGCTCGTACTCGTTGGCGACGGTGTCCACTCGCGATTTCAGGATCGCGCCCAGGGCTACGTGTCTGTGCATAGTGAAGCGAGCGTGCGCGCGCTCGCGGATGCACTCGCGAGCGATGGCGGTGAGTCGCTCGACATTGATAGTCGTCGCTTCCGGTCGAACATTGTCATCGAAGGTCTCGATGCGTGGGACGAGCTGGCCTGGCAGGGGCGCATTCGCATCGGCACGCTCGAATTTCGCGCCGCCGCCCCGATCGTGCGCTGTCTCGCAACGCACGCCAACCCCGACACAGGCGAGCGCGATGCCCGCGTGTTGACCACCCTCACGAAGCGTTTCGGTCAGCAAGAACCCACACTCGGCAGGCTCCTGTTGCCCGCCGCACTGCACGAGCCGATGCCAGCGGGTACCTCGCTAGGCACGGCGGTGTGGGGCACGGTCAGCGTCGGCGACGAGGTCGAACTCCTTGACGAGTGAGTCGAGCAGCGCCGCACGCAACTGAAACCCCTGTGATCGCCGCCGACTTCTGATAGAGTTGGTTCTTGGCTTGCGTGTGGTCTTCACCACACAACCCGCAAGGTGCCCTCTCTCACCGTGCGGAACATCCCGTCAACCGGATCTAAAGGACACTTTTACACGTGGCAAATATTAAGTCGCAGATCAAGCGCATCAAGACCAACCAAAAGGCGACTGACCGCAACAAGGCGTACAAGAGCGAGCTCCGCACCGTTGTGCGCGCTGCGCGCGAAGCTATCGCCGGTGGCGATAAGGCCGTTGCAGAAGCAAAGCTGAAGACCGCTGGTCGCAAGCTGGACAAGGCAGCCTCGAAGGGTGTCATCCACAAGAACCAGGCAGCGAACCGCAAGTCGAAGCTTGCCGCTCAGGTGGCAGCGCTCTAACTCGCGCTCGCAGTCGATTCAGGCCCCGCTTCTGCGGGGCCTTTTTCGTGTCTAGACGCGGCCGCGCTTCGCAACAAACAGCAGGTATTTTTCGAGCGCGTACTCGGGATCGCGGCTGCCGCCCTTCAGGCGCCACTCCGTCTCCGCTGCCATATCGATCGCGCGTGCGAGGTCTTCTTCGCGCCAGCCGCGCACCTCGCGGAGAGCGCGATCGACCTGCCACGGCGCCATGCCCAGTTCCTTCGCGAGTTGGCCGCCGGATCCCCCAGCGCCGAACACCCGCGCCATCGCCCGCACCTTCATGTTGAGCGCCGCGAGCATCGGAATCGGATCGGTGCCGGTGGAGAACGCCTGGCGCAACAGCACCAGCGCATCCGCGGCGCGCCCTGCGGTTGCAGCGTCGGCAACGCGGAAGGCGTTCGTCTCGACACGACCCTCGGTCGCGCGGGTGACCTGGTCCTCGGTGATCCTCGTGCCGACATCAGAGACGAGCTGCCCGATCGCTCCCGCGAGTTCCCCGATGCCGCCGGAATAGGCGGCTGCGAGGTTGCGGGCGGCTCCGGGAGTCGCCTGGGCACCCAAGCGCCGGAACTCTGCCTGCACGAACGCGAGGCGATCCTGGTCCTTTTTCACCTCAGCGCACACGACCTCGATGCCGCCGCCAGCTCCGCCACGCACGAGGTCGAGCAGGGCCTTGCCGCGTTGACCACCCGAGTGCCTGAGCACGAGCGTTGTGTCATCAGCGGGTTGGGCAACGTATCGCTTCGCGTCCTCAAGGAACGCATCGGAGCACTTCTCGACGCCTTCGACGCGAATGAGCCGCGGCTCCGCAAAGAGCGACGGACTCGCGATCGTGAAGAGCTCGCCCGATGTGTAGGAGGCCGCGTCTACGTCGTGCACTTCAAGGTCTGAGTTGGCTTCGAGGAGCGCCGCTCGAATCGCCTGGCCCGCGCGGTCCGCGAGGAAGGATTCAGGCCCAGAAATCAGAACCACCGGTGCGGGGCGCACCTCGCTCCAGTCGATCTGCGGGATCTTCGCGCTCGCCCGCGAAGTCGTTGCCCGAGGGGCCGGTTTCCGTGCTGCTGCCACCCTTCCAGACTACCGGTCGCGAGGCATGGCGACGCCGCGCTTCGGGCCCCCGCTCACTGCACGTGCGCGCGGAGAGCCGTCGACGACCGCATCACAATCGCAACTTTTCCAGTGGTCCGGCCCGCAAGCAGGTCGCTGATGAGTGAGTCTTGGTCTCCGAGTTGCGTGGTGGCGGTGAGGTCGACCCGCACTGATCCGTCGGCGACGGCGGTGAGCGCCCAGCGCAGCGAATCCGCACCCTGTTCGGGGTGCGTACCAAGCCACGCTCCAACGTTGAAGCCCGCCGTCGTCTTATTCTCGAGCCAGTGAGCCATTGTGCTCACTGAGACATCCGCCGACTGTGAAGCGTTGCCGACGCGAAGCATCCGACCGCCCCCGCGAAGTACGCGGAATGCGTCTCGTGTCGCCTCACCACCGACCGGATCAACCACAATGTCGTACGTGCCCGCGTGGATGGCCGACAGGTCTTTTCGCAGGTAGGCGTTGTCGTAACCGAGTTCGAGCGCCGCCTGTTGTTTGTCGGGAGTGCCCACTACCGCGTCCACACGGGATGCGCCCAGCACGCGCGCAATCTGACCGAACTGAGATCCGAGGCCCCCGATACCGGCGTGCACAAGCACCGTCTCGCCTGCCTCACACCGCGCAACTCTCGTCAGCGCGAGGTGGGCAGTAACGGTGTTGATGGGAACGACGGCGGCCTGTGCGCTGCTCATGCCGCCCGGTATCGGAGCGACGAGGTCCATGCGGGCGCGCACCACTTCGGCAAATCCGCCGGCACCGGGGAGCAACGCGGCGACACGCTGGCCGACGACGAGGGAGATGTCCCCTCCCCCAATTGCGCGCACGGTGCCGGCGACCTCGATGCCCGGAATGAAGCCCTCGTGTTGCGGCATCACACCGGTCGCCCAGAACGCGTCAATGAGGCCAACGCCGGCGGCTTCGACGTCGATGGTAATCTCCCCAGCACCTGGCTCCGGAATTTCGGAATCGGTCACGGCGAGACTCCGGAGGGGCGGATGAGGCGTCTGACCCGGTGCTTGGGACACAGAACTGGTGCTGGGGGTCGTATCGGTAATGGTGAGCGAGCGCATGGCTTCTCCTTGAATTGGGGGGGGGCGAGTGCACCCGTGAGCCTAGAAGTTGGAGCGCACTCCACTGCAAGTCAGTCCACTGCAAGTCAGTCATCGCCCCGGGCCGCGCTGAGGCTGTCAGTCGCGGTGACTGTCAAGCGGGTGCGGCAGGTTGACCTGGAGTGCACTCCAGGAGTTACGCTCTGCATGTGAGTGAGCGAGCATGGTTGACCATCGCCGAGATGGCAGAGTCCACGGGGCTCAGCGTCGACACGCTGCGCTGGTATGAGCGTGAGGGCATCCTGCCGCGAGTGACGCGCAGTGCAGCAGGGCACCGTCGGTATGACGCGCGTGAACAGGGAATCGTCACCCTGCTCGTCGCGCTCCGCGACACCGGGATGAGCGCCGCCGCGATGAAGCAGTTCGTAGAATTGCTCGGCGAGGGCGCGGCGAGCCACGGCCGCAGAATTACACTGCTCGAATCGAGCCGCGCGATGCTTCATGAGCGCCGCAGCCGCATTGAACTCGCTGAGGCAACGCTCGAAGCGAAGATCGCCCACTACGAAACGCTTATCGCGTCGGGGCTTGACTGCGACGGTGGCACAGTCCCGAGCACACTGCAGACCCGCCAAGCCGCCCGCGTGTAGCTCGGTGTCTGTCGGCTCCGCGCGGGTACCGATTTCGGAGCGCGCCGCCCACACTCGGATCGCCCCGGGTGCGCCGCTCACGGCTATCGACCCCGATCGGTCCGTGCGGTACACCTCGGTTCCTGCGCGCTGAGCGTGCTCGATGGTTGGCGCCGATGGATGACCATAGGAGTTATCTGCTCCGACAGATACCAAACCGACGTCGGCGCTGATCGCTTGAAACAGCGCAGGATCGTGATCGGCGGACCCGTGGTGGGCGATCTTGAGCACGTCGGCCGAGAGGCGGGTCGCGCTGGGGTCGGAGTCGAGCGCCGTGGCGTCGAGGTCAGGAGCGCGGAGCGCGCGCTGCTCATCTTCGCCGGTGTCTGCGAGCAACAGCACAGAGAGCTCACCAGCCTGCACCCGTAACACGAGACTCGCGCTGTTTGTATCGGCGGGGACGGCGTCCGGCTTGGGCGCGAGCAACTGCCAGGACAGGCCACCCAGAGACGCTGAGACGCCTGCTGATCCAACACTCGTCGGAATGCCCGCGACCGCGAGTTGCTTCAGCACGGCTCGGGCGCCGCCGTCCTCACGATTGTTCGGGGCGACGAGGGCACTGTCTGTGCGGGTGGCGATTTCGCCGAGCGCCCCGACGTGGTCGCGGTCATCGTGCGTCAGCACCAAGAGGGCGATGCGTCGCACACCGAATCTGTCGAGGCACGCGCGTAAGAGTTCGGGCGCGTCGCCCGTGTCCACGAGCATCACCTCGCTGGGCGTCACTGGGTCGCGCAGTAGCACCGCATCGCCTTGCCCGACGTCACAGGCGACGACACTCCAATCGCTGGGTGCGCTCATCCGTTCCGTCGCCGGATGAATCAACGTTGGCCCGAGGAATACACCCGTCGCCCCGCACATCAGCGCGGAGATACCAGTCGCGACGCGTCGGGTATGTGGCAGCGTGCCACGCCACGGCACGTAGCCCGCCCATCGGATGCCGTTGGCGCCGATGCCGATGCCGTCTCCGACGTCGCCGCGTTCGCCGAAGCGCCGGTCGATCAACCACCAGGCGACAAGCACCGCGGCTTCAACGCCGGCGAGGAGCACCGCGCCCTCCCACCCGCCAGGCCACGCCCAGCGCGCACCGGGCAGAGCTGAAGTCACTTCGGCGGTGGCGGCGATCCAACGAGCTGCGAGGCTCGCCAGCCACGCGCAGCGGGTGGCGATCGGTTCGTTCAGCGGTGCCGCGAGCATCGCGAGCAGCCCGAGACCTGTTCCCCAGGGCGCGGCGGGAGCCGCCATCACGTTTGCGAGGAGGCCCGCCGCCGGAAACCCGGGCTGCACGAGCAAGAGCAACGGGCCACACGCGAATTGTGCGGCAATGGCGACCGCGACGGGTGTGCGTATCCAGGCAGGAATGGGCCCAACACGACCCAGCACGGACGCGATATCAGGAACCCACAGCAGAATTCCCGCGGTCGCGGCCACCGAGAGGGCGAAGGCCGGCTGGAGTGCCTGCCACGGATCAGCGATGAGCAGTGCCAGTACCGCGACGCCCAACCCGGGAAGAGCAAGTGCACGCTTGCCACCGAGCGACGAAATCAATACGACCGTCGCCATGACCGCTGCACGTTGCAGACTCGGGTCGGGACCGACGATCATGACGAAACCAGCGAGCGCCGCGCCCGCGAGCAAAATTTTGCCACGGCGCAGCACCCCCAGCCGGCCCGCCACTCCAGCGATGGCCGACACCACCAGGGCGCAATTCGCTCCCGACACCGCGACCAGGTGCGTCAGCGAGCTTTCCTGCATCCGCGTGCGTAGCTGCTCGGAGACCAGGGACGTATCGCCAACCGCCAGTCCGGGTACGAGTTGCGCTCCGACAATACGCGATGAGATATCGCGTAGACCAAGTCGGAGGTGTGCCGCGCGCTCGCCGATCCGGCGGGCGACAGAATCGAACACTCCGCCGACCCCCGTATCTCCTCCCGGGCGCTTTGCGCCATCGACGGGGGTGAGCTTCGCAACCCGTAATCCAAACGCCGCCGTCGACCCTGGGTCAAGCGCAACGACTCGAGCAACCGCGTGAAGCTGCGTACCGGGCGCCCAGCGCGCCGACTCCTCTGATGAGGTCGCAATGTCGTCACACCAGAGCACAACCGGAACTGCGCCGCCCGACGCATCTGCAGTAGCGGGCACCCAAGCTGCTGCGGCACCGTTTGCGGAGTCGACGCTCTTGGGAAATCCGCGCAGGGTGACGTCGATGTCGAGCGATCGCTCACTCTGTGCGGCCTGCGTGAGCACGGGATCGGAGCGCGCTCCTTCGAGGGCATCGATGCGAACCCCCAGGAGGAGAAGCATCGCGCACCCGACCGCGACGGTCGAACACCACACTCGAGTGCGATCGATACTCGCGTTGCTATTACGAGTTCGACCGGCACAAGCATGCGATGCCTGGTACGCGGCTCCAAAGACGACGACCACAGCTATTCCCGCAGTGACGCCGATAACACTGCCGAGAGCGAGCCAGAGCCCCGTGCCCGGTCGAACGACCGCTATCGAGGTAAGGCCCCAGCACGCGAAGGCCGGTGCCAGAACGCGCCATGTTCCCGGAGGCGAACGCGAGGCGACGGTCATAGCGTAACGAGCTCCCTGAAACCATCGAGCGTCTTCGCACCGATGCCCGATACATCGAGCAAATCTTCGACGGCCGCGAAACCCCCGTTCGCATCTCGCCAATCGATGATGCGCTGTGCGAGCGCCGGGCCGATTCGCGGCAGGGTTTCAAGATCGGCAGCTGCAGCGGAGTTCAGCGAAACCGTCGCCGCTCCGGTGACACCGGGAGCAGCATGAGGATCAGCAGCGTTCGGTGAGCCCGCAGCAGCCGGCCCGCCGACGGAGGCGCCAGCGCCGGTCGGCTGCAAGGCCCACTTCGCGGCCATGTCAGCATCTGGCACCACAAGCTGTTCGCCATCCGTGACCGGCCGCGCCAGGTTCACCGCGTCAAGTACTGCCGCCTCAGTCGCGCCCCCGGCGGCCTCAATCGCGTCTGACACCCGCGCGCCCGGTGACAGTTCGACGATGCCGCCCTCCGATACCTGGCCCACGACGTGCACCGTCACCCTCGAGACGGTGGAGTCGACCCGGTCACTCGGACCGGACACCGCAGCGTGAGGCACAGCAGGCGGTATCCCGGGGCTCGGTTCGATCATGGCCCCCTCGGATTCCGAGGACGAACTGGCCGTGTCACCGCGAGAAATCGGTTCGGCCGGGATCGCCTCTGCACCACCGCCGCGAACGAGGGTGATGACGATGGCAATTGCTACAGCCGTCGCGAATACGATTGCTCCGACCGCCGCGGGCACGGTAACCGCGCGACGTACCCGGTCACGGATCGATCGGGTACGTTCCCAGCGCAACGGCGCAGGTTCACTCAGTCGCGTCGTATCACTTCGCTGCCAGTGGCCAGGAGCAGTATCGCCGCAGTCACCACCAGGTTCCCCACCACCTAGTGCAGCGAGAATCGACTCACTCGAAAACGCGTGTTTCGCGACGGTCGGCGCTCGCCCAGTCGGCCGTAACTCGTTGCTCTGTGCTGCAGGCGGTCGCTCGGAGCTATGGGTCTGGGGCGTGTGGTCGTTGCGCATGCGCCCAACGTACGTTGGTCTTGTCTTGAATTGAGAGGGCAGGACAATCTGTGGAGGGTTGGCTCAGCACAGCGAACTGGCGCCACTTGTGAGCGAATATCTGAACCGGTACCCACCGTCGAGCCACTGCTCGCGCGGCTGGTTCGGGGCCTGGCGGGACCAGGCCCCGAACGAACTAGGCAGCCGGCTTCGTAGCGATGCTCACGATCTTCGGCACGCGCACGATCACGTTCACGATCTGACGATCACCGATCGCGCGCTGCACTGCTGCTGACTCGCGAGCCGCGGCTTCTGCTTCGGCCTCCGAAACCGACGCCGGAAGCGTGAGGCGGTCGCGCACTTTGCCGTCGACCTGTACCACCATCGTGACCTCGTCTTCGACGAGGAGCGACTCATCCGCGATCGGCCACTCAACGAGCGCCACGCTCGGCTCGTAGCCGAGCTTCGACCACATGTCTTCGGCCGCGTACGGCGCGAACAGCGACAGGATCACGGTGAGCGCCTCGGCCGACTCGCGCACTGCGGGATCGGCGACACCCACACCCGAGTCGATCGCCTTGCGCGTGACGTTGACCTGCTCCATGAGCCGGGCGACGACGACGTTGAACTTATAGGCCTCAATAAGACCGGGCGCATCCGCGAGCAGGTGGTGCGTCGAGCGCCGCAGCGCCGCGTCTCCCGCAGCGAACGATGTGCCCTTCGCGGCACCCGCGGCCTGCACATCGTCGACCACGCGCCACGCGCGGGCCAGGAACTTCGCGGAGCCCTGCACCGAGACATCGGCCCAGTCAATGTCGTCCTCCGGCGGGCCAGCAAAGGCCAGGGTCACGCGCAGTGCATCGGCACCGTGCGCCTGCAGCTCGCTCGCGAATTCGACGAGATTCCCCTTCGACTTCGACATCTTCGCACCGTCCTGCAGCACCATGCCCTGGTTCAGCAGTGCCGTGAACGGCTCGTCGAAGTCAAGGTATCCGAGGTCGTGCAGCACCTTTGTGATGAAGCGCGAGTAGAGCAGGTGCAAGATGGCGTGCTCGACACCACCCGCGTATTGGTCGATCGGGCCCCACGCGTTGACGAGCGCCGGGTCGAACGCCTGCGTCGAGTCGTTGGCCGACAAGAACCGCAGGTAGTACCACGAGCTGTCCACGAAGGTGTCCATCGTGTCAGGATCGCGGGTCCAGGTCTCCCCCGAGTCGGGATCGACCACCGTGGCCCACTCGGTCGCAGCGCCGAGCGGCGACGCCCCCTTCGGCTTCAGATCAAGCCCTTCAGATGCGGGCAGTTCAACCGGCAAGGCGTCGGCCGCGACCGGACGCATCTCGCCCGCTTCGTTGTGCAGAATCGGGATCGGCGTGCCCCAGTAGCGCTGACGTGAAATCAGCCAGTCGCGCAGTCGGTACGTCGTCGTCGCACGGCCGGTGCCGCGGGTCTCAAGTACCTCGACAGCGCGCGCAATGGCGTCGGCCTTCGGAAGACCGTCGAGCTCGCCCGAGTTTATGAGCACGCCCTCGCCGGCGGTTGCGACGCCGCTCTCAGCGGGGTTGGGCAGCGGCTCACCATCAGCGTCGCGCACGTCGACTACGACGCGAACGGGGAGTTCGAACTTCAGGGCGAAGTCGAGGTCGCGCTGGTCGTGCGCTGGCACGGCCATGATCGCGCCGTGACCGTAGTCAGCGAGCACGTAGTCGGAGGCCCACACGGGAATGCGCTCACCGTTCACCGGGTTCACCGCAAAGTGATCGAGGAAGACACCCGTCTTCGGTCGATCGGCACTCTGGCGCTCGATCTCTGTCTGCTTTTGGGTCTGCGCCAGGTACTCCTGGAAGCTCGCGCGCACCTCGTCGGAAGCACCAGCGGCGAGTTCTGCAGCGAGGTCAGCATCGGGCGCCACGACCATAAATGTGGCTCCGTGAAGCGTATCGGGGCGCGTCGTAAAGACGGGCACCTTTGCTTCGCGACCCTCGATCTCGAACTCGACCTCGGCACCGCGTGAGCGGCCGATCCAGTTGCGCTGCATGTTGAGCACCTTGGTGGGCCACTGGCCCTCAAGGTTGTCGAGGTCGTCGAGCAGGCGATCCGCGTAGTCAGTAATGCGGAAGTACCACTGCGTCAGCTTCTTCTTGACGACCATTGCGCCCGAGCGCTCCGAGGTGCCGTCGGCGAGCACCTGCTCGTTCGCCAGTACGGTCTGATCTACCGGGTCCCAGTTCACCCAGCTTGCCTTGCGGTACGCCAGGCCCTTCTCGTACATCTTCAGGAACAGCCACTGGTTCCACTTGTAGTACTCGGGGTCGCTCGTGTGCAGCACGCGACTCCAGTCGAATGACGGCGCGTACAGCCGGAACGATGCCTTCTGCTGCGCGATGTTTGCGTACGTCCACTCGCGCGGATCGACACCGCGCTTGATCGCGGCGTTCTCAGCCGGCAGGCCGAACGAGTCCCAACCAATCGGGTGCAGCACGTCGTAGCCGCGCCCGCGCCAGTAGCGGGCGAGCACGTCGCCGAAGCAGAACGCCTCGGCGTGGCCCATGTGGAGGTCGCCCGAGGGGTACGGGAACATGTCGAGCACGTATTTCTTCGGACGCCCGGCCGCAGCGGCATCCGCTGCCCCCGAAGTGTCGATCTCGAAGGGCTTCAGCTCGTCCCAGATCGGGAGCCAACGATCCTGGATCGCCTGGAAGTCATAGCCCTCGGCGTCGCGCCCCTGCTGCTCGGTCACACATACCTCGATCTCACATTGATTCGCCCACATTCGTGAGCGCACACTTCCGACCAGAGTACCGTGTTACGGCGGCATGCCGCTCGGCCACAAACCGACCAGGGAGAACGCCGCGCTGCAGTAGCGCCGCCCCGACCGCCACTGCATACTGGGCAACACCCCGTTATCCCGCGCACACTTGCGATGTGTGCGCGCAACGCTATCGAAGGAGCCCGCATGTCAGACTCTCACGCCCCCGCTGATGCACCGCTCGTGACGCCGTTTGCTGCCGCGCTCGACGCTGAGCTCGACCTCTCAATCACGCGGGTCATCCGCGCACCGCGGGCGCTCGTGTGGCGTGCGTGGGCTGACGCCGATCGGCTGGCCAAGTGGTGGATCCCGGCCCCAATGTCACTGCGGGTCGACCGGCTCGAGTTGGTTCCCGGGGGCGCATTCGTCACCCGCATGAGCGAGGACGGCGAGACGTTCGTACCGCACATGAATGTGGTCTTCGTTACCGTTGAGGCATCGCGGCGCATCGTATTCACGAACGCCATCGATGCTGACTGGCGCCCCGCGCAGCCCGCACCGGTGCCGCTGACCGCGGAGTTCGTGTTCACCGATCACCCCGAAGGCACTGAGTATCGCGCCACCGCGCGGCACGCGACCGCAGCGGATCGCGCGTCGCACGAGGCGCTCGGATTCGTCGAGGGCTGGGGCATGGTGACGGACGCGCTCGCTGCGCTCGCGGAGAGCGAGGTCTAACCGAGGATCACTCGGGCTGAGGCGCAAGGGCGGCGAACAGCGCCGCGGCCTTGAGGTGCTTCTCGGCGACTTCACGCTCGGGAATCGAGTCGATAGTGACACCGCCGCCCGCCCCGACGTAGGCGCACGGGCGGTCGCCCCGGCGAAGTTCGACGCTGCGAATCGTCATCGCAAGCTCGGCGTCGCCGCCGCGGTCAATCCAGCCGAAGCAACCGGCGTAGAGGCCGCGCGGTCCTCCCTCAATTGCCGCCAGCAGTTGCACCGCACGCCGCTTCGGTGCCCCGGTCATTGAACCACCCGGGAACGCAGCCCCCACCGCGTCCCAGACGTCGACACCCGCCGCGAGCGTGCCCGCCACAGTACTGACGAGCTGATGCACGTGCGCGTGCGTCTCGACCGCCAAGAACCGCTCGACCCGCACGGAACCCGGTTCACATACCCGGCTGAGGTCGTTGCGCATGAGGTCCACGATCATCAGGTTTTCAGCGCGCTCTTTCGGGTCTGCGCCCAGTTCAACAGCCAGCGCGCGGTCGTCGGCAGACACCGCGCTGCGGCGTCTCGTGCCCTTGATCGGGTGTGTGGCGACACGTTCGCCGCGCACCGAGAGAAAGCGCTCGGGGCTGGCGCTCACGAGCACCCGCGATCCCGCGTCGATGATGCCGCCCCGGATGGGAACCCCGGCCGCGCGGAGCCGACCATAGACCTCAATGGCGTCGAACTCGCCGCGTACCTCGGCGGTGTCGGTGAGGCAGAGCACGTAGGCGTCCCCCTCGCGAATCGCGCTGCGGCATCGTTCCACGGCGCTTGCGTATTCAGCGTCGTCGCGGCGCCACCGCGGGGCGGCGCTGGGGTCGGCGGGGTCGGCGGGGTCGGCGGGATCGGCAAGGTCAGCAGAGTCGGCCGGATCAGACTGATCGGTATGCGGAGCAACGTCGACGGGCAGTTCCGGATCAGCGTGGCGTCGAAGCAACTCGCCGTGATCCACCAACCACGCGTCGATTGCCGCGTCGCTTGGGCCGCGCAGCTCTGCCACGCCTGAGTCGTGATCCATTGCGACGACGACGTCGCACCGGAGAGCGATCGCCGACTCGGACTCGGGTTCGTGCTCGATCCCGGGCTCGTTGTGCCCGCCCGCCGTGATCCCGAGCAGGCCAACGCCGAACTCGTAGGAGAGCGCCACCACCCAGCCGCCGCCGAACCCCGCAGAAACACCTGCGGAGACGCGCGGGTCGGGGGCCTCCGCTACGTCACGATTTTGCACGAGGCTACTCTCGCGGAGGAGCGACAAAAACTCCTGTTCCTCGCCGCGCACCGCGCGTCGCACTTCACTCGCGAGGCCGAGCGTCGACACGCGCGGCTCGCCCGAGCTGGCGGCCTCGCCGTCGAACCAGAACCACGGTGCTCCGGTCGCGGCAAACCGTCGCGCAAGGTCGCCAGCGGTGACAGACGCCCAGACGGCGCGCACCGCCGGCTGAGGCGTCGAGTCGAGCATCGTCTCAGCGTAGCGCCGGTGATACGCTCACGGCATGCACGAGCCCGACCGAATCGCCGGTGAGCGCGCCGTGGGTGTAGCCCCGTGAGCGACGCGCACAAGCTGCTCGCGGCTGATTCGTTTCGCGTGCGCGGGCGGGGCGAAGAAGCAGCGGTGCGCGGATTCGAACGGCATCTCGCGCGATTTGCGGGGGCCGCATCGGCCGCGTGGCGCGAGAATGTGCCGGTCACTGACCCCGACGCTGTCGCGGCAAAGATCGCGGCATTCATCGCGGCGTCGCGCGAGCACATCGCGGCCGCGGGCGACGGCTTCCCGCGTTTGGAACTCTGGAGGTTTCCTGGTGAACGCGAACCGCGCTTCGAGCTTGCTCTGCGACCGCTGCCGCCGCTCGCGTCGGCAATCGCCCTCAGCTCTGCGCCCGGCGGGCCGCTTCCTCACGCGGAACGAAAGGGCCCGAACATCGCGGCGTACGCCTCGCTGCGACGCGAGTTACTGAGCGAGCCACTGCTGCTCGACTCTGCCGAGCGCGTGCTCGAGGGCGCCACGACCAGCTTGATTTGGTGGGACCCCGCGACAGGCGTTGGCGCATTCTCCGCGCTCCCCGACCGCGTCCCGTCGATAACCGAGGCCCTTATTCGCGATGCGACGCAGCTCGAACCTCGCGTTGTGACCCTCGCTCAGCTCGCCGAACACGAAATATGGGCGGTCAACGCGCTGCACGGTATTCGCCAAGTCACACACATCGACGGTGTCTCCTATCCAGAGCCTGACATGACACGACTCGCCCGCGTGCAGCGCATGCTCGATCGCCGCTGGGAACCGGTCAGAGTCGCAGCTGCACGGAACTGACGGTGTCGGGAAGCTCAGTGTGCGTGATGAGTATGACGGCCCTATCGCGCGGGACTGCCCCCAGCAGGTCGGTGATGAGTCGGTCTGCCAGCTCGCGATCAACGCCCGCGGTCGGTTCGTCAAGCACGACCACGGGGAAGTCGGCGAGAATCGCCCGCGCGAGCGCAATGCGCTGCGCCTGACCGCCCGATACCCACGCTCCGTCAGCACCGAGGCGAGCATCGAGGCCACCGCGTTCGAGCGCCCAGTCGGCGAGTCCCACGCGATCAAGCACCGCCCACAGGTCGTCGTCGCTCGCCGTTCCGCGCGCCTCCGAGTCACGTGCAAACTTCAGATTCTGACGTAGATCGGAATCAAAGAGGTACGGACGCTGTTCGCACAGCCCAACGATATGACGAACTGCGCTTGCCGGGACCGACCGCGCATCGACGCCGCGAATGCGGTATTCGCCGCGTGATTCGAGAAAGCGCACGAGCGCGAGAGCAAGGGTGCTCTTGCCCGCACCGCTCGCCCCGGTCACAACGAGTGTGTCACCGGCATCCAGCGTGAACGACACGCCCGTGATCGCGTCGGCCGTGGACCCGGGGTGGCGAGCTGCGAGGCCACGCACCTCAAGCAGCGGCGCGCCGGGCACTGGGCGCAGGACGCGATTCGCATCGTCCTCGTCAACGGTGTCGCCGCTATCCGCCACGAGCTCCCCGGGCAGTTCGCCCTCGGTGAGCACCGCAACTCGGTCGGCGCTTGCTTCAACAGCCCGCCGCGCGCTGATCGCGACGGGCACCTGCGCAAAGACCTCGAATACCGCGGCCGGCACCACAACGGCGGCGGCAAACAGCGGCGCGGTGAGCCCGTCGCCCAGATTCGGGAGCATGACGAGGATCGCAAGCAGCGACGCGGCGCCCGAAGCGAAGCCGAGGATTGCCCCGGTGAGCCCCGCAGCTCGCGTGCGGCGCAACTGCACCTCGGCGAGCCTGTGCTCCGCGGCGGCGATGCGATCTCGCTGCAGCCCGAGGGCGCCAAACGCCGACAATACGTCACCGGCAGAGAAGCGTTCGAGCAGCGCGTCCACGACCGCAGCGCGCGCGGCGCTGACGTCACGATCCTGATCCCCGGCGAGGCGGCGCGCAAGCAGCACAGCCGCTCCCCCGCCGAGCACCAGCGCGACGAGCAGCACGAGTGCCGCGGGCACCGAGATGAGTGCAATCACGATGACACTGAGCGCGGTCACCACGCCACTCACGATCAGCGGCTGGCGCACGCGCAGCGGCTCATCTTGCAGCTGATCGACATCGTCGACGAACGCCGCGAGCACCTCGCCGCGGCGGTGCGCTTCGAGGCCGCCCGGTACGCGCGGCACGAGTGCCGCGAACGTGCGCGAGCGCAGTGTCGCGAGCTGTGCGAGCGCGGCGTCGTGGCTGAAGAGTCGCTCCGCGTACCGGAACGCAGCGCGGCCAATTGCCAGCGCGCGCACGCCGACGATCGCGAACGTCAGGTGGAGGATCGGTGGCTGCTCCCCCGCCCGCACGATCAACCACATGCTCAGCCCGAGCAGGCCAACGATGCTCGCATCGGCGAGTATCCCCAGCAAGATGCCCGGCGTGCGCCGCGAACGGCTCGGCATCGCGCGCTCGAGCACCGCGCGCCGCTGCTGGGCGCGCAGGCCTGATGCGGTTGACGCGGTTGACACGGCGTTCGTGGTCGTCGTCACGCTCATGCGTCGCTCCCCGCTGCAATCGGTTCGGGGTCGGGTTCTGGCTGCGCGGGCGTGATCCGAACGACCCGGTCGGCCGCGCGGTGCACAGCCTCGCGGTGACTCACCACGAGCACCGCCCGGCCAGCGTCGGCCTCGGCACGCAGCGCGTCGCAGATTCGCTGTTCGCTGGCCGCGTCGAGCGCTGAGCTGGGCTCGTCGAGCACGAGCGCACCGCAATCGAGTGCCCAGGCCCGGTAGAGCGCACGCGCCACAGCGATTCGCTGCGCCTGGCCGCCTGAGACCCCCGCGCCCGAGACCCCAAGTTCAAGGCGTGCGTCGAGCGATTCGAGCCCGACGGTATCGAGCGCGCGGCGTACGAGCGCAGAATCAGGGTTGTCTGCGCCAAGGGCTACATTCGCTGCGACACTGCCGTGCAGAAGTCCCGGTCGTTGCCCCGCCCAGGCGATCGGGTCGGGCGCCGATACGGTGCCGCGAATAGGCACGACGAAGCCCAGCAAGATTGCAATCAGCGTTGACTTGCCCGCACCGGACGGGCCTGACACGGCGACGAACTCGCCGGGCGCGACGTCACAGGTCACCGGGCCGACGACCCGCCGGCCGGCGCGGGAAACGCTCACGCCGTCGAAGCTGATCCCCGCTTGCGAGGTGACCCGCGACGCAGAGCGTGCGGATGCGCCCTGCGACGCAGCACCCGCGGACGTGCCATTCGATTCGATGATCTCGAACACCCGCGACGCAGCCGACAACCCCTCGGTTGACGCGTGGAAGGCCGCGCCCACCTGCCGGATAGGCACAAATGCCTCTGGCAACAACAGCAGCACGAACAACCCGATGCCGAGCGGAAACTCTCCACCGACCAGCCGCGTGCCAACGGTCACCGCGACGAGCGCGATCGAGAACGTGCCGGCGAGGTCGAGCACGAACCCAGAGAGGAAAGTGACTCGCAGCACCGTCATCGTGCGCGAGCGGTATTCGTCAGTCTCGCGCGCGATGCGGTCGACCTGCCGCCGCTCTCGCCCGAAGATGCGCAGCGTGGCGAGACCCGCCACAACGTCGAGAAAAGACGAGGAGAGCCGCTGCAACTGGTCCCACTGGCGATCTTGCACAGCCTGAGTCGCAAGACCGATCAGGATCATGAACACCGGGATCACGGGGAACACGACAATCACGATGAGCCCGCTCAGCGGGTCGGCGAGCAGCACCGCGAGTACGAGAATGGGCGTGGCCACGGCGGTGAGCAGCAGCTGCGGAACATAGCCAGAGAAATAGCCGTCGAGCGCATCCAGGCCACGTCCCAGTGAGACGGCAAGTTCAGCATTGCTCGGTCCGGCGTCGCGTTGCGGGGACCGTGCATCAAGCGCGTCGAGTGCAGCAGCACGCAGCTGAGCTTTCACGCGAACGGCGCCGCGCGCCGCGACGAGGTCCATGCCCCAACCGGTCAGAGCGCGAACCGCGAGTGCTGCAAGACCGCCCAGCATTAACCACGGGAGCTGCTCCGAGCCGAACGCGCCCTGGTCCACTCGCCCCCGCAGACCTGGGATACCGTCCATTACCGGAAGCGCCGCAGTCGTGATCGCCTGCGCGAGGCACCACGCCCACGCCAGCACAGCGAACGTGCGCAGCAGCCCCAGGCCAGCGCCGATGAGCAGCACGCCGCGCGCGGCGCGGGCGTAGCGGAGCAATCTCGGATCGAAGGGTTTCACGGGCTTCCTGAGGGTCGAGGCGCGGGCGGCACAGGGCGCACAAGGCGCAGCCGCTCGGGGCAGTCTACGGGAGCCCGGGGTCTCACATCAGATGAAACCCCGGGCCGGCCGGTGGGCGCTAGTGCGCGCCCACCGGGATTGCCTCCCGGGTGAGGCGCTTACGGAAAATCCAGTAGGTCCACGCCTGGTAGGCAAGCACGAGCGGCAGTGTAAACACCGCCACCCACGTCATGAGTTCCAGGGTCTTCTGAGAGCTCGCGGCACCGACTATCGACATCGAGTACGACGGATCGATGGTCGACGCCATGAGATTCGGGAACATCGCCATGAAGATCGCAAGGAGCGCAAACGCGATCGCGACGGCGTTGGCTGTGAAGGCCCACCCCTCGCGTCCGAAGACGTTCGCGACCCAGCCACCGATGAGCGCGACCGCCGCGATCACCGAGCTGAGCACGATCACCCAGAGCGTCGGGCTGTCGAGATGCTGAACAATCGTCCAGATAAGGAAGACGGCTCCGGCGACGATCGCCGCGATCCCGACCTTCGACGCGAGCGCGCGGGCCCGATCCCGCATCTCTCCCGCGGTCTTCAGCGAGATAAACATGAGGCCGTGAGCGAACGTGATCAGCAGCATCGTGATGCCGCCGAGCAGACCGTAGGGGTTCAGCAGCGTAAGCAGCGTGCCCTCGTAGAGCCAACCGCCATTTTCCATCGGCACGATCGGTAGCCCCTGAGCGAGATTCGCGAACGCGACGCCCCAGAGCAGCGGCGGAATCACGGAGCCCCAGAAGATGAACTGGTCGAACCAGCGCGTCCATCGGCGCCCCTTGCCCTGGTGCCGATATTCGAAAGACACGCCGCGCAGAATCAGCGCGACGAGAATCACGAGCAGCGCGAGGTAGAAGCCCGAGAACATCGTCGCGTACCACTCGGGGAAGGCGGCGAAAAGCGATGCGCCCGCGACGATCAGCCAGGTCTCATTCAGATCCCAAACGGGGCCGATCGTATTGATGATGAGGCGGCGGTCAGTGTCATCGCGCCCGAGGATCGGGAGTGACATTCCGACGCCGAAGTCGAAGCCGTCGAGCACAAAGTACCCGATGAGCATCGCGCCGACGATAAAGAACCAGAGTGTCGTGAGTTCCATGTTCGTCTCCTAGTAGACCGTCGCGAGCTGCTGATGATCGGGATCGCCGGCGGCGCCGTCGGTCCCCTCGCTGAGCGCGATCTCGGGCGGGCCATCCTTCGCGGCCTTCGTGATCAGTTTGAATTCGACCACCGCCAGCGCGCCATACACGATCGTGAAGACTATGAGCGATATCAGCACCGCCCATCCGGGCACTCCCGGCGACACTCCCTGCTCCGTGGTCATCACCCCGAACACAATCCACGGCTGACGGCCCATCTCGGTGAAGACCCAGCCCACCAGCGAAGCGAGCATCGGTAGCGGTGCCGTCCAGATAGCGACCTTCCACACCCAGTCGGGCAGATCCATGTTCCTGCGCGTGATCCACAGTCCCACGACCGACACCAGCGCAGCGAGCGCACCGAGGCCGATCATCCAGCGGAACGCCCAATAGGTCACCCAAATGATGGGGGCGAACTGTCCGTCGGTCGGGCACGTCAGCAGCGAATCGGCGCCGCAGTACTGCGCGGTGTATTCGGCCTGCAGGTCGCGAATACCCTCGACGGAACCGTTGAAGTTGCCGTTCGAGAGGAACGAGAGGAGGTATGGGATCCGGATCGAGAAAATCTCGTGCGCCCCATCGGGCGTCCCCAGACTGAAGATTGAAAACGAGGCGTCGCGTCCCGAAGCATTTTCATACAGCGCTTCTGCCGCGGCCATTTTCATCGGTTGCGTCTCAGTCATGACCATGCCGAGCGTGTGACCGGTCAGGCCGACCCCCATGAACGCGATGATGTTCGTCCACGCACCGAATCGCAGTGCCGTGCGCATTTCTTCGAGGTACTGCCCACGCCGCAGGTGCCATGCGGCGGTCGACACCACGACGACGCCGGCGAACATGACGGCCGCGAAGATCGTGTGCGGAAACTGCGTCAGCGCGACGGGGTTGGTGAGCACCGCTCCGATGCTTTCGAGCTCGGCCCGGCCTCGCTCCTCATTAATGGTGAAGCCGTCTGGGTTCTGCATGAACGCATTGGCGGCCAGGATGAAGTACGCGGAGGCGACGGTGCCGATCCAGACGAACCAGATAGTCATGAGGTGAATCTTCTTGGGGAGTTTGTCCCAGCCAAAGATCCAGAGACCGATGAAGGTGGCCTCGAAGAAGAAGGCAATGAGGCCTTCCATAGCGAGCGGAGCGCCAAATATGTCGCCAACGAAGCGCGAGTAGTTCGACCAGTTCATGCCGAACTGAAACTCCTGCACGATGCCGGTGACGACGCCCATCGCGAAGTTGATGAGGAAGATCTTGCCGAAGAGTCGTGTCAAGCGCAGATACTTGAGCTTGCCGGTCTTGACCCAGGCTGTCTGCAGGATCGCGACGAGCAGGCACATGCCGATCGTGAGCGGCACGAAGATGAAGTGGTACAGCGTCGTGAGTCCGAACTGCCATCGAGACAGTGTCAGAGGATCAAAAAATTCGTTCATGTAACGCTCCAGAACGAAGGTCGCACGGCCTACTAAGGGCTGCACTCCCTTAGTGAGATCCGCTACGAGATGTGATTCTCGCCGGAGCCGTCGGCGGGCTGCCGACTGGCTCAATTCTATCGAAACTGTGAGTTTGCTGCGAATGCGGTTTGGCGTCGAACTATATTTCACTCGGCCTCGAACGGTATATCTCTCGACGTCGAAGCGGTACTCCGAAGATCCCGAGCCTCCCTGGTTACACTCGGGGGCGTGACCGACTTCCTCGCCGTGCTGATCGAGTGGATCCAAGACTTAGATCCAGTGCTGCGCACACTGTTCGCGGGTTTCGGCATGATGCTCGAAACGTCGGTGTTCGTCGGCCTCGTGGTGCCCGGCGATACGATCGCCCTCGTATCTGCAGTTGGCGTCACGACGCCCCCCGAATTCGTGTGGCTGGTCGTTGCGCTGGTCATCGGAGCGATCGCCGGAGAGAGTATTGGCTTCTTTCTCGGCCGCTGGGCGGGTCCCAGAATTCGCGCGAGCCGACTGGGTCGCAAGCTCGGCGAGCGCAATTGGCGAATTGCTGAGCACTATCTCGGGGAACGAGGCGGTATCGCAGTATTTCTCTCGCGCTTTCTCCCGGTACTCCACTCACTGATTCCACTGAGTGCCGGCATGGCGGGCATGCGCTATCGTCGCTTCCTCGCGTGGACAGCCTCGGCAAGCGTCGTGTGGGCGCTCATCGTGGTGTCACTCGGGTCGGGTGCCGCGGCGGGATACGAGCAGCTTGCGGGGCGCGTCAAGGGCGCCGGCTTTGTGTTCGCCGGGCTCGCCGTCGTCGTCGCGATTGCGATCTGGGGTCTCAAGCGTTGGTTCCTGAAGCGCGAACAGCGACACCTCGACGCCGCCTCAGCCGCGGCCGGAAACGCCACGCAAGATATTGGTTCTGACACCGAGGCGCCGCACACCCCCACGCCCTAGACTGACTGGGTGACTTCGTCCCCCCAGCCAGACCACCGACCCCGCATTGCGGCTCGCCTGGAGGATTGGCTACACGTGCGCCGGGCTCGGCGCGCCATCTCGCGCGGTAAGAAGCCCTCTGTTATTCCGTACATCGGGTACGGCACGACTGAGTGGGTACGTGTTCTTGGGCGCGTGCTCTATCTTCGCCCCGAGAGTCGCGAACACACCCGATTTCGGCCCGACGTCGCCGAGGTCTCGCGCGTACGCGGCTGGCGCACGTTCACGAGCCTGTCCGTGCCGCACCAGACCGTCCGCGTGCTCATCGACGGCGAGCCGGTGACCGAGGTCATCGCCGACCGGGGAGGCGTCATCGACGCAATGGTCCCGGTGCAACTGGAACCGGGCTGGCACACCGTCACGCTGCAGGCCGGTGACAGCGAGGCCGCTGACGCGCCCGTCAACGTCGTGAACCCGGAGGCGAAGCTCGGCGTCATCTCTGACATCGATGACACAATCTTGATTACAGCGCTGCCGCGCCCGTTCGTCGCCGCTTGGAACAGTTTCGTGCTCGACGAGCACGCGCGCTCGGCGACACCCGGCATGGCCGTGATGCTTGACCATCTCGTCGCAGAGCATCCCGGCTCCCCGGTGCTGTATCTCTCGACGGGTGCCTGGAACGCCGCCCCGGCGCTCAGCCGCTTCCTCGCGCGCAACCTGTACCCAATGGGCCCACTGCTGCTCACTGACTGGGGTCCGACTCACGATCGCTGGTTCCGCAGCGGCCGCGAGCACAAGAGTCGCGAGCTGCGCCGCATCGTGCGCGAGTTCCCTGGAGTGCGCTGGGTACTGATCGGTGATGACGGCCAACACGACGAGGCCCTCTACCACGACTTCGCAACCGCACACCCCGAAAACGTGGCCGCCGTGCTCATCCGCCAGCTCTCGGTGGGCGAGGCAGTACTCGCCGGCGGCAGGTCGAAGGCGCGCCTGCACCGCAGCACGAGCGGCGTGCCGTGGGTATACGGCCCCGATGGCGCGACGCTGCGCGAGGAGCTGCGCAAGCTGGGACTCCTGTGACGAGCCCCGTCACCCGCCCATGGCGACGCTTCGAGCGCGATCTCACGGGACGCTTCATGGTGCCGGTGCGACCCGCGTGGTGGCAACTCGCCAAGGGCGCGGCCGCTGCGATCCTGACCTGGTTCGTCTGCCTCGCGATCTTCCCGGAGCAGCTTCCGATCTTCGGTGCGATTGCCGCGCTGATCGTGATGCAAGACAACGTCGACCAGTCACTGACGCGCGGTATCGAACGCGTGGTCGGTGTACTCGTCGGCGTTTCCGTAGCGATCGGCGCTGGCGCTCTCTTCGGCCCGCAGTCGTGGCTGTTCATCGCGGCGATCATCGTCGCGATGGGCGTCGGCTGGTTGCTGCGCATGACACCGTCTGCCGCGAATCAGGTCGCGATCAGCGCACTCCTGATGATCGCTCTCGGCGGCATCCAACTGCACTACGGCGCTGAGCGCCTCATCGAGACGGCGATCGGCGCGCTCATCGGAGTGCTACTGAATGCACTGGTCGTAGCCCCCGTGCGTACCTCGTCAGTGCACCTCGCGATCGTCGACCTCACGGAGCACTCGGCGGAGGTGCTCCGACGCATCGCCGACGCGCTCGACGCCCCACGCGAGGGTCCGTGGTTGGCTGAGATGCTCGCAGATGCGCGCGGGCTCCAGGAGGAACGCACCCGGGTACACGCCCTACTCAGGCAGGCGCGCGAGAGCCTCAGGTTCAATCCGCGCAGCCGACGCTATCGCGAAGGACTCGCCGAAGACGACGAGCAGTTTCAGCGACTGCAACGCATCGTGACGCAGATCATCGGCATGGCGCGCGCGCTCGCCGACCTCTACGACCCCGAGCTCGCCGAAGACCCCTTTGTCATCGGCATGGCCGAGGAAATGCGGCGGGCGGCCCACGACCTCGAACTACTCGTTGCACCCGAGACCTCCGGGAGCGAAGCGCCCGAGATGCCGGCGCTCACGAAACCGCTCACGATTCCCCGGCCGAACCCGAAGCACTGGGTGCTCATCGGTTCACTGATGGAGGATCTGCGCCGCGTGCGCGGGCGCATCACAGGCACACTCGACTGACACAACTCACCGCCAGCCCCGCGTATGCGGAGACCGGCGGTGAGGGTGACAGGGGGCTTTACTTTACCACTGAGGCTGTAGCCTCAGCAGCGCTGGCAGCGAACCCTGCGGCTTCGCTACTTAACCACTGAGGCTGTAGCCTCAGCAGCGCTGGCAGCGAACCCTGCGGCTTCGCTACTTAACCAGCGCTGCCTGCACATCAAGGGTGATCGTGACGTCGGAGCCGAGCAGCAGGCCGCCCTTTTCGAGCGGAGCGTTCCAGGTCAGGCCGAAGTCCTCGCGCTTGATCTTGGTGGTGGCCGTGAAACCAGCCTTGTAGTTGCCGTAGGCATCCTCGCCGAAGCCACCGAACTCGAAGTCGAACGTGACAGGCTTCGTCACACCGCGGAGCGTCAGGTCGCCATCGACAAAGAAGTTGCCGTTCTCTTCACGGACGCCGGTCGAGACGAAGGTGAGCTTCGGGAACTCGTCAGCTGCAAAGAAATCACCGGTGGCGAGGTGGCCATCGCGGTTCTTCTCGTTCGTGTTCACCGAGGCGACATCCGCGCTCGCGGTGACGGTCGAATCGAGGGGGTTCTCCGCCGTGGTGAACGTAGCCTCGAAATTCTCGAACTTGCCCTTGACCTTGCTGATGGCGAGGTGACGAACGGAGAAGCCAACCTCGGAGTGAGTGGGGTCAACAGCCCACGTTCCGACGCGGTAACCGGGGATCTGCTCTGCAGTAATTGACATGTCGTGCCTTTCGTTAGTCTTGCGAGGTTCTGAAGATCACAACTATTACATGCAGACGAATATTCCCGGCGTCCGAAAAAAGTTTCCGCTGCGGCGCGCAGCAGAGTGCTAGCGAGGTCGCCGCTTGGCACTTTCGCGGGCGCGCACGACCGTTTCATTTACGGGTGCGACGGACGTGAAACTGCCATAGCGCCTGCGCGCAGCCTCACCAATCAGGAAATCGCTGATCGCAGGGTTCTTCGGGAGAAGCGAGCCGTGCAGGTAGCTGCCGATGACGTTGCCAGTTCGCGCACCCTCGGCACCCGCGTCGGGCGCGTTGCCCGCGCCCTGCACCACGCGCCCGAGCGGAACGGAGCCCGGCCCGAGGTGCGTGCTACCGCTGTGGTTTTCGTAGCCGATGATCTCGCCGAACTCGTCGGTGTCAAGCACGATATTGCCGATCATGCGCTCCGTTCCACCGAGCGTTTCGACATCGAGCACACCGATGCCGGTGAGCTCGTCACCGGCATGCGTCACGAAGCGATGACCGAACAGCTGATACAGGCCACAGATCATGAGCATCGGTACGCCGTCGTCAGCGAGCCCGCGAACCGTATCGGCTCGCGTCGCAAGGTCGAGCGCAACGCGGCCCTGGCCGGAATCTTGGCCGCCGCCGCCAATGACAATGTCGATGGTATCGGGGAGCGGGTCGCCGGGATTAATTTCGACGATGCGAGGAGTGAACCCCTGCGCCTCCGCTCGACGCGACAGCGCGAGCACGTTGCCGCGGTCGCCGTAGATATTCATGTCTCGCGGATACAGCGAGACGATGACGAGTTCGCGTTCGATGTCGGTCACCAGACATCCTCCACATCAGTGAGATCGGCGAGGGCACGACGCAGTTCAAGCATCGCCGTGTACGTGCAGTAGATGCGTCGGGGCCGACCACCGGTGCGCTCGCGAAACTGCGTCAGAGCTTCGCGCAGGTCTTCGGCGACGAAGCCGACCGCGACGTTGTCGTGTTCAAGCCTGAGCGCCATATCCCACGCCCGCGTGCCGCCAACCGTGTCCACCCCCGTCTCGGCAAGCGAGGTGAAGTCGACATCCCAGAGCCACGACATGTCGCGACCGTCGGCGTACTGGTCATTAATGGCGATCATCGCAGCAACGCCGTCCGCTTGGAAGGAGGCCAGACCGAGCCGGAAGCCGGCCGGATTCTTCACCAGTACCAGCTCAAGCGGTTGCCCGTCGAGCACCAGCTGTTCTCCGCGACCGAACGCAGGCCTAATCACGGCCAACGCCTCGACGAGCTCGTCAGTTGTTGCAGTGGCGCGTCCAGTCACAGCGCCCGGCGCAATCGGCCCGGCTTCGAGCACCTGACGCACGAGCGCGAGCGCCGACGCAGCGTTGAAGGTGTTGTACAGGCCCTCGAGCTTCAGGGAGGTCCGGTATTCGCCGCCGTCGATCCCGAACAGAGCTTCGTGATCGCCCACCTCGAGCAGCATCACGTCTGCCGCGGGCCGTTCGACGCGCTCAGCTTCGGCGGCCGTCATCGACGGGTGAAAGTCGTCGTCGCTCGGGAAGGTCGCGAGCAGTGCGTCAGACAGACCGAACTCTCGCACATCGAGCTTCGCGTCGATGCGCTCGCGGGTGCGCTCCCCGATTGCCGCGACGAGGCGATCCTCGCGATTCACAACGAGGCCCTCCGTCGTGGCGTCAGCGATTCTCTGCAGCAGCTTCGCGGTGGTGTCGATCTCACCGAACCGGTCGAGCTGGTCGCGCAGCACGTTCAACAGCAGAGTAAACCGGGGCGCGACCCGATCGATGAAGTACATCGCGTGCGCCTCATCGAGTTCGAGCACTGCGATGTCGGCGTCGAGTCGTCCGCGTGCGTCGCACTCCTGAATCGCGGCAGCCACGACGCCGCGAGAGAAGTTCGAGCCGGTGCGGTTCGTGAATACCCGAAGGCCACGAGCCTCGAGCAATTCCACGACCATCTTCGTCGTCGTTGTCTTCCCGTTTGTGCCACTGACCGCAACTACCCCGTACGGCAGTCGTCCGAGCACGCGACCTAAGAAGCCCGGGTCAAGCTTTTCGACAACGAGGCCGGGCAGCGCCGAACCGCCGCCCCGCAACCGGGCGACCTGGCGCACCGACTTTCCAACGACGGCTGAGAGCACATCACGCATGTTCTTAAGCCTAGGGCCAGCAGCCGAGCGCGACGTGCACGCGCGCCGGATTACTCGGCCGCGTGCGGTATCACTCGGCCGCGTGCCGACCGCGGGATTCGCCGCGATGCTCGGGCGGCAGCAGCTCTGGCCGCACACGGCGAGTGCGCTCGATACGCTGCTCATCACGCCACGTGCTGATCGCCGCGTGATTGCCGCTCAACAGCACCTGCGGTACCGCGCGGTCCCGCCACGTTGCCGGTTTCGTGAAGCTGGGGTACTCAAGCAGACCGTCTTCTTCGTGGGATTCTTCCACGAGGCTCTCGGGATTACCCACCACGCCGGGAACGAGACGCCCGATCGCCTCAATCATGGCGATCGTCGCGACCTCTCCCCCGTTCAGCACATAGTCACCAATGCTCACGAGCCGCACGCGGCCGCGGGCGGCGTACTCGTCGAACACACGCTGATCAATGCCCTCGTAGCGGCCGCAGCCGAATACGAGGTGCGATTCGGTGGCCAGCTCGCGGGCCATCGACTGCGTGAAGACGTCGCCCGCGGGCGACGGAAATATCACGAGGGGGTCGGCGTCTGCCGGGGCAGCGCTCAAAATGCCGTCGAGTGCCACTCCCCACGGCTCGGGCTTCATGACCATGCCGGCGCCGCCGCCCGTGGGTGTGTCGTCGACCGTGCGGTGTTTGTCGTGCGCCGACTCACGCAGATCATGGACCTGCAGATCAATGATCCCGCGCTCGCGTGCTTTTCCCAGCAGTGATAGCTCGAGCGCATCGAAATAACCCGGGAAAATCGAGACGACGTCGATCTTCATTACGCGTCGTCTCCGGCCGCGGAATGCGGCAGGTTCGTGCCGTCGGATTCCGCTTCAGACTCGTCAAACAGCCCTGCCGGAGGGGTCATGTGGACGACACCGGCCTCAAGATCAACGCTCGGCACGATTGCTTCCACGAACGGCACGAGCACGGAACCCTGCGGGGTGGTTACAACGAGCAGGTCTTGCGCGGGGAGGTGCTGCACCTCAGCGACGACACCGAGCTTGACAGGGTCCCCGCCAGACTCATCCGCGGGCCGCACGACATCGAGCCCGACGAGCTGATGGTGATACCAGGCGTTTTCTTCTTCGCCCTCGGCCACTGCCTGCTCATCGATCCAAAGAATGGCACGAACGATGCTCTCAGCAGCATTCCGATCGGGCACCTCGGCGAAGAAGCCGACCGGTGACTCATTGAACCAGCGCAGCTCGCGCATCGTGATGGTGCGCCCAAACCACGGGGACTCGGCGGGCACCTGCAGATGGAACTCGGCGCCGGGCACGAACCGGAGTTCTGGGTTGTCAGTGAACAGCTCGACCTTCAGGCCACCCTTGAGGCCGTGCGGTTTCGTGAGGCGCCCGACGCGCAAACTCCCCACCCCGCTAGCGGGACGGGGAGCCTGCGTGCGCCCGTTGGGGTCGGCCATTAGGCGACACCCTCAGGGGCCTGAGCGCTGATCGCGCCCTCGGAGTCATCATTCTCAGCGTCGTCGGTGTCGACGACATCGACTCGCACGCGTTCGCCACCGGCGAGCGACGACACGAGCGTGCGCAGCGACGAGGCGGTACGACCGCCCCGGCCAATCACGCGCCCGAGATCGCTCGGGTGCACGTGCACCTCGAGTACATCACCGCGCCCCGCATCACGAGCGTCTACGCGCACGCGATCGGGGTGGTCGACAATGCCGCGAACGAGGTGCGCGAGCGCCTCGGCGAGCGCCTGCTGAGCCAAGAGGCTCAGGCCTCGGTCGACTCGGCTGCGGCCTCTTCGGCCGGAGCTTCCTCAGCGGGAGCTGCTGCGGGCTTCTCAGCCTTGGGACGCAGCACGGTCTTCTTCGAGGCGTTGGCCTCAAAGGGAACCTTTGCCTCGGGGGCGACGATCTTCGACTCGGTGTCACCCTTGCCGGTGAACTTGCCCCAGTCGCCCGAGAGCTTCAGGATGGCCGCGACCTGCTCGGTCGGCTGCGCGCCGACGCTGAGCCAGTACTGCGCGCGCTCCGAGTCGACCTCGATGAACGACGGGTGCTCGGTCGGGTGGTACTTGCCGATCTCTTCGATCACGCGGCCGTCGCGCTTGGTGCGCGAGTCGGCGACGACGATGCGGTAGTAGGGGGCGCGGATCTTGCCGAGGCGCTTGAGGCGGATCTTGACAGCCATGATGACTCCTTGAATCGTTGGACGATGCCGCGGCCGGGGCGTGAGTTGCCCGCTGCGGAAGCGTGGGCGCGCGAGATGCACGAACTCATCAATAGTGCCACACCAGGGCTATATTTGCAATTTTCGATGGGACCAGGAGTTTTAATGGACGGCTGGGGCGCTACCGGTCAAGAAACCAGCCCAGCACGTGCGGAAATGCGAGCATCAGAGCCACCACACCGGCGAAGATCGCCGTGGTCCATGCCCCGGATCGGCGTCGAAGCCTGCTCCCGGCCGCGGAGATCTGCGAGCGCGGGCGCGGCGATCGCGGATCGGTGTAGGTGCTCGCCTGGTGCCCGAGCTCTGCCCCGACCAGCTCGGAAAAACGCAGCAGCGCCGTCGCTTCCCTTCGATCGGAAACGCGTCGAAACCGGCTCGACGCGACGATGAGCCGATCTTCGATGACCTCAATGTCCCAGCGTCGCCCGTGATCGATTAGGCATGCCATGACGTCGGGGGTGAGCAGTTCCAGGGCGTCGCGCTCATACCCGTTCGGGACGTACGCGGAAAAATGGCGATCAAAGTCACCCTCGAGAGAAAGTCGCTGCGATCCGGGCAGAAATGCGCGCAGGCTCCCGTTACGCCGCGAATCGATCATCAGGTGCGGCAAGGCGCGCGGCAGCCGCATTGACAGATAACGAAATATGGGCCGGGGACCCTTGGGGTCGTTCTTACCGCCTGTGTAACCGGCGATCGCTATCTGGAGTGGCGGATCGAGAGCCACAGAGCCGCGCCCCTCTGACAGCGAGAACCGCGAGTTGTACAGCGGCTTTCGAGCCGGGTCCGGCCGATCGCGGAGTCGTGCGGGGAGCACCGGAGCTCCCCCGGCCTCACCGAAAAAGATGCCGATACGTTCGGGCAGCGCGCCAAAGCGTGCGTAGGTCAGCCCGCGGTTCTGCGCGAAGCGCTGAACGGCGAGCTCGCGCCGCGTCTCGGCGGGCATCGACATCAGCGCCGCGGCCCAAATCCAGAATGTCACGGCGGCCAAGGCCGACGCGATCGTGAGGAATGGCCGGCTCCAGTCGATCCAGTCGGGCAGCGTGAGTGCGGTCGGAAATTCCAGTGCGAGGCATCCCCACGCCAGTGTGGCCAGGATCGCCGGAATGAGTAACAGTACGCCCTTTGCCGCCGAAGCGAACACGCGGGGCTCCGCCTCGTGCACTTCGCGCCAGCTCACCCGCCGCGGCCACTCCGACCGAAACAGTGCAAGGCGCTCGTCATGTCGGAAGTCTGATCCGTCGGTCGTCACGCACGCCTCCGTGTCAGTGTCGTCGCCGCCCCGGCACGCTCCGCGGGGCGCCGAGTGTCGTTAGCGCAGACCCTTGCCGAGCATTTGTTGCAACTTAGCCATGTCGTCTTCGGTGGGCTGAGCGGCCGCGCCGCCACCGGCCAGACCGAATCCTGAGCCGCCAGCGGCCGCGTCGGGCTTCGCTGCGATCCCAGCGGCCTCCTGGGCACGCTTCGCCGGATTGCCCGAACGCTGCTTGCCCTTGCCCTTGGGCTGCTGCTTCTTACGTCCACCGCCACCGCCCATGCCGGGCACGGGGCCCATGCCTGGGATCTGCGGCACGCCACCGCGCGCGACCGTCTTCATCATCTTCGCGGCCTGCTCGAAGCGCTGCACGAGCTGGTTCACGTCGGTCACGGTCATGCCGCAACCGCGCGCAATGCGCAGACGCCGTGAGCCGTTCAAGAGCTTCGGATTTTCGCGCTCCGCCGGTGTCATCGACTGGATGATTGCTTCGGTGTGCACAATCTCGCGCTCATCGAAGTTGTCGAGCTGGGCCTGCATCTTGCCCATGCCGGGCAGCATGCCCATCATCTTCTTGAGGGATCCGGCCTTGCGGAGCTGCTGCATCTGCCCGAGGAAGTCGTCAAGCGTGAACGCGTCCTTGGCGATCTTTTCGGCGACCTTGCGCGCTTCGTCCTCGTCGAACGCGGACTGCGCCTGCTCGATCAGCGTAAGAATGTCGCCGAGGTCGAGAATACGGCTCGCCATGCGGTCGGGGTGGAACGGTTCGAAGTCGCCGAGCCCCTCGCCGGTCGATGCGAACAGGATCGGGCGACCGGTCACGCGGCGAATCGAGAGTGCGGCGCCGCCGCGCGCGTCACCGTCGAGCTTCGTCAGCACGACACCGGTGAAGTCGACGCCTGCCTGGAAGGCCTGCGCGGTCGCCACCGCGTCTTGACCGATCATCGCGTCGATCACAAAGAGCACTTCGTCGGGATCGGTAGCCCGGCGAATGTCTGCGGCCTGCTGCATCATGTCGGCGTCAACGCCGAGCCGGCCAGCGGTATCAATGATGACGAAATCGTGATGCTTTGAGCGCGCCTCGGCGACACCGCGCTTCGCAACCTGCACCGGATCGCCGACGCCGTTGCCTGGCTCTGGTGCGAAGATCTCGACGCCGGCCTGCTCAGCGACCACGCCAAGCTGGGTCACGGCGTTGGGGCGCTGCAGGTCACACGCGACGAGCAGGGGCGTGTGACCCTGATCGCGCAGCCACTTCGCGAGCTTGCCCGCGAGGGTCGTCTTGCCCGCACCCTGCAAACCAGCGAGCATGATGATGGTCGGCGGGTTCTTCGCGAACTGCAAGCGGCGCTGCTCGCCGCCGAGGATCGCGACGAGCTCTTCGTTCACGATCTGCACGACCTGCTGCGCAGGGTTCAACGCCTGGTTCACCTCGTCGCCGAGTGCGCGCTCGCGCACCTTGCCGGTGAACTCCTTGACCACCTCGAGTGCGACGTCGGCTTCGAGCAGCGCGCGGCGAATCTCGCGCACAGTGCTGTCGACGTCGGACGCAGAAAGCTTGCCCTTCGAACGAAGGTTCTTGAGGGTGTCGGTCAGTCGCGCCGAGAGGTTTCCGAAAGTAGCCATAGCGGGTTCATTCTAGCCGGTGTCGCCCGAACCGCACGCAGCGTCCACCCAGAGCACGGAGCCCGCCGCCCTTCACCAGTGCTTCACCCGAAGGTGTTCCAGATCACCAGCCCGATGACACCTATAGCGAGCACCACTGACCCAGCGATCCGCGGCAGACGACTGACGAAGGTCGCTGCCTCTTTCTGCTTGGCGCGGGCACGGCGTACCTGACGCGAGTCGACTCCGAACGCACGCTCCATCAGCGGGATGTTCTCCCGGTAGATCGCGAGCGCCTCGCGACTGCGCCCCAGCTTCGCGAGTGATTCTGCGACGTCATCGGCTGCGTCGACCGCCAGGGCATCGGCGCGGCCGAGCTCAGGTACGGCGAGCTCGTAGGCCGCTCGGTATTCGACGAGCGCTTCCTCGGTACGCCCGTGGCCCGCGAGCCGACGCCCCAACCACACCCGCAGCTGCAGGGTCCGTCTCGGGTCGTTCCCCAGCGCCTCGGCCAGAACGATTGCGCGCCGCTGCGGCGCAACGAGCTCGTCGACGCGATCTGCTTTTGACAGCGCGAAGCTCTGCTCATTCAGCGCGTCGACTATCGCCCAACGATCATTCGGGAGCACCTGTTCGGTCTGTGCTGCGACCGCGGCGAACGCGGCTGCTGCCTCGCGGTGACTACCGAGCTTTCGGTGGCAGGCCGCAATACCGCGCTCCGCAGCGAGCCGATCGAGCGCGCCGGATCCGGAAACTCCCGAAGTGCCCTCACCCGCGCCCGGCCGCGCGTGCGAGCCAGCGCCGGTCACCGAGCTCGCGTCTCGTGCGCGGGCAAATTCGATCAGCGCGTCACCCGGTCGATCCTGCTGCAACAGGTGTTCGGCATAGCGCAGCGTCGTCGCTACTGTGGGCGCGTCGCCCGCACCGTGCTGCTGCACCGCCGCTCGCACCGCGTCATCAAGTTCGGCGCGCTCCGTCGACGACGCCCCGGAGAGTTCCAGAGTGCGGGCGAGCTCGCGCGTGCGTCGTAACGTCGCGGGATGCGTGGCACCGAGCACCTCCCGCGAAGCTTCGAGCGCGCGCTGCCCTGTCTCGCGGGCGCGGTCGAGGTCGCCGGCCTCGCGCGCGGCCACCGCAAGGTTCGAGAGGGTGCTCAGAGTTTGCGGATCGCGCTCCCCCAGATGTTCGACCCGCAGCCGCCACACCTCTTCGAGTCGCCGAGCCGCTTCCGCACTTCGGCCCAGGTGCAGCTCCTCGAGCGCGCGATTGTGGCGCGTCGTGAGGGCGTCGCGGTGCGTGTCTCCGAACAGCTCACGTTGCACGTCGAGCAGGCGATCGTAGGCTGCGGCGGCCTCGGCATCGCGATCCTGGTGGCACGCGGCGAGCGCGAGATTGCCCATCAAGCGGGTCGCTGTCAGGGTGCGAGCCGTGCCCGACGCTTCGAGCTGTGCAAGCACGCCCCTCAGCAGCGACTCGGCCTCCGCGGGCCGGTCGCCCGCGAGATAGACGACGGCGAGGTCCACTGCGTCACTCGGATCGCCATTCGCCTCCCAGAGTGCGTGCATTTCGAGCGCGGCCTCGTCAGTGCGGCCAAGTTCTTGCAGCGCGAGCGCCCGCACATTGCGCAGCTCCGCGACGGTGCCGTCGCTGACTCCCCCGGCGGCGGCGGCAACGAGTGCGTCAGCGAAGCAGGCCTCTGCCTCTTCAGTGCGACCGAGCCTGCGCAGTGTTGAGCCGACCGATTTCGCCGACTGTGCAATGCGCTCAGGGGCACTACTCGCACGCGAGGGAACGACAGCCAATTCGCGCTCAAGCTCCCACGATCGGGTGTAGTGCGTCAGCGCCTCGTCTGGACGCTCCGCCGAGAAAAGCTCCGACGCGATGCGGTCGTGCAGCGCGATTCTCAGTTCGGTGCCTTCGGCAATCCCTTCGGCAAAGTCGGCTGCGTCCACGCGCGTGATCGCCGACGCAAGCGCGGCAATACTCTCATCACTCCCCGCCTGGTGCCAGTTCGCGCGATCGTGCAGCGTTTGCCCGAAGAGACGAATGCGATCCGCGAGCCCGTCGCCAGGATCGGCAGGATCGGCATCGCCGTTGGCAAGGTCTCCACCGACCGATCGTGCGCGTGCTTCTGCGAGATCGATTAGACGGTCACAGAGCGCGATCCCGGTCGCGGTGAGCTGGGCGGCAACCGCGCCACTCTCGGCAGCATCGCGGTCGGTTTCAGCGTCGCGCATCCGGCGCAGTATCCACTGCCTGGTGCGGCCGAGCACGATCGGCAGCTGCGCTGCCTCGCCCAGCTCTGCGAGGGCCTCGTCACACAGCTCAGCTGATTCGCTTTCCGCCTCGTCGAGTCGGTCGAGATCGTCGAGGAGGTCAACCGCCTTGCCACGCGACTCGAGCACCTGGCGGCTCTCTGGCCCGAAACGGGCGGCCTCAAGCACCGCAATGCGCCGCGCGATTTCCAGGGCCTCGCCCCATCGCTCCCGGCCGAGCCGCTGCAGCACGTTGACCCTGGCTCGCATCGCGTCGAGCGTGCCTGGTGCGTCATCGCCCAGCGTGCGCTGCAGCGCAGGAATGAGCAGGCCGAATTCGCGTTCGGCGCCCTCAGCGTCGCCTGACCAGAGCAGTGTGCGAGCTTCCCACCACCACGCGCTCAGCGTCTCAGGGTGGTCGAAGCCGAACAGCAGCCGTCGCCCCTCGACCACGCGTTCCCAGAGCAGCGCCGAATCACCGTCAAGGTCGAGTCGTGATAACTCGGTCGCTTTCTCGGCGAGTGCCGTCAGGTGATTCGCGCCGTTCTCCTCCTCCGCTGCGGCTCGCGCGATCAACAGATCGAAGCTCGGAAGACCCGCTGCGCCGCGAATTCGGGTGTGCAGTTGCGCGCGACGCGCGAGAAGCCAGAGGGTGCGACCGTGTGTGCCGCCAAGTTCGGCCTCGGCGCGTGCGATGATGCCGTCAATGCGCGGGAGAGCGCCACCGGGATCGGTGCCGTCGCCAGCGACGGCCACACCGCCGGCCGAGCGTTCAGCCGCCGCGCTATTTGTAACCGCAAGAGCCATGGCCTGCAGCAACTGATCGGTGCGCACTTCTCGCGCACCGACCGACTCGTCAGCGACCTCACGGTCGAGCACTGCGGCGAGCACTTCGAAGAGCTCTGCCGCCTCGGCGTGGCGACCCACGGCCTCGACGGCCGCCGCGAGACCCCTGAGGGCCGATGCGTGCGGCACGCCACCCTCGCCCGCCGCGGCAATCGCCCGCGGCATCAGCGCGCGAAAGGCATGCTCTGCCTCAGCAATGCGAGCGCGGTCACCGCTTTCCACTGCCTCCCAGGCGGCACGCAGTGCATCGCCGAGGGGTGCCTGTTCGCCCGGGGTGGGCACCGTCATCCGATGAGCTGCTGGGCGAACACGTGAGGCGTGAAGCCAGTGAGGTCGGTAATGCCCTCGCCCTGACCAACGAGCTTTACCGGAAGGCCCGTCTTTTCTTGTACAGACAGCACGAACCCGCCCTTCGCCGAACCGTCGAGCTTCGTCAACACGAGGCCCGTGACTCCAGCGTGTTGGATGAAGGCTTCCGCCTGCGCCAGTCCATTTTGGCCCGTAGTCGCGTCGAGCACGAGCAATACCTCGGCAACCGGCGCCTGCTTTTCGATAACGCGACGCACCTTGCCGAGTTCGTCCATCAACCCGCCCTTGGTCTGCAGCCGCCCAGCGGTGTCGATGATCGCAATGTCGTAGGCGCCCTCTATAGCGCGTTGCACGGTTTGAAACGCGACCGATGCGGGATCCTGCCCAGCCTGTTGCGGCTTGACGATATCGACGCCCGCGCGATCCGCCCACGTTGCGAGCTGCTCGACCGCTGCGGCGCGGAACGTGTCTGCGGCTCCTACGATGATGCGTTTATCGAACGCGGTCAGATACTTTGCGAACTTGCCAATGGTCGTCGTCTTGCCGACGCCGTTGACCCCGACGACGAGAATGACGGCGGGTCGCTCCGAGAGGTGCAGCGTCGGATCGTACTTGGCGAGACGTTCTTCGACGGCGTCGCGCAGCATGCGTCGCATCTCGGCGACTTCGGTCACGCGGTGACGCTCAACGTCGGCGCGCAACGCGTCGAGAATCGACTCAGAAACGTCGGGGCCGAAGTCCGCGGTGATCAGCGCGGTCTCGAGATCGTCCCACGTCTCATCGGTGATCAGCTCGGGCCCGCTGAAGATGTTGCGGAATGCTTTCGAGAAGGACCATGATCGCTCAGCCATTCCTCAAGACTACCGGCGTGGTCACGAACGGGCTGCGTCTCCGCTAGCATCTTGCTGTTAGGCCATTCTCAGCAGCGTCGATGAGTTTGCGATGCTGCATCACCCACCCGGAGGTACCGTGACGTCTCCTGTAGCCAGATCGAGGCTCAACCGACGCAGCACCGGCATCGCCCTGCTCAGCGCGGCGCTCCTGATCACACTGTTGAGCTTTCTGATTCCGTCGGCTCCCGCCTACGCCGTCGACTGTGCGCCGAGCCCAGACACCGGGTGCCTGCAGGGCATCATTAAGTCGAGCGACGGTACCCCGGCGCCCGGGGTGACGATTGACGTCACCGGTGAGGGCGACTCGCAGACCGTACAGACCGACGCCGAGGGCCGTTGGAGCTTCGCCGTCACGAGCGCAGGCGACTACGAGGTCAGTGTCAAGGAATCGACGCTCCCCGCCGGTCAGTTCTTCAAGAACGCTTCGAGCCGCACGCTCACCGTTGAGCTGTATGACTCGGCCAGCGCACTGTTCCCGCTCACCGACGATCAGTCGAAGGCCACGGCCCCGACCGATTCGGGAACCGAAAGCACGGGCAGTTCCGGCAGCGACGCCGCGAGCGATGGGAAGTCGGAGGGCGGCGAAACCACCGGCGGCCAGACCCCCGCCGCGGCCGATGCATCGTCTACAACCGGAACAGACGCGGGCACCGGTGCCGGCGCGAGCCAGGCGACCGCGGGCGACGGATTCTCGTGGCCACGGTTCTGGCAGCAGTTCGCATCGGGCATCCGCATGGGCCTCCTGCTCTCGCTCGCGGCGCTCGGACTCTCGCTCGTTTTTGGCACCACTGGAGTCAGTAACTTCGCGCAGGGCGAGATGCTCTCGATGGGCGGCATGCTGGCATTCCTCTTCATGTCTTTGACGCACAACATCTGGCTCGCGGGCATCATCACGGTCGCGCTCATGGCGCTCTTCGGCTATCTACAAGACAAGGCGCTCTGGAAACCGTTGCGCAAACGGCGATTGAGTCTGATGCAGATGATGATCGTGTCGATCGGCCTTTCGATCGCGCTGCAGAACCTGTTCCAATTCATTTTCGGTGCTCAAATTCTGCGCATCGTCACGAAGACCCCCGAGACCGTCACCATCCTCGGAATCACGCTCACCGTGCAGTCGTACGTCGCAATGGGCATCGCGCTCCTCGCGATCATCGGTGTCGGCGTCGCACTGAAGTTCACGCGATTCGGTCGCGCGACTCGCGCTGTCGCCGACAACCCGGCTCTGGCCGAGGCCTCGGGCATCAACGTCGACGGCATTATCCGCCTTGTGTGGACCGTGGGCACGGCGCTCGCTGGCCTCGCTGGCCTGCTGCTCGGACTCGTGCTCAACGGCGTCGCATGGAACACCGGCTGGTCGTTCCTGCTGCTGCTGTTCGCCGCGGTTGTGCTCGGCGGCATCGGCACGGCCTTCGGCGCGTTTGTCGGCGCCATGATCATTGGCCTCGTCGTCGAGATGGCGAATATTTGGCTGCCGGGTGACCTGAAGCACGCCGCGGCACTGTTCATTCTGATCATCGTGCTGCTCGTGAGGCCGCAGGGCATCTTCGGGCGCGCAGAGCGCATCGGCTGAGGGATAGGGACACACCATGGACTTCTGGATCGGACTGCTCGAGTCAATCGCGCAAACGGCTCTCTCCCCCGTCACCGCCGCCTTCGCGGTCGCCGCCATCGGGCTCAACATTCACTTCGGCTTCACCGGGCTCATGAACATGGGCCAGGCAGGCTTCATGCTGATCGGCGGCTACGGCTTTGTGATCGCGACGATGAGCGGGCTGGGGTTCTTGCCAGCCATCATCATCTCGGTGCTGGCCTCCGCGCTGTTCGCGGTGCTGCTCGGCATTCCGACGCTCAAGCTGCGCGGCGACTATCTTGCGATCGTCACCATTGGTGCCGCGGAGATCGTGCGCATGGTCGCCCGCCTCGCGAATCTTACGCCGATCACCGGCGGCCCGAGCGGTATTCAAAGCCCGAATTTCCGCGAGGAGTTCAACGCGCTCGCGCCGCTGTCTGAAGGCCGGACAACCTTCCTCGGAATGACCTACACCAACGTGGGTGTCGATGACTGGTGGAGCCGCATTGTCGCTTGGGGGCTCGTCGCACTCTTCCTGCTCATCACGTGGTTGCTCATGCGGAGCCCGTGGGGCCGTGTGCTGCGCGGCATCCGCGAGGACGAGGACGCGATGCGCAGCCTCGGCAAGAACACGTTCTCGTACAAGATGCAGGCGCTGATTATCGGCGGCGTGATGGGCGGCTTCGGCGGGATCCTGATGTCGCTGCCCGCCGCAATCAACCCCGACGGCATGGGACGACCGACCACGTTCAACCTGTGGATGATCATGCTGCTCGGTGGCGCTGCAACGATTCTGGGCCCGCTCCTCGGCGCGATCCTGTTCTTCGTTGTGCGACTCGTAATTACCAGCGTCGCCGGCGAGTTCGTACCCGCATCCATCCTCAATTCCCAGCAGACAGAGCAGCTTGCCTGGGTACTGATCGGGGTGATGCTCATGCTGCTCGTGATATTCAGACCGCAGGGCATCCTCGGGGATAAGAAGGAGCTGTCGTTCAATGTCTGACTACCCCTACGACCGCGCGGCGCTGCGGCGCGAACTCGCGACGCTCGACCAGCAGCCCGGCGCGGCAAAACCCGACCCGATTCTGACCGTCGACCGGGTCACACGCCGCTTCGGCGGCAACGTCGCGGTGCAGGTCGATCACCTCGAAGTGCAGCGGGGCGCGATCACCGCACTGATCGGGCCGAACGGCGCCGGCAAGACCACGTTCTTCAACCTGCTGACCGGGTTCGACGCACCGTCAAACGCAGCGGGTCCGTTCCGCTCGGGCGGCGACCGTGCCGCGTGGAGCTTCAATGGCCAGGCACTCACGCGCACCAACGCTTCGCGTGTCGCGCGCTCCGGCATGATTCGCACGTTCCAGCTCACGAAGGCGCTCTCGCGCATGACCGTGCTCGACAACATGCTGGTCGGCGCGAACAACCAGCCAGGAGAGGGCCTCTTCGCGAGCCTCGTGAAGCCCATCTGGGCCGGGCGTGAGCGGGAGAATGTCGCCCGGGCCGAAGAGATCCTCGCCCGTTTCAAGCTCGATGCGAAGCGGGACGATCTCGCTGGGGGCCTGTCGGGCGGCCAGAAGAAGCTGCTCGAAATGGCGCGCGCGCTGATGTCGAACCCGGCGATGATTATGCTCGACGAGCCGATGGCCGGCGTGAACCCGGCGCTGACTCAGAGCCTGCTCGACCACATCCAGCTGCTGCGTGACGAGGGCACCACAGTGCTCTTCGTTGAGCATGACATGCACATGGTGCGCCACATCTCCGACTGGGTGATTGTCATGGCGCAGGGCGAGATCATCGCAGAGGGCCTGCCCGAAGAAATCATGACGAGCGCGGCCGTTGTTGATGCGTACCTGGGTGCGCACCACGATCGCGACCTCGGAGATGACGACGTACTCACCACTGGCGTGCTCACGGCCATTGCCGCCGAGGTCGCCGCAGAAGAGGCAGAAGCCACGCAGGAGGAGAGCCGATGAGCGCTGAGACCAGCACCGCGAGCGCGAGCACGGGCGGAGCCGTCGAGCCCGTCATCCGCGCGTCGCACCTTGTCGCCGGCTACCTGCCGGGCATCGATATCTTGAACGATTGCACGCTCGAGGCGCGACCCGGCGAACTCGTCGGCATTATCGGGCCGAACGGCGCGGGCAAGTCGACGCTGCTGAAATCACTCTTCGGTCTCGTGAACATTCGCAGCGGCACGGTGACCCTCAACGGCAAAGACGTGACCTCTGCCCGCACGAACGAGCTCGTGCGGCAGGGCGTCGGGTTCGTGCCGCAGTCGAACAATGTGTTTCCATCACTGTCGATCGAAGAAAATCTGCAGATGGGGCTGTACCTGAAGCCACGCGAGTTTGCCACGCGAATCGCGGAGATGTGGGAGCTGTTCCCCATGCTTGCGGATCGACGTCGCCAGCTCGCGGGGTCGCTCTCGGGGGGCGAGCGCCAGTCGGTCGCGATGGCGCGCGCGCTCATGATGAGCCCGAGCGTGCTGCTGCTCGACGAGCCGAGTGCGGGGCTTTCACCCGTGCGCCAGGACGAGACGTTCATCCGCACGCGTCAGATCAATCAGACGGGCGTGACGATCGTGATGGTCGAGCAGAACGCTCGCCGCTGCCTGCAGATCTGTGATCGCGCCTATGTGCTCGATCAGGGCGCGAACGCGTACGAGGGCCCCGGCCGCGAGCTGGCGAATGACCCGCGCGTGATCGAGCTGTACCTCGGCACGCTCGCCGCAGACGTCGAGGCGAAGGCTGGCGGGCAACAGCCCGAGTAGCTCTGAAGCAGCACCCCGTAACGTGAAACGGCGGGCCGACCTCCCGAGGGAAGCGGCCCGCCGTTTCACGTGCTGCGGGTGAGGAGCCCGGGGCGAACTAGCCCTGGATCTCGTCGACCGGAAGCGGCGTGTTCGTCTCGTCGAACTGGTAGATACCCACCAGAGCCGTCGAGGGCTCATTGTCCTTGTTCAACGGCCCGATGCCGGCCTTGCCCGAGTACTGGATGTCTTTGTCGTCCTTGAGCAGGGCGAGGCAATCCTTGTACGTCGAGCACTTCTCGCCGCCGTCGGCACCCGAGACCGCGAGCAGGTTCGCCCGAATTGTCTCGGCATCGGCGGAGCCACCCTTTTCGGCGGCGAGTGCGACGAGCACCACCGCGTCGTAGGTCTCTGGAGCGAAGTTCAGGCTCTTGGAGACATCCGGGAACACCTCTGCAAGTTCGGCCTCGAAGCCGTCGTCGACGGTGCGACCGGGAGTCGTGCCCTGCGCACCCTTGAGCGTGCCGGGATCGAGATCCGGGTACGGCGTCGTGTTGCCGTCGACGAGGTACAACTTCGACAGGTCGAAGCCCTGCGCCTTCAGCTCGGGGATGATCTGCTGCGCCTCAATGTAGCTGAGGATGGCAATCGCCTCGGGCTTCGTCGCGAGCACTGCCGAAACCTCAGAAGAGAACGAGGTTTGCCCCTCGGGGAATTCCTCGCCGTCACCCTTCGCACCGTACGTGATCTCAACGCCCGCGTCTTCGAGGGTTGACTGCAGGTTGTCGCGGAGGCCGAGGCCATAGTCGTTGTTCAGCGCGAGGATGCCGACGCTGGTCGGGCCGTCCTTCACGACGAGGTTGCCGAGCGCCTTGCCCTGAATGGTGTCAGAGGCAATCGTGCGGAAATAGAGCGGGTTGATGCCCGCGAGTGCGATGCCGGTGTTTGAGGGAGAACCCATCAGGATTCCGGCCTCGGTCAGCTTCGGCATTGCTGCGTTGGTGTTGCTCGTACCCATTGCACCAAGCACGAATGCGGGCTCCGCCTTGATGATCTCATCGACGCTCTTCGAGATCACCGTTGGATCATTGCTGTCGCCCTCGTTCCCCTCTGCGACAACCGTGACATCTTTGCCCAGCACGCCACCGGCGTCGTTGATGTCTTTCAGGGCGAGCTTGACTGCGCCCTGCGGGCCGTAGATGAGGTGCTCGAGTGCGCCCGTCTGCGGCAGAAGCGTCGCGATCTTGAGCTCAGACACCTGTTCGCCGCCCGCATCGCCGCCACCGTCGGAGGACGTGCTTGAGCACCCGGCTAGAACCAGACCGGCGCTCGCAAGCAGTGCGATGCCGCCAAGGGCTTTTCGAGAAATTCTCCTCATGAATATCGCCTTTCGCATTTCGATGCCGCTGCTCTGCGGCACACAGCACGAGCTTATCGAGAGCGGCGCCACTTTCTTGCGCTGACCGCCCCGATCACCTGAATCGTAAGCGTCTCGTGATTTTGGAGCTACGCGACCTCTTGCCCGACCCGCTGCCCAACGACCGCGGAAATTCCATCCTGGCGCATCGAAACGCCGTAGAGCGCATCGGCGATCTCCATGGTGCGCTTCTGATGCGTGATGATGATGAGCTGCGAGTTCTCGCGCAGGCGCTCGAATACCTGCAAGAGGCGCCCCAGGTTGGCGTCGTCGAGCGCGGCCTCGACCTCGTCGACGATGTAGAACGGGCTCGGCCGGGCCTGGAAAATCGCCATCAGCCATGCGACTGCCGCGAGCGAGCGTTCCCCGCCCGACAGCAGCGACATTCGCTCAACCTTCTTGCCAGCGGGGCGCACGGCGATGTCGATACCCGTATTGAGCAGGTCGTCGGGGTTGCTCAGCGCAATCTCGCCAGACCCGCCCGGGAACAGAATCGGAAACACCTCGGCGAACGCGACGCGTGTGTCTTCGAATGCCGCCGCGAAGATGCCCTGCATCTTCTGGTCAAGCTCCTCGATGATCGCCATCAGATCGGCACGGGTCTTCGTGAGATCCTGCAGCTGTTCAGTGAGGAATCCGTGCCGCTGTTCGAGAGCGGCAAACTCCTCGAGCGCGAGCGGGTTAATGCGTCCGAGCTCGGCGAGGCGCTTCTCGGCCTTCGCGAGGCGGCGTTCTTGCTCGGCGCGCACGAAGGGGTGAGTGCTGGGTTCGGTGCCGTTGACTACCGAGGCGTCAACTGAGGCCTCGGGTGTTTCGGTCTCCGCGCGCGCTACCGCGTCTGCCGTGAGTCCGAGTTCGGCGGCGAGCTGCGCTTCGAGGTCGTTGGCAAATTTGCCCGACGATTCGGTCGAATCTGCCGTCGCTTTCGCGGCTTCATGAGCGACGGCGTCAGATGCGGCACTCAGCTCCGGAATCGGCACGTCGGGGCCGTATTCGGCAATCAGCACGTGTTCGACGAGCCCGAGTTCATTACCGGACCGCTCGAGCAGGGCCGACAATTGCAGCTTACGCTCGTAGCTTTTCAGTTCGGCGCCGTGCACCCGCTCGGTCAGGGTCTGCAACTTGTGTCGCAGCTCCGACTCTTCCGAGCGCAGCAGGGTGAGTTCCTGGCTGTGGCGAGCCCGCTCCTGTTCAGCGTGCTGCTGGGCTAGACGCGCTTCGGCGAGTGAACGATCGCAGGCGTCGAGGATCGCCGGGAGCAGCCCGCCCACCCGCTCTGCCTGCGCCACCTGTCTCGCGCGCAGCACGGCGCGACGTGCGGCCTCCTCCGCTGCTTGCTGCTCAGCTTGGAGTTGCTCGCCGAGCGTGGTGCGCTGCACGGCCGCGGCGCGAGCGCGCTCGCGCGCTGTTTCGAGCGCGAGGCGGGCCTCGAGCTCAGCTGCACGCGCGCGTTCGACGTCGTCGGCGAGGCCTGGGCGCTGGCTCGCGTCAAGAATGGGGCGCGGTTCAGACGCTGCCTCATCGAGGGCCTGGGCGGCGCGCCCGGCCTCGACCGCCGCAGCATCCGCCGACTCCGAGACCGAGGCAAGCGCCTGGCGTGCACGCTCTGCCTCGGCAACCGCCGACTCCGCGCGAGCGGCGAGCCGGTTTCGCTCCTGAGCAACCTCCGCGAGGCGCGCGTCGGCGGCGCGCAGCTCAGCAAACGCCTCCTGGGCGTCGGTTTTGGCTCGTGCCGAGGCCGCGCGCAATTCGGCGAGTTCGGCCTCGTGCTCAGCGACGGCCTCGGCGACCGCTGAGCGGCGCAGCTCGGCTTGCTCGAGCTCTGCCGTCAATTCAATGCGAGACGGGGCGAGCACCGATCCGCCGCTCACCGTGTGCGCGGTGACGACGTCGCCCGCCCGGGTAACGACGGTGAAACCGCCCGATGGCCAGTGCTCCCCCAGCGTCGTAGCCGCCGCGACCGCGCCGCTCAAGTCGTCCGCGATGTAACTGCGCGCGAGCAGTGCGCGGACGCCATCGGGGGCCTCCAGCAGTGCGTCAATCGCTCGCGTCGCACCGGACACCGTCGGCACATCATTGTCGCGCGGCGCCCCAGACCGCTCGGCGACATCGGCGATCACGGCACGCAGCCTGCCGAGATCTTGTGTGCGCGCCGCGTCGACGACCTGGCTGGCCGCATCGTGAGTCTCGGCGAGCAGGGCGTCAGCGAACGTGCCAAGCGCCGCGGCGATGGCGGCCTCGCTGCCCTCGGCGACGCGCACGTGATCGGACACCCTGCCAGTGACGCCCGCCGGAGCTTCGGCGAGTAGCGCCGCTGAGGCGTCGCGCTGATCGAGCGACCGCGTGAGCGCGCTGACGCGGGCCTCGAGCCCAGCAAGCTCCTGTTCGAGGCGGTGCAATTGCTCGCGAACTTCGTCACGGCGCTGCTCGCTGGTGGCCTGTCGTTCTTGAGCGGCGCGGTACGCCTGATCCCGATCCTCACCCGATGGCGCCTCAGCCGCGTCGCTCCCAAGGTCCTCTTGTTCCTCGAACCCGGCCAGCTGCTCTCGAGCCTCCCCAGCGCGCGCCTCTGCCTGTGCGAGCGCGTGCTCGCGGCGCTCGACCTCCTGTGCGACGGTCGCCCGCTTCTGCTCGGCCGCTTCTGCTCGACCCCGTAGCTGCGACAGCTGCAGGTCGTGTTTGGAGACGAGTTCACTCTGCTCGGCAATGTGCTCGTCGATCGCGTCGAGCGCCTGCTGCGCGGCCCGCGTTGCGGTGCCGGCCCGCTGCCACGCGGCCTCGGCCTCGGGAATGAGTGCCTGTAACCGCGCAGCTTCTTGCCCCGCCTCATCAACGGACGCCCGCGTGACGCGGTTCACCTGCTCGGGGGCCTCGGCCTGCGTCGCGAGAAAGGTGAGGCGCTGCTGGGTCTGTGCATAGAGCCCGCGCAACTTCGACTGCACCGATTCGAGGCCGATCGTGACGCGACGTGCGGCGTCGAGCTCGTCGCTCTGCTGGTTCTGCTCCAGGCGCTGAATGCGCAGCTGCTTCTGCTCGACCTGCTCCTGCAACACAATGCGTTCGGAGTGCTGCTCCGACTCGTCACGAGAGAGTGCATCGAGCTCGGTGCGCAGACGGTGCACATCGTCGGCGAGCAGGCGCGCTTTGGCGTCGCGCACCTCGGCGGCGATGCCCTGCGCGGCGCGCGCCACCTCGGCCTGACGCCCGAGCGGCTTGAGCTGGCGGCGCAGTTCGCCCGCGAGATCGTTGAGCCTGGTGAGGTTCGTCTCCATCGCTTCCAGCTTGCGCAGGGTGCGCTCTTTGCGGCGGCGGTGTTTGAGAATGCCAGCGGCCTCCTCGATGAAGCCGCGGCGATCCTCTGCCGTCGCGCGGAGCACCGCGTCGAGCTGCCCCTGGCCGACGATCACGTGCATTTCGCGGCCAAGCCCGGAATCGCTCAGGAGCTCTTGCACATCGAGCAGACGGCACCCTTCGCCGTTGATCGCGTACTCACTCGAGCCGTTTCGAAACAGCGTGCGGCTAATCGTCACTTCGGTGTAATCGATCGGAAGCGCGCCGTCTGAGTTATCGATGGTCAGCGTCACGGCGGCGCGACCGAGCGGACCCCGCGTCGAGGTGCCGGCGAAGATGACGTCTTCCATCTTGCCGCCGCGCAGCGTCTTCGCCCCCTGCTCCCCCATCACCCAGGCGAGGGCGTCGACAACGTTCGACTTGCCCGAGCCGTTGGGTCCGACAATGGCCGTGACGCCGGGCTCGAATTGGAAGGTGGTCGGCTGTGCGAAGGACTTGAATCCTTTGAGCGTCAGGCTCTTCAGATGCACGCCGTCTCCCTTCCGTTCACCACGCGGGCGTTGGTGCCTACAGTCGCCTACTGTATGGCACGCGCGCGAGGTCGCCGATGAGGCGCTCCCTGAAGGGTTAGATAGTGAAGCCCACCGGGATGATGCTGCCGTCGGAGTCGCGGAACCCGAAACCGAACGCCCGATCCGCAGCGATGTGCACGAACCAGGCGGCGCCCGCGAGCGCAATGTAGACGAAGCCGCCGTCGACGCCGCCCGTGATGAAGAAGGTGATGAGTCCGATCACGAGCAGTGCGATCGGAATGGTCATCGTGTGCACCGTGTTGTAGAGCCGTACGCGGCCGGGCTTCAGGCGCCCGCGCTCTGCAAATGCCCCGAGCAGCGAGAGGTCAGGGCCGAGCCCAAACACGATCGCGACTACCACGGCGGCGGGCCCGAGCGCGACGCACACCAATACGATGACGACGAACCAGACGGCGGCACCCATTCCCCAGCTCAGGCGCATAAAGTTCATCCGCCCAGTGTAGGCGCCCGCGGCGTTCCCCTCGCCACCTGGAGGCGACAGAAACTCCGTCTCTCAGCCCGTTTTAGGCGGAGTTTCTGTCGCCTCCCGGGTGGGTGAGCCGGGTCGAGCCGGGTCGCCGGGTCGCCGGGTCGCCGGGTTACTGGCCGACCACGCTGTCGGTGCGGAGCCGGGAGTAGAGCTTCTGGTCGTGCCAGCGACCGCCGCGCCACTGCGCGTTGCGGAGGATTCCCTCTTCGGAGAAGCACGCCTTCGCAAGGGCGCGTTGCTCTGCGATGTTGTTCACATCGGTCCAGGCTTGCAGCCGTTCAACGGTGGAGTGAGCGAACAAGTACTCCGCGAGCAGCGCTTGTGCGCGGGAGCCGATCCCACGCCCTCGTTGTTCGGCGACGACACCGATCGCGATCGTCCAGCATCGTGAAGTGGCACGTGGTCCCCAGAACCCGGGAAACCACTCGACAGTGCCAGCCCAGTCGCCGTCTACGAGCACGGTGAGCAATCCACCGTCGGCGCACAAGCATCCGGATTCGGCGAACTGCCGCTCAAGCGACCGCTGATCACCGTGCCCGAACCACTGAAACTCACCGGTACCTGATTCGCCCATTCGAACCTCGCGAATGCGCGCGAGGTCGGCCTCACGCAGCGGGACGAGCGTGATTGAGTGCGCCTCGGCGGGGCCAGCGGGTTCAGACATTGCCCCAGAATACTCAGCCGTGGGCTTCGGCGAGGTGGCTGAGGCCGCTGCCATCTCAATGTGGCGACAGAAAGTCCGTCTCTGGGGCCGTTTTGAGCGGAGTTTCTGTCGCCTCCGGGGTGCGGCCGGGGCGATCCCTGGCCAGGGCCCTTTGGAGGCGACAGAAACTCCGTCTCTCAGCCCGATTTAGGCGGAGTTTCTGTCGCCTCCAGCGGGCGCCGGGCAGTGGGCGCCAAGCCCCGGGCGCCGGCGCCCGGGGCCGGCGCCCGGGGCCGGCGCCCGGGCGCCCC
>NZ_JBHXHV010000004.1:0-347473 GCF_042726155.1 Leucobacter sp. NPDC058333
AAAACCTGTGGCGAGAAGCGCATGTAAATGAGCCGGACCATTTTCAAGTCCGGCTGCGTCGCGCTGACAAAGGAATACATTACGGTCACCACCCGCCCACCAGCAACTACAGCCCACATCCCGGGCGTGTCCCCGCACAAAACCGCCAATCCACCCACCAGACACCCCAACGACACACACGATCCATCTCTGGCTATCTGGCCGCAAATAGGCCCATCGGCGTTCCAAGCCCCGGTTCCCGGGCGCGTCGCCGCAGCGACGACCCGCGAACCGAGACCCGAGCTGCCTCCCGCGGAGTGCGGAGAACAGAGAACGCAGCGCAAAGAGCAGAGCGCAGAAACTCAGAGCAGTGGTGCCGCCGCTTCTCCCTCGACAACCACCCCGTCGAGCCTGCCCGTCCGCAACCACTCGAGCACGTTGCGGGCCGGGTCGAGCGTGTAGTGCTGGAGCGAACCATCAGACAGGAATGCGACGTGCGGAGTGACGAGTGCCCGTGGCTCGGTGCGCAACGGGTCGTCACCAGCGGGCGGCTCTCCGTCAAGCACGTCGAGTGCCGCACCGCGCAGAGCTCCCGAGGCCAGTGCGGCGCGAAGCGCCTCGGCGTCCACGAGTTCGCCGCGCGAGACGTTGATCAGACTCGCCCCTGGTCGCATGGCCGCAAGGGCCGCGGCGTCGACTGCCCCTGCCGTTTCAGGCACGAGCGGTAAGTGGAGCGAGAGCACGTCGGAACGCGCGAGCAGCTGTTCCCGCGTAACCAATTCGACGTCTCCGTCGGCGGCGTTCACGAACGGATCGTGCGCAATGACCGCGCCGAACGTGGGCACCGCGATCTGCGCGAGGCGCCGCGCGATGCGACCGTATCCAAAGAGCCCGAGTGCCAGGGTGCTCAGGCGACGGGGTACCGATCGCACGTCATCCGTCCACCCGCCAGCGGCGGTCACCGCGAGGCTCCCGCGCAGGTCTCGTTCGAGGGCGAGCATCAGAGTGAGCGCGTGCGCGGCCACCTCCTCGGTCGCCGCGTCGACGAGGTTGATCACCCAGATACCGCGTCGCCTGGCCTCGGCGACATCAACCATGTCGAAGCCTGCGCTCATCGTGGCAATGCAGCGCACACTCGGCAATCGGTCGAGCAGCGCGGTGTCGATCCTGGCGTAGCCCACCACGAGCGCGACGGCATGCTCAGCACCCTCTGGCACCACCTGCGGCTCCCCCGCCCGAACGGGCAGGGCGGCGAGCATCGTGTCACAGCCCGCCGCTTCGAGCAGCGCTCGGCCCGGCTGGGGATCGAGATCAGTCGTGTCGGTGAAGAGGACGAGGGGCCGGCTCATGAGTCGGCCCCGGTAAGGCGGTCGAGGTGCGTCGGAGCAAACAGCTCGAGCACCGCCGGCAGCACGACGACGCGCGGCCCACCGGCCGCGAGCGCGCGGGCGACAACGGCCGGGGCGTCGTCGAGGGTGGTGCGCTCGGCCGGGATGCCGAAGGACTCTGCCAGTGCAACGTAGTCGGGGCGCGCGAGTTCGGTCGCGGTGGCGGCGCCAAACGCTCCCTCCATGTATTCGCGGAGCACGCCGTAGCCGCCGTCGTCGACGATGAGCCAGACAACGGGGAGCTGGTGCTGGGCCGCGACCGCGAGTTCAGCAATGCCGTAGAGGGCTCCCCCGTCACCCGACACCGCGAGCACCGACGGCGACTGTGAACGTGCAGAACCAGCACCAGCCAGCACCTCCCGCCCAAAGGCCGCGCCGAGCGCCGCCGGGAATCCGTAGCCGAGCCCGCCCGCCCCCTGAGCAGAGGCGAATTCGAGACCGCGCGGGTCCCAGGCAGACCACGCCCAATAGGCGAGGATCGTCATGTCCCAGTACACGGGTGTGGTCGCGGGTAACGCCTCGCGCAGTCCGCGAATCAGACCGAGCTCGGCCTCGAGGCCCTGCCCCTCGACGCGATCGAGCACGCGTTCGAGCAGCGCCGCGACCCGTGCCTCGGCGTCGGCGCGCCGCGCGGAGTCCGACACTCGACCAACCGCCGAGAGCGCCGAGTCGATATCGGTCAGAGCGATCCTGGCGTCACCGTGGACGCCGATCCCCGCGTGATTTGAACCGAGTTTGCCGAGGTCGGCCTCGATCTGCACGACCCTGCCGCGGGGCGCGAAGGTGTGATAGTTACTCGAGAGCTCGCCGACTCCGCTGCCGACGATCAGCAGCACGTCTGCGTCCTCGAGAAACTCGGTGGTCGCAATGTCTTCAATCCAGGATCGCGCGGACAGCGGGTGCTCCCACCCGATCGCGCTCTTCCCGCCGATGGTCGTGACCACCGGCGCATCGAGACGCTCGGCGAGTGCGACGAGCGCGCCCTCGGCTCCGGCGCGAACCACGCCACCGCCAGCAAAGATCACCGGGCGCTCGGCACTCGCGAGCGCGGCGGCGGCGAGGTCGATGACCTCGGGCAGCGGCACGAGCGGGGCGGCCTGCGCGACGGCGGGAACCGCCACCACCTCAGGCACGAGCCCCTGGGCGGGGGCGAGCAAGATGTCTTGCGGCACCTCGACCAGCACTGGTCCCCGCGGGGCGGTGTCGGCGGTGCGCCACGCCTCTGCGAGCGCGGTCGGAATCTGGCTCATCGCTCGCACCGTCACCACGTGCTTCACGATGCCGCGGAACGAGTCAGACTGCTGCGGAAGTTCGTGAAGGTACCCGTGGCGACCCCCGCCGAGCCCCGCGACCGGAATCTGCGCGCTGATAGCGAGCACCGGAATCGATGAGGCCGCAGCCTCCTGCAGCGCGGCGAGCGAGGTGAGCGCGCCGGGACCGGTTGAGAGCAGCAGCGGCGCAACCGATCCGGTGACGCGGGCGAGGCCATCGGCCATGAATCCCGCGTTGTTTTCGACGCGGGCGCTGAGATAGGCGAGTTCGGATCGGCGCAGGGCGTCGAATAGGCCGAGCGCGTGCTGCCCCGGCAGCCCAACGACCGCGCGCGCACCGAGCGCCGCAAGGGTTTCGAGCACGACATCGCCGCCGATACGGCGACCTGAATCGCCCGCGGGGGCGGTGGGTTCTCTGGTCATCTGTTCCTCCTGGAAGGGGTCGATGGCACTCGTTGCTCGGGCGTGCCCTCCGTCTGCACCGGTGGGCGGGTGCCCACCGATGGCCGGGTCTACTTCGCGCGCTCGGGCACGGCGTCGTACACCACGTCGTTGACCGCGGTGCGGTCATCGAGGCTGAGTCGCTTGGTCCACTCGGTGAGGATCACGCCCGGCGTCGGCTTCGTCGCGAGGCTGACGACCACGTAGGTGACGAGGCTCGCTGCGAGGCTGTAGTAGATCGGCTCGTTCGCGAGCACGCCCCACACACCCATCGAGACGAGCACAACCGCTGTGCCGACCAGCATGCTGCTGAGCGCGCCAGCACGCGTGCCGCGCTTCCAGAACAGACCGCCGATAATTGCGACGCCGAGCCCGCCGACGAGAATGTCGTAGGCAACCGTGAGTGCGGCGACGACGTCGGTGACGATCGTCGCGATGAACATCGTGACCACGGCGAGCACAAGAATGGTCACGCGGTACGACCGCAGACTCTCGCCGCCGATGTGACCGTCATGCAGCTCGACGCGGGCGCCCTTCACACCGAACAGACGCTTGATCGCCGGCAGCAGGTCAGTACCGAACACGGTCGCCGAAGCGATCAGGGCACCGCTTGCGGTCGACATCATCGCCGACAGCGCAGCAGCGAGCACGATACCGCGCACTCCGGGCGGCAGCATCTCCTGCGCCATGAACGCAAACGCATCATTGCGGTTCGCGAGATCCGGGTACAGCACGCGCGCGGCGATACCGATCAGGGCCCCGGCGAACGCGTAGAGCAGGCAGTAGACGCCCGAGGTCAGGCCGCCCCACTTCGCGACGCGCGGCGTGCGGGCCGTGACCACGCGCTGCCAGATGTCTTGGCCGATGAGCAGGCCGAGGGTGTACACGATGACGTAGGTGACGATGGTCATGCCGCCGATCGACCACGGCGAGAAGAACGAATCGCCGAGGCGCTCACGAATACCGCTCCACCCGCCCGCCTCATCAGACGCGGTCATCAGGGCGATGGGAAGGAGCAGCAGGAACATGCCAATGGTCTTGATCACGAACTGCACGACGTCGGTCATCGTGATCGACCACATGCCGCCCATGATCGAGTAGATCGCGACGATCGTGCCGCCGATCACGACGCCCCAGAGATTCGAGATCCCGAAGAGCACGTGGAAGATCGTGGCGTACGCGAGCGTCGACGTGACGGTGAGCATGAGCGTGTAGAGGAACATCACGATGCCCGAGATCAACCCGTTCGAGCCACCGTAGCGCAGGTCGAGCATCTCGGTAACGGTGTACACCTTGAGTTTCACGATGCGCTTCGCGAGGAACGCGCTCAAGACGAGGATGCCGAGGCCGATGCAGGTCACGAGCCACGCGCCTGAGATGCCGTACTCCCAGCCGAGGCCGATGCCACCGACCGTCGAGGCGCCGCCGAGCACGATCGCCGACATCGCGCCCGAGTACATGAATCCGCCGAGGCGGCGGCCGGCGACGAGGTAATCGCTCTTCGACTTCGAACGACGCATGCCCCAGTACCCGACGCCGAGAATTCCGACGAGGTAGACGGCCATGACGATGTAATCCAGGACCACGGTGTCCTCCTAGTGGGAGCGGATAGCTCAGCGCCGTTGCCCACGTTCAGCGACACTGGTTTCGTACGCTGAACGTTATCCGCGAACGAGCCCAGCGTCTCGGGCGCAATATCCCGGATCTTTTAGCGTTGAGATGATTTATCCTGGACGCATGCTGTTCGACGATGAATCAGTGGCCGCGCACGCGACCGTGCCACTCGCCACGCTGCTCGATGCTCCCGCGTTCGCGGCCCGCCTGCTCTCCCCCGCGCCCACCGATATCACGCGGGATCCCGAGATCCTTGAACGGGTACGCAATGCAGCGGTGGCCGCGTCGATCGTCATCGACCTCACTGACCCGAGTCGCTACGTCACCCCCGGCGATCTCCTGCTGATCACCGGGCTCGGGTTGCCCGACGACGCGGCGGCCATCGCAAAATACGTGAGTGGCATCCGCGACGGCGGCGTCGCGGCGCTCGTGTTCGGCGTCGAACCGGTCTATGACGCGGTGCCCGACGCGCTCGTCGAGGCGTGCCGGTCGCTCGAGTTTCCCCTCATCGAACTTCCTCCGCACATCCACTTCGCTCCGATCACGATGCACCTCAATCGTGCGCTCGAAACCGAGCGCACACGCACGCTTGAGGTCATGAACACGTTCGCGCGTCGAGTCACCGAGGCGGCCCTGCAGCACGGCCCCGCGCAGCGCATCACGTCGGTGCTCGCTCAGAGTGGGGAGGGCTGGGCGCTGCTGCGGATCGACGAAGACACGTACGGCGGCGGCCCGGTACCCGATTCACTCGATGTCGATGCGCTCTTCGCGGATCTCGGGGCTCGATTCGACGCGCAGGGCCGAGTGCGCGGCGCGGTTCCGACGGCGTTCACCGCGGTCGAGGTCGACGGCGTCGCGTTCGAGGTCACGGCCCACCGCATCACGCCCGGGCGAACGCACGTCGGGGTCGCGAGCCCGTCGGCGGTGCTGCTGCTCGGCCGGTCACCGCGGCTCACGAGCCTCGACCGCACGGCGCTGCTACTCGCGGCGAACATCGTCAGCCTCGTCGTGCAGCTGCCCGCCGAGCAGTCGATGGCCGTTGACCAACTGCTCATGCACCTCATGGTCGACTCGACCCAGTCGCGCCCCGGAGCGGGCGCCGGCGAGCGCTTCTCGCGGCTCGTTGCTCACTCATTCGGCGGCGGAACGCGCGCGGTGCACGGCCTCATCGCGATCCGGGATCCGCAGCAGCCGCGCGACCAGCGCGGTTCCGGCGACACCTATTCGAGCGATGCCGGCTGGCTGCGCCGACTATTGCACACGCCGTTCGTGGAGCACCGCGCGAAACGGGTGCGCGCCTTCGTTGCCCGCCCGCCGTCCGAAGCCGAGTTTGCGCAGGCGTCGGCACTCGGCTGGCTCTTCGCCGTGAGCGGGCCGCGCGAGTTCGACGAGTTGCAGGAGGCAATGCTCGAGGCTGAGGAGCTGGCGCGCGCGGCGCGACACCTCGGGCGACACGTAAACGGCGCCGACCCTGGATCGGCGGCCGATGCGTGGCCGTCGAGCGCGATCGCCGATCCCAGCGTCGCTCGCGTCGCCGCCGCCCGGTGGTTGGCGCCGCTCGCGGGCGATGAGCGCGCCGAGCACCGGGTCGTGCTCGAAGAATGGCTGCGCCAGCACGGCTCCTGGGATCGCACGGCGCGAGCGCACGGTTTGCATCGAAACACGGTGCGGCGGCTCGTGGCCGAATCAGCGCGGCTGCTCGCGCGGGATCTGGACGACCCGATTGAACGCGCGCGGATCCTGCTCGCGTTCACCGCCCTCGAAGCCGCAGCCTGAGGCAGCGCGAGTCTCCGGACGCGAGGGAAGCTCAGTCGACGAACGCGACCGCGCGAATCGGTGAACCGTCGCCCGCTGCGAGCCGGAGGGGCAGCAGTGCCATCTCGACCTCATCGGGCAGCGCAGCCAATCCGGTGAGATTCTCAACGATGACGCCGTCGTTTCCGAGCCAGAATTCGTGCACAGGCATGGCGGGTGAGGCATCTGCGGAATCAGTCGGGTCGGGGCTCAGCGTTTCCACTCCAAGCACGCGGGCGCCGCGCTCCCACAGTTCGCGGGCGAGCGCGATCGAAATGGCGGGGTGCGTGCGCCCGAGCGGCGCACCGAAGTGCACGTCCCAGCCTGTGGCGATGCACACGATTTCCGGGAGCTGAGCGGGAAGCCCTCCGACGATTCGCGCGATCCCGAGCTGCTCACTCGCGACCGCGGGTTGCGGCCCGACCCTGAGTACCCGGGCCGGGCCGGTGAGCAGGCCGAGCGGAATACTGTCGACCGTGCGGCCGCCGACGACCGAGTGCGCCGGGGCATCAAGATGCGTGCCCGTGTGCGAACCGAGGTCGAGGCGCGCGACCGCGACGCCGTCTTCCGCGACGCTCAGCGCGGGAACGATGGTCACCTCTGGATCGCCGGGATACACCGGCATGCCAGAGGCGACCGGGTGGCTCAGGTCGACGACGGCCACGGTCAGTGCTCGAGCCTGAGCGCGGCGGAATCGTCAGCGCCGTCGAGCAGGTGACCCGTCGGCTCCCTGTCGCGCGGATCGATCAGCCCGAGCCCACCGCGTCGCCCGATGCCCAGCATCAGCCCGAGATACAGCGCAAAACTGATGATGAACGCGGGGATATTCGCGCCAATCGGGCTCGGCGCGACATACGCGAGCACGTACGAGAGCACCGCACCGATCACCCACACGATCACGGCGACCCAGTTCACTCCCCCGCGATACCAGTACCGGCTCTCGGGCCGCTCGTGCAGAATCTGCCGCGAGTAGCCGCGCCGCTTCAGCAGGTAGTAGTCGGCGATCATGATCGCAAACACCGGCACGAAGAACGCGCTGATGATGAAGAGGAAATCGGTGAACTGGTTGAGGAGTCCCAGGAACGTCGAGCCGATCACCGAGATCACTCCGAGCACCAGCGCCGTCGGAAGGAACCTCAGGTGCCACTTCGACTGCGCATTGATCACGGAGGTCACCATGCCGAACACCACCATCGTGTTCGTCGCCATCACCGACAGGAAGATCGCGATGCCGAGCGGCCACCCGAACTCGCCGACAATCACCGAGGGATCGAACGGCGTGGCCTCGTGCCCCCGCAGCAGCACTGCACTGAACGCGACGAGCCCGAGGAACATCGCGATGGTCGTCGACAGCGTGTAGCCGACGCCCGACCCGATGATGCCCGCTCTGCTGCTCTTTGCGTAACGGTTCATGTCTGCCGAGAGCACCGTCCACGAGATGGCGGTCGCAATCACCATGTCGAGGGTAATGAACGGGGTGCCTCCGAGCGATGTGTCGACCGGCATCGCGGCGAACTCACCCGGGCTGAACGCGCCAAACGCGGCGGCGAACACGAATCCCATGACGACGAGAATTGCGAGCGCGAGCCACGGCTCGACTCGCGAGATGCCGGTGTGGCCGAAGATCGCGAGTACGACCACGAGCGCCTGGCAGAGCGCGGAGAAGAGGATCGGATTCGAAAACCCGGTCGCCTCGTGCACGAGATAGTTCACGGTGACGCCCGCGAGCATCGCCTGCACCCAGCTCCACCCCATCAAAATGATGAGGTTCGCCACGGCCGGCAAGATGCTGCCGCGAATGCCGAAGGAGCCGCGAGTCAGTGCCATAGTGGGCAGCCCCGTGCGGGTTCCCATGTTGCCGATCATCACGAGCACGACGACACCGATCAGCGTGCCCACCACGATCATCGCGCTCGCCGTGCCGAATGACACGGCGGGGGTGAAGAGCGTGCCGGTGAGCAGGGTCGTGACCACGAGGTTCGCGGCCAGCCAGATCATGCCGATGTGCAGCAGCGACTGGGTGCCGCGTACGGGGCCGGCGGAATCGTGCTCGCCGTCGAGGGTGACCGCCATGGTCTCGGGACTGGTCATGATCAGAGCTCCGTGCCGCTCGGCAGTTCGCTTGGCACCGTCGACAGGTGCTCGTGGATCGCGACGAGCCCATCGGGCTGATCGCCGTCGGCGCGGAAGATGATGCTCTCGCGCTCGACGTACGACTCCGGCCCCTCGGCTGAGTCGATGCTCGTGGCGACGGTGTGGCTGAACACGGCGCCGCCGGGGAACGTCTGCACGAGCCGATCGCTCGACGAGCACGAGGTCACCCGCCAACCGCTCGCGACCCAGCCAGCCCAGATCGCCTCGTACCCGGCGCGCGAATCGAGCCGCGCGGCCTCGGGGTGAAAGACGAAGCTCGCGTCGGGGGCGAAGCCCGCGAAGTACGCCTCGGTGTCGGTCGCGGCGAACGCCTCGATGATGGCGTCCGCCGCGGCGAGCACGGCGGCGTGATCTGGAGTCTGCATGGTGGTTTCCTTAGTCTCGCGCTGCCATGGCGCACACGAGCTCGTACACGACGTGGCTCGCTGCGACGGCGGTGATCTGAGCGTGGTCATAAGCCGGGGCGACCTCGACGACGTCGGCGCCCACGATCTGGAGGTCCGCGAGACCGCGGATCATGCGCAGCATCTCGCGGCTCGTGAGTCCGCCGGCCTCTGGCGTGCCGGTGCCCGGAGCGTGAGCCGGATCCAGCACGTCGATGTCGATGGAAATATAGAGCGGCTTGTCGCCCACGCGCTCGCGGATCTTCGCGATCGCTGCGGCGACGCCGTTCTCTTCAATGAACTCGGTCGTGATGATCTGGAAGCCGAGCTTCACGTCGTCTTCGAGGTCACTCTTGCCATAGAGCGGGCCGCGGATGCCACCGTGCATCGACGCGGTGAGATCGATGAGCCCCTCCTCGGAGGCGCGACGGAACGGAGTGCCGTGAGTGGTCGGCGCTCCGAAATAGGTGTCCCAGGTATCGAGGTGCGCGTCGAAGTGCAGCACCGCGACGGGGCCGTGCTTCTTGTTGATGGCGCGCAGCAGCGGCAGCGCGATCGTGTGGTCGCCGCCGATCGTGACGATCTTGTCGACGCGTTCACCGAGCTCGACTGCGGCCTCCTCGACCTGGCGCACGGCCTCGTCGAGGCTGAACGGGTTCGCGACAATGTCGCCGGCGTCAACGACCTGCTTCACCGCGAACGGCGAGACGTCTTGCGCGGGGTTGTAGGGGCGCAGCAGGCGCGAGGCCTCGCGCACGTGCGCCGGGCCGAAGCGCGCGCCGGGCCGGAAGCTCACGCCGGTGTCGAACGGCACGCCCACGACAGCAATGTCGGCTTCGGTGACGTCTTCGATGCGCGGCAGCTTCGCGAACGTTGCGATGCCTGCGTAGCGCGGAGTGAGGCTCGCGTCGACCGGGCCCTGAGGAGTGTGTGAGGTCACGATGCGTCTCGTCCTTTCAAGGTTTTCTGAGAGTAAACAAGTGAGTTCTCTGAGTGAACCCGCATTCACTATAGGCTGGAGACCGCGCGGAGGTCAACGCGGTCGACAGGACCCGCCGCGATCGGTGCCGATACTCACGCGGTGCCGGATCGCCGAGGCCCGCGCATTCCACACGAGAAGGGCGGAACCGCATGCGAGCAATCCACCCGACCGCCGACCTCGACCCCATTCGCATCGGCGCAAAGCTGCGCTCGTCACGACTCGCGCAGGGGCTCACCCTCGAACAGCTTGCCCAGGCGACGGGCCTCACAAAGGGGTTCATCAGCCGCATCGAGCGCAACGACACCATGCCGAGCGTGCCGACACTCGTGCAGCTCTGCCAGGCGCTCTCGTTGCCGATCGGCAACCTGTTCGAGGAGCCTGAGCTGCAGCTCATCTCGCTCGAGGCCGCGCCCGCGATCAACATGGGCGGCACCGGCGCCGATGAGCGTCTCATTACCCCGCGCTCAGAGGATCGCGTGCAGGTGCTGCGGTCGTCGCTCGAACCAAACGCCAGCGGCGGCGACCAGCTCTACACGGTCAACTGCAACCTCGAGTCGCTGCACGTCGTTTCGGGCGAACTGGACATTCAGTTCGCGGACCGCCAGGTCTCGCTCTCCCCCGGTGACACCCTCACTTTTCCGGGCCGCACCCCGCACACGTGGCGCGCGGGCGCCCACGGCGCCGAAGCGGTCTGGGTGCTCGTCCCGGCGGCCTGGAGCGGCTCGGCGTAACCCCCGCCCCCGCCCGCGCTCGCCCGTGCCCGCCCAGCCCCGCCCTGCCCGCCCTTGCTCGCCCGCCCTGCCCTCCCGTGCCCGTGCTTGTCTCCCCTTCTGTCGTCGCAAATGATCCGATCAGCCCAGCGAAGGGATCATTTGCGACGACAGAAAGAGTGGGTGCTCGGGGGAAGAGGCTCGGGGCTCGGGGCTCGGGGCTCGGGCGAGGGGGCGAGGGGTAAGGCTAGGGGGCTAGGACTCCCGCTAGGGTTTTCTTGCCTCGGCGAAGCACGGCGACCGCGCCGTGGAGCAGGTCAGCCGACTCAAGCACCCGGTCAGCTGACTCGACCGCGACATTGTTGACGTAGACGCCACCCTGCGCGATCGCGCGGCGGGCCTCCCCCAGGCTCTTCACGAGCTCGGTGTCGACCAGCAGCTGCGCGACCGACGAACCGACCGAGCCCGGAGCGTGTGCCAATTCTGACACCGCACCGCGCAACGATGCCTCGTCGAGGGCCGTGAGATCGCCGCGGCCGAACAGCGCTTCCGAGGCGTCGATCGCGCCCTGGGTTGCCGCGGCACCGTGCACGAGTGTCGTGACCTCGAGCGCGAGCCGCTTCTGCGCTGCGCGCTTGAATGGCTCATTCTCCACCTGCGTCGCGTACTCCTCGATCTCGGCGCGCGACAGGAAGGTGAACACCTTCAGCCGGTCGATCACGTCGGCATCCGCCTGGTTGAGCCAGAACTGGTAGAAGGCGTAGGGCGAGCACATCTCGGCATTCAGCCAAATTGCGTTGCCCTCGCTCTTGCCGAACTTCGTGCCGTCGGCGTTCGTGATCAGCGGGGTGCCGATCGCGTGCGCCGATTTGCCCTCGACCTTGCGAATCAGGTCGGTGCCACTCGTCAGGTTGCCCCACTGGTCGCTGCCGCCCGACTGCAGCTTGCAGTCGTAGCTGCGGAACAGTTCGAGGAAGTCGTACCCCTGCAAGATCTGGTAACTGAATTCCGTGTAACTGATGCCCTCATCGGAGTTCAGCCGCGCCGCGACGGCGTCCTTCTTCAGCATCGTGCCGACACGGAAGTGCTTACCGATCTCGCGCAGAAAATCGATCGCGCTCAGCGGCGCGGTCCAGTCGAGGTTGTTGACGAGCCTCACGGCATTGTCGCCCTCGTTCGACAGGAAACGCGACACCTGCTCCTGCAGTCGCGCCACCCACTCGACGACCGTGTCACGGCTGTTCAGTGTGCGCTCGGCGGTGGGCCGTGGGTCGCCGATGAGGCCGGTGGAACCACCGACGAGGCCGAGCGGCTTGTGCCCCTTCAACTGGAGCCGGCGCAACAGCAGCAGCTGCACGAGGTTGCCCAGGTGCAGGCTCGGCGCAGTCGGGTCGAACCCGCAGTAATACGTAAACGGCTCGCCCTCGAGCAGCTCAGACAGCGCTTCGGCGTCCGTCGACACGTGAATCAGCCCGCGCCACTCGAGCTCCTCCCACAGCGTGGAAAAGCTGTCGTCGTTGCGCTGGGCGGCCAGGACGTCGGTGCGATCGTTCAGTTCAGACACGCCTGACATCGTACCGCGCCCGCTGAGACCGCAGCACCCGCCACCCGTCACCCGTCACCCCAGCATGAGACCTGAGTGCAATGCGGTGGGTACCGTGGGGCGATCCGGTTCGCGGTCGCACGCGCGAACCTGGGATCATGACCAACACGATTCTGCAGGCGACCGGCCTGATCAAGCAGTACGGCACCACGCGGGCGCTCGACGGCGTATCGCTCGCATGCGCCGCGGGCACCTCGACGGCGATTATGGGGGCCTCTGGCTCGGGCAAGACCACACTGTTGCACGTGCTCGCGGGCATCATCGCACCGGACGCCGGATCGGTGGTCTACGCCGGTTCCGAGATTAGCCGACTCGGGGACGCTGATCGCAGCCGCCTCCGCCGCGAGCAGTTCGGCTTTGTCTTTCAGCAGGGGTTGCTCGTTCCCGAGCTGACCGCGGTCGAAAATGTTGCGCTCGCGGTGATGCTGAACGGCGCGACGAAGCGCGAAGCGTTGCAACCCGCGGCCCAGTGGCTTGCGGCGCTCGGGCTTGCGGGGCTCGAAGATCGGCGCCTCGGCGAGCTCTCCGGCGGCCAGGCGCAGCGCGTCGCAATCGCGCGGGCGCAGGTGACGGGTGCGAGCATCGTGTTCGCAGACGAACCGACCGGCGCTCTCGACTCCACAACATCGAGCGAGGTGATCGACGCGCTGCTCGGGTCGACCGTCGGGCAGGGCAAGACACTGGTCATGGTGACCCACGATCCGCAGGTCGCGGCCCGCTGCCAGCGCGTAATCACCGTGAGCGACGGCAGGATCGTGGCCGACCACTTCGGTGGTTCACCCGCGAGCGCGGTCGCGCCGTCGTCGGGAGCCACGCGATGATTTTCAGGATTTTGCCGCTGCTCTCCCGTCCCAGCAAACAGGGCGCGAGCGCGCTGGTACTGCCCGGCTTTGCGTTTCTCGCAGTCACAGCGCTGCTCGCAATCGTGCTCGGCGGGTCCCAGACGTTCTGGGGATACGACGACGAGATGGCCGGCCTGTATTGGGCGTTCACCGCGATCGCGCTCGCCCTGCTGATCGTGCCGCTCCTCTCCCTTGGTGCGGCGGCCGCTCGACTGTCGGCGCGACGGCGCGATGATCGCCTCGCGATCCTGCGCCTGCTGGGCGCGACCGGCCGCTCAACAGCGGGTATCGCGGTGATCGAGGCCGCCGGGATCGCGTTCGTGGGCGCCGTCGCCGGCGCGCTGCTCTCGTACGCGGTGGCGCCGCTCGTCGGGCTGATTCAGTTTCGCGGTGAGGCGCTTGGCACCTCGGGTGTCGCGTTACCACCACTCGCAGCGGCGCTGCTGGTGCTGGGAATCGTGGGCGTCGCGACCGGGAGCGCGCTGCTCAGCCTGCGCCGCGTCATCATCTCACCGCTCGGCGTCGTCACGAAACAGTCGGCTCCGAAGGTGCCCTGGCTGCAAGCACTCATCGCGGTCGCCATCATCGTGATCGCCTCGGTCGTCACGTCGAACATCGGGGGCTTCTCAGAGGTCGGCGTCGTCGCCCTCATCGGTGCGTTCGGGGTGTGTTTCGCGCTCGCGCTCCTTGCGCTCGACCTCATCGGCGCCTGGGTGCTCGCAATGTTCGGCAAGGCGAAAGCAAGGCGCGCGAAGCGTCCGGCTGACCTCATTGCCGCACGGCTCGTGCTTGAGTCGCCCCGCGCTGCGTGGCGACAGGTGTCGGGCGTGGCGATGTCGAGCTTCATGGCCGTGTTTGCCGGTTCAGGGATCGCGCTCATGAACCTGGCTGCCGGAGACGGCAGCACCACGGACAGCGGCGTGGACCAGTATCTCGTGGGCGATGTACAGACCGGCGTCGCCCTCACTGTGATCGGCACGTTCATCATGGTGGCGTGCTCGGTTGCGGTGAATCAGGCCGCGCAGATCCTCGATCGTCGCGACGTGACGCGGTCGCTCGCCATCATGGGCACGCCCATCGAGGTGCAAGACGCCGCCCGCCGGGGCGCCACCATGCTGCCGTTGCTCATCGCGTCCGTCGGGTCTGCGGCGCTCGCGGCCGTGCTGCTCTTTCCACTGCTCGGCATGGCAATTCTGTTCGCGCCGCTGTCGGTAGCGGTGACGCTGTCGACCATCGCCGTTGGCGTGCTCATCGTCGTGGCGACGATGTTCGCGACCCGGCCACTGCTGCGGCAAGTGGCACGGGTGTAACGCCTCCGCTATGCCGCGCGGAACTCCGCGATACGCTCCGCCAGACGCGCCAGCTGCTCATCAACCCGCACTCGGGCCGTGCCGCCAGCACCCACGCGAGAGTTCACCGATCCCTCGATTGTGAGCACGTCACGCACCGCGGGCGTGAGGTGCTCCGAGACCGAAGCGAGCTGCTCGTCGCTCGGTTCGTGCAATTCGAGGCCGCGCTCCTCGCAGAAACGCACAAGCTCACCCGAGATCTCGTGCGCGTCGCGGAAGATGACGCCCTGCTTGACGAGCCACTCGGCCACGTCGGTAGCCAGCGAGAAGCCCTGCGGGGCGAGCTCGGCCATGCGATCAGTGTTAAAAGTCATCGTCGCGACCATGCCGGTGAAGGCGGGCAGCAGGACCTCAAGTTGGGCAATGGAGTCAAACACCGGCTCCTTGTCCTCTTGCAGGTCGCGGTTGTACGCGAGCGGCAGGCCCTTGAGCGTTGCCAGCAGGCCGGTCAGGTTGCCGATGAGACGACCGGACTTTCCGCGAGCCAGCTCTGCAATGTCGGGGTTCTTCTTCTGCGGCATGATGCTCGACCCCGTCGAGTACCCGTCGTGCAGGCGCACGAAGCCAAACTCCTTGGTGTTCCAGAGGATGATCTCCTCGGACAGCCGCGAAAGGTCGATTCCGATCTGTGCGGTGATGAACGCGAACTCGGCGACGACGTCGCGAGCTGCGGTGCCGTCGATCGAATTCTCGAGCGGATCGCCCAGGCCGAGCTCCTCGGCGACGAGCCGGGGGTCGAGGCCGAGCGATGATCCGGCGAGCGCTCCCCCACCGTACGGCGAGAAGCTGGCGCGCGTCGCCCAGTCGCGAAGGCGCTCGAGATTGCGCACGATGGGCCAGGCGTGGGCCGCGATCTGGTGCGCGAGCAGCACCGGCTGCGCGTGCTGCAGGTGGGTGCGGCCGGGCAGAATCGCCTCGGGGTGAGCCGCGGCCTGATCCGAAATCGCGTCGAGCAGTTCGAGCAGCATGCCGCGGATCACGGCGGCGTGATCGAGCAGGTAGAGCCGCACGAGCGTGGCGATCTGGTCGTTGCGGCTGCGGCCGGCGCGAAGCTTGCCGCCGAGCTGCACGCCCGTGATCTCGATGAGCAGGCGTTCAAGCGCCGAGTGCACGTCTTCGTCATCTTCGGCGGGGACCGCACGGCCATCGGCCACGCGTGCCGCGAGCTCGTCGAGAGCCGCGCGCATCTCCGCGAGTTCGTCGGCGCTCAGGTAGCCCGCTGCGGCGAGCGCGGTGGCGTGCGCCTTCGAACCGCGAATGTCGTACTGCGCGAGGATCCAGTCGAACTGCGTCGACTTCGAGAGGGCAGCGAGCGCGGGCGACGGGCCGCTCGCGAATCGGCCGCCCCAGAGGGAGCCGCTCTCGCCGGCGCGGTTGCCCGCTGCAGCGTCGGTTGCGTCGGTTGCGGGCGTGTTCTCGTGTTCGTTCGTCATAGTCTTTCTCTCCGTCTTATGCCTGCGCCAGCAGCCAGGCCATGAGTGCCTTCTGCGCGTGCACGCGGTTCTCTGCCTCGTCCCAGACCACGCTCTGCGGGCCGTCGATCACCTCTGGGGCGACCTCGAACTCGCGATACGCGGGGAGGCAGTGCAAGAAGATTGCGTCTGATGCTGCGCGCTGCATGAGTTCGGGGGTGACGCGGTACGCACCGAATGTCGCGATGCGCTCGGCCTTCTCGGCTTCTTGCCCCATCGATACCCACGTGTCGGTGATCACGGCATCGGCACCGGCCATCGCTTCTGCCGGGTCGGTGAAGATCGCGACGCTGCCACCGGTGCTGGCTGCGATGCGCTCGGCGTCGGCGACGATGTCAGCGCGCGGGTGGTAGCCGTCGGGCCCGGCGATACGAATATGCATGCCCGCCGTCGCGAATCCGAGCAGGTACGAGTGGCCCATGTTGTTTGCCGCATCGCCGATGTACGTTGCGGTGAGCCCGGCGAGCTCGCCCTTGCGCTCTTGGATCGTTTGCAGGTCGGCGAGAATCTGGCACGGGTGGAAGTCATCGGAGAGCGAATTAATGACGGGCACGGTGGAGTTCGCCGCCATCTCTTCAAGCCCGGCGTGCGCGTAGGTGCGCCACACGATCATTGACACCATGCGCGACAGCACGCGGGAGGTGTCGGCAATCGTCTCTTTTACGCCGAGCTGCGCCTCACCCGGGTTCACGATGATCGGGGCTCCACCGAGCGCAGAAATGCCCGCGGCGAAACTGAACCGGGTGCGCGTTGAGGTCTTGTCGAAGATCACGGACACCGACTGCGGCCCGGCCAGGGGTCGCTCCGCGTACGGTTCTCGCTTCAGACGTGCCGCGAGCTCGAGGACATCGCGCTGCTCGGCGGGGCTCAGGTCATCGTCACGAAGAAAATGTCGGGTCACCCGCATCAGTCTAGACGCGGGTCGACACGGGCGTGCGCCTCGGCCTTGCGACTCCGAACATGCTCCTGGCGACGGCGAGACCTTACATCCGTTGACCACTACACAGCCGGCTGTGGCACAGTGGCTGGAACGGCAGGCACCACGGCGAACAAGGAGACACACATGCGGGTAGCGGCGGCTTTTCTTGCGGATGCGGCGAACGTGCGCGAGGGCACGCTTGGCGTGCTCTCGGGCTTCATCAACACCATCAATCGTGAGGAATACCCGGCGAAGCTCGGGGCGACCCTCGTCGTGGTCGTTGAGTACGACGAAAACGAGGCGCGGCGGGGCGATCCGGATCGCTCGTTCCGCGCCCGCTGCGAGCCAGCCGTTGGCGGCGGTGAGCTGTTCAACGTCGAGGGCACGTTCAGCCTCGGCGGCGGCAACGACAGCTTCGGGTACATTCCGATGGTGTTCCCGCTTGCCGACGCGAAGATCCCCTCGCCCGGCAGCTACCGCATCATCTTCGAGGGATCCGGGCTCGAACGCGTCGACGTGCGCTTCTACGCCAACGCAACGACGCTCCCCTCGTTCGACGACGAGTGAACCGCGGAACGCGGCCTGCCCGCCGTGGAAGAATCAAGGCGTGACTGAACTCCCGCGCCTCATTGCCTTTGACCTCGACGACACGCTCGCACCCTCGAAGTCCCCGCTCGACCCCCGCATGCTCGCCGTGTTCGCGCGCCTGCTTGAGCGCACGACCGTCGCCGTCATCTCGGGCGGCAATTTCGAGCAGTTCGAAACGCAGCTCGTGTCGCGGCTCGACAGCTTCGATGGCGTGACGGAGGCGTCACTCGAGCGACTGCACCTGCTGCCCACGTGCGGCACCCGCTACGAGCGCCGCGAGGGCGGCCAGTGGGTCACCGTGTATCGCGAGCACCTGACGGAGACCGAACGCGACTCCGCGATGACGGCGCTGCGCGAGGAGGCCGAGCGACTCGGCATCTGGGAGGCCGACGCGTGGGGTGAAATCCTGGAGGATCGCGGTTCGCAGATCACCTTCTCTGCTCTGGGCCAGCGCGCGCCGGTCGCCGAAAAGCACGCGTGGGACCCCGACGGCGCCAAGAAGAGTGCGTTGCGCGCAGCCGTCGCGACCCGGCTCCCCGCGCTTGAGGTGCGCAGCGGCGGTTCAACCTCGGTCGACATTACCCGTCGCGGCATCGACAAAGCGCACGGGATGCGAAAGCTCGCAGAGCACACGGGCATCCCGCTCGACGACATGCTCTTTGTCGGCGACCGCCTCGATCCCGACGGCAACGACTATCCGGTGCTCGCGCTCGGCGTCACCTGCCACGCGGTGACCAGCTGGCAAGACACGGCCGAATACCTCGAGGTCCTGCTGGCGGACTAGCGGGCGCGGTTCCCGCGCCCGCTAGTCCGCCGCGTGTTACTCGCCGAACCCCTCCGTGCCCGCCGAACCCCGCTTAACACACCGAGCCCCTCCCGAAAACGCGTGTTTCCGGGAGGGGCTCGGCGATACGAGAGGGGCTCGGCGGGTTCGCGGCTCTCGCCGCGGGTGTTACTCCGCGGTGGCCGGGGTGAGGCCGAGCACGCTCGACGTGTGCGCGAGCGACGCCGCCGCGAGCTCGGGGTCGCCGTTCAGGCCACCGGTCGCGAGCGCGGGCACGTGCTGCGTGAAGATCGACTCCCACTTGCTCGTGAACTGCTCGGGGAAGCACTTCCGCAATACACCGAGCATCGCGTAGACAGCAGTGGAGGCGCCGGGCGATGCGCCGAGCAGACCCGAGATCGTTCCGTCGCCGCCGGTGATGACCTCGGTACCGAACTGAAGAATGCCGCCCTTCTTGGGGTCCTTCTTCATGACCTGCACGCGCTGACCGGCCTCGATCATTTCCCAGTCTTCGGTACGCGCCGTCGGCATGTACTCGCGCAGGGTGTCCATCTGCTGCTCGCGGCTCGCGAGGAGTTCGCCGAGCAGGTACTTCTCCAGCGAGAACTCGGTCAGGCCAACCTTGATCATCGGACCCAAGTTGTGCGTGCGAATTGACCCCGGGAGGTCCCACCACGAACCCTTCTTGAGGAAGTTCGGGCTGAATCCGGCGTACGGGCCGAAGAGCAGGCTCTGCTTTCCGTCGACGACGCGCGTGTCGAGGTGCGGCACCGACATCGGGGGCGCACCCACCGCTGCCTTGCCGTACACCTTTGCCTGGTGTTCGCGCACGATCTCGGGGTTGCTCGTCTTCAGGAACTTGCCGCTGATCGGGAAACCACCAAAGCCCTTGATCTCGGGGATGCCAGAGGACTGCAGCAGTGACAGCGCGCCGCCGCCCGCGCCCACGAAAACGAACTTCGCATTCACGATGCTCGTGGTGTACCCGGCGAGGTTCCGCACGTACACGTCCCACGTGCCGTCGGCTCGGCGACGCAGCTTGCGCACCTGGGTGCCGAGGTGCAGGCTCGCGCCGTTTGCCGTGAGGTGCGAGAAAAGCTGACGGGTAACCGCGCCGAAATCAACGTCGGTGCCGCTCTCGGAGCGGGTCGCGGCGAAGACCTCGTCTTTTGCGCGGCGGTCGACGAGCAGCGGTGCCCACTCGGCGATCTGCTCGGGGTCGTCGCTGAATTCCATGTCGGAGAAGAGCGGCTCGGTGCGCAGCAGCTCCCAGCGGCGGCGCAGGTAGTCGACATTGTCGGCCCCGCGCACAAAGGTCATGTGCGGTGTGGCGTTAATGAACGACGACGGCTCGCCGAGGATCCCCTGCTCAACGAGCGTGGACCACCACTGGCGGGAGAGCTGGAACTGCTCGTTGATGTCGATTGCCTTCGCGGCCGACAGGCTGCCATCTTTACCCTCGGGCATGTAATTGAGTTCGCAGAGCGCAGCGTGACCGGTGCCCGCGTTGTTCCACGCGTTGCTACTCTCGGTCGCCACCTCAGAGCGGGACTCAAAAATCTCGATGGACCAGTCGGGCTGGACCTGCTTGATCAGCGTGCCCAGCGTGGCGCTCATTACGCCGCCACCGATGAGCGCTACGTCTACCGTGTTGTTACTCACGGTGTGCAAGTCTAGCTCGCTCTCGCGCCGCTAGAAGCCAGCTTCCCGTCTGGCACGATCCAGCGTTTCGACTGAGGCGTCGACGATGCGCACGTAACCGAGCCGTGCCGCCTCAGAAGAACGCTGTGCTCCGCCCACCACGGGCCGCACTTCGCCCGCGAGGCTGATCTCACCGAACGCCGCCAGATCGTGTGGCAGCGGCTGGTCGGCAATTGCCGAGAGCACGGCGAGCGCGATAGCGAGGTCGGCCGCTGGCTCGGCGAGTTTCACGCCGCCCACCGTCGACACGTACACGTCTTGATCATGCAATCGTGCGCCGAAACGTCGCTCGAGCACCGCGAGAATCATCGCCACGCGCGACGGATCGACGCCGCTCGTCACGCGGCGCGGGTTCGGTGTAGCGCTTTTGGCAACCAGCGCCTGCACCTCGACGGGCAGCGCTCTGCGGCCCTCCATCGCGACCGTCGCGCACGTGCCACTGACGGGAGCGGTCGCGCGACTGAGGAAGAGTCCGCTCGGGTCTGGCACCTCCGAGATACCGCGATCGGTCATCTCGAAGCAGCCGACCTCGTCGGTAGGGCCGTAGCGATTTTTGAGGGTGCGCAAGAACCTCAGCGACGTCTGCCGGTCGCCCTCGAAATGGCAGACGACGTCGACGAGGTGTTCGAGCAGGCGCGGCCCAGCGACGGAGCCGTCTTTCGTGACGTGCCCCACCAGAATCACGGGGGTGCCTCGCTGCTTCGCTGCGCGAATGAGCGCCGCAGCGACCTCGCGCACCTGTGCTGGACCCCCGGCGCCGCCGTCAATCTGGTCGCTCGCCATTGTCTGCACCGAATCGACGATGACGAGCTCGGGGTCAACCGTCTCGATGTGGCCGAGCACCGTGGCGAGATCGGTTTCGCTGGCGAGATACAGCGTGTCGTGCATGGCCCCGGTGCGCTCGGCGCGCATTCGGATCTGACCGGTCGACTCCTCACCGCTCGCGTACAGCACGCGCGCCCCGGTTTGCGCTGCACGCGCGGCCGCGTCGAGCAGCAGCGTTGACTTGCCGACGCCGGGTTCGCCAGAGAAGAGGATCGCCGCGCCAGGCACCACCCCTCCCCCGAGCACCCGATCGAGTTCGCCGATGCCCGTTTGCCGGTGACGCACCGCGTCACCCTGCAGCTCGGTGATGGGGCGCGCCTCTCGGCCAGCCATCGGTGCAGCGGCCCGCGTCGTGCGCGCCAGGCTCGCACCGGCCCGCGCCTGCTCGGTGACCGTGCCCCACTGCTGGCACTCGCCGCAACGGCCGACCCACTTCGAGGTCTGCCAACCGCACTCGCTGCAGGTATAGCCACCGCTTGATTTCGCCATGGTGCGAGCCTACTGGCGGCCTCCGACACTGATGACGTTGTCCCCGGTCGCCGCTACGGTGAGAACATGCCCGCCCCGACCCAGCCCGACGCGAGCCCATCCGCTCCGGGCGCTCCGCGCTGGTGCGTCGTCGGGCGAGATGCAGCGGGTGGCTGGGGCGCGGTCGATGTCGCCGCCGACGGTACCCGGATCGCCACGGTCACGGTACCTGCCAACGGCCTCGCCGATTTCGTTGCCGAGCGCGAACGCATCGCGGCCGTGCGCTGGGTGTGGCACGACACCGCGAGCCGGTATCGGCCGTTGCTCGCCGCGGGCGTGCGCGTCGAACGCTGCCACGACCTGCGCCTGTGCCACCAGATACTGCGCAACGCCGCGTCAGTGCAGCAGCCAGCGGCGCTTCGCGCAGCGCACGAGTGGAACGTTCCGCCAGAGATCGAGGCGGCGCCAGCCGCGGTGGAGACTGTCGCAATCCCGACCCTCTTCGATGTGATCGTCGAGCCGAACGCCGCCCGCGGCGTACCCGACGGCGTGACTGAGGCGCTGACCGAGTTTGAGCGCCAGCGCTCCGCCCTCGCGTCCGCCACCGAGCCGGGCCGCCTCGCCCTGCTGCTCGCCGCGGAATCGGCCGGTGCCCTGGTCGCGGCCGAACTGGCTTCCGCCGGTATTCCGTGGGATGTCGCGGAACACGACCGCATTCTCGCGGAGTCACTGGGCCCGAGACCCGCGCCGGGCGCGAAACCCGATCGCATGGTAGAGGTCGGGGAGGTGGTACGGCGCGAACTCGGCGCCCCAGATGCACCCCTCGATTCGCCGCCCCGGCTGCTTCGCGTGCTGCGGGCGGCTGGAATCGAAGTCAACTCGACCTCGCAGTGGGAGCTCGCGGAGCACGAACACCCGGCGATCCCGCCCCTGCTTCACTACAAGAAGCTCGCCCGGTTGCTCACCGCGAACGGCTGGGCGTGGCTCGACGAGTGGGTGCACGACGGCCGTTATCGGCCCGTCTACATTCCGGGCGGCGTCGTCACCGGGCGGTGGGCCTCGAACGGCGGCGGCGCGCTCCAGATCCCGCGACAGCTACGGCCTGCTTTGCGAGCCGACCCCGGCTGGACATTCGTGGCGGCCGATGTCGCACAGCTCGAACCGCGCGTGCTCGCCGCGATGGCGGGCGATCGCGCGATGGCCACCGCCGGCGCGGGCCGCGACCTCTACGCTGGCATCGTCGAGAGCGGCGCGGTCGCCACCAGGCAAGAGGCGAAGATCGCGATGCTCGGCGCGATGTACGGGTCAACGACGGGCGAGAGCGGCAGACTCGTGCCGCGCTTGCGCCGCGCGTTTCCGGCGGCAATGCGGCTCGTCGACGACGCGGCTGAGGTCGGCGCCCAGGGTGGCACCGTCTCGACGTGGTTGGGGCGCAGCTCGCCCGCGCCAGGGGCAGACTGGGAGTCGGTGCAATCGGCCGCGAGCTTGCCAGAGGCGACGGGCCGGGATGAGGCGCTCGCGCGGCGAACCGCTCGGGATCGCGGGCGCTTCACGCGCAATTTTGTCGTGCAGGGCACGGCCGCCGAGTGGGCGCTGTGCTGGCTCGCGGACCTGCGTCAACGGCTGGCAGAGTTTGATCCGGTCGCCGAATCCGCGGCGGCGAGCGCATCGGGGGCGGTGTTCGGGCGCCGCCCGCACCTCGCGTTCTTCTTACATGACGAGGTGATCGTGCACGCGCCGCTGGAGCACAGTGAGGCCGTAGCGGTGGCCGTTCGCGAATCGGCCGCCGCTGCCGGCCGACTGCTATTCAGTGGTGCTCAGGTCGATTTTCCGCTCGACCTGAGCATCACCGAACGCGCCGAGAAACACTGAGTGCTCTCGGCGAGCGGGCGATTAGCTACGATCCGAAACCGAAACGCTGCCGGTATCGGGGTCAGTGCCCGCACCCACAAGTTCCCCCTGCGCGCCGCTCGCGCGCTGCTCGGCTTCGAGGCGCTCAGCCTCGTCGCCCCCGATCGCTTCACCGCGGGCGACGAGGCCTGCCTGATCCGAGAGCGGAATTTGCTTGAGCACAAGCGCGAGCACAAGCGCGATCGCGATGAACGGTATGAGGTACCAGAACACGGGTGCGAGGGCGTCCGCATACGCGGTGACGATGCCGGAGCGCACGTCCTCGGGCAGCGAGTTGAGCGTCGCCGGGTCGATTGTCGCCGTCGCGGTCGCCGCGTCTGCCGGGCTCGCGCCCGCCTTCGTGAACACGTCGGTGAGGTTCTCGGCGAGGCGCGTCGTGAAGATCGTGCCGAACACGGCGGTGCCGAGTGAGGCACCCACCTCGCGGAAGTAGTTGTTCGTGCTCGTTGCCGTGCCGATCTGTGCGGCCGGCACCGCGTTCTGCACGACCAGCACCACGACCTGCATAATCAGGCCGAGCCCCGCTCCGAACACGAACAGGAAGACGCAGATCAACCAGATCGGGGTCGTTGCCGTAAGGGTTGTCATCGCGGTCATCGCGATACCGGTGACGATCGCGCCAAGAATCGGATAGATCTTGTATTTGCCGGTCTTCGAGATTGCGATGCCCGAACCGATCGAGGTGCCCATGAGGCCCACCATCATCGGGATCATGAGCAGCCCGGAGGCCGCGGCCGACGTGCCCGAAGACATCTGCAGGAACGTGGGCACGAAGCCGATTGCGGCGAACATGCCGACGCCGATCACGAGGCCGATCGCGGTGGCGGTCACGAAGATCCGGTTGCGGAACAGGGTGAGCGGGATGATCGGATCCTTCGCCCGCGCCTCGGTGAAAATAAATGCGGAGGCCGCGACGACGAGGCCAGCGCCCCACATCCACGTCGCGAGCGAATCCCAGCCGTAGGCCTTGTCGCCGCCGAAGTCGGTGAAGAAGATCAAGCACGTGGTCGCGATCGACAGGAATGCGATGCCGAGATAGTCGACCGGAAGCGTCGCTTTCTTGGTGGGTAGCTTGAGTGCGATGAGCCCGATGATGAACGCGGCGATGCCGACGGGGATGTTGATGTAGAACGCCCACTGCCAGGTGAGGTGGTCTACGAAGTACCCGCCGAGCAGCGGACCGGCGACGGCCGAGAGGCCGAACACGGCGCCGAGCGGGCCCATGTACTTGCCGCGCTCATTTGCCGGCACGATATCGGCGATGATCGCCTGCGAGAGGATCATCAGCCCGCCTCCGCCAAGACCCTGCATGGCCCGGAAGACGACGAAGCCCCAGAAGTTCGGGGCGAACGCGCAGCCGATCGACGCGAGCGTAAACAGCGCGATCGCTATCAGGAAGAGCCAGCGACGGCCCAGCACGTCGCCGAGTTTGCCGTAGACGGGCATCACGATGGTGGTGGCGAGGAGATACGCCGTGGTGATCCAGACCTGGTGCTCGACGCCGCCGAGCTCGCCGACGATGGTCGGCATGGCCGTGGAGACGATCGTCTGGTCGAGGCTCGAAAGCAGCATGCCGGCGATCAGCGCGCTGAAGATGATCCAGATCCTGCGTTTGGTCAGCAGAAAGGAGGTGGCTGTGGTGGTCATGGGTCCGTTCTCGGATAGCGGGGGTGTGCCCGGGGTTGCTGAGAAAAAGAGAGGTGAGGTCTGGTGGTGGCGCGGGCTGGCTACGACAGCAGCGTGCGGGCGATAGTGATGCGCTCCCGCAGAAGTTCGGTGTACGTGTCGAGGCCGACGGGCCCGTGCTCGTGAGTTTCGAAATATTCCTGCGCCACGATGCGATTCATCGCACCGAAAATGTGCATCAGGGTCGAGGCGCGAGGATCGCCCGGAGCGAGCCCTTCCCGCTGTTCGACGAGCGCAATATCGGCGTCTTCCCCCTCGCGCAGATGCTCGAACAGCCGTCGATGCAGCCGAGGCTCGCGGTCAAGCGCGGCAAACAGCGCACGCACATCGGTGACCGTGACCTCGAACAGCTCCCAGCGCGCGCGAAACAGTTCGATGAGGTCGTCGAGCACGTCGTGTGTCAGCCCGGACGCACTGCGCGGCGCCCCCACGCCGCGATGAATAAAGGCGGCCTTGAGCTGCTCATCGTTTCGATCAACCGGAACACCGAGCACGGCGTCCTCTTTCGAGGCGAAATAATTGAAGAACGTACGTCGCGACACCCCCGCCGCCTCGCACAATTCTTCAACCGTGTACCCCGTGAGCCCGCGCTCCGCGGTCCAGACCCGTGCGGTCGACGCTAGCGTGCGCGCGGTCGCCGCGCGGCGGCGCTCTCGCACACTGAGTGCACTATCGGTCATAAAATGCATTTTTGCACTTCATTGCTGAAAGTGCACTGAGTGGGGCGAGGCTCGCGACGCATCGCGGTTTATGCGCCGCGGTTACGCACCCCGGTTGCGCGCCCCGGTTACGCGCCCAGGTTGCGCGCGCGAACCGCGAATAGCGCACACGCAATTACGGCGACGCCGCCGAGGATCGTCGTCCAACCGATCGTCTCCCGCAACAGCAGCGCCGCCCAGCAAATACTCATCACCGGTTGAATCAGCTGCGCCTGACTCACCTGAGCCATCGGCCCGATCGCGAGCCCGCGATACCAGGCGATGAACCCCAAGAACATGCTGACCGCGGCGAGATAGGCGAACGCACCCCACTCGACGGGGGTCGCTGCCGGCGGCTGCTGCGCAATCGCGATTCCGGCCAGCGCTATTGTCACCGGAGAGGCCAGCAGGAGCGCCCACGAGATGGTCTGCCACGACCCGAGCGTGCGCGAGAGCATACCCCCCTCGGCGTACCCCAGCGCACACACGAGCACGGCGGTGAACAGCAGCAGGTCAGCGACGCTCAGGCCGCCGAAGCCGCCACCCTGCACAACGGCAAACGCGAGGGCCGCGGCAGTGCCCGCGGCAGCGGCGATCCAGAACCCCCGCGTGGGGCGCTCACCGGTTCGCAACACCGCGATTACGGCCGTTGCGGCCGGCAGAATCGCGATGACGACCGCGCCGTGGCTCGCTGGCGCGGTCGTCATCGCGAACGAGGTCAGGAGCGGGAACCCGAGCACCACACCCGCGGCGACAATTGCGACCTGCAGCCATTGGCCTCCGCGCGGCATTCGCTGCCGGGTCACGACGAGCGCGACTGCGGCGAACACGGCGGCGATCACGGCTCGGCCCGAACCCACGAACAACGCGGACATATGCCCGTGCCCGACCGCCACGCGCGTGAGCGGCATGGTGAACGAGAAGGCCACAACGCCGAGCAATCCCCACCAGAGTCCAGGGCGCCGCAACAGTAGCGGTTGGGCAATTTTTAGAGTAGCGGTATCGTTGCCGTTCATGAGCCAGAGTAGCAGTGATCGCATCCTCGCCGCGCTTCGCGATTGGATCGCGAGCGCGCCAGCCGGAGCACGACTGCCCTCGACGCGGGCCCTCGTCGCCCAGTTCGAAGCGAGCCCGGTGACGGTACAAAAAGCACTGAAAACCCTGATCAATGCGGGCGCTATCGAAGCGCGGCCAGGTATCGGTACCTTCGTCCGGACCGTACGCGCGGCCAGGCCGAACGATTACGGTTGGCAGACAGCAGCGCTCGGCGCACCGCAGTTTCAGGGAGCAAGCTCCCTCACCGCGCTGCGCACCACGCCGAATAACGTGATAGCACTGCACTCGGGTTACCCCGACAAAGAGCTGCTGCCCGCGCGCCTCGTTCGCGCGGCATTCTCGCGCGCAGCACGCAGCGAGGTCGCCGTCCAGCGATCGCCGACGACGGGGCTGCCCGAGCTGCAGGCGTGGTTTTCCGCGGAGCTCGGTGCGCTGACCCCAGCGGGCGTCACTCCCCCAGCTGACCGCGACGTCGTCGTGCTGCCGGGCAGCCAGAGCGGCCTGAGTAGCCTGTTTCGCGCGCTGGTTGGGGCGGGAAGACCGATGCTCATCGAGTCACCGAGCTACTGGGGCGCGATGCTCGCCGCCGCTCAGGTCGGGGTGAAGCTGGTGCCGATCCCGAGCGGCCCGCACGGCCCTGATGCGGCGGAGCTCGACCGTGCGTTCGCGCAAACTGGGGCCCGAGCCTTCTATGCGCAGCCGAACTTTGCGAACCCCACCGGGGGTCAGTGGTCGGCAGAACTCAGCGATCGCGTGCTCGAGATCGTGCGTGAGCACGGCGCATTTCTCATAGAAGACGACTGGGCGCACGATTTCGGCATTGCCGCCCCGCCGACGCCCATTGCCGCCCGCGACGACAGTGGTCACGTCGTGTACATTCGCTCGCTCACGAAGAGCGTGTCACCCGCGGTTCGCATCGCCGGTCTGATTGCGCGCGGACCCGCGCTCGATCGAATCGTCGCTGACACGCAGGCGCAGTCCATGTACGTCAGCGGCGCACTGCAGGCGGTCGCGCTCGACGTCGTCACGCAACCGGGGTGGGGAACGCATCTCCGGAGCCTGCGGCAGCAGCTCGCCGACCGCCGCGACTTGCTCGTCGCGGGACTCCGCGAACACGCACCGACCGCGCACATTGAGGCCATTCCACGCGGCGGCCTGAATCTCTGGGTGCGGCTTCCCGACGATACGAATGTGGCTGCGCTCGCCCGCGACTGCGAGGCGCGCGGCGTGATGATCGCTGCGGGCGACGCCTGGTTCCCCGCGGAACCCACGGGTCGATACCTGCGACTCAATTACTCGGGCCCGAATCCCGGCGCGTTTCCGGAGGCCGCGAGGGTGATCGGCGAGGCGCTCGGCGCCTAACACGCACTGCGGCCCGGTGCGCCACTCCTCAGAGTGCGTACCGGGCCGCAGTGGTGAGGTGAGAGCCCTTCACGGGCCCCGCTCGCTAGTTGCGCTGGACGCGGTTGCGACGGTGCGATGCCATTGCGATGCCCGCTCCGAGCAACAGGAGCAGGAGCCCCACGCCGCCAACGGCGAGCTGACTCTCACCACCGGTGTTCGTCAGCTGACCGCCACCCGAGGCGTTGCCCGAACCCGACGCGGAGGCCGATGCACCGGACGACGCCGATCCACCCGTGTTCGCCGACCCGCCCGCGGGCTCCACCGTCAGCGTTGCGGGGTCAGTCACCACGTCGGTCTCGCCGTCGGTCGCAACTGCTCGGTAGAGCATGCCGCTGTTCTCGAGCGTGGGTGCCGCAACCGTAAGCTGCAGCCCGTCGTCGGACGTAACGCCCTGGGCTGGCGCCCAATCATCTGCAGCTGGCTCAGCGCCATCGTCAGACGGCACGAACTGCTGCCACTCGACCGATGTCGGTGCTCCCGAGAGGACCTTTACCGAGAACTTCGCGGGTTGGCCCTCGACCACGGTGACGTCTGCGGGATCGGAGACGGCGAGCTGCTCGCCGTCGGCGTCAGCGTCGGCATTCGCCGAAGCTGTCGCGTTTGCCGAGGCCGCCGAAGATGCGTCCGCCGAGGAGGTCGCATCGGAGGCCGCTTCAGAAGCCGCATTCGATGCCGCAGAGGCGTTCGCGTCAGCCGCCGTCGAGGCCGACGCCGAGGCGTTGGCGTTCGATGCCGAGTCTGCCGTCGAATCGGCGGTGGCCGTCGCTGCCGCCGAGGCCGCAGCGTTCGTCTCAGCCGATGCTTCGGTCGATGCGTCGGCCGTCGCTGCCACCGAAGCGGCGGCGTCGGCGGTGACATCCGCCGAAGCCGACGCGTCACTCGAGTTGTCGGCGTTCGCCGCGGCCTGAGCCGCCGCCTGAGCTGACGCGGATGCGTCGTTGTCGGCTGCCGCCTCCGCCGAGGCCGAGGCCGAAGCCGAGGCGTTCGCGTTTGTGGCCGCCGTTGCATCGGCAGTTGCCGTTGCCGCCGCGTCAACGTCCGCGTCCGCATCCGCCGTGGCATTGGCCGAAGCCGCAGCCGAGGCATCCGCCGACGAGGTAGCTTCCGATGCCGCTTCCGAGGCCGCATCAGATGCCGCCGACGCGTCAGCGTTTGCAGCTGCCGATGCTGACGTCGAAGCGTCAGCATTCGATGCCGAGTCAGCCGTCGAATCGGCGCTGGCCGTTGCAGCAGCCGAGGCCGCAGCGTTCGTCTCAGCCGATGCCTCAGTCGAAGCGTCCGCGGTCGCAGCCACCGAAGCGGCAGCGTCAGCGGTCACGTCAGCGGCTGCCGAAGCGTCACTCGAGTTGTCGGCGTTCGCCGCTGCCTGAGCCGCCGCCTGCGCCGAGGCCGAAGCCTCGTTGTCGGCTGCTGCATCAGCGGAGGCAGACGCCGATGCCGAAGCATTCGCGTTCACATCCGCATCGGCGTCTGCGCTGACATTCGCCGAGGCAGAAGCCGAGGCATCGGCCGACGAGGTTGCCTCCGACGCCGCCTCCGAGGCCGCATCCGCTGCCGACGAAGCGTCCGCGTCTGCGAGTGACGAAGCCGAGGCAGAAGCGTCCGCGTTCGAGGCCGAGTCAGCCGTAGAATCCGCGCTCGCTGTCGCTGAGGCAGAGGCCGCAGCGTTCGTCTCAGCCGATGCTTCCGTCGATGCGTCGGCCGTTGCTGCCGCGGAAGCGGCGGCGTCGGCGGTGACATCGGCCGAAGCCGAGGCGTCACTCGAGTTGTCGGCGTTCGCCGCGGCCTGAGCCGCCGCCTGAGCTGAAGCCGAGGCATCGTTGTCGGCCGCCGCCTGAGCCGAAGCCGAAGCTGAGGCCGAGGCATTCGCGTTCACGTCTGCACCGGCATCGGCCTCGACGGTCGTTTCAGCCGTCGCGGTCAGTCCGCTGACCACGCCTGTTGCCGAGAACTCTGCGGTGCCGACCGGGAAGTCGTCCGGCACGTCCCAGGTCGTCTCGAAGGATCCATCGATGTCAGCGGACACAGTCGCCTCACCGTCGGGCAGCGTCACGACCACGTCTTCACCGCTGCCGAAGCCGTCGCCCGTCAGAGTGACCACTCCGCCCTGCGAAACCGGGTTGGGTGCGGCTTCGAGAGTTGCCACGGCCGCGGCCTGCACCTCAGTTTCAGCCGTTGCCGTGAGGCCGCTCGTCTCACCCGTTGCCGAGAACTCAGCCGTTCCCACTGGGTAGTCTGCGGGAACGTCCCAGGTCGACGTGAAGCTACCATCCGCGTCCGCCGCCTCGACGACCGTGGAGCCATCGGGCAGCGTTACTGTGACATCTTCGCTGTCTGCGAAGCCGTCGCCGGCGAGGGTGACTGTTCCGCCCTGATCGACCGGGTTCGGCAGCGCCGTCAGCGTCGCCACTGCAGCCGCCTCAACCTCGGTGTCAGCCGTGGCCGTGAGGCCGCTCGTCACTCCGGTAGCCGAGAAGGTCGCCGTTCCCACCGGGTAATCGGCGGGAACATCCCAGGTCGACGTGAATTCCCCGCTGCCATTCGCCGTGGCCGTCACAGTCGTCGTGTCGGGAAGGGTCACCGTGATGTCTTCACCGTCGTCGAAGCCGCCACCGGTGAGGGTCACCGTGCCGCCCTGCGCGACCGGATTCGGTGTTGCCGACAGCGTCGCGTCGGACGCCGCCACGACCTCAGTTGTCGCGGTCGCCGTGAGTGCGCTCGTCGCGCCGGTCGCCGTGAAGGTCGCCGTACCCGGGGCGAAGTCGCCCGGTACCGCCCACGTCGCAGTGACCGACCCGCCGGTACCGGCGACCTCGGTCGTCGTGCCGCCACCCGGCAGCGCGATATCGACGTCTTCACCCTCGGTGAAGCCGGCACCCGTGAGGGTGACCGTGCCGCCCTGGACCACTGGATTCGGCGACGCCGTCAGCGTCGCTTCAGCGGCCGGTACGAGCACGGTCGACGAACCCAGCTCCAGATTCACGGCGTTTGCGCCGAGCAGCGGGAGCAGGGTGACGCTGAGCGCCCGCACAGTAAAGCCGGCGTCGCCAAAGTCACTGGATCCGCCGACCAGGGTGGGCTGCTCGTTGATCGTGATGTCGAGCACGCCATTCAGCACGGGCTCAACTGCGTCATCGAGTAGTTCGGTCACAATCGGCTGCAGAAACTCGAGCAGCGCGGGCTGGATTCCAGCGATCACGTCGTTGATGACGGGCGTGAGCGCCGAACCGATCGTCGCAATCGCGGGGGTGATGAGATTCACAACCGGCTGAAGTAGCAATCCGACGTTCACCGGAATGGGAAGACCTGGCAGCAGCGTGACACCTGAGACATCCGGGGTCAAAGGAGCGAACCCCGGCTGACCGAGAACGCCGCCGAGGGTCCCCTTAATGGTGATGGGGCCGTCTGCGACATCGAGCGTTCCCAGCAGGTAGTTCACGCTGAGCCCAACCTGCAGGTCGATATTGACGCCGACACCATAGATGCCCTCCGTGATCAGAGTGACCGCTTTGGTGATGAGCGAGTTCGGGCCGTCGCCGATGATGGCGTCGGTGACACCGTCAAGAATTGCGTTCACGGTGACGTCGTCGAGTACCGGAGTATTTGGAGCGAGCGTGCTGAGGGTCGACGCGCCCGAACTGTCGACCACGAGCTCATCGAGATCCACGTGGATCACGCCGCTGCTGAGATCCACGGAGACACTGCCCTCGCTGTTTTCGAGTGGCGTCTGCAACAGTTGCTGCCGGAGCTGGGTCGTGAGCGACGACGTGTCGAGCGACAGGCTGTTGAGCTGGGCGTCAACGAGCGGCAGCGCGTCGATGCCGCTCACGAGATTACCCACGGCCGTTTCAACGCCGCCGCCATCGGCGAGTAGCGCTTCAATCGGGTCGATCAGGCTGCCCGCGAGGGTGTCCACACCGTCAACGAGGTTGCCGACCGCGGGGCTTGAGAGATCGAGCTTCATGCCCGAGAGCGAATACTCGCTCTGTGGCGCACCACTTTCGACTGCACCGTCCACCGCCACGCGTGAGGCAAGCGCGCCGACGCTCAGCGTCGCATCGTCGAGCAGCGCGTTCGCAACCTCGTCGGAGATCACCTGACGCAGCAGCCCGCTCGCGTCGAGCTGCGCCGATTGGAAGCTGCCCGGGTTCTCGATGGGACCGAGGTCGAGTGCGCCGTCAGCCGTGATGATGCCGGAGGATGCGATCTCTGCGGTGTCGCTCGGAGACGAGGCGTAGCTGGACATTGCGCCCAGATCACCGAGGCCGAGCAGGCCGCCGTTAGCCCCGTCATCAAGGAGCGGCAGCTGCGTGGTGCCCGCGTCAACGTTAAGCAACCCGAGCAGTTCAAGGTTGAGCGCGTCGGTATTGGGACCGGCGTTGTCGGGGAACTCGCTGTATGCAGATGCCGCCCCCGCGACATTCAAGCCGAGCCCGTCGATCCAGATCCCGTGCCCGTGGGCAGCCGACTTCGTACCGGTTGACGGCGTCGGCGAATCCGCCGATGCTGCCGTCGCGCCGAACATTGTTGACGCGGCAAGCGCCGTTACCGCGACAAGCCCGACCGCGAGCGGCCGCGAGGGCCCCCGCAATCGCGTTCGCCGTCTGTCTCCTCTGTACCCCACGAGATACCCCCCCTGTCTGCTAACACATGCACCGCGCGTGCGCGGCGGGAGATGGACAAAGTCCACTCCCTATACCGGCGAGGGTATTGATGAGTGTTTGCTGAGAGCCACGGATTCCCGTAATGCGGAAGGTCGCTGGGCGCGCTACTGGCTTCCGCGCATGTATCCCCTGAAATGAGTCGGCCGACTACTGAGACGAATCGTTATAACGCGCGAAGTCAAGGTCTGCACAAACTGAATGTCAGACGGCTATGGTGAATCTAAACCCCGGATGTGCCCGGCGAATGATGGGCGGGTACGGGGCAGTGTCGTCTTTCAAGGGGGGAAGACGTGATTCGTCGCGTTCACAGAAACAGGGTTGAAAGCACCGTCACTGAGCGGCTCATCGAAGCGGTGAGTGCGCCCGGAGTCGTGCTCCTTACAGGGCACCGAGGGAGCGGAAAGTCGCACGCACTGCGGTCGCTCGCTTCGACACTCACCGCCTCAGGGGTGCCCGTCACACCGATCAGCGCCCGCGATGTCGATGCGGCCGCTCAGCTGACGGCAGCATCCGTCCACGCAATACACCTCGTCGACGACGTTGGTGAAGCGTCCGCCGAGGTCATTGCGGCGCTCCTCACTCGAGCTCGCAACGGTGGCAAGGGGCTGTGCGCGATCACGTCAGACCCATCGGCCTCGGAATCCGGGTCGCAGGAGGCGTGGAGCGCTCTGCTCGCACGAACTGGAGACCTGCCGCTCCCGCGCTCCATCAGGCTCGAACCGCTCTCGTTTGCCGAGACGCAGCACATCGTCGTTGAGACGTCGGACGCGCCGCTCGATGCGAGCATGCTCGCCGCGGTATATGCGATGTCCTGGGGGCGACCGGCGTGGCTTTTAGAGCTGACGCACCTTGCGGCGCAGGGAGCGATCACTGCTGAGCCGTGGCCACACATTGATCCTATGCACGCACGCGAGCTTGGGCTGCATACATTCGGCGTGACGGATACGCTCGCCCGCGAGGTACTGACGCCCAATGCCATCGCCGGCGCGGTGGCTCTCGCGCAGCTTGATCCGCGATCGCTGATTGGCCTCGGCGACCTCGTCGGCAGCGACGTCGTTGCGTCGCTGCTCGCGCACGGCATCCTGATCCCTGCACCGCACGATCCAACTCAGTATGGGGTCCCGGAGCTGTTCGCGGGCGCTCTCGAGCACTGGGCCGACTCGGCTCTCGTCGCGCGGGCCGAGGCGCGGGCCGCGCAGGCACTTCTCATGCAGGAGTCGCTCGGTATTCCCCTCTCAGACAGGGAGGCCGCATACTGCACGGCGGTTCCTGACGAGGGCGGCGAAGCGTCGCTCGCCAACCCGTTCCGTGCGCACCTGTTCCATCGCTCAGTGCTCGATGCCCTGAGCTTCGGCAACGGCGGTGAATGTCGCGATTTGTTGCTGCGGGGCGCGAGCGTCGGCATCACTCTCAGCGATCTCGATCGCGCGCGGGCGGCGACCGTGCTGCAGGGTGTGCTTGCAGGCCTTCGGAGCATCGGACTTACGGCCCACTCCGAATCAGAGAGCGATGTCACGAGGATCGCGCGCATCGCGCTCTCTCGCCAATTGCTCGCCGAGTCACCGATGCAGGGTGCAGGATCTGCGGGCGGTTCTGCTCGCTCGAACGAGCCCGCCATCGAACTGCTTTTTTCCCGCTGGAACGATGTCGATTCGATCGTCGCCGATGCTCCGGAACTCGCGAGGATCGCGCAGACGCACCCCTGCGCCGAGGTCGCGCTGCTCGCCGATCAGCTCCTCGATTTCGAAGAGGTGAAGCAGGGCCGAAAGCCGCACGGCACGGCGACGTGCAGCGAGCGCATCGCGCGCGTGACCGACATTGCAGTCGGCAGTGCACCGGAACTTCGCGATCTGCTGGCGGCATCGGCCGTCATCGAGTCGATGATCGCGCTGTATATGGGAGACACCGACGGTAGTGATATCGCGCTCTTCTCTCTCTCGGAAACGCTTCCCGCGTCAGCCATGCACCGCGCGTGGATTCGCCACCTTGGCGCCGCCGGGCAAGCGATTGCCTCCGGCGACATGCCGCGGGCGTATCGCGAATGGGAGCTCGTAGAGGAGCATCTTCCGCGCTTCCTGCCACAACGGCTCGTCGCTTTCGTACGCGACACCGGAAACGCGATTCAGCGGACGCTGAACGGGCACGCCGACAGCGACGGGCCCGCATCCGACGCGGTTGACGACCTCTCCACTCAGTTGATCACCTACTTCAGCGGCCGCATTGACCGCATTGGTCCACGCGCGAGGCGATTCGGATACTTGCACGATGCGCCGAATGACAGCTCGCGGTCACTCGTTGCGACGCGCCTTGCCCGCGCCCATGTGCAGGCCGCGAACGAACAGAATCCGGCCGCGCTTGTGCAGGTCGGCGAGATACTGACGGCTCAAGGGTTCTGGGCACCAGCGGCGTTTGCGCTGCAAGAGGCGCGGCGCATCTTCGTGCGTCGGCGAGCCACGGGCAGTGTCAATCACTGTGCATCGCTGCTGACCGCACTCGAGGCTGCCGCGATGCGCGTCGACCCCTGGTTTCGACTCGCGTCGCTCCCCGATGCCGGCCACCTGCACCTCACACCGCGCGAGGTCGCAACGGCCCGGCTGCTCGTCAACGGTCTCAGCAATAAGGAGATCGCCGTGCGGCTGCGCTGCAGCGTGCGCACCGTCGAATCGCACCTGGCCCAGGCCCGGGCAAAACTCGGGGCTGCCGACCGAAAGGAACTCGGCGCGATCATGCGTGATTTCGCGCTGTACGACCCGCAGACGGATCGCCGTCGACGCGCCGATTCGCGTCAGCTGAGTGCAATGCGCTAATCTCTTTAGCGGTGACGTGTCCGAGCGGCCGAAGGTGCAACTCTCGAAAAGTTGTGTAGGGTAACCCCCTACCGTGGGTTCAAATCCCACCGTCACCGCCACCAGAAACCCCCGCAGGTCCCCTTCTTTGATTGGGATCGCGGGGGTTTCTTCGCTCCCGGAATAACAGGCCGGGGTCCGAGTCAATCGCACACGCGAGCCGTGCACCTGATTCGCGTTCGAGCACCGCAACGGCGGTGCACGAATAGTGCACGATCGCTGCACGTTTAGTGCAGTATGCTATATGGATAACGAAGCAGAGGCGTTAGCGCGGGCCATTGGAGCGCGCGTGAAGCACGAACGCGGCCGACGCGGGTGGACGCTCGACCAGCTCGCTGCAACAGCATCGGTGAGTCGTCGAATGCTCGTGAATGTCGAGCAGGGCGGAGTAAATCCGAGCGTGGGAACGCTGCTTCGGATCTCCGACGCGCTCGGGGTCGGCCTGCCCGAGCTCGTCGAACCACCCGCACCCCGCACCCCGAACCCCGAAGCTCACGCGACACGGGCACGGTGCTGTGCTGTGGACGGGGAGCAAGGGCGGGCGAGGCGTGCTTGTCGCGGGCACCGATTCACCAAACGTCGTGGAGCTGTGGGACTGGACCCTTGGGCCGGCCGAATCACACACGAGCGAGCCGCACAGCGAAGGCACCCGTGAGTTGCTTCAGATACTCACCGGCACGGTCACTATCGCGGTTGGCAATGAGCGCTTCGAACTCGACGAGGGCGATGCCTTGACGTTTGACGGAGCAGTTGCCCACTCGTACACGAACCCCGCGGCCCAGCCCGCACGCTTCACCCTCACGGTCTTCGAGCCGGGAGTGGGTACTGCGCACCGAACGGAGACGACGCATGCCTAGCCCAACTGCCACCGCCAACGAATCTTTCGACACGTTCAGAAATTGCCAAACGGTCGGTGCGCCGTGAGCACGCGACGCGCCACAGGCGGCATCCCACCGTGGTCAATGGCCGTGACGGCCATGCTTGCCGTGCAACTATCGAACGCGCTCTCAGTTTCGGTGATCGAGCAGATCGGCGCTGCCGGCACGGCGTGGCTGCGCATGTGCTTCGGTGCGCTCTTCCTGTGGCTCATCGCGCGACCCGCGCTCCGATCTCTGCGCCGCAGCGAACTCCCCGCACTCATCGGGCTCGGGATCGTAACCGGGTTCATGACCACGTTCTTCCTTGCGGCGGTGGAGCGGATTCCCCTGGGTACGGCGGTCGCGATCGAGTTTCTCGGCCCGCTCACCGTCGCCGGCCTGATGAGCAAACAGCGCAAGGCGCTCATCTGGCCAGCGCTGGCTCTCATCGGCGTTGTGCTGCTCACCGAGCCGTGGCACGGTCGCATCGACCTACCAGGCGTTGGGTTCGCGCTGGCGGCGGGGATTTGCTGGGGCCTATACAACCTGCTGACGCAGCACGTCGGTGACCGGTTTTCCGGAACCAGTGGCTTGTCACTCACCATCCCGATCGCAGCTCTCGCCACGCTCCCGCTGGGATTGCCGCAGGTGCTCGACGGTGCGGCCACGTGGTGGGTCTTCGCGGCAGCCGCGGGAATCGCGCTCATCACACCGGTGATCGCGTTCGGGCTGGAGATGCTCGCGCTGCGCCGCATGACGCACACCGCCTTCGGCACGCTCCTGTCGATCGAGCCCGCGTTCGGCATCATCATCGGACTCCTGGTACTCGCCCAGACCCCGACTCTCATGCAACTGCTCGGTGTGTGCCTCGTCATCACAGCGGGCGCAGCGGCGCAGCGCGGCAGCGCTCGCGGTGAAGAAACAACTCCGGTACACGTCAAGTCAGATCAAGGGAAACCATGAGTACGAAGCCGAAATACAGTTCAACGTTCATATTCGAGACGAAGTCGCTGACGGAGGAGTTTCACCGCTTTGACAGCGAGATCGCTCAGCGCGCCCGCCAGATTCCCGGCTTTCTCGGCGAGGAGACCTGGCACAACGAAGACACGGGGTTGCACGCCGAGGTGTACTACTGGGCTGATCAGAACGCCCTCCGCACGCTCATCAGCATGGACACGCACCAGGTCGCAAAACGTCGCTACAGTGAGTGGCTTGGCGAGTACCGGGTCATCGTCTCTGAGGTGCAGTCCGTATACGGAAACCCCGACCTCGGCCTCGAACACCAGCCAGAACGGGACGTGTGACTCAGGGTTAGTCCCAGAGCTCAATCAGGCGATACGACCGCGCACCCCTTTGCAACGAAGACCGGCACGATCATCCGTTCGCCCTGGCCCGCGGCGAGCGCGCAACACTGAGATCACTGCCCCGAGCACCATGAGTGCACCCATTCCGCAGAGTGCTGCGCCGAAAATGTCGGAAAAAGTCCAGCGCGGGGATTTTTGAGCTGCTAGCTCGGATTCAAGTTCTACTGTTGGCGGCGTCCCGGGAAGATACTTCACCTGTGACCCAACGATGTCCACTTTGCCAGTGAAGTCGTTTTCCCACTGGTCGGGGCCCGAGATAGCCACATAAATGGTCGGCGTTGTGCGTAAACGCGAAGTCACGGCCGATCCGTCTGAATCCGTGAACGTCACCTCCATTTCAACGACGCGGCGTTCGCCGTCGCTCCCCTGAAACACCTTGACACGGGCATCAGACACCGACGCGGTGCGCCCATGATCGATGATTCGCTGAGTTTGCGCACGTGTCTCCGCCGCACTCTTCAGCATGTACACCCCCGCACCGATCATTCCCACCACGATGGCTCCGACGAGCAGCGCTGCAATCGCCGTTTTCCCGTTAGGCAAGTGTCCCCCTATGAGCAGCAACGCTTCGAGCGCGGGTACTCGGTCTATCAAGCAAGCGATTCATTGCGACCTTCCCGGCGACGAGCGTTGAGCATTTTCGGCTGCAGCAGGGCCCGCACGACATCGAGAAAATCGAACACTGCTCATGCTGGCGTGGGGCCAACACCTCAACGATACGGGGCAGCCGGAAGCGAGCGTCAGCAGCTTTACTGTCCTGAAGACACTAAAAGGGTTATGCTCGATACATGAACACGGGCGAAGCTACCACGGCGAAAGCCACAACACCGCTCCCCACGACGTCACTGCCGTATCGCTCCGAACAACTATCGACGCTGCTGGAAGTATTTTCGCTCTGGTCTTCGGGGACGTTCATCGGTCGGCTTGCCAGCAGCGTCGGCGTTGAGCTTGATCAAACCTGCATCTCCGCCGTGACGCACCTCGCCTGGCACGGCGATCAGCGAGCGTCTCAGCTTGCCGCCCGGTTACACATCGGGCCGTCGGCCATCTCGAAACTCACCAACCGCCTGGGTCGCGCCGGCCTCGTAGCGCGCGTCGCAGACCCCAGCGACTCCCGTGCGATTCTGCTTCGACTGACATCCGCTGGCAGCGACGTCGCACAGACGCTTGTTGACGCGGGCGACGCAATGATGAGCGACATCATGCGCGACTGGACCGACGACGACCGCGCCGACTTCAACCGGCTGCTTCGACGATTCCGCGACGACGCGCTCTCACAGGCTGCCTATCCGACGCAGGCTTCCCAACCCGCCACATGAAGAAAGTAGTGAAATGACTCAGCGAACATATCTCGTTACCGGCGCCGCGAGCGGCATCGGAAAGGCCACCGCAGAACTCCTCATTTCGCGCGGCGAGCGTGTAATCGGCGCAGACCTGCAGGGCACCGATATCAGCGCCGATCTTTCGACCAGCGAGGGCCGGCAAGCTCTCGTTGCACAGGCCAAGGAGCTTTCCGGAGGAGTCATCGATGGGGTGATAGCGGTAGCGGGTCTCAGCCACCCGATCCCCGTGACTGCCTCCGTGAACTACTACGGAGCGCTCGCAACGCTCGAAGGGCTTCGCCCCTTGCTTCTCAATTCGGCGGCACCGCGGGCAGTTGCCGTCGACTCGATGGCTTCGCTGCAGACTCACGACGAAGAGTTGGTCGAGATTTTCTTGCACGGCACAGAGGAGGAGGCGCTCGCGCGTTCCGCCACTCTCGCGGAAAAGCCAGAGACCGGCCATCAGATTTACTCCTCAAGCAAGCGGGCACTCGCCCGTTGGCTCCGCACTGCCGCTACGACGGATGAGTGGGCGGGCGCCGGCATCCCCTTGAACGCCATCGCACCTGGCGTCGTCCTCACCCCCATGACACGAGAGCTCGTTGCCACTCCGGAGGGGCGGGCAGCGCTCAACGAGAAGGTCCCGATGCCACTGAACGGGCCGTTCGAAGCAGAAGTCGCCGCGCGCCTGTTGACGTGGCTCGCCGGTGTCGAAAACTCGCACCTCTGCGGACAGATCATTTTCGTCGACGGCGGATTTGACGCTCTGCTCCGAGGCGACAGCACCTGGTAAACCGCTACCGCCCGACCACTCGAGTGCGCGCGCCGAGCGCCGCGTTGCGCAAGTGATCTGCGTTCCGCAAGCCCCACTCCTGCTACTCGAGCTTGCGGAACGCAGATCACTTGCCGAACGCAGCACCCGCATCGTACGCGCGCTCGAGCGCCGCGCCCCATAAGCCCCCCACCACACCCAAGTAGCAACCAAGGTTGACAACCCCGTGCGAAGCAACGTAGGTTGACAGCATGGAATCTACTCAACTCGCGGCCCGCGCCGCCGACCTCAGCGATCCGCGCGCGGGGCTCCGCGCCGTAGCCTCCCTTCGCACGCTCGCCGACACGCTCGAACTGCGACAGGTCGAATCGGCTCTGCGCAGCGGCCTGAGCTGGCAGCAGATTGCCGACGCGCTCGGCGTCACCCGCCAGGCCGTTCACAAGAAATACGCGAAGCGGATCGACCCCACAATCAGCATTCCGCGGAGAAGCTCGTGAGCAAGTTCACTGAGTCGGCCAGCACCATGCATCGGCTCTCGCTGGCCGCAATGGAAGAGGCCTCGCGTCTCGGCCAGCGCACCGCCGACATCGAGCATCTGCTGCTTGCCCTGACCCTCGACCCGGAGCCCGCGGGCCAGGTGCTGCGCTCCCACGGACTCACCCTCGAAGCGACCCGGGTAGCAATCGCAGACCAGCACGCCGAACAACTCGCGGGTGTCGGCGTGACCACCGCAGCTCCTCCCCCTGGCCGGATCGTCTTCCACGAAACCGACGGCTATGCGTGGAGCGACCGCGCCCAGCGCGTGTTCACCCGAGCGAGCGCGAAAGAGTACTCGGGCGACGCGAGCGCAGTGCTCACTGAGCTCCTCGCCGAGCCGAGCGAACTCATCGACGCTGTGGTGCGCCAGGCAGGTGGTGATCCGGCATCGATTTCCCGCGACCTGGTTCACGCCGCTTCGCTCCCCGACACCCGCCCGCGGCGGCAATCGCGCGACCGGCTGGCCGGAACCACCGAGGCGTTCGTTCCTGCCCCGATCGCGGAGGTGTGGACGCTCCTTGCTGATCCGGCGCGCATGCACGAGTGGGAATCTTCGATCTCGAGCGTCGACACCGAGGCACCCGAGCCCGGCGAGCTATGGAACGCCCGCGCAACGACCGAACGACCCGACGGCACACCGCTCAAGATCGTGTCAGGGCTCCAGCGAATGACCATCAAGCTCGTTGAAGCTACACCCGAGTCCCGCATCGCCTGGCGCATCAGCTACCCCGATGAGCCTCGGGCGAACTCACGCATCATCGACATCGGGCTCGAACCGGCGGCCGGCGGCACGCAGCTCCGGATCGCGTTCACCTGGGAGCGGGGCGCGCGCCGACCGCGGTGGCAGCGCGTACTGGCCCTGTTCATGCGCCCCGCCTACCGCTTCGCGATCTGGATTCAACTCGCACAACTCGTCAGCGGAATCAGTCGCTGCTTCCGGTAGCGAACAACGATCGGGCACGACCCGCCGAGCCCTATCCTGTCTACATGGCAGATTCGAGCGCGAGCGACACACATGCACTGACCCCGCCTCAGCGCCTGGTCGTGACGATCGCCATTCTCGCCTCGTTCGTCACGTCGCTCGACATGTCGGTCACCAACGTCGCGCTCCCCCGCATCTCCGCGGAGCTCGGCGGCGGCCTCAGCACCCAGCAGTGGGTCGTCGATTCCTACCTCGTCACGCTCAGCGCGCTGATGCTGCTGGCCGGATCCATCGCCGACGCGTACGGCCGCGTGTTCATCATGCGCATCGGCCTGATTGGCTTCGGCATCGCGTCGATCGCCGTCGGTCTGGCGGTCTCCCCCGAAATGATGATCATCGCTCGCGCACTGCAGGGGGCGGCGGGTGCGTTCCTGCTGCCGAGTTCGCTCGCGCTCATCACGTCGCGGATTTCGGGGCCCGCACAGGGGCGCGCGATCGGCACCTGGACTGCTGCGACCACCGGCGCCATGATCATCGGTCCGCTGCTCGGCGGCCTGTTTACCGACTATCTGTCGTGGCGGCTGGTGTTCTTGATCAATGTGATTCCGATCGGGCTGACGCTCTGGATGCTCGTGAAGCTGCGCGGCACCGACGACCGCAAGCGCGGCGTACGCATTGACTGGTGGGGCGGGGCGGCGGCCGCGATCGGGCTCGGGCTCGCGGTGTGGGCGCTCATCGAGGAACCCGCGCACGGCTGGGCGAGCCCGACTATCTGGGCGCCGCTCGCCGCTGGTGTCGTGCTGCTCGGCGGCTTCCTGTGGTGGCAGACACGCGTCGCGTCGCCGATCTTGCCGCTATCGCTCTTCACCGTGCGCAACTTCTGGGTGGGCAACCTGGCGACGCTGTTCATCTACGCGGCGCTGTCGCTCAACGGTTTCGTCATCGGCGTGTATCTGCAGAATCCGAACGGCCCGGCGCTCACCGCCACGCTCGCGGGCCTCGCGAGCCTGCCGATCACCATCTTGATGGTGTTGCTGAGTTCGAAGGTCGGCGCGCTCGCCGGCCGCTACGGCCCGCGCTTCTTCATGTCGGTCGGGCCGCTGCTACTGGGCATCGGCGCACTGTTGCTGCTGCGCGTTGACGCGCCGTTCTCGTACTGGTGGCAGGTGCTACCGTCGATGATCGTGATCGGGTTGGGCCTGTCGATCATGGTCGCACCGCTGACCGCGGCGATCCTTGGCTCTATCGGGCCGGAGCGCAGCGGCATCGCGTCGGCCGTGAACAACGCGATCTCGCGGGTCGCCGGGTTGATCGTGATCGCACTGCTCGCGACCATCGTGGGCGGCCAACTCGATCTCAGTGGCTTCCACTCGGCCGCGATCGTCACCGGGTCACTGTTCTTCGCGGGGGCGATTGTGTCGTTCCTGGGGATTCGGAATCCCCGGGCTGCGGCGACGAGCTAGCGCCGCACGGCGCCGCGCAGCGCAGCAGCCGTGTGCCCGTGTTCCCATGCCGCCGGTTACGCCAAGCGCGCCGCCCAGAACTCGCGCAGCTGCTCGCTCTTGCGGAACACGATCTGATCCCACTCCTCGCCAGTGGTCGATGAGTCAGCGAAGTCCGACGGAATCTTGAACACCTGCAGCGCCACCCCGAACCGCGCACACACGCTCGCGTAGGCGTAGGTTTCCATATCGACCAGGTTCGCTCCGAGACCCGCGATCGCCGTGCGCTGCGCATCATCTTGCACAAAGACATCACCGGTCGCGATCACGGCGGTTGCAGCGGCGGGCAGGATCGCCTCGCCGGCCGGCACCAGTGTCGGCGACGGCAGCGAGAAATCATGCTGCACCGCTGCACCGATTTGGTAGATCTCGTCGAGCGACGGCCGATCGGGCGCATCGCTGACGACCCCCGCGGTGCCGAGTACGACGACCCGCTGCACCGGGCGCTCTGCGAGCTCCGCCGCGAGCGCGACGGCGGCGTTCACCTTGCCCACCCCCGTGACCAGGTGCGGCACATCGGCAAAGGCGGAGGCCTCGTCACAATGGGCGAAGACGAGCAGGGTTGTGAGGTCAGACATCGGCGCTCCCAGCGGCGCTTCCGCGCCCGTTGATCAGGATTTTCCCATCCAGACTAGCGCTTTTCGAAAATGTGTTCTAATATGAGGAGTCGGGTCCACGAGCCGTACGCATGATCGCCAGAAATGGCACGTCGAGATCACCTCAACTCTGCGTCAGTCGCCGTGAGATCCACCGAGCACCGAAGGCCTTCAGACGAGGCTGGTCCCCAGATGAGACCGGTGCTGATGCGCTCCGCTATCGATCGTAGAGATCGTGCGGGCTGTACCGACGCAGCCCCAGCGATGCAGCGCCGGGCTCCACGGAGCCCACCCCCGAGAACTGCTCGGGGGAAACGCACCATGACGGTGCGTGTAGGAAGGAACACCATGACTCTGCATACTCGTATGCCCAACACCGCAGGCGCCCGGCTCACCGCCGTCGCTCCCCTGCGCACGCCCTACCACTCGCTCAGCAGCGCCGACGACATGCTCGTCCCTGACTGGGCGCAGCGCCGCTCCGTCTACCGCAGCTCGGGGCGCACGCTCTACGTTGTTGAGACCGATCGTCTCAGCGACGCCCGCAGCGACTTGAAGCGCCTCGACCGCGCAGGCTGGGACGTGACCGTCTCGAAGCCGGTTGCCGGCGATCACGCTCGCATCGCGTTCACGCGTAAGGACCTTGCGCGCGCGGCATAACCGACGCGCACTTTCTGGCAGGATCAACGGGCCGGCACCCTCGGGTGCGGGCCCGTTTTTCGTTGTCCGCACGCACGCTGTCATACGCCGACACGCACGAAAATGCCACTGCAGCGCTCGATACACTGAGGCCATGAGCGACGTCGAACTTGCCGAAGTTGAGAGCTTTTCCCTCGATCACACGAGGGTGCTCGCACCCTACGTGCGGCTCATCGGAGTGGAGCACGGGCCGCACGGCGACGCGATCTCGAACTTCGACATTCGACTGGTGCAGCCGAACGAAGCCGAGATTCCGACGGCCGGTCTGCACACGATAGAGCACACGCTTGCCGCCCTGCTGCGCACCCGCTTCGAAGGACTCATCGACATCTCACCGTTCGGTTGCCGCACCGGCTTCCACCTCATCGCGTGGGGTGAGCCGAGCGTCGAGACACTCGCCTCTGCGATCAAGAGTTCCCTCGAAGACCTCGTCGAGCGCGTCACGTGGGAGGACGTGCCCGGCACCGAGGCCGTGAGCTGCGGCAACTACCGCGACCACAGCCTGCACTCCGCGAAGGAATGGTCGAAAATCGTGCTCGACCGGGGCATCAGCCTTGACGCATTTGACCGATCGCGACTGGCCTAGCTCGCGAGTCGCGCGCCCCACTCGTCGACCAGCCCGGGCAGCTCCGCCATGTCGCTGAACACGTGCGCGGCGCCGGCTGTGCGCAGCGCCTCGCGGTCGGTGCTCACCGGGCTGTCGGGCGAATACGCAAACACGGTTGCCCCGGCCGCGGCGCCTGCCGTGACACCCGCGACCGTGTCCTCGACGACCAGCGCGGTAGCCGCATTGACACCCAGGGCCGCGGCTGCGGCCAGATAGACGTCTGGCGCTGGCTTGCTGCGAGCCTGCTCCATGCCACTGAACACTCGGTCGCCGAACCAGCGGCCGAGACCTGTGACCGTGAGCTGCATGGTGATCTTGACGCGATCCGCACCAGAAGCGAGGGCGATGCGATCGCCGAAGCGATCGGCGATCTCCGCGAGCATCTGCTCGGCGCCCGGGATGGGCCGCACGCTGTCGCGCAGGGCGTCGTCCCGGCGCACGTGGAACGCGTGAATCCACTCTTCCGTGATCCGGACGCCCGTGTGCTCAAAAATCACCTCCCACTCGTCCACCAGCGCGCGGCCGATGAATGTGCGCACGGCCTCCTCTTCGCTGATCTCCCAGCCGAGCTCGCCGAGCATTTCCGCGATCAGGCGAACGGTGATCAATTCAGAGTCGACGAGCACACCGTCGCAATCAAACAGCACCGCCGAGAAGCCGGGCCCCGGCTCCGCCGCTGCGATTCGGGTCACGCCTAGGCCACCAACACGTCGAGCGCCGCGGTGAGCGCGCCATCGACCGCCCGAGTCACAATCTCGCGGTACGGGTCGTAGCCATCCATAGCCTCGTCTTTCGCTGCAAGCGGGTTGCCGTCGATCGCGAAGACAGCCCCCGACTCGATGCCGTGGAGTGACGCGATAACGAACAGTGCGGCCGCCTCCATCTCGACCGCGACGATGCCCGCCCGCTGCCACATCTGGTGGTCGATGCCGGTGATGACGTCACTCGGGTAGAACATGTCACCGGTGAGCACGATGCCGCTGTGCACGTTCAGTCCCGACTGCGCTGCCGCTGCCTTCAGCGCGATCGTCAATTCGGGCGTCGCGATCGCGGGGAACTCCGTCGGTACGAGCTGGTGGCTGACGCCGTCGGCGCGCACAGCGCCGGTAGCGACGACGATCGCGCCGTCGACGACCTCGGGCTGAATGCCGCCCGCGGTGCCGGAGCGGATGATGCGGGTGACCCCGCCGCGTGCGAGTTCCTCGAAGCACACGGCTGCACCGGCAGCGCCGACGCCGTGTGACGCGACCGTTACTGGCACACCCTTCCAGCTGCCCGCGTACACGTGGTATTCGCGGTTGGCGGTGAGCTGGCGAACGTCGTCGAGTCGCTCGGCAACGAGCGCGGCGCGGGCCGGATCGCCCACCACGAGTGCGCGGTCTGCCAGGTCAGAAACGCGGGCGCGCAGCAGCGGCAGTTCGGCGCCGGAGGGAAGTCGTACGGGCATTGGAGGCCTTTCGTTCAGATCAGTCAGAATCAGTGTGCGGTCGCGGCGGCCGCGGCGTTCGCTGCGGTCAGTCGTGCGCGGGCGGCAGCGGCCCGCAGGCGGATCTCGTCGGCGTCGAGCGTCAGGTGCTCCCCCTCGGCGTAGACGTGGCGTCCGCCGATGAAGACGTGGCGCACGTCGGCACCGGTGGCCGCGAAGCCGAGGTGCGAGATGAGCGAGGCCGCTTCGAACGGAACGGCGCTGGATCCCGTGACGTCGAGCGCAATCACGTCTGCCAGGCGGCCCACCTCGAGCGCCCCGGTCTCGGGGAACCCGACGGCCTCGGCTCCGCGTCGCGTCGCGATATCGAGCACGTCGGCCGCGCGCACGATGGCGGCGTCTTGTCTGGCTCCGCGGTGCAGAATCGTGCCCGTCTTGATCTCCTCGAACAGGTCGAGCGTGTTGTTGCTCGCGACCGAGTCGGTGCCGAGCGAGATGCGCAGCCCGGCGGCCTGCCACTCGGGCAACGGGGCAATACCGTTGCCGAGTTTCAGGTTCGAGACCGGATTGTGGCTGACAGCGGTTCCCGTGCGCGCGAAGAGCGCGATCTCGCCCTCGGTCAGGTGTACGCAGTGCGCCGCGAGCACATCTGCCTCGAACAGTCCGAGCGAGTCGAGGTGGTCGGCGGGCGTCGCCCCGTACCGCTCCTGAATCTGCGCGACCTCTGCCGCCGACTCGGAGATGTGCGTGTGAATCGGGATGCCACGCTCGATCGCTCGGCGGGCGATGTCGCGGAGAAACTCGGGCGGGCAGGTGTACGGCGCGTGGGGGCCGTAGGCGATCCGCACCTGCGCGTCGCCGGCGAACTGCTCGGCGAGCGCCTCTGTCTGGTCCGTTGCCTCAGCCCCGTTCCACGGCGAGACCCCCGGAAAGCCAACCGCGTCGGGGGCGAACGACGCGAGCGCGACCAGCGCGCGCATACCCGCCGCGCGCACGAGCTCGATGAGCTGCGCATCCCAGTGGTACATGTCGGCGAACGTCGTCGTGCCGGTCTCGATCATCTCGACCATCGCGAGCTGCAGACCCACCTCGACATCGTCGTGAGTGAGGTGCTGTTCGAGGGCCTGCACGGCCGCGAGCCACGGCATGAATCCCTCGTCGTCAGAGACACCTCGGAGCAGCGTCATCGCCGAGTGCGTGTGGCCGTTCACGAGGCCGGGCATCAGTACGTGCCCGCCCAGTTCGTGTACCACGCGGTCACTCGCCGACTCAGCGTCGGGCCGGGCCGGGCCAACGTAGGTGATGCGTCCGCTGCCATCGAAGGCGAGCTCTGCGTCGGTGACGACGCCGCCCGGGGTCAGCATTGCGTCGGCGCGCAGCACCGTTTCGTGTTCGCTCATGCGCGGCTCCGTTCTCGAGTCAGTGTGTGGTCTGGGCGTGAAGGATCAACTCACCAGCCGGGCGTCGCCAGCATTCCGCCGTCGACGGCCAGATCTTGACCGGTGATAAAACTCGCTCCGGGCGAGGCGAGCAGCACGCAGGCCCCACCGATGTCGGCTGGCGTCGCGAGCCTGCCGAGCGGCGCGTGGCTGAGCCAGCTTTCGACACCCGCGGGCCAGTCCTGCGCGAGACCCGGCCGGTCGACGAGTCCCGGTGACACCGTGTTTACCCTGATGCCGCTGGGTCCGAGTTCGAGTGCCGCCGCCCGCGCGTGCATGACGAGACCCGCCTTCGCCGCCGCGTAGTGCGCGTGCGCCGGGCTCGGACGCGAGGCTTCAATCGAGGCGATGTGGGTGATCCAGCGATCCCGCGCAGCGTGCCGCTCTCGGTCGTTCGCCATCACGGCAGCTGCTGCCTGCGACAGCTCGAATACGGCACCGAGGTTCGTATCGAGCACCTCGTCCCACTCGCTGCGAGCAGTCTCGGCGAGCGGCGTGACCGGTTGCACGCCGGCGTTGTTGACGAGCCCGTCGAGGCCGCCCAGCGCGGCAGTTGCCGCGGCGATCAGCGCCCGAGCCGCGCCCGGATCCGTGAGATCGGCACGCACCAGTTCAACCTCGGCGCCCGCGTCGCGCAGCTCGCGCATGAGCGCACCCATCGTGTCGTTCGACGACTGGCTTGCGCCCCGGTAGTGCAATGCGAGTCGCGCACCGGCGGCCGCGAACGCGCGCGCAATGCCGCCGCCGACGCCGCCGGAAGCGCCGGTAATCAATACGCGCTGGCCCGCGAGGTTTGGTCCAGTCTGAATGGTCATTGCCCTAGCCCCCGAGCCGTCGCTGCCGTGATGAATAGTCGCGCAGAGCGCGCAACAGATCGACCTCGCGCAGGTCGGGGTAGAGCGCCTCAACGAAGTAGAACTCGGAGTGCGCCGACTGCCAGATCATGAAGTCGGAGAGTCGCTGCTCGCCCGAGGTGCGAATCACGAGGTCGGGGTCAGCTTGCCCGCGCGTCCACAGGTGCTCGCCAATGAGCTCCGGCGTCAGCCGCTCGGCGAGCGTGTCGATCGTGCCACCAGCGGCCTGGTGCTCGGCGATCACGCTGTGCATTGCCGCCGTGATCTCGCTGCGTCCGCCGTAGCCAACCGCCAGGTTGATGTGCAGCCCGGCACGGTTCTCGGTCGACTGTTCCGCGTCGCGCAGGGCTTCGGTCAGCTCGGGCGAGAGCCCCTCGCAGGTGCCGACGTGCTTCACCCGCCAGCCGGGGTGCTCCGCGAGGAGGCCCGCAAGTTCGGCGATGATGCCGAACAGGTCTTCAAGTTCCTGGCGATCGCGCGCGCCAAGGTTGTCTGCGGAGAGCAGATACAGCGTGACGGTGCCGACCCCGATTTCTTCGCACCAGCCGAGAAACTCGGGAATCTTGCGCGCGCCGGCCCGGTGGCCAAACGCGGCGCGCTCCTGCAGCCGCTGCTTCGCCCAGCGCCGATTACCATCGACGATCACGGCGATGTGCTGCGGCACCTGCTTCGGGTCAATCTCGCGCCGAAGGCGTCGCTGATACAGCCGGTAGAGCAAACCGGCCCGCGGATTCGACGGCTGGGCACTCACGTTCCGAGTGTACCGGGCCGGGGCTTAGCCGCTGCCGATCCCCGCACATATGCGTCAACGCAACTGTGGGGAACATACACTCGAAGATATGACGTCGACGAGCCCCATCGCCGCTCCCCCGACGTGGCGCGGGTGGATCCACGCGGCCACCTTCCCGCTCACGATCATCGCGGGAATTGTGCTGATCACGGTGGCGCACGGGCCGGTCGCAAAATGGGCGTCGCTCGTGTATACGCTCTCGAGCATGCTGCTCTTCGGAGTGTCGGCGCTCTATCACCGCTTCAGCTGGAAGCCGAGCACCAAGCAGGTGTTCAGGCGGCTCGACCACGCAAATATCTTCGTACTCATCGCGGGCACCTACACGCCGATTGCGCTGCTGGCGCTGCCCCTCGACAAGGGCGTGTTGTTACTCGTGCTGGTGTGGATTGGCGCACTGCTCGGCATCGGCTTCCGCATGTTCTGGCTCGACGCACCGCGCTGGTTGTACGTGCCGCTGTACGTGCTGCTCGGCTGGGCGGCGATGATGTACATCGTCGACATCGCGCACGCGAACTTCGCAGCGATGGTGCTCGTCGTGGTCGGCGGGCTGCTCTACACGATCGGATCTGTCGTGTACGGCATGAAGCGCCCGAATCCCGTGCCGGGCGTGTTCGGATTCCACGAGATCTTTCACGCGCTCACCGTGCTGGCGTTCTTCTGCCACTGGACGGCGGCGCTGCTGCTGGTGATCGACCCGTACTATCTGCGAGCAGGCAGCTAGCGGCTAGGCGAGCTCAGGCCGAACCTCTCCGCGGTAGCGGCGACCCAGCGCCCGAGAATCTCCTCACCAAACACCGACAGCTCGGGGCCCAGCTGCCCGAAGATCTCCGCGCTCACCAGGCCGATGAGCGCCGTCCAGGCCTCGACAGCGTCCGCGGCGAAGCCCGGCACCGCGAGCGCCTCGGCGGCGAGCGCCGCACCGACTGTCGCCTCCTGCCCGACGAGTTCAGTGATGCCCCCGCTGAGCGTCTGCGCTAGCCCGTCGCTGACCGGGGGACGCGGGGAGCGACGCGCAGCGGGGTCGCCCTGTACCAGAATGAAGAGGAACTGCAGCATGACGCGGGTACCCGCGGGGGTGGTCTCATCGGCGGGGGCCGCGTATCCGGGCACGGGTGATCCGTAGATCAGAGACCACGACGCGGGGTTGGCGGTGCCCCAGGCGCGCACGCTCGTCGCGAGCTGTCGGAGTCGCTCGTCGGGCTCTGTGGCGGTATCTGCCGCCTCCGCTGCCTCGGCCAGCTCGGTATAGGCGTCAACGACAAGCAGGGTGAGCAGCGCGTCGCGATTCGCCACGTGGCGATAGATTGCGGACGATGCGACGCCGAGTCCGCGAGCAATCTCGCGCACAGAGAGACCCGCTGCCCCCGTTTCTGCGAGCTGGTCTCGGCCGAGGCGCAGGATCCCCGCGCGCATCTGCGCGCGGGCCTCGGCGTGCGTGCGGCGTGGTCGTTCCATGTGCATCAGTGTGTCAGCAGCGCGGCCTCGACGCAATTTTGCGATCACTGCTCTTGTTTATTCTCTGCGCACGCACTACGGTGAACACGAACGCTTTAGAGAGCAGTGCTCACAGAATGGACGTAGACATGCACACCCTCATCACCGGAGCCGGCCAGATCGGCTCACAACTGGCGCTCGACCTCGAGGCGGCCGGCCACACGGCAACCGTGCTTCTTCGCGGGAACGGCGCTGTAGCGGGTGCCACCGTGCGCTCGGGAGACGCGGGCGACCGCGACCAGTTGCGCGCCGCCGCGGTTGGCGCGAGCGCGATCTTCCACTGCATCCACACGAGTTACTCCGCGAAGACCTGGCGTGCGGAGCTGCCCCAGCGCGAACTCGCCGTAATGGATGTCGCGGCAGAGCTCGGCATCCCCGTCGTCTTTCCCGAGTCGGTCTACGCCTTCGGCCGAGGAGCGCGCGATCTGAGCGAGACGTCACCCCTTGCTCCAGCGTCCCCGCTCGGTGAGGTGCGAGCCGAGTTACTCGCGGCCCGCGCCGCGCACCCCGCCCGCACCGCGTCGGTGATCGCGTCCGACCTATTCGGCCCAACCGCCGAAGCGAGCACATCGGTCGTCCTCGGAACGGTGCTCACCCCGGCAGCCGCCGGGCGCACGGCGTGGGTCATGGGAGACCCGGATGCACCGCACGCGATCACGCTGATCCCGGATCTCAGCCGAGCGATGATAGCCGCCGTGCCGCTCGCGACCTCGGGTGACACGGTGCTCATGGCGCCGACGGCCGAGGCGCGCTCGCAACGCAGCATGGCGCGCGACGGGGCACGGGTCACCGGGCAGCGGGTGCGCCCCGTGCGACGCATCCCCACCGCGGTGTTCGCCATCGGCGGGCTGTTCTCGCCCATGGCACGCGAGCTGTATCACCAGCGCTACCTCTGGAACGCCCCCAGCGTGATGCGCCCGGGTCGCCTCGAAACCGAGCTGGGCCAGCGGCCGACCCCCTGGGACCAGGCCCTGGCGGAGTGGGCACGGCAAACTTCTGCCACCTCTGGCGCCCCCACCACTTCTGCCACGCCCGTAGCGTGAGAGATTCGGCTTCGGTGAGACGAAACCACGCCATTACGTCTCACCGAACCCGAATCGCTCACCGGACAGGCGGTGGAGGCAGGCGCTGGGCTGAGGTTTACAGTGAGTGACGTGCACAGATTTTCATGGCGGCCGGATCTGCTCGGGACCCTCTTGGGGCTCCTGGGAGCAGTCCTCTCAATGACGCCCTCGCTGCTGCCGAGGCCGGCCCTGCTGCAGGGCGTGATTGCCGGGCTCTCGTTCGGTGCCGCCTACCTGTGCGGCCGCGCACTTACGGCGATCGTGCGGCGCACCACGGCGGTTAGGTGGTCAGCGCGCGTGCGCCGCCGCGTGTGGTGGGGCGTCGGAATCGCGCTGCTCGTCGGCATCGTCCCCGTCGGCGCGCTCGTGCTCGGGTGGCAGAACGGCGTGCGTGCGGCGGTCGAGATGCCACCGCTCGATGCGCTCGCCCCCTGGCTCGCAATCGTGGGGTTCGTCGTCACCGTGGCGCTCTGTTTCGCGATTGCGAATGGGTGCGTGCGACTGTTTCGCCGTATCGCGCGGCGCGACGGTGGGCGGCTGCGCGGGCGCGGATTCGCCTCGATCACGGTCATCGTTGTAGTCGCGGTCGGGGGCACCGCCGTTGTAGCCGGAGCCGTCGCCGCCGTCGACGCCGTATATCTCGGCCGCAATGGCACGGTATCTGCCGACAGCGTCGAGCCCGCCTCCGAGTTCCGTTCAGCCGGCCCCGACTCAGCCATCGACTGGGACACGCTCGGCCGCCACGGCTCGGACTTCGTGGGCGGTGGACCAACCGCAAACCAGATCAGCGCACTCACCGAGCACGAAGCAATCGAGCCGATTCGCGTGTACGCCGGGCTCGATTCAGCCCCCGACGTACGCGCACGCGCCGCACTCGTCGTCGACGAACTCGAACGCACCGGTGCGTTCGACCGCAAGTGGCTCGTCGTCGCAACGACCACGGGCTCAGGCTGGCTCGAACCGCAGACGGTCGACGCCTTCGAATATCTGCACGGCGGCGACACCGCCATCGCGGCGATGCAGTACGCGTACACGCCGAGCTGGGTGTCGTTCCTGTTTGATCCGGATGCACCAGTCAGTGCCGCGGACGCACTGTTCGACGCGGTGCACGACAAGTGGGAGACGCTTGATCCGGGTGACCGCCCCGAACTGCTGGTGTACGGGCTGAGCCTCGGGGCTCACGGCACCCAGGCAGTGTTCGACGATCTCACCGATCTCCGCGCGAGCACCGACGGTGCGATGCTCGTCGGCAGCCCGAACAGCTCGCCACTGTGGCGAGAGCTGCAATCCGCTCGCGACCCGGGATCACCCGTGTGGCGGCCCGTGCTCGACAACGGGCGGGAGGTGAGGTGGCTATCGCAGCTCGGCGACGAGCGGCTGCTTCCCGGCCCGTGGCTCGCGCCGCGCGTCGTGTATCTGCAGCACGCGACCGATCCAGTGACCTGGCTGACGCCCGAACTGCTGTGGTCACCACCCGAGTGGCTCGGCGACGCACGCGCGCCCGACGTGTCGCCATCGATGCGGTGGATCCCGGGCGTCACCGCCGTGCAGGTCGTCGTCGACATGCTGATGGGCGAATCAGTGCCCGCGCGCCATGGCCCCAACTACGGCGACGTCGTGCTCAGCGGTTGGATGAGTGTTTCGGGCGACGGCGGGCTCGACGCCGCAGCGATCGACCACATTCAGGAGGAAATCGAGGGCTACGCGCTCAGTGATGCTGACGCTCTCTGAGCCGAGCGGCCGCCGCCAGCGTCGGCGATTCGGCTTCGGTGAGGCTGAGCGCAGCACAGTTATCTCACCGAAGCCGATTCTCTCACCGAGGCCCAGCGAGCGTCTCCAGTACAGCCGCGCCGTAGCGCTCGAGCTTGACCTGGCCGATACCCGAGATAGCGAGTAGTTCTTCGTCTGTCTTAGGTTCGTGCACCGCGAGCGCCGCAAGGGTCGCGTCGCCGAACACGACGTACCCTGGCACGCCCTGGCCGCGCGCCTCGCCCGCGCGCCATGCTCGCAGCCGCTCGAACACCTCGGCCTGATCCGGCGACAGGTCTGCAGCGGCCGCCGAGCGCTTTTCGCCGCCCGAACCGCGAGTCGCGCGCCCACCGCGCCCGGACGCTGCGCGGGTCACGACCTCCTCGCGCATCTGCACGGACTCTTCGCCGCGCAACACGGGCTTCGCAGCCTCGGTCGGAGCGAGCACGCCCCACTCACCTTGCGCTTCGAGTAGCCCCGCCGCGAGCAGGTGTCGCACGACGCCGCGCCACTGGGCGACCGACCACTCGGTGCCGATCCCCCACGTGGAGAGCTGGTCAAGTCGCATCTGGGTCGCGCGTTCCGAGGTCACGCCGCGCAGCACATCGATGTGCTGTCCCGCTGCGTAGGTGCGATTGCGTTCCTTCTGCGTGCGGATCACCGTCGACAGCAGCATCTGCGATGGCACCGTCGCGTCCCACAGCTTCGGCGGTGTCAGGCAGACGTCGCAGTTGCCGCACGGCTCCGTGCGATCTTCGCCGAAGTAACGCAGCAGGTAGACGCGCCGACACTGCACGCCCTCGCAGAGCGCGAGCATCGCGTTCAGGTGGCGCGACTTGGCCGCGCGCGACGCCTGATCGCCCTCGCCCGACTCAATCATCTGGCGCTGCTGCACGACGTCTTGCAGTCCGTACGCCAGCCACGTGTCTGACGGCAGCCCGTCACGACCGGCGCGACCCGTCTCCTGGTAGTAGCCCTCAACGGACTTCGGCAGGTCGATGTGCGCGACAAAACGCACGTCGGGCTTATCGATGCCCATTCCAAACGCGATCGTCGCGACGACAACGACGCCGTCTTCGCGCAAGAAACGGGTCTGCGCGTCGAGCCGCACCTCGGCGGGAAGCCCCGCGTGATACGCGACGGCGTCGACCCCAGCGTCGCGCAGCGCTGCCGCGGTCTGCTCGACGCGCTTGCGGCTGAGCGCGTACACGATGCCCGCTTCACCGGCGTGCTCGCCGCGCACGAACGAGATCAGTTGCGCGCGACCGCTCTGCTTCGACTCAATGCGGTAGCGGATGTTGGGCCGGTCGAAGCTCGACACGAAGTGCCGCGCGCGCTGCAGGTGCAGACGCTCAGTGATTTCGGAGTGCGTCTCTGGAGTTGCGGTCGCCGTGAGCGCGATGCGTGGCACGTCGGGCCACCGCTCAGCGAGCGCTCCGAGGCGCAGGTAGTCGGGGCGGAAGTCGTGGCCCCACTGCGACACACAGTGCGCTTCGTCGATCGCGAACAGCGCGATACGCCCCTGAGCGAGCAACTCGACTGTGCCGGGCGCCGACAGCCGCTCAGGCGCGAGGTAGAGCACGTCGAGCTGCCCGTTGCGGTACGCCTGCTCGACGGCGCGGCGATCCTCGATCGACATCGCCGAGTTCAGTGCCGCGGCGCGCACGCCGACGAGCCGCAGGGCCGCGACCTGATCGTGCATCAACGCGACGAGCGGAGACAGCACAATGCCGGTGCCCTCGCGAACGAGCGACGGGATCTGGTAACACATCGACTTGCCGCCGCCGGTCGGCATCAGCACAACGGCGTCGCCACCGTCGATGACCTGGCGAATGATCGCCTCTTGCTCACCACGGAACGCGTCATAGCCGAAAACCTCGGCGAGCACCTCCCCCGGTTCACGGCCGACGTGGGGGCCGCCCGGTTGCAAGGACTGGCTCGCCGCGCGGGATCCGAGAGCGCCCGCGCCGTTCGCAGCCGCAGCGGGTGCACCCGCGCGTCCAGGAGCCGCGCCATCCGCGGCAGCACCGCCAGACCAACCGTCAGGCGCCGGGGCGCCCCAGGCCTCGCCGGGCCAGCGCTCGTCGTCGCCGAAATCGAAATCGGCGCTCTGCTCGTCTGCGCCTGCGGCCCAGTCGCCCGTCATGCGCCCGCCCGTCATACGCTCAGCCTCGCGGCCCCGCCGCCGGATCAGCACCCGGCTCAGCAGCGCCCGGCTCGACAGCACCCGGCTCAGCAGCACCCGGCTCGACAGCACCCGGCTCGGCGCCGCCGGTATCAGCGGCCCCGACCGTGCCGTTTTGATCAGCGAGCTCCTGCTCGATCTGCTCGCGCACGTCGGCGCGGTAGCTGTTGCGACGCAAGCGCCGCACCATGTTGAAACCGAGCAAGATGATGCCGATACCGAGCGCTGCGAACGCGAAGAATCCGGCAACGCCGGGGCTCACTGTGTCGGGGTCAAACTCGGTCTCTTCGGCGACGCGCACCACAGCAGCCAACAGGCTCATGCGCCCTCCTCAATTCCCTGGAAAAGATCTGCTTCGAACTCGCTGGTCGCCACGCGCGACGCGGCGAGGCGGTAATCCTCGAACGGCCACGCTTGGCGCTGCAGCTCGTTCGGCCAGAAGAAGAACGAGCTATCGGGAGCCACCTGGCTCGCGTGCGCCCGCAGCGCCTCGTCGCGGCGCTCAAAGAAACGGCCGACGTCAACGCTCGCGGTGCCGACGTAGGGGCGGCGCGTCATCCACTCGCGAATCTCGGTGAACTGATCGATCATGGGCGACGACGGGTCGTTGTCGATCAGCCACTGATAGATCGTGTTGACGCGCTTCGCGTTGAAGATTTCCTCGTAGTACATCTTCGACATTTCCCACGGGGCACCGGCCTCGGGGTAGGCATTTGCGTCGCCCGACACCTCCCACGCAATTCGGCTGATGTCGTGGCAGCGAATGTGATCGGGGTGCGGGTAGCCGCCCTGCTCGTTGTACGTGATCATCACGTGCGGGCGGAACTCGCGAATGATGCGCACGAGCGCCTCGGCCGAGACCTCTGCGGGAATGCCGGCGAACGACGTTTCCGGTACGGTCTCGCCCTCGTCGGGCAGGCCCGAATCTTGGTACCCCAGCCACTTGTGCTCGAATCCGATGATTTCCCGGGCGCGCGCCATCTCGTCGCGGCGCAGCCCGGGGAGGTCGCGGCGGCTCTTCGGATCGCGGGCCACCAACTCGTTGAGCAGGTCACCCCGCTCGCCACCGGTGCAGCTCACAATGAGCACTTCGGCACCCGCTTCGACGTAGTGCGCGTAGGTGGCAGCACCCTTGCTGGACTCGTCGTCGGGGTGTGCATGCACCGCGATCAACCTGAGCGTCATGAGGGTCCTCCCACGTGCTTCCCGGGAGCTTCCCGGTACTCTGGCAACAGACATCCAGTTTACCCAGCGCAGATCGGAGATTGCCGTGCCGCAGGCCGACATTCCCTCCTCCGGACCCCTGATTTCCGGCGCACCAGCGCAGTCGCTCGAGGACCGCTACGGCAGGGGACGGCGGTCTCGCTTCGACCGTCGTTTCGCGTGGACCGCCGCGGGGCTGCTCGTCGCGGCCGGTATTGCGTTCTTCGCGTTCAGCGGGTGGCAACAAACGAACCGCGTCTCGTTCCAAGACATCGGGTTCACGAGGCAGGGCGACACCAGCGTCGACATGAAGTTCCAGGTCACGACCGAGGCGAACACGCCAGTCGCGTGCGCCGTCGAAGCGCTCAACTCCTCGAAGGCGACCGTCGGCTGGAAAGTCGTCGAGCTGCCGGTCACCGAGCAGCAATCGCACACGGTGACTGCGCGCGTGGTCACGACGAACCCGGTCACCGCCGTGAGCGTGCGCGAGTGCTGGGTGATCGAGGTCGACGCCAGCTAACGTCGGCCAATCCCCACCGAACCGGTCAAGACTGGTATCCTGGAGGTTGCGCCCTGGTTCACTCAGGGCGTTGTCTGTATCCGGGCGCGCGTGCGCGCCACTCTCTGAATCGAGGATCGTCCATGGCCGAGCCCACCCAGACCTGGCTGACCCAGGAAGCATACGACCGACTCAATGGTGAGTTGGAGCAGCTCTCTGTGGCCGGCCGAAAAGAGATCGCTGCGCGTATTGAAGCGGCGCGCGACGAGGGCGACCTGAAGGAGAACGGCGGCTACCACGCTGCGAAAGACGAGCAGGGCAAGATGGAGGCGCGCATTCGCGACCTCGAAGAGCTGCTCAAGCACGTCGTCGTCGGCGAGGCCCCCGAAGCGAGCGGCGTCGTCGAGGTCGGCACCGTCGTGACCGCGAACATTTTCGGGGACGACGAGCGGTTCCTGCTCGGTAATCGCGAGCTCGCGAACGGCTCAGATCTCGACGTGTACAGCGCCGAGAGCCCGCTAGGCGCGGCGATCCTCGGTCGCAAGGTCGGCGACGAGGTCAGCTACACGGCCCCGACCGGCAAGGAGATCGCGGTCAAGATCATCGCGGTCGACACCTACGCGGGCTAACGAGCCGCACGACCGCAGCTACGCGGCCGCAGCAGCAAGACCGCAGCCGCAAGACCGCAATAGCAATACGGAGGGGCAGGATCGCTGGGCGCGATCCTGCCCCTCCGTCGTGTGCGGGGGCCGCCCTACTCGTACATCGAAATATTGATGGGCCCCGTGAGATCGGGGGCCGGCATGCGGAAGCCGCGCGTCTTCACGAGCAAGAAGATGATCCCGAGCGCCAGCCAGACGCCGCCGACGATCATCGAGATCGAGTCGAGACTGAACCACAACCAGACATTGATGACGACGCCGATGCCCGGGATCGCGACGAACGTCAGCCACGATGCGGCCGTGCGCCGCTTCAAGAAGCGGAAGAACATGAAGATCACCGACAGGTTCACAAACGTGAACGCGATGAAGGCGCCGAAGTTGATCATCGAGGCGGCCTGATCCAAATCAATGAACAGCGCGGTCAGCGCAACGGCCGCGACGATCAGCACGTTCGCGACGGGCACGCCGGTGCGCGGGTTGACGCTGCCGAAGAGTCGCTTCGGAAGCGCTCCGTCGCGGCCCATCGCGTAGAGCAGCCGCGCCGCGCTCATCTGCTGGGTGATACCGCAGCCGAGCACCGCCATCATGTACCCGCCGACAAACATCGCCTGGAACGCGGCTCCGCCGATGTACTTCGCGATCTCCGGTGACGCACCGACGATGTCGGCGAGCTGCGACACATCGGGGAAGAGCGTCTGCATCACGTACGTGACCGTGATGAAGAACGCACCCGCGACCGCGATGATGATGAAGATCGCGCGCGGAATGTCCCGCTCGGGCCGCTCTGCCTCTTCCGCGAGCGTTGAGACCGCATCGAAGCCCAAGAAGGAGAGGGCGAGGATCGCCGCGCCGGCAGCGATCGCGGCGCCCTGTACGTCGTTTGAGATGAACGGCCGCGCCGTGAACTCGGCACCGTTTGCGCCGTTCGATATGTTGATCACGGTCAGCACGACGAACACGACTGCGACCACGAGCTGAATGCCGACGAGAATGACGTTGAGGCTCGCCGCAAGCTTTACCCCGACGAGGTTCAGCACCGTGCAGATGGCGACGGTGAGCAGCACCCACACCCAGAACGGCACCCCCGGAATGACGGCGGTCATGTAGATCGCCGACAGAATCGCGTTGATCATCGGCAGCAGCAGATAGTCGAGCGTCGCGACCCAGCCCACCAAGAAGCCGAGATGCGCGTTGATCGCCTCCTTGGCGTAGGTGTAGGCGGATCCGGCAATCGGGAAGAATCGCACCATGCGCGAGTAGCTGAACGCCGTGAACAGCACCGCGATCATCACCACGATGTACGCGAGCGGCACGTGGCCGTCCGTGACATCGGCGACGATGCCGAACATGTCGAACACCGCGAGCGGTGCCATGTAGGCCAGCCCGATGAACACGAGGTGGCGCAGTTTCAAGGTGCGCTTCAGGGTGGCTCCACTCGGACTTGCGGCCGCAACTTCAACGGCGGAGTGTGATGGCAACGTCGACATCTTCTTTTTCCTCTGGGTCTCTCGCCGGTCAGGCAGTGGGGGTGTGTGCGTGGCTGTGGCAGTGGTGATCGTCGGCGGGCTCGGCACAGGCCTGGCCGGCGCCGGCCGGATCCTGCGCCCGCGTTGCCGCGGCCGCGCCACCCAGCTCCCCGTGAGCGTCGTGGATCGGCGCGCCCCCCACGACCGTGAGATCGGCGCGCTGAGCGAGCAGTTCGGCCGGTTCCATGGCGTAGAGATCTCCCGACCAGACGACGACGTCAGCGAGCGCGCCGACGCGCAGCACGCCAAGCGAATCCTCGTGGTGGAACGCTTCAGCGCCGCCCTGCGTGTACGCCCGAAGTGCGCGGTCGAGGTCGAGTCGCTCGTCGTTCGTCCAGGGGTCGGTGCCGTCGAGGCGGGCGCGGGTCATGGCGCTGTAGAGACCGATCAGCGGATCCATCTCGCCCACCTGCCAGTCGCTTGAGAACGTGACGCGTGCGCCCGATTCGATCATCGACTTAAAACGCCACGCGCGATCCCAGCGGGCCTCGCCCACGTTCTCCATCCAGGTGCCCGCGACGAGATCGGGCGACGCGTGCCGTGGCTGCATCGCGGCGACGACGCCCAGCTCAGCGAAGCGCGGCAGATCAGACGGTGAGAGGCACTCGACGTGCACGATGCCGTGACGAGTATCGGTGCGGCCGTTCTGTCGCTGCGCCGCTTCGATCGAGTCGAGGGTCATGCGAATGCCCCAGTCGCCCGTCGCGTGGGTGTGCACCTGGTAGCCGAGCCGGTCGAGCTCGACGAACAGCTTCGTGAACTCAGTGGGTTCGAGGCTCGGGTGCCCTCGGTGACCCGGGCGGTTCGCGTAGTCCTCGAGCATGGCAGCCGTGTGGGGTTCGATCACGTCGTCGGCGTAGAGCTTCACGGGCCCGAGCTTGAAGCGCTCGTGCTGCGGGGTGTCACGAATCGCCTCGGTGATGCGCGAGCGGAAATCGCCGTCTGCCCCCACCGGGTGATAGATCGCGGCGATCGTGCGGCTCGTCAGCTTGCCCTCGCGCTCTGCGCGTGCAAACAGGTCGAGTTCGGCGAGCGGCACCTGCGGCTCCACCACGGTCGTGATGCCGGATCGCGCAGCCATTTCCAGGCTATTCGTAATCTTGCGGTAGCGACGGTCTGGAGAGTACATCGGAATGTCTCGCTGCAGTTCGGCCAGCCCGTTGATCGTCATCGCGCTCGTGTAAAAGTCGGTCACCCAGCCGGTCGGCTCCCCAGTCGTCGGGTCGAGCTCGGGGTTGCCCCAGGCGATGTCGCCACCGTTGAGGATGCCGAGCTTCGCAAGGGCCGGGCGGTTCAGCCACACCGAGTGCTGGTCATAGGTCGTGATGAAGACGGGCTTATCGGTGACGCCCACGAGGTCGTCTGCGCGGGGGCGGCGACCCTCGACCACCGAGTAGAGCGCGTTCTCGGCGCACACCCACTCGAGCTCGGGATGCGTCTCAGCGAACTCGGCGATGCGCTGGCGCACCACGTCGAGGCTCTGCACTTGGTCGAGGCTGACCGCGAGGTCGTCAAAGCCGAGCAGCAGGTGGTTGTGGGTGTCGGCGACGCCGGGGGTGAGCAGGCGCCCCTCGAGCTGCACGGTGCGGCGCGCGGCGGGCGCATCGGCCGCGGAGCCCACGTAGGTGATGCGGTCGCCCGTGACGCCCAGCGCCTCGGCCCACGGCTGCGCGGGGTCAAAGGTGCGAATCTTCCCACCGGTGAAAAGGGTGTCGACGGCCATGTCAGCTCCTGCGTGTTCGGCTCGCCGACGATCCCGACGAGTTCTTTTACTCAAGAGTAAATTAATTCACTCAGAAGTCAAATAACTCGTCCGCGCCGCAGGGGGTGAGCAATTTTTGCCACTGCCGACTGGCATAATTGCAGGCATGGCCCGCCCGAGCACTCAGCAGCAGCGCCGCAAGGACGTCGTCGACGCCGCGCTCGCCGCGGCGGCGGAGCACGGCCTCCGCAGCCTCTCGCTGACAGACGTCGCGAATCAGGCTGGGGTCACCCGCGGCGCACTGCTCTACTACTACGAAGATCTCGACGCGATTCTCGTGGAGGCGCACGCGGCGGGAATGGCGCGCGTCGGATCAGAACGCGCAGCGCTCGTCGCCCAGCAAGAGGGTGCGCCCGCCAAACTTGACGTCGCGATCACCGCCGGGCTGCCGACCGGCCCTGACGACGCACTGATGAGCCTGTTGTATGAGTTTGACGTGCTCGGCGGAAAATCCCCGCTGCACGACGAGCTCGTGCAGCGGTTGTACCGCGAGCAGCTGGAGCTGTTCCGCGGCATCCTCGCGGAGGGTGTCGCCGCCGGCGACTTCGTGCTCACCGGCCCGATCGATGACATCGCCATGAACCTCGTCGCCCTCGAAGACGCCTACGGGCTGCACATCACCGGCGGCGGCATGATCACCGTCGCAGACGCGCGGCGAGCCATCGTGCTCTACGCCGCCCAGGCGGGCGCCAGGCTGGGCTGACTCGCCGACTCGCCGAGCCCTGGGCGCGCTCGCCTCGCCCTCGGCTGGCTCGTCTCGCCCCGGGCTGGCTCGCCGAGCCCCGGGCTGGCTCGCCGAGCCCCTTGCAACTCGCCGAGCCCCTCGCGTAAACGCGCAATAACGCAAGGGGTTCGGCGACGAGCAAGGGCTTCGGCGGAAATAGCGCGAAGCAGCGCGGCGGCGACGCAGCGCGCCGCCGCGCGCCGCCGCCCAGCAGCGCTAGTACCGCTCGCCCACTCGCACCACGTAGCCGGCATCGCGCAGCGCCTGGACGACGATTTCGCCGTGGTCGTGGCCGCGCGTTTCGATGTGCAGCTCAAGCTCGACCTCACTGATGGGCAGCTCGGTCGCGTGGCGCGTGTGAATCACCTCGACAACGTTCGCGTTGTGTTCCGCGACGATCGACGCCGTGCGCACGAGCTGTCCCGGAACGTCGGCCAACAGAATGCGCAGCTTCAGGTAGCGCGCCGATGCCGCGAGGCCGTGTCCGATCACTCGCTGCAGCAGCAGCGGGTCGATGTTTCCGCCAGACAGAATCACGGCAGTAGGCCCACTGGCCCGTGCCTTGCCCGCGAGCATCGCGGCGACACCGGCAGCTCCGGCCGGCTCAACCACGAGCTTCGCCCGCTCAAGCAGCACCACGATTGCCCGCGCGATGTCGTCGTCGCTGACCGTGACCACCTCGTCGACGAAGTCGCGCACCAGTTCGAACGTGCGCTCCCCCGGCCGCGCGACCGCGATACCGTCGGCGATCGTCGGCCGCGTGTCAACAGTTACGGGGTGCCCGGCCGCGAGTGACGGCTGGAACGGCGACGCATTCTCAGACTGCACGCCCACGATCCGCATCGGCTTGCCGTCGCGCTCCGCGCGCAGCTTGGCTGCGACGGCAACGCCCGAAATGAGACCGCCGCCACCGATGGGCACAACAATGGTCTCAACCTCGGGCGCCTCGTCGAGAATTTCGAGCGCGACCGTCCCTTGGCCGTGGATCACTGCCTCATGGTCAAACGGCGGAATGAAGATCGCGCCGGTCGCGGCAACGAAGGCCTGCGCTGCCGCATTGGTCTCGTGGAACGTCGCGCCCTCAAGCACGACCTCGGCACCGTAGTTGCGGGTCGCCTGCAGCTTCGGCAGTGCGACGCCCAGCGGCGTGAAGATCGTCGCCTTGATGCCGAGCTCGCGCGCCGCGAACGCGACACCCTGGGCGTGGTTTCCCGCGGAGGCCGCGACCACACCGCGCGAGCGCTCCTCATCGGTGAGCTGCGTGAGCCGGTAGTACGCCCCACGCAGCTTATACGCGCCGGTGCGCTGCAGGTTCTCGCACTTCATGTAGACGGTCGGCACGTCAAGAATCTCGGCGAGGTAGCGTGATGTCTCAAGCGGGGTGCGCTGCGTCACGCGGTGCACCACTTCAAGCGCCCGCTCGAAATCTTCCAGCACCGGTGCGGGGGTCTGCTCGCTCATGCGTGTCCTTCCTTGCGCCGCAGCTTGGCGACGACGCGCGCCCGGTGACGGGCGCGATGCTGCAGTTGATCTTGTCGGTGATACTCGGCGACCGGGTCGATGCCGTCTTGCCATTGCCGTTTCACAAGGGTGTTGACGATCGAATTTGCGGCGGCGGCGAGCGGCACTGCGAACAGTGCGCCGGGAATGCCGGCGACAAGTGCACCCGTCGACACTGCGAGCACCACGCCCAGCGGGTGCACACGCACCGCGCTGCCCATCACGAGCGGCTGCAGCACGTGGCCCTCAATTTGGTTCACGAGAATGACGACGCCGAGCATGATGAGGGCGTTGACGGGCCCGTTGTACACGAGCGCCACGAATGCGGCCAGGAGGCCCGTCGTAATCGCACCGAGGAACGGAATAAACGACCCGAGAAAGACGAGGATCGCGATCGGGATCGCTAGTGGCACACCCAGTACCGCGGCACCGACGCCGATGCCGACCGCGTCAACGAACGCGACGAAGATCTGCACGCGCACGTACTGACCAACCGAGACCCATCCGTTTCGCCCCGCGGCGTCGACCGGCGCGTGAGCGCGAGCCGGCAGAAAGCCGAGCACCCAGTTCCAGATACGACGGCCGTCAATGAGCATGAAGATGAGCGAGAAAATGGTGAGCAGCAGCCCCGTCACGAACTGCCCGGCCGAGGTCGCGATGCCGAGCGCGCCATTCCAGAGTTCCGACTGATGACCCTCGACGGTCTTCAGCAGCTGGTCCGTGAAACCGCCAATCTCTTTCGCAGAAATGCCGAACGTAGCTTCCGCCCACCTCAGCATGTCCCACCACACGTCTTCTGACCGGCTGGCGACATCGCCGAGCCCATCCCGAAGTTGCGTGATAATCAGTGTGAGCAGTACCCAGACGAACGCCCCGAACAGGCCGAGCGCAAACATCACACCGAGCCAGCGAGGCAGTTTCTGCCGCTCGAACAGGTGCACGACGGGCGAAAGCAACGCCGTCAAGAGGATCGCGACGAGCAGCGGGATCACGATGATCCGCACCTGCACGATCAGCCACAGGAAACCCGCGAGTGCGATCCCGATCAGCAGCAGACGCCACGACCAGGCCGCGGCCACCCGCACGCCGAGTGGCACCTCTCGCGTCGCATCGCGCGCATCGAGATCATCGGCACCGGCGGTCGCGACACCAACGATCTCAGCACGGGAGATTTCGGTGCCGGTGTCACCGGGGTTCTGGGGGTCTTCCACAGAGCAATCCTAGCGATCGAGTGATTCGAAACCCGTCATACGCTGCGTTCCAGCAGCTTGCCGAGCCAGCGCCTCACAAGCGCGTCCTTGCCGAGAGTGAACGGCGGCATGATTGTGGGCGCGAGGGTGTCAGGTGCGAGCGGCTTCGACAGCACGGCCTTCTCGTGGCTGAAGACTCGGAACGAGCGTTCACCGTGGTAGGCCCCCATGCCGCTCTCCCCGACCCCGCCAAACGGGAGGTCGGGAACGACCAGATGCAGCGCAGGCACGTCGAAGCCGAGCGCCCCTGAGCTGGTCTCCGCTTCCCAGCGCCGCCGCACCGCAGCATCGCCGCTGAAGACGTAGGCGGCGAGCGGCTTGTCACGCCCCGACACGAGGGCGAGGGCGTCGTCGACGCCAGAAACCTCGATGAGCGGCAGGATCGGCCCAAAGATCTCGTCGCGCATGACCGCTGCCGCCCGATCGACATTGCCGAGCAGCGTCGGAGCAATGAACCGGTCTGCCGGGTCGTATTCGCCGCCCATCAGTATTTCGCCGTCGCCGAGATACGACGTCAGGCGCTCGAATTGCGCGGCGTTCACGATGCGGCCATAGTCGGGGTTCTTCGCGGGCGCGCTGCCGTAGAGTTCGTGAATAGCTTCGGCGAGCAGCGGGGCCAGCTCGCGGAGCACCTCCGGCCGACCGAGTACATAGTCCGGTGCGACGCACGTCTGACCGGCGTTCATGAACTTGCCCCAGGCGATCCGCTTCGCGGCGGCGTCGAGCGGGGTGGAGTCGTCAACGTAGACGGGCGACTTTCCACCGAGTTCGAGCGTGATCGGAGTCAAGTGCTCCGCCGCAGCGCGGGCGACGATGCGGCCAACCCTGCCGTTGCCGGTGTAGAAGATGTGGTCGAAGCGCTCGGCGAGCAGCGCCGTCGTCTCGGGCACCGCGCCCTCGATGACGACGATCGCGCGACGGTCGAGCGCGTCTGGCACGAGCTTGGCAATGAGTGACGATGTCGCCGGGGCGAGTTCGCTCGGCTTGACGACGACCGCGTTGCCCGCCGCGAGCGCCCCGATCACGGGCGAGAGCGCGAGCATCAGCGGGTAGTTCCACGGCGCGATCACGAGTACGACCCCGAGCGGTTCGGGCACGACGCGCGCTGTCGCAGGCTGCACGGCGAGCGGCACGCGCACGCGCCGGGGCCGCATCCACTTCGCCAGATGCGCGAGGGCGTGATCGATCTCCGAAATCAAAAAGCCGATTTCGGTCAGCTGAGCCTCCGTGCCCGACTTGCCCAAATCAGCCTGCAGCGCTGCCTCAAAATCGGCGCCGCGCTCTATCAGTAGCGCGCGCAATTGCAGCAGCTGAGCACGCCGCCAGCTGGCGGGGCGCGTCACGCCCTGGGAGTGGCTGTGCCTGAGCCCAGCTACGAGATCGGGGATCCGGTCGAGCGCGGTGGCAGTCATGCCGTCACACTACTCCGGCTGGCTTCGAACGGACCGACTTTGAGAAGGCTTACCAGAAGTGGAGCACGGGAATAATCAGGAAGATTCCGACGAGCACCGCAAGTACCGAGAGGCCGAAGCAGATGTACGCCGAGACGGTCGCCCACCGCGGTCGGCCGACATTGTCGACATCGTCGTCTTCGTCATCGCGGGACGGGCCGAGCGGTTCGAGCGAGCCGTCGGCCCGGCGCACGCGCGGCGACGGTGTCGCGAGAAAGCGCAGTCCGAGCGAATACAGCGCGACCACGAAGATCGCGGAGAAGAGCGCCGAGCCAAAGACGATGAGAAAGGCCATCCAGTCGATCATCGGTCGCCCTCCCGCTGTTCGGCGCTCGTCGCGCTCGGTCTCTGAACCTCGCCCTGTGCGGCGGCCTCAGCCAGCTGCGCGTCGTCGCGCGCCGCCTTCACTGCATCGCGGGCCGCGTCGTCGTCGCGAACCGCGGCCTGAGCGACCGAAGTGAGCGGCGAGATGGAGCCGGTCTTCGTCTTGATCTGCTTGACCTTGCCCTTGCGAATGCGCACCGCGTAACCCGATTCGGCCACGTCGGGCACCGGGATCGCGTTCGCGTGGTCTACCTTATTGCGGCTCGAGCGCCAGAAGATGAAGACAATGAACGCCAGGCCGAGCACGGCGTCGATGATGACGCCCACCATGCCGGTGTGCGCGATTGCGGCGGCGATCGCGCCGACCACACCCGACGCCGGCAGCGTAAAGAGCCAGCCAGAGGCAATGCGGCCGACGGTGCGCCAGCGCACGCTCGAACCGCGGCGGCCGAGGCCCGAACCGATGACCGAGCCAGAGGCAACCTGCGTCGTCGAAAGCGCGAAGCCGAGGTGGCTCGACGCGAGAATGGTGGCCGCGGTGCTGGTCTCTGCAGCGAAGCCCTGGGCGGGCTTCACCTGCGTCAGACCCGAACCGAGCGTGCGAATAATGCGCCAGCCCCCCGAGTAGGTGCCAATCGCGATCGCGAGTGCACAGGCAACGACCACCCAAATGTGGGGGCCCGTGCCGGGTTCCTGCATGTTGGCCGCGACAAGCGTCAGGGTAATAACACCCATCGTCTTCTGCGCATCATTCGTGCCGTGCGCGAGCGCGATGAGCGACGACGATGCGATCTGCGCGTACCGGAATCGACCGCGACCGTCTTTTTTACCGTCGTGGCGGCGGGTGATGGCGTAGGCCACCTTCGTCGCGGTGAAGGCCACGATACCCGCGGTGAGTGGCGCGGCGACCATTGGAATCAGGATCTTCGACAGGAACACCCCGCCGTTAATAGCTGCGACACCGGCGCCCACGATTGCTGCGCCGATCAGGCCACCGAAGAGTGCGTGTGACGAACTCGACGGCAGACCGTAGAGCCAGGTCACGAGGTTCCAGACAATCGCGCCGATCAGGCCAGCGAAGATGAGCTCTGGAGTGATCAGCACCCCGCCGCCGCCCTCATTGATCAAGCCACCCGAGATGGTCTTCGCGACCTCCGTCGAGAGGAATGCACCCACGAGGTTCAGAATCGCGGCGAGCATCACCGCGGTCTTCGGCTTCAGCGCCCCCGTCGCGATGGGCGTTGCCATCGCGTTCGCGGTGTCGTGAAAACCGTTCGTGAAGTCAAAGAAGAGGGCCAGTACGATGACCAGCAGCACGATGATTGTGAGTTCCACCGGCGTCTTTCCGTTGGGGGGCTGGGAGTCCTATCGGACACCGGCGAAGTCACCTCGCGTTCACGTTTCCGTAAACCCTGACAGCTGCCGCGCAAGCGCCGTAATCATGGTTCCACCTCACCCGCAACAGGTCAAGCTGGCCGTGCCTCGTTCACGTTCCGTTTACCTGCGCATCAGATTCGACCGCGCGCAGCACGCTACCCGAAGTTGAGTCGAGCTTCTTCGTAGCGCGCCTCTGACACGGTTTTCAAGCTCCCGATTGCCTCGGCGAGCGGCACCATCTCAATGCGGTCGCCGTGCAGCCCGGCCATCGTGCCCCACTGCCCCGCTTCTGCGGCGTCGGCCGCGGCGATACCGGTGCGTGTCGCGAGCACGCGGTCGAACGCGGTGGGCGATCCGCCGCGCTGCACGTGCCCGAGTACCGTCGCCCGCGTCTCGATGCCCGTGCGCTGCTCGATGAGCGGCGCGAGCACCTCCGCGATACCACCGAGCCGTGGGCGACCGAAGCCGTCAAGCCCCTCGCGGGTCGTCTGCGCGGCATCGCCCGCGAGCTTGAAGCCCTCCGCGACGACCACGAGCGACGAGCGACCGCGGTCGCGCACGCTCAGCACCCACTCGCTGATCTGCTCGATTGACTCGGGAAACTCAGGCACGAGAGTGACCTGCGCGCCGCCGGCCATGCCAGCGTGCAGCGCGATCCACCCCACGTCACGGCCCATCACCTCGAGCACCATACAGCGGCGGTGCGAATCCCCCGTCGTGCGCAACCTATCGATGGCCTCAGAGGCGATCGAGACGGCCGTGTCGAAGCCGAAAGTGTAGTCGGTGCCGCCGAGGTCGTTGTCGATGGTCTTCGGCAGCCCGATCGCGGGGATGCCGTGCTCCGTCAAAATCTGCGCAACGGTCTGGGTGCCGTTGCCGCCGATCAGCAGAAAAGCGTCGATGCCGTACTGCTCGACGCGATCCCGAATCGCCTGAATATCGGCCGCATCACCCGCACCCGAGACGAAGGGCCGCACGCGGCTCGTGCCGAGGATCACGCCGCCAAGCGGCGAAATACCGCGCACTGACGCGCGATCGAGCTGCACCCGATCGTCTTCGTGGAAGCCGCGCCAGCCGTCCATGAACCCGACCATGTCGAAGCCGTGCACTTCTACACCACGCAGCACCGCGCCACGAATGGCCGCATTCATTCCGGGGCTGTCGCCCCCCGAGCACAGAACACCAATGCGCATGCGATCCCTCATTCTTCGTGGCGGGCGGGTGGAGATACCGCACCCCACAGCAGCCTAGCTTTGGCAGGATCCTCTCGGACACTGTCATTCTCGCCATTATTCAACACAAAACCGGCCAGACCCTGATCGGGCGGCCGGTTCTGTGAGTGTGAGGTTACTCGCCAGCCTGCTCCACGGCGTTCGTGAGCACGCTGATGAGCGCCAGCAACTGCACGGAGTCGGCGTTCTCCACAGGCGCTGCCGCACCGTCAAGCGCGCGCGCCGCGAGGCCGGCCTTACCGTCTATAAGCTCGGCGATCTTCGCGTCGATCGTCTGCGCAGCGACGATGCGCCACGCGGTGACCGGCTCGTCTTGACCAATGCGGTGCACGCGGTCAATCGCCTGCGTCTGCTCGGCGTCAGTCCAGCTGAGCTCCGCGAGCACAACGTTCGACGATGCCTGCAGGTTCACGCCGACACCGGCCGCGGTGAGCGAGCAGACCGCCACAGCGACGTCCGGATCCTGGTTGAACGCGTCGATCTGCTCCTGACGGAACGCCGCGGTTTGGTCGCCACGAATCGAGACGGTCTTGAGACCAGCATCGGCGAGCTGGCGCTCGACGCGATCCATCACGTCGATGTGCTTCGCGAAGAAGACGACCTTGCCGACCGAGCGCGCGAGCTGCGCCGCGTAGTCTGCGGCGAGCGAGGCCTTCGCCTGGCCGATCTGGCGGACCATCGTGAAGACGTTGAGCCCGTCAGCGGACGCGTGCGACTCTTCGAGCTCCTGCGACGCCACCATGCGAATGATGGCCGCGTCGTCGAGCTTTTCGCCGAGCTTGCCGCGCTTGACCAGGCGGAAGCGGTCGAGCAGCTTTTTCGCGAGCTGCGCCTCGGCCTCCTTGATGCCACGCCCGAATTCGTCGTCGAGCTCCACCGGTAGGTCGACGACGCGCTTTGCCGGAAGGTCGGCAGCGACGTCGATCTTGCGACGGCGCACGATGCCCATGTCGATGACGGTCTGTCGCGCCTCGGGGTAGAACGACGCGTCGGCCGGGGTCCAGCCGTTGTTCTCGAGCTGCGCCATGAGCTCGGGGCCCGGCTTGTCGCTCTCGGTCCAGCCGAGGAAACGCCAGATCGCGCGGAAGTCGTCGATGTCGTTGATCAGCGGCGTACCGGTCAACGCGATGAGCAGCGGGGAGACTCCCGGCGTGCGCTCGCGAATGCGCTCGGCGATTGCGAGCACGTTGCGTGAGCGCTGCGACTGCACATTCTTAATCATGTGCGCCTCGTCGACGACCATGCCCTTGAAGCCGAAATCGGAGATCCAGCTGAGGTGCCGGTCAAGAATGTCGTAGTTCACGACGAATACGTCGGCGAACGCGTCAATGTCTTGGCCGTCACCGTGAATCACGGTGACGCGGCGCTGCGGGGTCCACCGCTCGACCTCGCGGGCCCAGTTCATCTTCACGACGTTGGGCACGACCACGAGCAGCGGGTAGGCGTCGGCGACCGACGCGGCCAGCACGGACTGCGCGGTCTTGCCGAGACCCGGCTCGTCGGCGAGCAGGAAGCTGCGGTGTCCATCGCGCACGCCGGCGAGGAAACGCGCCTGGTGCGGCATCAGCTCGGTGCCGGCCGGGGCCAAGCGGTCGGGCACGGGAGGCTCGGGAAGCTCCATGCACGCCGAGCCGCCGCCACCCTGCTCGAACGACTTCAGCAGCGGTCCGAGCAACTCCCAGTTCGCGAGGCGTACGACCGGAGTCGGCTGCTTCGGCGGTGCAAGATCGGGCTTCAAGAACGGGTTCGCGAGCATTCGCGATTCGATGCCGGCGGGCTCCACCTGGCGCTCGGCGAGCTCGGGCGGCACGATGGCGCGGGCGGGCTCGGGCGCCGCTTTCTCTTCCTCGGGCAGCTCGATGCCGGCCTGCGAGAGCATCTTGCGCTTCAGCAGGCGCGTGCCCTCGGTGATCGGGGCCGTCGGCTCGAGCAGCGTGATGAGGCTCGTGTCGCGGGCAGCGGTCTTGGCGAGGATCGAGGCCACGCCGTCGAGCCGCTTCAGGGTTTCGGCGCGCTCGGCGTCGCTCACCTGGTCGTCGGTTTTGACGCGGGCGCGCTCCTCACGCATGAGCAGCGCGATGACGTGGAACTTCGTGCGGTTCGCCGGGGTTGCCTTGCCGCGCTGGGCCGAAGCCTCAACTTCACGGACGGCGCGAGCGAGCAGCGGGATGATGCCCTCGTTGTGCGTGTGCTTGCGGCGTCCGTTCGAGCGCGATTGACCGCGCTGCGCGCCGCTTTTCGTCTGGGGCTGACGCGTGGCAGAGGTGGTTGCCAATGGATCTCCTGATCGGCGAGTTGCAGTCTCGGAACGCGTACCGAGTCGCGGGCCGCTCGCGGGTTCGGAGCCTGACCTCATGCGCGGCATGGGACTCACGAACCGCATCAAAGCGCGACCGTATTGCCGATTCTAGCACCCGGTGCTGGGCGGATCGCGAGAGCGCCGTGCGATGCCGGTCTTTGGCGCGGTGCAGCGGGTCGTCAGCAGCCGAGCAACGCGCGCGTTTCGACGACGTCGGCGTCCATCTGCACAATCAGGGCGTCGAGCGAATCGAAGCGCACCATGCCGCGCAGGTGGTGAGCGAAGCGCACCTCCATGGTCTGGCCGTAGAGGTCGTCCGCGAAGTCCAAGATGAAGGCCTCGACGCGAGACACCTCGTTCGGCGTAAACGTCGGATTGTTGCCGACGGAGATCGCAGCGGGGTGCGAGACACCGTCGAGCACCGCCCACCCGGCGTACACGCCATCGGCCGGCACGAGCCCCTCGACGTGGCCGCCGAGATTCGCGGTCGGAAACCCGAGTTCGCGCCCGCGCGCGTCGCCGTGCACGACCTCGCCGCGCACCGCAACGGGGCGGCCCGTCATGCGACCGGCTGCCTCGACATCGCCAGCGAGCAGCGCTTCGCGAATGCGGGAGGACGAAACCTGCCCCTCCTCATCGTCTTCGACCCAGTCGAGCACCTCGGCAACGAAGCCGTGTTTCGCGCCGAGCGCGCGCAGCAACTCGCCGTCGCCCGCGCCGCGGTGCCCGAACCGGAAGTCGGCACCCATAATGATGTGCTTCGCGTTGAGCTTGCCGACGAGCACGTCGACGACGAAGTCCTCCGCCGGAATCGAGGCAAAGTCAGCGTTGAACTCCACCATCACACACGCGTCGAGTCCAAGCCCGGCGATGGCCTCAATGCGCTGCTCGCGACTCATCAACGGTCGCGGGCAGGCATCCGGGCGCAGAAAACTCAGCGGGTGATTCGCGAAGGTGAACGCGACGCTGCGGGCGCCGCTCTCCTCCGCGGTCGTGCGCATGCGCTCAAGAATCGCCTGGTGCCCGAGATGCAGGCCGTCGAACTTACCAATCGCAATGCAGCTGCCCGCCGCGAAATCAGCGCGCTGGATCGCGTCGACCGAATCGATGATCTGCATCAGGCGGATCCCGCGCCCTGAGTCGCGCCGCCCGGCTGCGCGGCCGCCTCTGCGCGCCCCGTGCGGCGCAGCCAGAACAGGCCGAGCACCGGCAGCACCAGCGGAATGAAGAGGTATCCACTGCCAAAGAACGACCACACCGACGGGTGGCCGAAGAGCTGCGGTTCGATGATGCTCAGAACACCGACGACGAGCACGCCGCAGAGCTCGAAGATCAGCGCGCCCCACGCGATCTTGCGCCAGACGCCGCGGCGCTTAATGAGGGCGATGGTCGCAACGATATACACCACGCCCGACAGGGCCGAGAGCGAGTAGGCGACCGGCGCCTCATCAAACTTCGAGATGATCTGGTAGACCGAACGGAACGTTGCGGCGAGCGCGAGCACGACGTAGACGGCGATCAACACGCGGCCCAGGCCGCCGAGCCGGTCAGAACTGTGCCCGCTCGTTGACCCGGTGGCTGCGGAGTCCGCGGAGGTAGCGGAGGTAGCTACTGACTCGGGTGCGGTCACGGGTGACGCGGCGGCTCCAGATTCGGCGTTTGACACGCGGATCAGTGTACTCCGTCGGCGGCTGGCGCTCAGCCCAGCTGAGCTCAGCTCAGCTCAGTTCGTCCAGCTCAGTGCCCACGCTCGCGAGGAACACCTCACCGTGACCCGTCAGGCGAATGGGTTCGCCGGCCGACACGTAGAGCGATTGACCTCGCCGCGCGCTCGCGACCTCGGCCGGGGAGGCATCGGGGCGTTCGATGCGCACCTTGCCAGCGGTGACCACGAGCACGACCGGCGCCCGCGCGGGCAGATCGATCGATGTCGCAGCTTCGGAGTCGGCGTAGCCGGATCCCGCGTCGGCGTCGGCCTCGCGCAGTCGTGCCCGTCCGAGCTGAAACTCCGGCACCCCCGGTCGCCACGCGAGCAGGCCCTGTCCGACGCGCTCAGCGGAGAATCGAGGGTCGCTGAGCTCAGAGGTGTCGACGATGCGACAGAGTTCGGCGATGTCGACGTGCTTTCGGGTCAGTCCCGCGCGCAGCACATTGTCCGATGACGCCATCACCTCGACCGCGACGCCGCCGAGGTACGCGTGCAGCTGACCGGCCCCGAGAAAAATGGCCTCGCCGGGAGCGAGTCGCACGAGGTGCAGCAGCAGGGAGACGAGCACCCCTGCATCGCTGGGATGCGCCGTGACGAGGGCGCGGAGGGCCGCGAGGCGATCCGGATCGGCGATCCCGTCTTCGAGCGCGCGCTCCCAGAACCCGTTCGCGGGAGGCGTCTCGCCAGCGTCGGTCGCAACAGCCGCCGGCGCATCTGGAACCGCCGTGGTCGCAGCGGTCTGCAGCACCTCGGTATGCAGCGCAACGGTCTGCAGCACTTCGGCATGCAGCACAGCGGGCAGGCAGGCAAGCGCATCGGCAATACGCTGATCGCCACTGAACACCCAGGTCAGAAATTCTCGGCGCAGCGCTCCCCCGTCGCGCCCGACGAGCCGGCAGGCTGCGTACTCGAGGCCAGCGGCACCAGTGGTGTGGCCGAGTTCGCGCGCGGCGGCGGCGAGCAGCAGCAGGTCTTCGCGGGCGGTCGCGAGGTCGCGGAAACCGCTCAGCGCGGTGACCTCGCTCAGCGCGACGAGCAGCTCTGGCTTGTGCGTCGGGTCGCTGTAGTTGCGCTCGGGGGCGTCGCGCGGCACGCCGGCGGCCTCTTCGGCGGCGAATCCGGCAGCCGCCTGGTCACGATCGGGATGCACCTGCAGTGACAGCGGCGCGCCGATGGCGAGCACCTTCAGCAAGAACGGCAGCGGCCCGCCATTGACGCCGTAGCGGTCGGGGTCGCTCTCGACGAGATCGATGAGCGTGTGCTGCACCGGGGTCGCCTTCGCAACGTGCGCAGGGCTTCCCGGATGGGTGCCGAGCCAGAGCTCGGCCTGCGGCTCTCCGGTGGGGGCCGTGCCCAGCATGTTGGGGAGCGCATCGGTCGAACCCCAGGCGTAAGCGCGCGGGGTGTTCTCGATGAAGATCAGCACGTCTCTCCTCAGTCGTCGCGGGGCCGATGCGCGTGGCCTGGGCACGCGATTCTGCCGCGCACCGGGTGCCCCACGCCAGCAGCGGCACACCATCTCCCGCGAGGCATGAACTACCATACCGACTATGTCGGAGAGCAAGACCAGACTTGGTGTGAGCGCGTTTGCGATTTGCGTGTTCATCCTCGCGCTGGGGAGTAACGGGATCCGAAATATCGTGGGCTGGCCGGGGTTCTTGGGCCTCGCAGTCGCCCTCGTCGTGTGGGGCGTCGTCATCTTCGTGCGCGAAAAACCGGAGCGATTCAGGTGGTATCGCCTGCCCTCTCCGCTGTACTGGTTTCTCGGGCTCGCGACGCTCTCGATCATCTGGTCGCAGTACCGATTCGAGAGCGTGCTCGGCGTCATCGCGCAGCTCGCGACCACGCTGCTCGCCGTGGTCATCGCGTACGTACTCTCGTGGCACGAGGTGCTGCGCACCCTCGGCACGGCGCTGCGCTACCTGCTCGGTCTCTCGCTCGTGTTTGAACTGGTCGTGGCCGTGTTCGTCGGCCATCCCGTCATGCAGAATTTCATCGAGGTGCCCGAGTCTGGCAAGGTCCCGAAGCTGCTCTACTGGAGCCGTGACCTGCTCTTTAGCGGTGGGCCCATCCAGGGCGTCGTGGCAAGCTCTGTGCTGCTCGGCTTCCTCGCCCTCCTCGGCCTGATCGTCTTCGGTATTCAGCTGCGCGCGGGCCTCGTACGACCCTCGTGGGGCTGGTGCTGGGTGGTGATCTCATTCGGCACGATCCTGCTCACCCGCGGCGCAACCGTGTGGGTGGCGCTCGCCGCAGTGCTCGTCGCGCTTGCGCTCGCGCTGTGGGCACGCCGGCTCGGGCCAGAGCGACGCGTACCGCTCTACATCACTGGCGCAGCCGTACTCGCGGTCGCCATTGCGCTCGTGCTCTTCGCGCGCGACTTCGTGTTCGGGCTGCTCGGCAAGAGCGGCGATCTCACCGGACGGGTCGAAACCTGGCAGAAGGTCATCGACCTCGCAGAGCAGCGACCGTGGTTCGGCTGGGGCTGGGTGAGTTACTGGGCACCGTGGGCGGAGCCATTCAAGTCGCTCGACGAGAAGGCTGGCATTGCCGTGATGAGCGCGCACAACGCGTGGCTCGACGTCTGGCTACAGCTCGGTATCGTCGGCCTGCTCGCGTTCGCCCCGCTGATTGTGCTTACGATGTGGCGGGTCTGGTTCAGGGCCGTGGATCCGCCCCGGCGAGGCTACGGGGCACCCCTGGCGTACGCGACGAGCGCGCTGTGGCCCTTTCTCGTCGTCGTCGCTCTGCTCGTGCAGTCATTGACCGAGAGCAGGCTCATCATCGAGGGCAACTGGCTGCTGCTGGTGCTGCTCGCGGTGAAGTCGCGGTTCGACTTCCAGCTCCCGTGGCGCGACAACGAGCCGACGAAACTGCCGTGGCGCCGCGTACCAATCACGCACGACACCGGCGTGATCGAAACAGCAGGGTCGGGTGGGGTCGGCGGCGCTAGCGGGCCTGGTGGCACTGGCGCATCTAGTAGCTCTGGCGCATCTAGTGGCTCTGGCGGGACGCAGCGATGACCACACTGCACCTCACCACGGAGCGGCTCGTGCAGCTGCGATCCGAGGCGCGCCTCGAACGGCAGACGATCATGGAACACCGCGTGCGCGACGGCGAAGACCCCGCGATCGCGTATGCCGAAACCCCAGATATCGATGACTTCGTGGTGCTCGCCCTGCGCGACGAGCTGCTCGAAGCGCGCGGTCAGCTCGCGGAGTTCGGGCTCGCGCGACTCGCGGGCCGGGCGGGCGGATCCGACGCGGAAATCCACCGCCGCAACGCGGATCGCGTGGAGTTCGAGCTCCTCCGCGAGATCGCCGCGAGCGCTCCCCCGCTCACGGTCGCAGTCTGGCGAGCAGGCCAGGGCCTAGAAATCCACTAGGGACCCCTTCCCCCCTCGCTCCCTCCCCCTCCTCCCCCGCCCGCCCCGTTCTGTCGTCGCAAATGATCCCTTCATGCGCGCGAAGAGATCATTTGCGACGACAGAAGCTTGGGGTTTGAGGGGCTCGGGCCCTAGGGCTATGGGGGGTGGGATTAGGGCTTGGGGGTGGGTTTAGGGCTTGGGGGTGGGGGGCTAGTAGGTATCTGGGGCTTGGGCGCCCTCGAGGACCGCCCGCGTCGACGAGAGGCCCAGGCGGGTCGCACCCGCGCGCAGCATCGCCTCTGCTGCCTCGCGGGTGCGAATACCGCCTGACGCCTTGATCTGCAGGCGATCCCCCACTGCTTGTTTCATCACCTCGACGGCGTGCAGCGTCGCACCGCCCGCCGCGTGGAACCCGGTTGAGGTCTTCACGAAGTCTGCCCCAGCAGCCTCTGCCGCCCCGCAGACCGCCGTGATCGCGTCGTCTTCAAGCGCTGCCGACTCGATAATCACCTTCAGCACGGTCGGCGCAGGCACGGCCTCGCGCACGGCGCGAATATCGGCCTCGACCTCGCCGTAGCGACCATCGCGCGCCGCCCCCACGTTGATCACCATGTCGATCTCGTCTGCGCCCTGCGACACCGCGAGCGCCGCCTCGGCCGCCTTCACCGACGACTGATGCTTGCCGCTCGGGAAGCCGCACACAGCGGTTACTTTCAGCGACGTGTCCACAGGCAGCGACAGCGGCAGCTCAGACGGCGACACGCACACGCTGTAGGTGCCGAGCGCCACGGCTTCCGCGACGGCCCGCTCGACATCTGCCCGCTGCCCGTCGGGCTGCAAGAACGTGTGATCGATCGCGCGGGCGAGGCCGGCAGGGCCTCCGTCATCAGCAACTTCAGACGCTACGGGACGGTCGGGTGCGGCCACGGTGGCTCCTCTTCAGAACGGCGGATCGGCGGCCCAGATCGGGCCGCCCTCCCACCCTAGGCCGCCGCGCCCCAGCGAAACCCCCGGGCCCCGCGGCTAGACTGACCCGGTACTCTGCCCGACGCACGCTAAGAGAGGCACGATTCTGATGCCGACCATCCTCCAAAACGTCGTTTTCCCGGTCGCGAAAGACCCGGATGTGCTGCCGCTCTATGCGGACGCCGAAACCTGGACCGCCGTGCGCGACCGCCCGGTGCGCATCAGCCACAACGCGCACATCGACAACGTGCTCTCCCGCGACAGCGTCCGCGTGCGCTCGGGCAATCGCGTCTCGTACGCGAGCTACTTCAACGCCTTTCCGGCCGCCTACTGGCAGCGCTGGACGGTCGTCACGCAGGTGCAGCTCGAGCTGCGCACACAGGGCCCAGGCACCATCGTCGTGTACCGCTCGAACGCCTCTGGCGTGCAGCAGCGCGTCGACTCCGTAGCGGTCACCGGTCAGGCGACCTCAACGTTCGACCTGCCCCTGCGCTCGTTCAGCGACGGCGGCTGGTACTGGTTCGACCTGATTGCGAGCAATGCTGATCTGGTGCTTGAGGGCGGCCGCTGGTCGACCGAAGCTGAGCCGGTTGAGACGGGCAAACTCAGCCTCGGCATGACGACCTACAACAAACCCGACTACTGCGTTGGCACCCTGCGGAACATCGCTGACAACCCCGCGCTGCTCGAGGGCATCGATCGCATCTTCCTGGTCGATCAGGGCACGCAGAAGGTGCGTGACGAAGAAGGCTTCGACGAGGCCGCTGGAGTGCTCGGCGAGAAGCTGCGCGTCATCGAGCAGGGCAACATTGGCGGCTCTGGCGGCTTCGCTCGTTCCATGGCCGAGACGTTAGAGAGTGAAGACACCGACTTTCTGCTGCTGCTCGATGACGACGTCGAGTTCGAGACCGAGAGCGCGCTTCGCGCCCTGCAGTTCGGTCGATTCAGCCGAACCCCGGTGATCGTCGGCGGCCACATGTTCGACCTGCTCGACAAGCCCGTGCTGCACGCATGGGCCGAGGTCGTGCGCCCAGATCCGTTCATGTGGGGGCCATCGTTCGAAGAGCAGCACCGCCACGACTTCCGCAAACGCAACCTGCGGCAGACTCCGTGGATGCACGCGCGCCTCGACGCCGACTACAACGGCTGGTGGATGTGCATGATCCCGAAGAAGATCATCGCTGACATCGGCCTGTCACTGCCCGTCTTCATCAAGTGGGACGACGCCGAGTACGGCCTCCGCGCGCGCGATGCCGGCTACCGCACTGTGTCGCTGCCGGGTGTCGCCCTGTGGCACGTCTCCTGGATCGACAAGGACGACTCGCAAGACTGGCAGGCGTTTTTCCACACGCGCAACCGCATCATCGCGGGATTGCTGCATTCGGATCGCCCGAAGGGCGGCGGCCTCATGCGCAACAGCGGCCGGCAAGACATCAAGAAGCTGCTGAACATGCAGTACTACGCGACGCAGCTCGCGGTCGACGGCATGCGCGCGGTGCTTCGCGGGCCCGACAGCCTGCACAAGGATCTTTCGCAGGACATGCCTGCGGCCCGAGCACGCGCCGCAGACTTCCCCGAGACCCACGTCTATCGCCCGGGCGACAGCGACACCCCGTTCGCCCGGGGCGGCCGCGCCCTCCCACTGCTCGAGAAGCCCACCGATTACCCCACCGGCGTGCGGCTCGGAATCTTCACGGCGCGGATGCTGCCGCAGCACTGGCGCCGTACCGTCAGCGAGGCTGACGCCCAAGCCCCCGAGCTCGAGTATGCGAAGGTCGACGCGCTGTGGTGGCGCATTCCGCATCACTCAAGCGTGATCGTGGGTGCCGCCGACGGCAGCGGCAAGATGTGGTACCGCCACGACCGCGCCAAATTCCGCCGTTTGCTGCGGGAGTCGCGAGCCCTCGCGCGCGAGATCGAGCAAAACTGGGACCGTCTGGCCGCCGAGTACCGCGCCGCGCTTCCCCACGTCACGTCGCTCGATGAGTGGAAGCGCACCTTCGAGGGTCGTTAAGGGGCATCGCCCGAGGCCCCAGCTAGACTCGGTGCAGTTCGCACCCATCCCACCGATACGAATGAAATAGGTAGACATGCGCGGAATCATTTTGGCGGGCGGCTCTGGCACACGCCTGTGGCCGATCACCAAGGGCATCTCGAAGCAGCTCATGCCCATCTACGACAAGCCGATGGTCTACTACCCCCTCGCGACGCTGATGGCGGCTGGCATCCGAGAGGTGCTCATCATCACGACTCCCGAGTACAACGACCAGTTCAAGGCGTTGCTCGGCGACGGCAGCGACTGGGGCATGCGCCTCGAGTACGCGGTGCAGCCGTCGCCTGACGGGCTCGCGCAGGCCTTCATCATCGGCGAAGAATTCATCGGCGACGAGAGCGTCGCGCTCGTGCTCGGCGACAACCTGTTTCACGGTTCGGGCCTCGGCACGGCGCTGCGTCACAACAGCGAGATCGAGGGGGCGCGCGTGTTCGCTTACCCGGTCGCGAACCCGAAGGCGTACGGCGTCGTCGAGTTCGATGAGCAGGGCAAGGCTCTTTCGATCGAAGAGAAGCCAGAGCACCCGAAGAGCAACTACGCCGTGCCCGGCCTTTACTTCTACGACAATCGGGTGGTTGAAATCTCCAAGACCATCGAGCCGAGCGCGCGCGGCGAACTCGAGATCTCGTCGGTGAACGAGCGCTACCTCGATGCCGGCACGCTCAGCGTGCAGGTGCTTGATCGCGGCACCGCGTGGCTCGACACCGGCACATTCGAGTCGATGATGCAGGCCGGCGAGTACGTGCGCATCATCGAGGAGCGCCAGGGCTTCAAGATCGGCTGCGTCGAAGAACTCGCGTGGCGCAATGGCTGGATCGACGACGCGCAGCTCGCGGCACTCGCCGCGCCGCTCGTGAAGAGCGGATACGGCGCGTACCTGAACCGCCTTCTGGAGCAGTAGTGCAGCACTCCGGCATTCCCGTTTCGGCACCATCGACCCGAGTGCTCGTGATCGTGCCAGCCTGGAACGAGCGCGCCAACGTCGCTGAAACGGTGGCCGAGATTCGCGCCGCCGACGCGCGGTACGACGTGCTCGTTGTAGACGACGGTTCGACCGACGACACCGCTGACGTGGCGCGCTCAGCCGGCGCGCTCGTGCTCGTGCTGCCGTTCAATCTCGGCGTGGGCGGCGCGATGCGCGCGGGCTTCCACTACGCGCTCCGCCACAATTACCAGGCTGCTATTCAGGTCGACGCAGATGGGCAGCACAACCCCGCAGATATCGCGCAGATCGTGGCGGCGCTCACCACCGCCGACATCGCGATCGGCGCTCGCTTCGCTGACGTCGGCACCTACACCGCGAAGGGCCCGCGCAGGTGGGCCATGGTGCTGCTCGGGCGCGCGCTCTCGGGCATCGCGCGCACGCGCCTCACCGACGTCACCTCTGGCTTCCGCGCGGCCGGGCCGCGCGCGATCCAGCAGTATGTCGACTACTACCCGGCCGAATATCTCGGCGACACCGTCGACTCGCTCGTCGGCGCGCTGCGCGCGGGTCTCACCGTGACTCAGGTTCCGGTCGCGATGCGTCCGCGCCGTCACGGTCAGCCCAGCCAGGGCGCCATCGGCTCCACTATCTACCTGTTGCGCTCCGCGTTCGCCCTGCTCATCGCGGTGACCCGGCCAGCGTCCTCCAACGTGCAGGAGCATTCCGCATGATCATCGCGTTCGGCGCAGTTCTGGCAATCATCATGGTGGCCGTGATTCTCGTGATGCTCGCGAAGCGTCAGCTCAGCGAGAAGTACGCCGTGATGTGGCTCGTGATCGGCATCGCCGCGATCATCGTGACCGTGGTGCCCGGGTTGCTCGAGTGGCTCACCGATGCGCTGCACGTGCAGGTGCCCGCGAATCTGCTGTTCGGCGGCGCGATCGTGCTGCTCGTCGGCGTCGCGCTGCATCTCTCATGGGAGCTTTCGCGAGCAGAGGCTGAGATTCGCCGGCTCGCTGAAGACGTTGCGATCAATCGCCTCGAGGTCGAGCAGCTTGCGGCGCGCCTGGACGAGCGGGACGCTCGCGGCGCAGGCGACGCTGGCGACGCGCCTGGCACGATTGGCGTGAGCGACGACGAGGATCACCGCGCGCCCGAGCGCCCCTAATGAAGACCGTATTCAAGCGCCTCGCGGGGTTCACCGGGTTTCCGCTTCTCGCGCTCATTGCGCCGTTCCTGCTGCTCCCGATCATTTCTCGACTCCTGGGCGACGGAGGCTGGGCGAACTACACGGCGGGCCAGGCGATCGGCACGCTCGGCGCGATCGGCGTGCTGTTCGGTTGGGGCGTGTTGGGCCCCGTGCGCATCGCGAAGGCCGCCGACGACGTCGAGCGCCAGCGCATTTACCGGATCAGCCTGCACACGCGGCTGAGCGTGATCGCGATCGCGCTGCCGGTCGTGGTGATCGCGACGCTGCTCATCACGAGCGACGACTATCGGCTCGAGTCGGTGCTCATGGCCGTCGGCGGCGTGCTCGTCGGGCTCAGCCCGAACTGGTACTGCATCGGCGTCGGGCGGCCCATGCTGATGGGCAAGTACGACGCGATCCCGCGCCTCATCGTCTCGCTCGCCGCGGTGCCCGTGCTGCTCGCGACCGGGTGGGTGTGGTTTTACCCCGTGACGCTGATCGCCGTGAGTCTCGGCTCGGTGTGGGCGTTCAGCCGCATGGTGCTGCGGGGCTCTGAGCACGAGCGGTTTTCGCCGCGGCGCGTGCTTTCCGAACTGCGCTTCCTGCTGCCGACCGCGCTCATCGACTTCACCGGCAACTCCTACGGCTCGACGCCGGTGCCCATCTCGACGGCAACGCTCGCGCCGGCGAACGCGAGCACGTTCAGCTCGGCAGAGCGGCTCTACCGCATCTCGATCATGGCGGTCACCGCACTCGGTGACGCCTTTCAGGGGTGGGTGCTCGAACCGACCGCGACGAGTCCGATCAAGCGCCACTTCGCCGCGATCATCGCCCACACCGCGCTCGGGCTGGTGGGCGGTATGCTCATCGCGATCCTCGGCCCGTGGGTTACCGGTTTCGTGTTCGGCGAAGCGGTCGCAGCGACCTACCCGCAGTCGCTGTACTTCGGCATGGCGCTGTTCTTCATCTCGGCAACGACCCCGCTGATTCGCAACATCATGATTCCGGCCGCGCGCTTCAGGCAGGTCTTCGTGGCGACAGTTGTTGCGGCCGTAATCGGCCTGGCACTCATGATCTCGCTCGGCATCGCCGGATCGTCGGCTGGCATCGCCGCGGGTCTCGCCGCGTCAGAGATGCTGATCTTCGCCGTGCTGCTGCCGTCGGCGATCATCGAGCTGCGCAAGGTCGCGCGCACGCAGCGCCCGGCCGACTGACTCTACGCCGGGTTGCGCCAGCTCACGCGCCGCGAACGCGCCGCCACGGCGTCGGGAATCTTGCCCATGCGGTGCTTGCGCCCCGCGCGGCAGCCAGCCCACAGCACGCTCACGAGCGACAGTTTGCCCCGGCAGCAATAGAGCGCGAAGCAGTAGTGGAGGTACTCGCGAAACGTGTCACGCAGCATCAGGGAACGGTGCGACGCGAGCGATAGATACTCGCGGTTCAGCACCATCCGGTTGCGGATGCGGTAGTAGTACCGGAACGGGCTGCTCACCGAGATCGAGCGCGGATTGCCCTGCTTATTCATCAGCGTGCGACCGAGCACGCGCACGTGCAGCTTGTGGCCGAGGCTGTGCGGCATGTCGAGACCGGGCGCACACACCGAGGCGTAACCCGCGCGAATTGCACGCAAGTAGTACTCCGTGTCGACCGAGTCGATGAAGTAATCGCCGCGCTGCGGCCCGAGATCCCGAATCACCTTGAACGGCATCACCAGGCCCGACTGAATCGGCTGATACGCCTCGAGATAACCGTTCCGCTGCGGCATCTGCGTCTGCTTGAAACCGGCGAAATACTCGGGCGCGACCATGCCGACCCGCAGCCCGGCGGCGACGCTCAGGTCGTACTGCGCGACGAGTGCCTCCACGAAGCCGGGGGTGACCTTTGAATCCTGGTCGAACGTGATCACGAGCTCGGGATCGTGCGCTGCCATCGCCTCGTACCCGCGGTTGATCGCGTTGGCGATACCGGCGTTCTCTGGCTGGCGCTCGATCTGCACGCCAGCGGCGGCGAGCGCGGCCAGCACCTCGTCTGCAGCGGGTCCGCTCCCGTCGTCGACGACGATGATCGCGGACACCTGTTCCGCGAGTAGCGCGCAGTACTCGACAAGCGAGGGCTCTGGGCGGAACGAAGTGACGATCGCTGCCACCCGCTCGGACGCTGATTTCCGTGCCGTATGCAGGGGCTTCGCATCATTCATGATGCGCTTACTCTATCCTGGATGGTGACCCGGCTCACTGGAGGACGGAGCGGGACCGGCGCATCGAGCCGCCTCTCCCACAGGCCACAAGGAGACGATTTACGCGTGCAGCACCCTGATTCCGATTCACCCGGGTCCGTGCCCGAGGTGTCAGTGTGCGTCGCGAGCTACCGAGGCGCAGCCTACGTGCGTGAGCAGCTCGAGAGCATTCTGGCGCAGCTCGGCCCGCACGACGAGGTCGTTGTGGTCGATGACGCCTCTCCTGACGACAGCGTCGACGTCATCCGCGGCATCGACGATTCGCGCATTCGCTTGATCGAGCAGCCGGTGAACCGCGGGTACGTGCGCACGTTCGAGCACGCGCTTCTCGAATCAAGGGGCGACGTCGTGCTGCTCGCAGACCAAGACGACGTGTGGGCGCCCGGCCGCGTCGACGCGATGCGTCGCGCGCTCGCGAACGCCGACGTCGTCGCCGGCAACCTCGATCTACTCGGCGAGGCGCGCCCGATCTCGGGGCCGCTCGGCATTCGCGAGTGGCGGCTCCCCCGCGTCGGCCGCAGGGCCCCGATCCGCAATGCACTCGGCGTGCTCGGCGGCGTCATGCCGTATTTCGGGTGCGCGATGGGGTTTCGCCGATCTTTCGCCCACCGCGTGACGCCGTTTCCCAATTGGCTGTATGAATCGCACGATCTCTGGCTCGCGCTCGTCGGCAATCTCGCCGGAGAGATGGTTCACATCGATGACGTTGTGACGCTGCGTCGCCTGCACGACAGCAACGCCTCGCCGTCGCAACCGCGCTCGATAGTGCACGTGCTCCGTTCGCGGCTGCTTGTGCTGCGCATGATCGTCGCGGCGCGCGGTCGCCGCGGGCTCAGCAATCTCCGTTCCCCCCAGCGAAAGCGCGGTTCATGACCTCCTGGTTCGCCATTACTCCCGTCTTCCTCGCCGCTGCCGCGGTGCTGCTGCTGCCCGGTCTGCTGATCGGCGTGGCGCTTCGACTGCGCGGGCTGTGGCTCTGGGCGACCGCTGGCCCGATTTCAGTGAGCGTAATCGCGCTCTCAGCGCTTGGGCTATCGTTCGCCGGCATCGGGTGGGGCGTGTGGCCCGTGCTCGCGGTGAGCGTGGTGCTCGCGGTGCTCATCGGCTTGCTCGTGCGCTTCGTCTTTAGGCAGCCGGTCATGCGCGTTGCCGACGGTGCTCCGGCGTATGCCCCACTCGGGCTCTCGACCGGGGCGAAGGTCTCGCTCGTGGCGACCCTCGTGCTCGTCGGAATCATCATGGCCTGGCGCGTCACGCACGCGATCGGTTCGCCCGACGATATCTCGCAGACGTTCGACAACATCTTCCATCTCAATGCGGTGCAGTTCGTGTTGGATCAGCAGGACGCGTCTCCGCTGAAGATCGGCCTGATGAACTCGCCGATGGGCAACCTCGGCTTCTACCCGTCGGGCTGGCACGCCGTCGTTTCCCTCGTCGTCGATCTCAGCGGCGCGAGCATTCCCGTCGCGACCAATGCGGTGACGCTCGTCGTTGCAGCAATCATCTGGGGCTCCGGCGGCGTGCTGCTGGCACGTACGCTGCTGGGACGCGGCGCTGCGGTGGCACTCTCGGCTGCGGTGCTGTCGGCGGCCTTCCCGGTGTTCCCGATTCTGATGCTCGGGTACGGCGTGCTCTACCCGATGTTCCTGGGCTTCGCGCTCGTGCCGGCCGCGCTTGCGGTCGTCGTCGGCATCATCGGATTCGAGAAGATTCCGACCACGATGAAGCTGTCGACGCGGTGGCTGCTGCTGCTCGGGCTCACCCCCGGCCTCGCGGTGACGCACCCGGGCGCCCTCATGGCGCTGCTGGCCTGCTCGGTGCCGTTCGTGCTGGTCTGGGCGTTCAATGCCGTGCGAGATCGCCGCCGCGAGGGGCGTTCGATTGCGTTCCCGCTCATCTCGCTCGTGCTGTACCTCGTCGGCGGCTTCGCACTGTTCCTCGCCGTACGCCCGCCGCGTGCGCAGGCGTTCTGGCAGGCCGAGATGGGCGCCCCGGAGGCGACGCTCCGCTTCTTTACCTCACAGCTTGACCGCGGTGCGATTCCCTACGTCACCGGGGCGCTCGTGCTCATCGGGGTCGTCGTTGCGCTGATCCGGCGCGATCGGGTGTCGATCGCCATGCTCGGCACGTACGCGATGGTCGGCATCATGTTCATCGTGGTCGCCGGTGTGCACCACTGGGGCACACGATTCTGGGTGACCGGTATCTGGTACCAGAACATTCCCCGTATCGAAGCGATCACTGTTTTCGCGACGCTGCCGTTGGCCGTGCTCGGGCTCAGCACCATCATCGTGTGGATCGCCCGCCTGGCCGGAGACCGGCGCGTACTCGCGGGCGGGCTCACGCTGCTGCTCGTCGCTGCCGTGCTCGTGCTCACCCAGGCCAGCACGGCAATGCAGAAGATCACCGAGAAGACTCGCGACTCCTTCGCGTACGGCAAGGACTCCGATCTGGTCAACACCGATGAGCTCGCACTGCTGAAGCGCCTGGCCGATGAGGTGCCAGAGGGTGCGACCATCGCCGGCAACGGCTGGACGGGAGCCGGCATGGCGTACGCGTTCAGTGGACGCTGGGTCACGATGCCGCACGTCATGATCGACTTCACCGAAGACACACTGCTCGTCAACGAGGAACTGCGCGACGCTCAGCCCGGCAGCAAGGTGTGTGACGCGATCGCTGCCGAGAACATCGAGTACGTACTCGATTTTGGTGACCGCGAAGTACACAAGGGAAATCACGATATGCCGGGTCTCGATGACCTCGATAAGTCGTCTGCGGTGAAGCTGGTCGACAGCGAGGGCGACGCGCGGCTGTACCGCGTCGTCGGGTGCGAGTAATGGGGGCGGACGTGCCCGCAGTAATCGACATCTGCGTGCCGCACTGGGGTGACACGGCGTACCTGCGCGAAGCAATCGCAAGCGTCGTGGCGCAGACAGACCCGCGCTGGCACCTGACAGTGATCGACGACGCCACCCCCGGCGACGCCGCCCGCGACCTCGTCGCGTCGTTCGCCGACGACCGCATCACGTACGTGAAGAAGTCGCAGAATGAGGGCATCACCGCGAATTTCCGCAGCTGCGTCGCCGCCGCGACCGCGCCGCTCGTCACGGTGATGGGTAACGACGATCTGCTGTTGCCCGACTACGTCGCCGCAATCGTTCGCACGGCCGAGGTCATTCCGGGCGCCGACATCATTCAGCCGGGGGTGCGCGTCATCGACGCCGCGGGCGCGCCGGCGTCAACCCTCGTCGATACGGTCAAGCAGCGGTTACTGCGACCCCGCGCCGCGGGCCCGGTGCTGCTTTCGGGCGATCGGCTGGGGACCGGGCTGATGCACGGCGACTGGCTGTACTGGCCGTCACTGACCTTCCGCACCGAGACAATTCGCGGTTTCGAGTTTCGCGACGAGTTTGCCGTGATCCAAGACCTCGCGCTACTGATGGACATGTTCTTCGCTGGCACGACGCTGCTCGTCATTCCTGACGAGGTGTTCGCCTACCGGCGGCACGACGAAAGCGCGTCATCGGTGCTGCTACTCGACGGCAGCCGCTTCGCCGGTGAACGCGAGTACTTCGCGCTCGCGGCGACGCTCGCGGACGAGCACGGCTGGCGACGCACCCGCCGAGCGGCCAAACTGCACCTCACGTCGCGCGCGCACGCGCTCAGCCTCGCGCCAGGGGCGCTCGTGCGCGGTAACTTTGCGGCCGTAGGCCGAATGCTGCGTCACGCCTTCGGCCCATGAGCCGTGGCTAGACTGAATCCCGCGGACGCCGTGATCGCGGCCCGCACCGACTGACAACATCGATCCCCTGGAGGAACTCCGTGGCCCGCAAGATTCTCGTGACCGGCGCAGCCGGCTTCATCGGATCGAACTTCGTGCACTATCTCGTCGCGAACACCGACGACGTCGTGACCGTGCTCGACAACTTCACCTACGCCGGTAACGCAGCCTCTCTCGCGGGTCTCCCCGAGAACCGCGTCACCGTCGTACGCGGCGATATCTGCGACGCCGAGCTCGTTGACCGGCTCGTCGCCGAGACCGACGTGCTCGTGCACTACGCGGCTGAATCGCACAACGACAACTCGCTGCACGACCCGAAGCCGTTCCTCGACACCAACATCATTGGCACGTACACGCTGCTCGAGGCCGTGCGCCGCCACGGCAAGCGCTACCACCACATCTCGACCGATGAGGTCTACGGCGACCTCGAGCTTGACGATCCCCAGCGCTTCACCGAGTCGACGCCGTACAACCCGTCCAGCCCGTACTCGTCGACGAAAGCCGGATCAGACCTGCTCGTGCGCGCCTGGGTGCGCTCGTTCGGCGTCGAGGCGACCATCTCGAACTGCTCGAACAACTACGGCCCGCGTCAGCACGTCGAGAAGTTCATCCCTCGTCAGATCACGAACATCCTGGTCGGCGAGCGCCCGAAGCTGTACGGTGAGGGTCTGAACGTGCGCGACTGGATCCACGCTGACGACCACTCTTCGGCGGTGCTCCGCATCGTTGAGGCAGGCCGCATTGGCGAGACCTACCTCATCGGCGCCGACGGCGAGAAGAACAACAAGCAGGTACTCGAGCTGATCCTTACCGGCATGGGTCAGCCGAGCGACGCCTACGACCACGTCGTCGATCGTCCCGGCCATGACCTCCGCTACGCCATCGACTCGACGAAGCTGCGCACCGAGCTCGGCTGGCAGCCGTCGTTCCCCGACTTCGAGCGCGGCCTCGCCGCGACCATCGATTGGTATCGGGCGAACGAGGAGTGGTGGCAGCCGCAGAAGGCCGCAACCGAGGCCAAGTACCGCGAGCAGGGCCAGTAATCATGGCAGCGAAGCCGCTCTCCATTACCGAGACTACGATTCCGGGCCTCGTACTGCTCGATCTCCCCGTGCACGGCGACAACCGCGGCTGGTTCAAAGAGAACTGGCAGCGCGAGAAGATGGTGGCCCTCGGGCTGCCCGACTTCGGGCCGGTACAGAACAACATCTCGTTCAACGATGCGACAGGCGCAACCCGCGGTATTCACGCGGAGCCCTGGGACAAATACGTGTCGGTTGCCACCGGGCGCATTTTCGGCGCCTGGGTCGACCTGCGCGAGGGTGACACCTTCGGAACCGTCTTCACGGCCGAGCTCGGCCCCGACTCGGCGATCTTCGTGCCGCGCGGCGTCGGCAACTCGTACCAGACACTTGAAGACAACACCGCGTACGTCTACCTCGTCAACGCGCACTGGAGCGCCGAGGCGCAGAGCGAGTACACGTTCCTGAACCTCGCGGACCCGACCGCCGCGATCCAATGGCCGATCCCCCTCGACCAGGCGGAGCGGTCGGCGAAGGATCTCGCGCACCCCGAACTCCCCGACGTTGTGCCGATGTCGCCGAAACGCACGCTCGTACTCGGCGCGAACGGCCAGCTCGGCCGCGCGCTGCGCGAGGCGCTCCCCGCCGCCGATTTCGCGGCTCGGGATCGCATCGACCTTGCCGACCCGGGGGCCTTCGACGGCTTGCGGTGGGCTGATTACGACACCGTGATCAATGCTGCGGCCTACACGAAGGTCGACGACGCAGAGACCGAGGCCGGGCGCGCAGACGCCTGGGCCGCAAACGTGTCGGGCGTCACACGCCTCGCACGGGCCTGCGCTGAGCACGGCATCACGCTCGTGCACGTGTCGAGTGACTACGTCTTCGATGGCACGCACGAGAGCTACACCGAGGAGCAGCCGTTCGCTCCGCTCGGCGTCTACGGTCAGACCAAGGCCGCCGGCGACGCAGTCGTGCAGACGGTGCCGCGCCACTACATCGTGCGCACCAGCTGGGTCATCGGTGAGGGTGGCAACTTCGTGCGCACGATGCGTTCGCTCGCGGAGCGCGGCATCGACCCGAGCGTCGTCGATGACCAGATCGGTCGCCTCAGCTTCACAGAAGACATCGCCGCCGGCATCGTCCACCTGCTCAACGCGCGGCCGGCCTACGGCACGTACAACCTGACGAACTCGGGGCCTGCGGTCTCGTGGGCGCAGATCGCACAGCGCGTCTACGAGCTGTCGGGCCACGACGCCGCGCGAGTGACTGGAGTGAGCACGGCCGAGTATTTCGCTGGCAAGGAGGCTGCGCCGCGCCCACTGCGCAGCACGCTCGCCCTCGCGAAGATCGAGGCAACGGGCTTCACGCCGCGCGCTGCCGAAGACGCGCTAGCCGCCTACCTCGCAAAGGCGTAACCCGCGGCGGGCGCCCGCTGCGGGCGCCCGCCGACCGGTCGCCCGGGCGCCCGCTGAACACGAGGGTTTCGCGCGAGACCGAGGGAACTTTCGTCTAGTTTTCCCTCGTGGTCAGCGCGAACCCTCGTGGTCAGCGGCTGCGCGGGCGCAGCCTTGCGCTGCGCCCGCTGCGCCCGCAGCGGGCGGCCGCTAGGCGCCGAGGCGCTCCGCGAGCTTGTTCTGGTACATCGAGAGCGCCGCTCCGATCGCCATGTGCATGTCGAGGTACTGGTATGTACCGAGGCGTCCACCGAAGAAGACGCCGTCCTCGCCCGCAGTGAGTTCGCGGTACTTCAGTAGGCGATCCCGATCCTCGGGGGTATTCACCGGGTAGTAGGGCTCATCCTCGCGGGTCGCGAAGCGCGAGAACTCGCGCATGATCACGGTTTTGTCGCTCGGGTACTCCCGCTCTGGGTGGAAGTGGCGGAACTCGTGGATACGCGTGTACGGCACGTCTGCGCCCGCGTAGTTCATCACGCTGGTGCCCTGGAAGTCTCCAACCGGCAGCACCTCCTGCTCGAAGTCGAGCGTGCGCCAGCCGAGCTCGCCCTCCGTGTAGTCGAAGTAGCGGTCGACAGGACCGGTGTAGACGATCGGCACAGTGCCGACGACCGCGCGCTTGTTCAGCGGCTGGCTCTCGTCGAAGAAGTCGGTGTTGAGCCGCACCTCAATATTGGGGTGATCGGCCATGCGCTCGAGCCAGGCCGTGTAGCCGTCGGTCGGCAGCCCCTCGTGCGTGTCGTTGAAGTAGCGGTTGTCGTAGGTGTATCGCACCGGGAGGCGGCTGATGATCTCGGCCGGTAGGTCGGTGGTCGGCGTCTGCCACTGCTTCGCCGTGTAGTCACGAATGAACGCCTCGTAGAGGGGGCGGCCGATGAGCGAAATTCCCTTTTCCTCGAGGTTCTGAGCCGACTTGGTGTCGAACTCTTCGGCCTGCTCGGCAATGAGCTCGCGCGCCTGCTGCGGGCCGTGGGCGGCGCGGAAGAACTGATTGATCGTGCCGAGGTTGATCGGCAGCGGGTACACCTCGCCCTTAAAGTTCGAGTAGACCTTGTGCACGTAGTTCGTGAACGTCGTAAAGCGATTCACGTACTCCCACACCGTCTCGTTCGAGGTGTGGAAGAGGTGCGCACCGTAGCGGTGCACCTCGATACCCGTCTCGGGCTCAGCCTCGGAGTAAGCGTTGCCGCCAATGTGCGAGCGACGATCGATGACGACGACCCGCTTGCCCGCGTTCGCTGCGCGCTCGGCGATGGTGAGTCCGAAGAAGCCTGATCCGACTACGAGAAGATCCATACCCCCTAGCTTAGAGGCCGGAGCCATACTGGCCGACGCTAGACTGAGCGCACCCGCAGTGCAGGGCACCATATGAACGTGAAATCTACGCCTCGACACCTCGTCCTCTCAGCGCTTCCCGAGCGCACGGCGTCAGTCGACGTCAGATTCGATGACGTGCGTATCTGGTCCATCGATGTGCGAGACGTTGACACTCCGGCAGAGGTCGAGTGGCCGGAGAGCCTGCTCCCCCGCCTCACCGGCAGCACCGTCGTGAGCGTGCACGACTCAGAAACCGGCGCCCTGCTGAGCGAGGCCGAGGTGGCGTTCAACCAGGCACCGCACCGCACCGTTGTGGTCGACGACACTGGCACCCCCCTCGTAGTGAACAAGTGGGGTCGTCTTGGGGTTGCGATCGACGCGATGGGGGCCGAAGTCCAGGCACTCATTGTTGAGCGCTCCGCGATCCTGATCGAGCAGTTGCGCGAGCTCAGGCTTCGCCCCTTTGTCGTCGGCGGCACGCTGCTCGGCGCGGTGCGTGATGGCCGACTCCTCCCTCACGATGACGACGCGGATCTTGCATACCTCTCGCGGCATACACACCCCGTTGACGTCGCAATCGAGGCGTTCCGAATCGGGCACGCGCTCGCCGAACTCGGCTACGAGGTCAAGCGACACAGCGCGACACACATGCAGCTCATTTTCCGGGACGAAGATCGCAAAGCCGTCGTGCACTATATCGACGTGTTTGCCGCGTTCTTTTCCGACGACGGAATCATCAATCAGCCGTTTCACGTGCGCGGTGAGATGACCCAGTCGCAAATGCTCCCCTTCAGCGAGGTGACCATCACCGGCGTCGTCTTTCCCGCGCCGGCCGATACCGACCGATGGCTCACGATCAACTACGACGAGAACTGGCGCACGCCGATCCCGGGCTTCGTACTTGAGACGCCAGAGAACACCCGCCGCCGCTTTGATAGCTGGTTCGGGGCGTTCAACTTTCAGCGTGATTTTTGGGATGCGCACTACTCAAGCACCGCCGCGGCAACGTACGCCGCCGTAGACGCGCAGTGGGAGCTGGGCCGCGAGTGGCTGCTCGCAACTGCCCGGCAGACACCATCAGCCGTAGTACTTGACTTGGGGAGTGGGGCAGGCGCCCTCACCCGAGCCCTCAACTCCGCGCTCGCCGAGAGCCGCGTGATTGGTCTCGATTACTCCTCGGAGGCGTTCCGGCGAGCGAGCTCGTTTGCGACCAGCGCCGCAGACTTCGGCGAAGCGCCCGCCAGCGGCGGCACCCCCGAGTACGCGCACGTCAATCTATACCGCGCGCAGTCGCTTGCGATCCCGCTCGAACTCGGCATCAGTGGATCCTTCGATGTCGTGGCAAATCACACGCTCGAACAGATCGGCCACCTCGCGCGCGGTTACGCATGGCGGCTCATGCGCATGGCACTGCGCTCGGGCGGGCGGGCGGCGTTTACCTTCCACTCGCGGCACGCGCGGGATGTGACGATCGACGATCCGACCGGGTGGCACCTCGAGGAGGCCGCGCTGGTCGAGGAGGCCGAGACATACGGACTCATCGTTGAGTTCGATGCGATTCACGAGCCCCTCCCGAAGCTCACCACCGGCGCCATCGAGACGATGCCGCTCGCTCGCGCCGAGACATTCGCGCGTCGCTCGCGCCGCCCAATCGGCGCGCACGTGCGTCTCGCATCCGAGCACGCACCGAACCCCTCGCCCGCTTCGACTATCGGAGGATCCGCATGACCGAACCCAGTGCGGCGCGACGCGCAGTCGGCCGAGCCCGCCGTATTCTCGGCACCCCACACGAGACGATTGCCCGTCTCGAAGACGAGCTGCAAGTCGAACGTGAGCGCATTACCCGCCTTGAGGGCGAACTCGACGAGCTACGGCGCGATAGTCTGCGCGTCGCCGAGTTGATTGATCTCGCTGAACAGGCGTTTACACCAAAAACTGACTAGTTGCGCCGGGCCCAGCTGGCATACACTGGCACCAGCCCACCGACGAAGGAGCGCCCGTGTCTGACAATCTGAAGCATGCAATTGGCACCCTCGCGGCGGGGGCACTCGCGTTCGGCAGCGTCTTCGCCGTGTGGGCGATCGCGCCGAACTCGGACGGTCACGCTGGTTCTGAATCCGGCGATTCAAGCGATTCGGGATCAGAAGCGCTCGTCGCCGCCGAGCTCGTCGGCCGTTGGCAGGCACCAAAGCCGGCGAATCAAGATGCGTTCGTCGAGTTCACCGATTACGGTCTGTGGTTTGCCTCCGATGGCTGCAACGGGCTCGACGGCACGTGGAGCGTCGGTGACGACGGCGCGCTCGAGATTGCCGGCTCGACCGCGATGACACTCATCGCGTGCGACAACGTCGCAATCCCGACCTCGGTTTCGCAGGCGGTCTCAGCTGTTGTAGATGGTGGTGACCTGGTACTCACTACTGCCGAGGGCGACAGCATGGACCTCGTTCGGACGCGCGACACTGGGGTTTCCCTCGTCGGCACGTGGGTGCCGAGCGATCCGATGGCGACGGGCGGCGCACAAATCGAGTTCACGTCAGAGTCGGAGTGGAGCGCCACCGACGGCTGCAACTCGACGACAGGCACCTGGAGCCTGGGCCCGGCCGAGGGCTACGGCGAAGCGTCTATGGACTCCGCTCCCCTGCATGGCGCGTTCACGGCCGACGGAGGCCGATGGACGAATATGGCGTGTGCCGACCTAGACGAGGTGCCGATCTCGTCACTGTTGCACGACGCTACCTTCGCCGGCTTCATCGACGAAGACCACATCATGCTGCTCGGCTCGTCAGACGGAGGCGTCGACGCTGCCAAGTCGCTGACGCTCGAACGTCAGTAGTTCGCCGCGGCTACGAGGACGTCGGGAGCGTCAAGATTTCGGCACCGTCTTCGGTGATCGCAATCGTGTGCTCGCTATGCGCGGTGCGCCCACCGGTAGCACTGCGCAACGTCCAGCCGTCAGCATCGACCGCGAGGCGATCAGTATCGGCCATGACCCATGGCTCAACGGCGAGCAGCAGGCCGGGGCGCAGGCGGTAGCCTCGGCCAGCTCGACCGTTGTTCGCCACGTGCGGCTCCTGGTGCATCGTTGAACCGATGCCGTGTCCACCGAATTCCATGTTGATCGAGTAGCCCGCGCTTTTCAGCACGCCGCCGATCGCATGGGAGATGTCACCGATTCGAGCGTCGGGCTTCGCGACTGCGATGCCGGCCGCGAGCGCACACTGCGTCGCCTCGATGAGCGCAACGCTCTCTTCGGGGCGGGACTCGCCAACGATGAAGCTGATTGCAGCATCGGCGGCGATGCCGTCAACCGAGATCGCGAGGTCGAGAGTAAGCAGGTCGCCGTCGGCGAGCGCGTAGTCGTGCGGCATGCCATGCAGCACCGCGTCATTGACGGCCGTGCACACGTAGTGCCCGAAGGGGCCGTTTCCGAACGACGGCGCGTAGTCGACGTAGCAGGACACCCCTCCGCCGGCCTCGATCATCTCCGCGGTGAGCCGGTCGAGTTCGAGCAGGTTTGTGCCGACGGTGGCGCGCTCGCGCAGAGTCTGCAGCGTGTTGCCAACGAGGGATCCGGCTCGACGTGCACGTGCCAGCTGGTCTTCGTTCAGAATCTCGATCATCGTGCGCCTCTCGTCAAACCAACAATTATAGCGAGCGCGCGGAGCCGCCCCACAGAACACTAGAAAGCCCCAGCTCCAGCGGAGTACGGTGAGGGAGTGACTGCATCCGCACCCGCCCGCCGACGCGGTGGGCCCGCCAGAGCCCTCGTCGTCGATCACACTGAGCGCATCAGCGAACATCTGGTGCGCGTGCATCTCGGGGGCGACGATTTCGCCGCCTTTATCGGTCATGCCGATCCCGAGCGCCTCGCGAAGACCGACAAGTATGTGAAGCTGCTGTTCGCGAAACCCGAACTCGGGCTGACGCCCCCGTATGACCTCGACGAACTGCGCGAGACGCTTCCCCTCGAAGACATGCCAGTGCGGCGCACCTACACGATCCGCTCGGTTGACCCGGCCACCGACACGCTCGCGATCGACTTCGTGGTCCACGGTGACGAGGGCATCGCGGGTCCGTGGGCGGCCAAGGCCCAGCCGGGCGACGTGGTTACTCTCTCTGGCCCAGGCGGCCAATTCGCACCATCGATCGATGCCCAGGTGCCGCGACTCTACCTCGGCGACGATTCGGCGCTCCCCGCGATCGCCGCCGCCCTCGAAAACACTCCAGCGAGTGCACACGGTGTCGCCCTGATCGAGGTCGGTAGCGCCGACGACGAGCTCGAACTGCGCCACCCGGTCGGAATCGACGTCCGGTGGCTACACCGCAATCGCCCCGATGGCACGCAGGCAGCCTTCGGTGGACTGCTTGTCGAGGCCGCCCGCGCGCTTCCCGCTCCCGCGAGCGACGCGCTCCCCGAGGTCTTCGCACACGGCGAGCGCGGCGCGATGCGCGCGCTCCGAGTATTGCTCCATAACGAGTGGGGCATCGACAGGCGCGCCCTGTCGCTCTCTGCATATTGGGCAGTCGGCCGTGCAGAAGACGGGTTCCAGGCGGAGAAGCGCGAGGCGGTCGGCCAGATCTTCGACGCCGAGGCCTGACCGTCGCCCTCCACCGGCACTCCCCAGACAGAATAAGTAGAATGTACGTTTGTGACTTACCAAGCTGCGCTCACTGACCCGGAGTTCGATACTCCGGGGAAGAGCAAGGGACTGTGGGATGTCTTTCGACATCGCTATCTGCTGTCGCTTCTCCTGAAGAAGAGCGTCACCACGCGCTATTACGGATCCGCGCTCGGTTGGATCTGGTCGTACGTGCAGACCATCGCACACTTCCTGATGTACTACGTCGTTATCGGCGTCGTGCTCGGCATGCACCGTGACGTCAAGTACTTCCCGGTGTACCTCTTCTGCGGTCTGATCACAGTCGGCCTGTTCAGTGAGGTTCTGCGCAATACGACGAGCGCGATCACAGACAACGCTTCGCTCGTGAAGAAAATCTATCTGCCCCGCGAACTGTTCCCGGTCGCCGCAGTTGGAGGCGCGATCACGCACTTCCTCCCTCAGGCCGCCGTGCTGCTCATCATCTGTCTATTCCTCGGCTGGACCGTGACCGTGATGCAGGTCATCGCCTTCGTCTTGGGCCTCATTATCGTCATTGTGTTCGCACTCGGACTCGGGCTCTTCTTCGGCGCGTTGAACGTGGCATACCGTGATGCACACAACGTTGTCGGGCTGATTCTGATGTTCTCGACGTGGGCGTCGCCGGTTCTTTACTCATCTTCGATGATTCGCGACATCGCACCACAGTGGGTCTATGAGATCTACATGATCAACCCGGTTACTGCGGCGGTCGAGTTGTTCCACAACGTGTTCTGGCTGCCAATCGCGCCGGGATCAGACCGCCCAGACGGCCTCATGCTGAATGCCCTCATCGCGCTCGGAATTGCGATCATCACCCTGCTCGTCGGCCAGCTGACGTTCCGCAAGTTGGAGGGGACCTTTGCCCAGTATCTCTGAAACCCCGACGACCACCGCAAAGCCCGCGATCGTCATTAATGACATCAGCAAGGCGTTCACGATTCGACACGCGACATCGGTGAAAGAGGCTGTCGTCTCGCTGATACGCCGACAGAAGGTAAGTACGAAATTTCAGGCAATCGATCACCTGAGTTTCGACGTGCCCGAGGGGCAGTCGGTGGCGTTGATGGGCCGCAACGGATCTGGCAAGTCGACGACACTCAAGATGCTTTCAGGTGTGTTGCGCCCGGACAGCGGTTGGATACGGACTCGAGGTCGTATTGCGGGTCTATTGGAAGTGGGCGCGGGCTTCAATCCAAATCTCACCGGCCGAGATAACGTCTATCTCAATGCCGCCATTCTCGGCATGAGCAAAGACGAAACCGAAGCAGTCTTCGATGACATCGTTGAATTTGCCGAAATCGGTGACTTTATCGACACGGAAGTGAAGTTCTACTCATCTGGGATGTATTCACGCCTCGGGTTTGCGGTAGCTGTGCATACGCAGCTCGACGTCCTCCTCGTCGACGAAGTCCTCTCAGTCGGAGACGCCGCTTTCCGTAAGAAGTGCATCGCGCGCATGACCGAATTGAGGGCCGCGGGTAAGACAATGTTCATCGTGAGCCACAGCTCAAGCCAGGTCAAACAGCTGTGTGATCGCGGTATCGTGCTGCACCAGGGCAAAATCGTATTCGACGGACCAATCGAAGACGCCATCAAAGAAATGAACGCGAAGTCTGGAGCGGTTGACCGACGGCTGCATCAGGCCTCAAAACGGGCATTCGTGCCTAGCGACGCACTTGCGAGATACATCAAGAAGCATCCGGAAAGCTATGGTGAGCCTCTCGGCGCACCTATCGAGATCACAGAAAACGGCGGCGGCCTGCTGCAGCAATGCACAAAGGGGATCATCGTGTCTTCGCGAGAGCTCCAAGTCACTCAAGGACTACGGAATGGCGCATTTCAACGCGCGTACGATGCGGCAGGGGGCCCGAGGGGCGACTGGGGTTTTGTTATGGGGAAGGTGCAGATTCTCGATCAGGGCGGCCGTCGTTCACTGCGGTTCCAATCGGGTGTCGCGAAGTACTCCCCCGGTTCCGGGGACGTGACCTTCACCCACGATTGAGGCAAAGTTCGCGGCCGAACCGAGCCCCGCCCCGTAAGAACTCAGCGGGCATCTGACGCAATCAGGCCAATATCGGCGAGGATCCGGCGCGAAGCACCGCCCCGCTCCCATTCGAGGAAACGGTCGATGAACACGCTGCGCGCGGTCGCATACCGGACATTCCAGGCCTCGATCGACTCAGCGAGACGTAGCGCATCTGCAAGTTCTTCTGTGTCTTTTGCCACAGCCCCCGGAGCGACATCATCGACGTTGAAGTAACTGCCGCGTGAAGCTTCATAATGCCCAATGTCGGGCGTGAAGAGGACCAGCGGCTTCTGTAGGTGCATATACCCGAACATCAGTGACGAATAATCGCTCACGACGACGTCCGCAATCTCCATCAGCTCGTTGATGGACCCCTCGATGTTCAGCACCTGATCTTCCGAACGAGACGCTTCATAATCGAGCGTTGCGGCAACATATGCGTCGTCCCGACGCACTTCTCCCATCAACTTGATGAACGGTGAGGTTTGTGGCGCCAGTGCAAAATCCGTAAGTTCTCGAAAATCTATGATGCTCAGCTGAGTGTGATTGAACGGATGCGGTTTGACGACGATCTGGTAGTCATCACCGAGCCGCTCCTGTAGAACCTCGAAGTCGATGAGGTACGGGAACACCGCACCATTGTCGTTGCGAAACGTCGGGGCATACAGCGCGATACGCTTGCGGGGATCAAGCGAGTACTTTGCGCGAAGTTTCTCGAGTTCAGTGCTGCTTCTTCGTTGGAAGAGCACGTCGTGTTGGGGAAGGCCGGTCTGGAGCAGTTTCGGGGTAACGCCGTGTGAGCGCGCGAATGTGGCCCCAACCTCAGGGCTTGAAGCGACAAGGTAGTCGTATCGTTGGCTGCGCTCAAGGAAGACGTCTCGCTGAGACGGATCGATCGCCGCCTCGGAGTCGATGCCCATTTTCTTGATTGGGATTCCGTGCGTTGTCTGCACTTCAATCTGATCTGGCCGTTTTCCGATTCCGCGGTCGACCCTAAACCCCACCTGGAAGTTCACATCATTAAAGAGGTACTTCGCCCGCCAGAGATAGTAATGGGCACGAAATGAGCTGCTGAGTACGACTCGAACACGGTTGGGGTGATCCACGAGTTCCCTGACAGCTGCGCGGACACGGTCGCGCTCGCGGCGACCAGCAAACACGACGCTCTGAAATTCGGGGGCGAGACGGTTCAGCTCGACGCACAGTGCCGCTGGGCCGTCCGAAAGCGAGAATTTTCGTCCCCAGTACGCGGAGAACACAGCCGTTCGCGGAAGCACTGGTAGGCGGAACAAGATTGGTCGCATGACGAGGTAGAGGACGGCATTTCGGACTCGACGTTGAGTCGTTCGACTCGGCGCTAGTCCCTCAATGAGCCGTCGCGCGCGAGCCGTCGTTTTGCGTTCCATTACGGCATCATCGGCCATCGCGCCAGGGATCTCCCCTTCCTCAATCCTCTCGTCGTCAATGGGTTCCTCGGCACTCAGCGCATTCCGCTCAGCGCTGCTCTCGCGCACCCGGATATCTGGCAGATCCTGCTGAACTCGCAAGATCTCCGCCAACTCGCTGGTCCTGCCTCGCTTTGCGAGCATGGCCCATGTGCTGAGTGGAGACTGGACCCTGGCGATCACAGTGTCCGGGACATCGGCGAGTAGGCGCTCGGATTCCTGCAAGATGTGTTCCCGCGTCGTCGAGTCGAATCTGTAGTACTCGAGAAAGATCCAGCGCAGGTTGTAGTCCACTATCGCGAAACCGACTTCGCTCACGAGTTCCGCCGATGCACCGCTCTCATGGAAGTAGCGTTGCACTCGGTCGACAGCCCAGAGCCGGTCGACCGCTTTCACTGGGAGTATCGTCTGCGTAATACCCCCGGGCGTCACCCGCCAGAAATAGCCAACTTCGCCCAGCACGTCGAATGCCGCAGCCCTACTGTAGAGCATCGGGCTAGTCGCTACATCCTCGTATATGCGGCCTTCGGGAAACCTGATACCGCTCTCAACGAAGAACTTCCGGCGATACACCTTGTTCCAGGCCGTGAAATCTCGGACGTACTCCGGAGCTGATTCAAGCGTCAAGCCGCTTACGCTCTTCGAAAAGAGATCCGCGTTTCGATTGAACGGTGTTGCGAAACGTTTCCAGCCCGCGAAACGATATGGGGCTGAGGTAATAAAGTCGGAGCCACTCGCCTGCAGTCGAGTGACCATTTTTTGGTAGACGCCATCGGGAACGATGTCATCAGAGTCGAGAAACGTTACGAACTCGCCACGAGCAGCGTCGAGGCCGGTGTTCCGCGCTGCTGACAGGCCGCCATTCGAACGCTCGATCAGTTCAATCTGAGGGTGTCTTCTCGCCCACTTACGCGCGATAAGCTCAGACCCGTCCGTTGATCCGTCCTCGACGAGGACGAGTTCGAGGGCGTCGCCAAGCCCCTGTCTGAGCACAGATGACAGACACTGATCGAGATACTGCGCCACATTGTAAACAGGAACAACCACGGTCAGTAGCGGCACGCGTACGGGGTCACTCTGAGGGCGCATTCACCACAGTGTAGCTCAGCCGCCTCCGCGGTGACTCGACGTCGGCGAGCTACTCTCCGCGACGGAAAAAGCGGCGCAGAGAAAGTTGCAACCGGTCTCTGGCGTTGGCTCCAGGTGGACGCAAGCGATGCCGGACCCGGGCGAGTTCTTCTCGGGTGTCGGCAAGTTCCTCGGCGATGCGACCGACCTCCTCCCAAGCACGCTTTTGGTCCTCAGCCGTTTCCGTGTTTCGCTGACGTTCGAGTCGTGCCGCTGCCGCCACGTTGAGCCGCGTCAGATTTGTGCCCTCGTGCGCCACCCGCGCGAGAGCCAACAAGTCACGCTCATTCTGACCCGACCAGCCCACCTCTTCGACCGGAGGAAGGTCATCGAGGCGCACGGACCCGGCCGTGGTGATGTCGGCGACGATCCCGTCCCACCAGCGACTTTGGAAGGCTCGTGCCGCCCTACCCGCCTGCGCCGCAGATGAGGCAAGCTCGTCTCGCTTCTCCATGAGCGCGTCAAGCAGACGCCGCCCGAACACAGGCTGCCAGGCTTCGAAAGGAATGGCGAACTGTTCCATCCCCACGTTTCCAAGCGCCCCGCGCATGCGGATTGCAGAGTAGTAGCTGGTGACCAGGCCAATCGCCGGAACACCGACACTCGGACCGAATACTACGGGGTGGTACCGGGTCGAGAGTGTGAAGCGGGCGCCGGCAGTGATCGCAAGGAGTTTCCGAGCGGTCAACATTGGTCGCGAGTGCACCCGGCCCGACTTCGTATAACCCACGATGCGATCGTGCCCGTAGCGATCACTCCCCACGACTGAGGCATCGACCTCACCGTCACCCAAGCTGCCCATATGTGGCAGCAGCACGACGTCAAGGTCACAGCGGCTCACCAGCGAGTCGAGAATCTCGGCGACACGCCTGTAATACTCCTCGGGGTGGAGACCGGTCGTACGTGGATGGAACGTGAAACTCCCCACCGCGTACGGAGTGGTCGCCGCAAGAGAGGCGCGCTCCTCTTGAGTGAGGTCGGCGGGTGTGAGGAGGAGCGCGTCGTCGAGAGTATGAACGATCCGAGTGTTATCGCTGCCGATCTCACGTAGCAGCGCGGCGGTAGTAGGTTCGCGCGCTCCGAAAGCCCGGGCGTACTCAAGAATCTCCGCGATCCGGTCACGGTCCTCGTCGATCAGTTCAGGACCAACCGTCTGACTCGACACGTAGAGAGGAATTCCCGCCTGCGCTGCGGCGCGAGTCAGTGCGAGTCGCTCGAATATATGGTGGCCCCACTCGGAGTTCAAATTGCCCCCGCCCGCAATGACCACAGCGTCTGCACTTTGGACAGCTCGGAGTGTCGATGCCGCGTACGCAGGCACATCAACGGCGCCAGCCAAGGCACGGGTAATCTCATCTAGCCGCGCTTCCCAGGCAGTTCGTCTAGAGAGTGTCCGAAAGCCGAACTGCGGTACGGTATCCACGCCATAGAATTCCGACGAGAGTTCGGGGTCCCCCGCGATGAGGGTGACTTCGGCACCACGACTTCGCAATTCTGCGATCGCGACCTCGGTCATCGCCTCGTCTCCGAGATGGTAGCTCTGTTTCCAGCTCACATCTCCGATAACGATTACTTTCACGCTGCTCCCACTTTCCCGCCGGCGATACTGTGCCTCAGCATATCCGGCAAGCCGCATGCTACTCCGGATGAACAATGTCGAGGACGTGTCAAGCACGCGAATTCAAGGTCATCGTCAGACCCATTCACCCATTTCTTGCAACCAAGCCGAGGCACGCTCGTCCAAGCTGGAAACTTCCGGAGTATCAGCGCTGGCGACAACTCGGACCTCGGAGGCCGTGAATCGATACCTGCCTCGATCGGCCACAAGTACCTGCTCCTGGATACTTGAACGTGCGAGGACCCCGTCCACGTTGGCAGCGTTGAGACTCCAATACGAATGAGGGCCGAGTTCAGCCTCGAGCACGAGCACGCGCGCCCACGTGTGTCCGAGCACATCAGCCGGGAACGGCACTCCGCGATTCGCATCCCCCGTTATAAGCACTCGCGTGTGTTTCATCACGACAAAGTGACGAACCCCGCCTGGCCGTATCACGCGCGTTGACACACGATGCTCAGCGCGCGTCAAAGAGGAACCCACGATCCAGACGGGCACGTTCGGATCGATCCCGGCGATGCAGCGAAGCACGTCAGGGCGAGCGGAAGCGTCAATCCCGTCGAGGTCGCACACAATGGCGCCCACCGCGGCCGTGCGATTCTTCATAAGTCTGTACCAACGCAATGGCAAGGAGTACTTCGCACGGCGCAGCTTTGCAAGGACACGATGAAGCCCGACGCTCAGACGCTGCTTTCGCGATATCTCTGAGATACGCACCGGTTCGCCTTGCTTCTGGCGAAGTACCCGTGGCTTGCTGAGGCCCCACTTTTCGCGCAGTCGAGCTGCAGTCAAAGCAGTGCCGTCGAATTCCAACGGGAAGTGCGGGTCGCAGGTAAGCCTAATGGGAGTGCCCTCTCTGGACTCCACGAGGACAATGTGTTGAAAGACCCACTCCTCCTCGAGATATTCGACACTACGGGTCTTAACCGCCACAATGCGCCCAAGTTTCCCCGCCAGTTGTAGCCCCATCGGCGGATTAGCCTCCGGTGAATACACTGCGACTCGAGCGATACCGAAGCCCCGGTCGTTCAAAAGTTCGACCGGACTCGACCGGAGAGCACCCGTGGCCGCCAGCCACGCCGCTCTGATGTCAACCGGTACATCGTGCAGCCGAAACTTCATGATGCGATCGCTGCCGATCAACTGAAGATTCGTCCGGAACTCGCGACTAATCTCTGCCAACACCGGCCGCGGGGTCGAATACACCGGAGAATGCTCGGTCCGATTCCGCCTGAAAAGGTAAAAAGCGAAATATAACAGCGTGTTCGCAAGCCACTGCGGGCATTGAGTGCCCGCGCGGCGGAGCAGCTCACGGTGTGACACCCCAAAAACGACGACGTTTCGAGCGATGTTCGACTCCTGGGATTTCACGATGGATGAACCGTCTGCCCGACGCTGATAAAAGTACTCAGCAGAGGGAATTAACACGTATCTTGCTCGAGTGGCAATCAGGTACTGCATGATGAAATCCGCGTCAGACGCTGTAGGCAAATCCGTTCTCACCGAGAGTTGGTGACGCTGAATCTCGTGGCGGTCAAAGAACACGACGCCGCCGAGCGTTTGGATCGCATCGGGTTCGACGAGAAGGTCGACGATTCGAGTTCCGCTGGAACCGTACTTGAAGTCAAGCGGATGCTCTTGCTCTGTGCCTCTCTCGTTCACGAATCGGATGCGGCCTACAAACATCGACTCAGCTGGATACATGTTTCGACTATGTGCGATGTCGCGCAAATAATCCGGGTGAAGGACGTCGTCGGGATCGGGCGAAGATATCCAGCGTCCACGTGCCGCGGCTATCCCGGCGTTTCTGGCTGCAGCAACACCGCGGTTCGGCTGGACAATCACACGCACCGGAAAATCCGACTGATGCATCCACTCACGAACGAGTTCTTCTGACCGCTCAGGGCAACCATCGATCACGAAAATGAGTTCGTGCCCCTCGTGCACGGCCGTTTGCACGTCTAAGGAACGAAGAAAGTCAGGCAGGTAACGTTCGACCCGGAAACACGCAACGATCAAGGAGGTTTCCGGCTGTCGAAGATCCCACGCCTCCGGTTCCAAATTCACATATGTCCGGGTTTCGTCGGATTCCAATTGCCCTCCAGAATTTGATCGCCGCTTCAATCTACCCGTTCAGGGTTCAGCACCGGGGCCATTGCCACCAGCCGAGGGCAGGACCCTTTAAGATAAGACGGTGAGTAACTCATCAGCACCCAAGCTTGTCGTGATCGGACAGGGCTATGTCGGCCTTCCGCTATCTGTACGAGCCGTGGAAGCGGGATATGACGTGGTCGGAATCGATTTCGATCAGCGACGCATCGATGCGCTCAACCGCGGTGAATCGTACGTTGAAGATGTGTCGAACGCCGCGCTGACAGCTGCTCGCGCAACAGGGCGTTACCGCGCGACCGACGACTACGCAACGGCCTCGGATTTCGAGTTCGCGGTGATCACTGTGCCGACCCCGTTGAAGGACTCACTGCCCGACCTCAGCTATATCGAGAGCTCGGGGGCCTCGCTCGCTCCTCACATCACACGAGGCGCGACCGTGGTACTCGAGTCGACAACGTACCCCGGCACAACGCAAGAACTACTTCTCCCGATTCTCGAGAGTGGCTCAGGCCTCACTGCTGGTGCTGATTTTCATGTCGGTTACAGTCCCGAGCGCATCGATCCTGGAAATCCGAAGTTCAGTTTCAAGACCACTCCCAAGATTGTGTCCGGTATCGACGCCGCTTCATTGGAACGGGTCGATAGGTTGTTTTCGGATCTCGTAGACGAGACGGTTCCGGTGAGTACGCCCCGTGAAGCCGAGATGGCAAAACTTCTCGAGAACACGTTCCGGCACGTCAATATCGCTCTCGTGAATGAGCTCGCTGTGTTCGCGCACGAGCTCGGCGTCAACGTCTGGGAAGCGATCGATGCGGCAGCCACGAAGCCGTTCGGGTACATGAAGTTCACTCCGGGACCCGGCGTCGGCGGTCATTGCCTCCCGATCGATCCCAGCTACCTTTCGTGGAAGGTACGCACCGAGCTCGGGCGAAGCTTCCGCTTTGTGGAACTTGCGAACGACGTGAACGAACACATGCCCGACCATGTAGTGCAGCGAACGATGCACATCTTGAACGACCAAAACAAGGCGCTGCGCGGCTCAAACGTCGTGCTCATTGGCATCGCATATAAGAAAGACTCGGGCGACTCACGCGAATCGCCCGCAGTACGTATCATCGAGCTTCTCAACAATTACGGCGCGAATGTACTCGCGGTTGACAGCCACGTCGAAGACCACCGTTGGCCCGAAGGAGCGACGCGGGTCGATCTCGACGCGGCAACCATCGAGTCCGCAGATATCGCAATTGTGGTCACCGATCACTCTGACATTGACTTGTCGCTGCTCATTGACTCTTCGGTGCCCGTATTCGACACGAGAAACAGCGTCGACGGCTCAAACGTTTCGCGCCTGTAGGCAGATTCTCCGCACACTCACCGACGCCCGAATCACCGGTCGACCTACGAGGTAAGAATGATGTCTCTCTCACGCCACCAACTCGCTGTCATCGCTTTCATGGCGGTGTGTGGTCTAGCCGCTGCGATTGTGTGCCTATTTGCCCCGCTGCGCCTCGGGCTGCTTGCGGTCCTCATCGTTGTGGGAGCATGCACGGCGGTCACTCTTCTGTTTCTTCGCAAGGTACTCAGAGCTGTCTACGAGTTGCGAGACCACGTGACTCGGGGTGATTCGTCGCGGGGAGCCAGAGATTCTATGCAGCGTGAACTCGGTGACGTCGCAGCGAGGCTGGACAGTATCGAGCTGCACCTTCCCGAGCGCCTGGCAGCCCGGGTGGCATTCGAGCTAGCGCGCCGCGACAAGGAATCACCTGAAGGCTGAGGTGACGCTGTAGACATGCAGAATACGGGATCCGAGCGCACTCGACTCACGAAGCGAACCCAGGGCAAACTGCGCGAGAGTAGCGTCGAAGAATTTCTGCGCGTCAATCGCCAGGGCCCCTGGAGAACACTCTTGCTCGGCTCGCGCATGCGCTCGGATGAGTTTCTTGATCTCGCCGCTCATGCGGCAACCGCGGGCGAGCATAACTGGTCGGCGCTGCGTGACGTGCTTGAGTCGAGCCCGGGCCGAGATCGACTCCTCCTCTGGGACGTGCCGCGACTGGTATCGACGACACTACTCGCTTGTGTAATGGAGCCACATCGGCGTAACTTTTCGATCGTTGTTGAACTGCTGACGCAGACCCTTGACCGAACGATGCTCTCATCCCCATTTGCAGCCGGGGCCTTACGCCTTGCGACGCAGATTGCCGCAATGATGCGCGCACACGAACTCTTCGCGGAACTTGCCCGATTCCCGACAACAGCTCCAGGTGTCGCTTGGGCCGGCGCCACTGACTTTCTCCGCCCGGAACGAGGCGCGGACGGCGAGCGCCGACTCGACAATGGGAACGAACGCGAGCGTTTCGACCAGTGGTGGGCCAGTTTCAATGCTCCCTTCACCGCGCATGGGCTCGCACCATTCGTTGTTAGCGATGGCTCATGCGTGGTGAGCGACGACATGTTCGGGCGCATCACGCCGGGTAAGCGAGCGGCCCCCGCGATCGCACCCGCAGCACAGGAACTCGTCTCGATCATCGTTCCGACGTTCAATCCGGAAGCCAGCTTCCTGAACACTCTCCAGTCCTTGGTGCAGCAATCTTGGTCAAATATCGAAGTCCTCGTAGTCGACGATTGCTCCGATACTGGCGTGGAGTATCTCAACGCAGCAGCCGCGCTTGATCCGAGGGTTCGAGTGCTGCGCCAACCCACCAATGGCGGAGCCTATCGAGCTCGAAACCGTGGGCTCGCAGAGGCCCGTGGGACGTTCGTGGCGTTTCAGGACGCGGACGATCTGTCACACTCGGATCGCATCGAGCGTCAGGTCCTTCCGCTGCGAAACGATCTCTCGAAACTGGCATCGGTTTCGCAGGCTCAGCGCGTACTCAGCAATGGCGCCGTGACGTATTTCGGGTATCTTCCGCACCGTACGAACGCGTCCTCGCTCCTGTTTCGCAAAGAGCCGGTCTTACGCGTTCTCGGCCAGTTCGATGATGTGCGCAAGGGCGCGGATTCTGAATTCACGGAGCGATTGCGCCAAGCTTTCGGGAATGACTGTCTGGTCGAAATACCGATCCCTCTCAGTCTGGTGCAGCTGACTCTGGGCTCTCTCTCTCGATCCGATTTCACCCCCAATTGGATGTCGGGCCATCGGTGGGCGTATTTGCAGCAGTTCCGCGCAGCGCACCGCCGCATCGCGGCTGCTTCGACCCACAATTGGCGACTGGGACCTGCGCGCCCCGCGGTCTGCGACTCCACCTCCGGGATGCGCCGCGAACGTGCGAAAGTCCACATCGATTATGCGGTGCTCTCAGACTGGAATGCCCAACTTGAGCGCCCTCGCGACGGCTTCCGCCGCCTGCAAATGCTTGTCCCTGAATTCGAGGGCCCGATAGGTCTCCTCAGTGGCTCGCGCCCGAGATTTAGCTCACACGTTCGCAGCCAGGTCTCCACGGAGTTAACGGACGCCGTAGAACGCGGTGAACTTCAGTGGCTCACTTGGCGCGACGAAACCCACGTCGGCACGTTGCTCGTAGACAATCCAGAGTTTTTACTCGGTCTTCCCAGCCCGAACGATCGCGGAATTACCGCTGGCGTGGTCAAGATCGTACTCGATGAGACCGTCCGCCACTCCGCCCAAGCCGTACTCCCGCCAATCGGTTGGTGTACGAAAGTTGCACGCGAAGCATTCGGGGCAGACGTCATCTGGCTAGTCGCCTCCGCCGAGGTCCAGAATTTGCTTACTCAACAAGGGCACGCCGCAGAACTGATTAATGCGGCAGAGATCAAGCGAGTGCGCATCCCAGAGAACCCGAAGGTCGGCATCGTGCTTCCGGGCCCGGCCGACAACGCGCAATGGGATCTCCGAAAGTTGAAGTCGTTCCTGCCGGATTCGAACGTCGCGGAGGTGAGAATTTTCGATGAACACGGAGTTCTCCCGCCCGACGAGGTCGCCGCCGCCGAGTTGCAGGTGGTGCGCGCATCAGAAATGTCTCGTCTCGAATTCCTTCAGAACACCGACATTCTGTTACCGGATGTCTTCGGCGAAAGACTGCTCGCAGCAGAATCATGGATTCGCCTCTGCGGTGAGCATCGTGTCGTCGCGGCCCTCCCCGATGAGCTCGAAACTTGGCAGCTCGCGGACATCGTCAGATATCCCCCCATGGGGAGTCGGGATGTTCTCTCCGTTCTTGCAGTTGATCCTGCGTATCGTAAACGTTGGGATCAGAGAACTCGTCAGACGAAGAAACAGCGCGCCCGCGGGGTGTCCACACAGGCGCATATCCGATTCGTCGTGTTTGAGAGCGACAAGTTAGAACGCTGTGAGCGCACGCGAGAATCGATCTCGGCACTCACGTCAGTGACACACGCGGCTGATATTCATCTTGTCGCGGGGCGCACCCTCAAAGAAATCGCTGCGAGCGGAGCGTTAGCGGGTCTCTCTTCGGGGGACCGTATCTGCATCGTAAGGGCTGGGACGGAGTTCACTTCGAACGCTTTCGAACGATTCAGCTACAGCGCGAAAGACGATCTCCAAATCTTCACCGAGGCGAGTGAAACGTACGCGCTGAACCGGGATGTCCGTAATGTCGATCGAGTCGTAGCCACATCGAAGGCTTCGCCGCTCTGGGCGGGTTCGACTCCTCTGCTCGTTCGCGCAGATACGTTCGGCAGCGCCGCGAGGCGATTCCCGTGGGCAACGGCACCAGGGCTCGCCTTCGCATCAATACTCGCGATTTGCGGAACATTCGGAGTACTCGGCGAGGTGAATTCTCACCACTCCCTTGAAGACCGAGCTGAAGCTGCTCCGAAGGCACTAAAAGGGAGTTGGTATACGGAATTCGCGCGTGACTGGGCCGCAATGCTCTCGGAAATTCAGCACATCGGACCGACGCGACTGTATCTGCATCGCGTGTTCATTTATCTGCTCTCGGTACGCATGCACCTGAATAGCGGGCGTCGTCAACGACGCGCATTCACCCCCGATGAATTCACCGAATACTGCGCAAGTCTCAGTCGCGCGCTCCAGTTCATTGGCGATGAGCAGATTTGGGCGCCCGGAAAGCCCGCCAAGCCGACATCGGGTGCGATTCGACAGCATCTTCTCCGGTTGAAACATGGCACAGCCTTTACGCCCACGGTGACAGTGGAGAACGGCGAGCCGCGGACAGTGTTCGGCGATCTGGCGATTGAACGCCCCCGCGACGTGCAAGTGCGAATCGACACGATGTCAGCGAGAAACGGCATCCTCACCATTCACGGCAACTACCCGATCACTTCGGAGTATGCGGGATGGGATCTTTACCTCCAGGTCCGCGACGGAATCATGCTCCTTCCCGATCGTGGACGATACGCCGACACCACTTTTCATGGCATCGCACTCGGGCGTTCCCGCACGTTCTCCGTCCAACTTCCGTTCGCCGATGTCGGCGACCGACTCGCGTTTTATTTTTCAGATGGAAAGCTCCCATCTACGCCACTTCGCTTGCGCTTTACTCGCCCGTCTTCGAAGTTGAGTGAAATCGATCAGGCGTATTGGGCTGTCCCTGACCTCGGAGTGTTGTCGGTGGACGGTAGGGCAATCGCCGTCGAACCGTACTCGCGGCGGAAGCACGTACGCGCAGAGATCCGAAGGCAAAGAGCGCTCAGGGGTTCTCAGGACCCCGAGCAGTTAGAGGCCGCACGATTGCGTCTCAAGTACTTTCTTACACTGCCTCGATACCGTAAGCGGCGTATCTGGATGTACGCGGATCGCATCGTCAATGGCGGCGACAACGGCGAATACGCCTACATGTACGCCGCCGATCAACACGATGAGTTCGAGAAGTACTACGTCTTACAGCCTGGGACTGCGCTTGAATCGCGTTTCGCGTCTCACGGCACACCGTACCTGGAGTTCGGCACAGACGAGCAGCGTCTGCACTTCTTGAACGCATCTATTGTGTTTGCGACGCGACTCATGCCCAGCAATACGTTCGGTTTTCAGTACATGCAGAAGCACTTTCGGGATCTATTCTCAGCCCGGGAGATCTATATCAATCACGGTCTCGTAGTTGACCAGCTCGACTACGTACTCAACACCGGATTCACTGGTTTCGACCGAGTCTGCGTGGTCTCGGAGACCGAACGTCACAACCTCCTCCAGCCGAACTACGGGTATCGCCCGGAGCAGGTCGAGGTGACAGGATTTGCACGCTACGACGGGCTGCGTTCTGCGACGACGCGGACGTTGTTGCTCGCTCCGACTTGGCGTACCTATCTCCATACACCGCAGCAAGGTGACACTCGCGCAGAACGACATCGTGACTTCACCCGCACACCTTACTACCGCGTTTTCGACTCCCTCATCAATAGCCCTCGTCTTCACGATGCGCTTGCGCGTTATAACTACCGTCTATCGTTCCTGCTGCACCCTAATGTCGCCGCACAGGTCGCAGATTTCAAATCGAGTAGCGATCGAGTGTCAGTAATTTCAGGCACAGAAGACGTAACGTATGAGCAATTGCTGACGACATCTGATCTGATGATCACCGACTATTCAGGGGTCCAGTTCGATTTCGCATTCATGCGAAAACCGGTGGTCTATTACCAGCCGGCTGCAATCCCGCCGCACTACCAATCGGGGTCATTCGATTACGAACGTGATGCCTTCGGGGACGTCGCGGGGACAGAAGATGCACTGCTCGCTCTGCTGGATGAGCTCATGGCACGGGAGTGCGCGATTGAGCCGAAGTTCGAGAAACGAATTGAGCGTTTCTTTGCCCATCTGGATTACGAGAACTCTCGGCGAATCTATGACGTAGGGGTGCAGGCCGCACGTGAAGAGATTGGTGAGTGATCGTGGATATCGCGATGGACAGGTCTCAGGTGAATCTCCAGCAGGATAAGTGGGATGCCCTCCTGCCGCAGACCTCGTTAATTATTGCTTGCTACAAGGTTGGTCCGTATTTGCCGGCCTTTCTGCAGTCGCTGGACGCCCAGACTGCGGTGCACGGTGCTTACGAACTCATATTTGTCATCGACGGCTGCCCCGAAGACTCGGAAGCAGTCGTGAGGCAGTGGATGGGTACCACCGATTACGCGGTTCGCATCGTCGTCAAGGAGAATGGCGGCGTCGCTTCAGCCAGAAATGCGGGCCTCGCATGTGCGCGGGGCGTATGGGTCACTCATCCCGATCCCGACGATCGCCTAGAACCTGACTACCTGACCGAGTTTGAGCGCTCCCAGCAGCGATTCCCCGACGAAACTATGTTCGCCGCTCGAGCGGTGCTCACCGCGGCCGACGGAACGGTAGTGGGTCACACCCTGGATGCACGATACGAGGACGGCGAAACTCGGATCATCGATCTCATTGAAGACCCACGAAAAATACACACGCTTGGCGGAGTCGCATTCTTCCGCCGCGACCTCATCGAGCTGCACGCTCTGCGGTTCAATGAGCAGATCTTGCAGTCTTCCGACACTGACTTCATCGGCCACTACTTGTTGTGCACTGATGCCCGCTATGTGCTCGTTCCCGATGCCAGATATCTCTACTTACGTCGGAATGACGCCTCATCAATCGTCTCCACCCACAGCGGTAACATGTCTCGGTACGCGTCGCTATTTGGGGTCTCCCACAGGGGCCTCTTAGATCGCGCAGGCACCGAATGCCCGTCGTGGCTTGCGAACTTGCTGCTGTACTTCGTTTTCATGCTGTTTCGTCGCAATCGCTCGACTCAAAGCCCTGTCGATCTTGCCTCAGGTCAGCAACTAGCTGAGATTCGAGCTCGACTCGTGGAGAACTTACAGTCGATCGGCGCGGCAAACGTTCGCGCTTTCGACCTCTTCGCGGTGCCACTGGAATTTCGATACGCGTGGCTTTCCGCTATCGAGCCGGTCAATGAATCTCCGGTCGAGCATCTCAGATGGTATCGGTCCCGGGGAATGCGTCGAGTCGCTGTATATGCCTCACAACCGTCAGTTCCAGAACTGCGGGTTGCCGCAGGCCCGGTGGAAATCATTGAATCAAAATTGTGCGGAATAGATTTCCTCGGCACGAGGTGGCTCACGAAGCGTGTGGTTAAGCTACGCGGTCGTTTCACCGACGCAGTGCGTCTCGAATCTCCAACTCCAAAATTCACCGTCGAATTCGGTGGCGAAGTACTTACTGCTGACGAGATTCGCGATCACTCGGGCTTACAAGCGCCCATTGCGTTGCAAGCAGCTCGCGGAAAATCCGCCGTCGCGATTCAACCCCGACCGGCAAGGGAGCGCATTGCAACGCAGGCCCGCCGCTTGCTGCGCGACACTCGCGATGTTTGGATCTTCACTACCGGAGATGATTCGGCGCGAGCAGTGTCTGATAGCGAACTGCTCTACAAAGCCGCGCGCAAGCTGAGGCCCGACGTCAACGCACGTTTCGTCGCGAAATCAGGTTCGCATGCAGCCCACCGCATGCGCCGCGCCGCTGGCAAAACGGTTACCGCGGGGTCGGGCGAACACCACGATCTGCTGCAGCTTGCAACACAAGTGATCACTTCACGTATCACCCGAGCAGTGCTCGATCCAATTCCTGGGACTGAACTCCCACGAAGTTGGCGCGTCGCGCTGATATCCGACCGTCCTTACGATCGACTGTCGTTCCGTGACCCGGCGCTCCGCCAGGCTGAATTCGTAGCGGTTTCGTCAGCGATTGAACTCGAACGTGTCAGCGGCTCGCATTCCTTCCATGACTTCTTGGTAAGCGAAGCGGCGTTGACCGGTCTCCCCCATCACGATCTACTCCTCCGAAAGGCGGGACGTCCGACAAACATCGTTGTCGCACCAGAATGGCGAGCAGGTGTGGCACTTCCGGAAGAATCACTTGGTCACGCCATGAGCGAGTTCCGCGAGCTCCCGTTCCTGCGGGAGTGGTGCGCGTATCTATCGTCATCCGCGCTGCATGACTTTGCCCGGGACTCAGGACGCCGCATAATTCTGATCCTCCCTGACGGTGTTCCTTCCGAGGTATTTGCGGCTCCTGCTGGAATTGATCTCGTTACCCACGAACGGCGTTACGATGCGATTGGCACCGCAGCCTTACTCGTCACCGATTACTCGCAATTGGCTCATGATGCCGCGTATTTGCATCGGCCATCCATTTATTTACGCGTTGACAGAGAAACGGTGTTGGGTGCCCCCGATAGCGCTCGTAGCAAATCTCAGGCGGCGGAGGCTGAAGGATTCGGCCCAGTAGTGACATCAAGTGCGGACGCGGTGGAGGCCACTCGCACACTACTCGAGGGGATTCCGTCACCGTACCAACGCCGCATGGACGCCGCATTCACGTATCGCGACGGAGCCGCGAGTTCACGGATCGTCGCGAGGCTGTAAATACTCTGTGCTTTTACCGACTGCGCACGAGAACGCGCGCGGCAGTCGAGTCTTCCTGGAGAGCATTCAAAAGCGGCGCGGCAAGACTTCGAGCATAGGTCGCGGTCAGATGCTGGTTGTCGCGCCAAATCAGCACATTTCCAATGACCGCGGGGCAGCGGTCAGTCGGACAGATCCAAGCGTTCATATCAATCACACTGGCGTTCGAGATGCCGGCCGCAGCATCCGGCTCCGGGTACGGGCGGTCATCGACCGCAAGAGACCGGTCACGACTGCAGGAGGAGAGCTGATCAGGGTTCGCCGACACGCACTCTGGAATGTCGATGCCCATGTCGGGCACATCCCGAATGGCCACCACTGGGATGCCCTGATCTTCCAAACGCGTCCACGTGCGGTGCAACCCCTGCGAAAACGCTTGGGCACTCTCTTCGGCCGAGAGAGGAGCTTCGTCCCACACTGAGCGACCCGCCGCGTTCGCCGTGATCACGAGCGCCGGCTGTTCCTCCGCAAGGATATTGAGCACCTTACGGTTCCAGTCCTGACAATTGACATAGGGTTTGCCGTTACCGCCGGCAATCATGATATTCGCAAAAGCGCAGGATGACTTCGTGAATACGCGGAGCCGCCACCCCTGCTCCTGCGCAACTGCGTCAAGCGCAGGGACCCAGTTCGCAGCGTGGGAGTCACCAACAAGTGCAATCGTGACGTCACCATCGGCAGCTCCGAGTGTGCAACCCGGATCCACTGTTTTTCCCTGGTCAGCGTGGCAGCCGTTTGCATACACAATCGGATTGTCGTCGCGGGCGGCGACGGCTGAAGGAACAAACCCTCCGGGTACAGTATCGGACACCACTCCGGCCGATTGGTCGGTCTCCAAGGCTGCCGCTCCCAGCGGGTTCTTTGGCACCGGTGAGCTCGCTGGGGCGAAGGCGAGGAGTCCGCCGAGAAGTGCGGAGATCACTACGAGCGCGCTACCCATCCACAGTGCCCTCGCCGAACGCGCTGCAGCCCATTTCCAGTCACGAAACGGATTCTCAATGAATCGGTAGCTCAGCCACGCCGGAAGTAACGACAGGATCGCGACGAGTGCTCCGTATCGGAAACGCAATTCACCGCCCAGGAGATATGTCGCGATCACGATAAGTGGCCAGTGCCACAAATAGAGCGAGTATGAGATGTCGCCGAGCCAGCGCATTGGCCGAACGGCGAGCAGTCGTCCCGCGCCAGAACCAGCTCGTCCCCCCATTCCGCCGATGATCAGTGCCGCCGCACTCAACGTCGGCAGGAGCGCTGCGCTTCCTGGGAACGGGGTATCGGAACTAAATACGAGGCACGCGGCAAGGACGCCAAGCAGTCCGGCCCATCCGAGCACCCTTCCGACGCCATCGGGAAGACGCTCGAGATGCGTTGCGAACACAGCAACTGCCGCGCCGATGGCGAGCTCCCACAGCCTCGTCGTCGTAACGAAATACGCAGGAGCGGGGGCAATCGCGGTGTATGTCACAGACCAGGCGAGCGACGCCAGCAAAATAGCGGACACACCGAGCTGCAAGACTCGCTGCACAAACTGTGACGATTGGTCGTCCACCCACCGCCGACTGACCCACAGCAGCGCGACAAACAGCACCGGCAGGATGATGTAGAACTGCTCCTCTACGGCCAGGGTCCAGAAATGCTGCACTGGACTCGCCGCTATATCTGCGTTGAGGTAGTCAGTGCCAGCCGCGAGCACCCAGTTCACCATTGATACCGATGCAGCGGAGATTTCCGTTCCGATACCCCGCCAACGAATATCTGGAAGAAATACAAAACTCAGTGCTGCCGTGGCGACAAGAGCGACAGTCGCGGCGGGCAGGATGCGTCGGGCCCGTTTCGCGTAAAAGCCCGGCAGATTTATCCGCCCGCGCGTCTGAGCTTCGCGTAGCAGGATTCCCGTGATCAAAAATCCCGAGATAACAAAGAAAACGTCGACACCAATGAAGCCGCCTGGCAAGAAGGGGGCATTGGCGTGGAAAAGTAGCACCGCCCCCACTGCGACCGCACGAAGGCCCTGGATGTCTGGGCGGAAACGTCGGCGCGCTTCAGTTTCACGGGCGCCAGCGACCCGTGGCATCGTTTGCACATTCACGTCGGCGTTTTCTCCAGGCTCGCAGATATCCAGAGTTCATCGTACTCGCTGCGCTCGAGATGCCCGTCTCAGGAACCGCGAGTTAGGGGCTTCATCGGTCGTGTAGCGTTGCAGAGTCAGGAAGGCGGCAGCATGACGGTGCATCTCACCCACGGCGCGAAGAAAAATGTAGGGGACTATCTCATCCACTCCCGCGCACGAAAGCTGTGGAAGCATGTTGCTCCCGAGGTGGAGATCGCATCAATAGCACGGTGGATCCCTGAAGAGCTCCCCAACGACTCGCGCTTGCTCGTGATGTGCGGCGGGCCTGGGTTCACGCCTCGCCTTGTTGAGGGCGTGTTTCCAGTAGTGCAGCGCGCGGGCGAACACGGGATCCCTGTCTCCGGACTTGCGCTTGGATGGCAAGGGCTGCCAAAGCGCAATCCGGGTTCGTTCACAATGACCGCGCGCAGTGTCGCAACCCTGCGCGCGATTGCGGCGTCGGGTTCCCCTATCTCAGTGCGCGACGACGTGACGCAGGAAATTGCAGAACAGTTCGGCATTGAATCCGTGCGCACGGGCTGCACTGCCTGGTATTCCATCCCAGATCTGGGGTCAAGCGCACGTATTGCAAGTGCCGAGCCGCGCTCCATCGTTTACACGACCCCCGCGCTCGACGAGAATGCGGCTCAATCACTCGCGGTGATGCGTATGCTACGCACGCGTTTTCCCGCCGCGAAACTCTACGCGAGTTTTCACCGAGGTATCGAAGCCGACGAGCTCACTACAAAACCTCAGTCGAAAATCCTGCGCAGACAGGCTAAGGCGGCGAAGTCGCTCGGATTCGAAGTGCTAGACGTCGCATATGATCTTGGACGGATCGGCTTCTATCGCGACATAGATTTGCATGTCGGTTATCGCGTGCATGCGCACCTCGATTTCGTTAGTCGGCGGAGTCCGAGCGTTCTTATCAGTGAAGACGGACGTGGTTTCGGCCAGACGGCGACCCTACACGGCCGCAAACAGGTACTGTGGTCGGACGCTCAGGAACTCGTTCCCAAACTCGAGCGGCGAATAACCGCAGAAATCGAGAAAGAATGGCCGTCGCTCACTCGCGCGATCGAAACAATCGAAGCCTCGTACCCCGTGATGCGTGATGTGATCAAACGTCAGGCACAGCTCGCGGCCGGCTTCTAGTCGTTTTTCAGATCAACTGCGTGAATCGGCTCGCCTGACGCCTTCGCGGTCACCAATTGGGCGCCCAAAACGGTATCCCAATCGGCAACTTCCAGGCCGGTATTCGCCCGGAGTGCGATCAGATCAACGTTGGTGATCACGCTCCCAGCCCGAAGATCCCGGGACGCAAAGATGCGGCGCCGCGCGTTCGTGATCGCCGCGCTCTGAGAGGAAATATCGGGAACACCTGTGCCGCTCAGCTCCCGAACGGTCGTCAGAGATTCGGTGTAACGGGCCAACATGGCTTCGTCGAACGCATGATAATGATCATTTCCGGCGCCCTGGCGGTCATCAGTAAAATGCTTCTCAATAACGCGAGCACCCATCACTGTCGCGATATCAAGAGCCGGCAAGGAACCGTCCTCACTCGGCGCGACATGGTCCGAATACCCGATGATGGCACGGTCACCGAATCGTCGTTCAAGCTCTCGAATTCCAAGCAGATTCGCATGCTCGTGCGGGGTGGGATACCGCAGCACGCAGTGCAATAACGCGATCTCGTTCGCGCCGGCCGATTCAAGTTGACCAAGCGCCCGTTCTATTTCATCGTGGGTTGACGCGCCAGCGGAGAGAATCACCGGCTTCCCCGTAGCGGCCACGGCGCGTAGGAGGGGCACGTTGGTCAAATCGGCTGACGCGATCTTCACCGCCGGCATCAATGGAGCCAGCATTCCTACAGCTTCGAGGTCAAACGGTGTCGAGAGAAAATCGACACCGACCTCGACGCAGTACTTCGCCAGTTCTAAATACTCCTCGGTTCCGAAACTCTCGTACCTCTGGAACAGTTCGAATTGGGACCGCGTCGGCTCCTTTTCCGTGTCCCAATAGGACGGGCTATTCCCCGCGCTCGCAAGCGTTGCTGCCTTATATGTCTGGAATTTAGCCGCATGCCCACCAGCTCGAGCCACCGAGGCGATCATGGCCTTCGCCCGCTCGAGCGACCCTTCATGATTCACTCCGATTTCGGCGATGATATAAGGATCGGCATATGCGCGTTCGAACATGGTTCTCACTGTACCTTCACGTAGCTCCGTCAGTACACCGAAAGCACGTCGATCCCCAGGTGATCGAACATTGCGGAGATCGTCTTCCTATTACTTCGCAGACGCCCCGCGGCCCGCGCCTTTGCTGCGTGGTCGGCGCGCAATACGTGATCGTCGAGTAGCAAGCGTGTCGCTCCGTCGAGTGCGTCGTCGGTCACCTTGCTTCCGAGACCGAGGGGAAGTACGCCGTTGTCTTCGGTCGCGTGCGTGTGCGTCAGTTCTTTCTCGTTTTGAGCGAGGCAAATCGACGGGACTCCACAGCTCAGCAGTTCGATCACCGTTCTCCCCGCGGAGGTGAATGCCAGTTGCGCACGGGACATGAGGGCTGGCATATTGCTCACGTTCTCGAGAATTTCAACAGTGAATGGCAATGCGTCGGCTTCCAGGTGCAGTGGTGGAGCCCCCAGTCCGCGCACCACCGTGACACGGCCGTCAAAGGCAACCCGCTCCAACGAGCTGAGCGCCCGCAACGCAAGTTCGGATGGATCTGTGCCGCCAAAGAGCACGAGCACCTCCGATACACCCGTGGCGTGATGCGCAGCGTGCGGCTGGAAGTCACGGGGCAGCTCGAACGCTGGAGCGAGCAAGGCAAACTCGATACCCGTGATCTTCCGGCGCTCCGGAACATCAGGCGTGTCTATGAACTCTGCCACGAGAAGATCGACTTCACCGGCACCGCTTCCCCTGTCCTCAAACGAGACGATTTGCGCTTTGGGTGCTGCCTCGCGAAGCGAGCTTATCCAGTCCGCGGTTGTGTCGAGCACGTCAAGCACAATCAGATCAGGCTGGGCGTGCGACAGGCGGTGCAAGAAATCTTCGTCACCGCTCACTTCTGCCGTGTCATAGGGTGTCGCAGCAAAGAATGTTTGCCCCAGCGGCTCGTTCTCATCGAGATAAATGGTGAGATCATGGCGAGCTACCTCAGCGGCGAATGCGAGCATGCGATACACATGCCCCATGCCGAGCGATCGAGATGCATCTACACGTATCGCAATGCGACGACGGGTGAGCAAATGCGCAGCTGCGAGCAAATCAGCGTACGTGTCGATATCAACCGATTCCTCGCCGCTCAGTCGCAGCACTGCAACTGGCTCAATCACGCGCGTGCCCTCAGCAGCGATGTCTCCGAGCCGTGCAGCGATGATTCCACCGGTCTCGCGGTATTCCAGAGGAAGTTGCTGACGATTGACTCGTGCAGTGAAATTCGGAACGATTACACCAGAAGCATCTTGCTTCCAACGAAGATGCTGATCGAGCGCGACCGTGAGCACAGACCGGATTTCTGCATTCGCAAAAGCCTCTATGCCCCTGCGAATCGTCGCGGGCGTGATGAGCGGAGACGTCGGTTGCACGGTGAGTACCGGATCGGAATCTCGCGCCCCACGCGCGCGAAGCGCAGGAAGATTTCGTAAGATCTTCGTATCCAGTGTCTCGTCAGAAGGGGTGGTCTGAGTTTCAAGAATCACCTCGGCACCGTAGTGCTCGGCGACTGAGCTCACCTCCGCGTCATCGGTGATCACGATCACCCGGCCGCTCGTGACTACGCTGAGCGCAGCGTCAATCGCGTAGGCAATCATCGGTTTGCCCGCGAGGAGGCGTAAGTTCTTTCGCGGCACCCCTACGGACCCCCCACGTGCGGGGATGAGTATCCAGGCATTCCGGTTGAGCGTCATTTCCGCCTCTTCTGATGATGCACGATCGTCGCTCGTCCGGACAGCAACGGGGCTCACCGATCGTCTATTCGTTACTGTCCAGCCTAACTGTTCGCCTCATCGGTAAGATGAGTGGCCTAGGAAGGGAACGGTATTGCAGGTCCATGGAACCACTGCCGAGACCCTGCTCTGGTGCATGCGTCCGGCGCTCGATTTGTGCCATCTTCGAGGCGAACTCCCTCAGTCGGTGATTGACACAGCGCCCGCTGCGCGTAAATATCCCTCCGCGAATCACGTTCGGTTCGGTCGTTTTCTCGCTGTCACCGAGACGGTTAATCAAGAGCGTGCTCTCACGCGGCTGCTAGCCGGTGTCGAGCAACCGATTCATGTGGAAACTCCCGACGAGCAGCACCGCGAAGCGTTACTGCAGGACCCCGCCATTGACGAAGCAATTTCTCGTTTCACGAGCGCATTGCATGGACGTGTCAGCGAAGCGGTCGTCAAGTCATTCGAAAACCAGGTGTACAAAGTGGCTGTGGCGTTGCATCGCTATCGCCTAATGGACCTCAGCGGCTTCGCCGGAATACTGGTGTCCACTCAGCACTCCCCGATCATCAGGGCCCTGTGTGTCGCGGCGCGAGAGCAGTCCGTCGCGGTGGTCTACGTGCCGCACGCGCCCGCAGCAATCAACAATGCGTACTTGGATCTGCCCGTGCACTACGTAGGACTTCGCGGTGCAGGCGAACGTGCGTACTACGAGACGGAACTCGGCGTAGCGCCCTCAGACCTGCGCGTCGTGGGAAACCTCTCCAGCGATATCCTCGACGCGCCGTCGCCTGCGATCGAGCCCACAGGCCCCGGCGTGCTCGCACTTTCACCTCACTCCGACAAAATCATGCGTCGCATTTTTGACGCCGTTGGAGCATCCGGACTCGGTCCGATGACGATAGCTCCCCATCCGAGATCGGATATTCGCCAGATTCGAGATTTCATGCCCACGGACTGGTCCTTGTTCACCGGAGCTCGCACCCTGGATTTATTATTGGAGGGGCCGGCATTTGTGCTTCAGTTCTCCAGCGGGGTGGCCTGGGAGAGTGCCGCGCTTGGTATTCCGACAGCGACGATCAGGCTCGATCGATCCCCGGTGAATTATCCTTTTTTGGCGGACGAGCAGGTATATCCCTCCCTGTTTGCGCCTGAGGACACGAGGCGATTCGTGAGCGCCGCGCGCTCGGAGAATATCGACCGGGCCGCATTGCGCAAGCACGCGATTCAGTGGTGCGCTGTCGACGGGCCCGAGGCGATGTATCGGCTGTTCGATCTCCTTGACGAGGTTGCATTGACTTCCGACGCCGGTCAGCTCCCGTACCTCCACGATGGATGGAGCGCAGGGGGTGCCGCAATTTCACGTTCGTGGCTAGCTTCGACTGAAGTTTCGCCACACTAGGTGATTCCACGCGCTGCAGCTCCTCAGCCTCCTTCCACCGCCCGGACGAGCCGAGGCTCCAGTACGCGCACTGCCGATGCGACGAACGTATTGGTGAGGTGCGAACCTTGACGGTAGACGAGCACGTCTCCAATCACACTCGGGCATCGTTCTGATCCTGCACACGCGATGTCACTCACATCGATTAGTCGGTCGATACCGGCAAGCTTCGCTGCGGGCACTTGGTAGCGGGCTCCAGAGCGCGCAACTCCCTCGTCGCGATCGAACCCGCACTGGGAAATGTCGCTCATGTGCTGGGCAACGCACTCGTAAACTTCGATTTCAGGCGCAGGATTGTCGAGCAGGGGCACAACAGTGATCCCCGCATCTTGCAGTGCTACCCAACTCGTCGCAACGCGCTCGACGCCGGGTGTTACGTCCCCGTCCGAGGTCGTTCCTTCAAAGACTTGACGACCTGAGGTCAGTACGATGTCGGGTTTGGCCCTCTGCAACGCCGCGAGGGCGGCGTGGTTCCATTGCGCACAGCTCTCTCGTTGCTCGTTATCCGTTGAATAGGACGGGTCAGCGAAGGCGCACGCCGATTTCAAGTATGTTGTGACTCGCCACCCACGGTGCTCAGCGATCGTCGCGATTGCGGGTTGCCACTGAAGCATCTTGGAATCCCCGACGAGTGCGACCTCTAATTCACCTTCGGGGTCGCCGTAGTCGCACACGGTCAGCTCCGCCGACCTCATTCCGGCTACGCACCCGTCGCGCTCCGCTTGCGGAAGATCTTCGGTAGCCGCGGCGGGGGCAGGGATCGTCGCGGACACCTTTGTCGGTGCGTCATACGAGGCCACGAGTCCCGAATCGTCGAGCTGAAGCTGAGCAGCTCCGAGCTGCGCGAGGTCATCCTCTGAGACGGCCGCAGACTGCTGCGGGATCAGCGAGAGCAGTAATGCCCCGGCAAGTACGCCAACGAGGGTCAAGTTCAGGCCGAACGAGAGGGTCAGTGGCGTCGTGTCACGCAATCGAGACGACCGGCGAACCGGATTCTCGATGAACTTCAGGCTGAGCCAGGCCAGCACACCGCTGGCCAGCACGAGTACGAGTTTATAGCGCAATCGCAATTCACCGAAGTGTGCCTCTGCAATTGTCAGGACGGGCCAGTGCCAGAGATACCACGAGTACGAGAGGCCACCCACCCACACGATCGGCCGCCATGCGAGAAACTGTGCAGGCGTCCCTCGCGAGATATCTCGGCCAGTTGTTGCGAGAATCAGCGCGGCTGTTCCGAGCACTGGAAGCAGCGCGGCACTCCCCGGCCACGGGATTTCTCTTGAAAACAGGGCAGCAGCAGCGAGTACTGCGAGCAACCCTGCCCATCCAATACACCGAGCAACCTGCGTCGAGATCCGCGGCCATTGGATTGCCCCCATGGCGACCAACGCACCGATACCGAGCTCCCAGATGCGAGTCGTTGTAGCAAAAAAAGCGGTATCGGGACTCTGCGACGTCTCACGCATGGACCATACGAAACTCACTACACAGATCACAACGATGACCACCAGCAAGGCGGTACGTTTGCTCACGCGCGGCAAAAAACGTACGGCGACGGCAATCGTAAGCGCTATTGCCAGCGGCCAAACGACATAAAACTGCTCTTCAACAGCGAGGGACCAGAAGTGCAGCACCGGCGAAACACTTGAACCCTCCGCTCCGTAGTCAACAGCCTCCGCGGCGAATCTCCAGTTCACGACATAGAGAGCAGCTGCGCTGATGTCCGAGCCGATGCTTCTCCAGCTGGTGCTCGGCAGGAGTATCCACGCGGCGATAGTTGTCACAGTAAGCACTGTTACTGCGGCAGGAAGCAATCGCTTCATCCGCCGCGCCCAAAATGCAGCTAGCGAGAGCTTCCCCGTCGTATCGATCTCTCGCAAGATGTGACTAGTGATGAGATATCCACTAATGACGAAGAAGATGTCCACGCCGACGTAGCCACCGTCCGCGAACGGCACGCCAGCGTGATACACCAACACGAGCCCGATCGCGAGAGCTCGCAATCCTTCGACTTCCGCCCGGAATCCACGTGTGCGTTTCGGGAGTGCTTTCGTGTCCTGTACGCCGAGCGCGCTCACCTTTTACTCCTCAAACGGCAGCGCCGGGCGCTCAACACCTGGTGCCGCTCATACAATTCACTTAATTTTATGGCGCGCGCACGAGCTCACCCGGACAGCGGACGCAATGCCCGCACGCCTACCGGCTCACAGAAAGCTAATGAGCGACTCGATAAATGAAAGCGGCCATCGCCTCACGCGTCATCGAACTCTTTGGTGCATAAATTTTCGTGGAGCCCTGTTTGATGCCCGTCGTATACCCTCGCGCGTACATCCAGGTGACTTCGTTGTAGAACTTGTCACCCCGTCGCATGTCCGCGAACGGAGACGCTGCTGGACCAACGTATTTTCCACCCTTGATCCTGTAAATGAAGGCAGCGGTAGCTTCACGTGAGACGACAGATTTGGGTAGGTACTTCGGTTTGCCCGCGGACTGCTTGAAGCCAGTGCTGTATCCCTTGGCGTACATCCAGGTGATCTCTTTGTAGAATTTGTCACCCGGCTTGAGGTCAGCGAACGGGGAAGTCTTCGGCCCCTTATAAGTTGCCCCTTCAAGCCGGTAGAGGAAGGCCGCCATCGCTTCGCGCGTTACTGCGCTCTTCGGCTGGAAGACCACGCGTCCATCTGCTGTCTTCGTACCCGTGGTCAGGCCTGTGGCGCCCATCCACTCGATCTCCTTGTAGAACTGGTGGCTCGCTGGCACGTCAGGGAAACGAGTATTCGGTGATCCGAACCACGACTTATAGAACTGATAGAAGTTTCGGTTTCCGTAGCTCGAGCATCCATCTCCCTCGCCCCACCCGGCGTTCAGCGCAGCGGCGTTCGGGCGGTAAGGTGTGTAGATGTACAGGGCGGCCGTCGCCCAGTTTTCGATGTACACCTGTGAAGTGCCGCAACCCGCGTTCGGGTGCCACTGAATCGTGTTGGTGCGGAACGGTTTGTAGTTGTAGTCGTTCGGGTGTGCTTTGTAGACCTGCAGCTGCCAGGCCCCGTAATAGACCTGGTTAGCGAACCCGAAGTACTTACTGTTGCAGTTTGCGGAATTGCCGGGCCCGGAGTCAGGGCAGGCATAGCCCATGGCGACGCTGAATTGACGTGCAGTTGGCCAGGTGTCGCTGACGAGGCTCTGCTCCTTCTCGAGCATAATCAGGAGCACGCGGGGGCTGACGTTACACGCCTTGGCGACGCGAGTAATAATCGAAGCAGCGGATTCGCTCTGCTTGCCGGCGAACGCTTTGCAATACGCGTTGGCTCCGCGCGATATGGAATCGTGCGTTGAATTCGACAAGCACTTTTGCGCGACGACACTTCCGAAGATCGGCTTGCCCGGCTCCCGACCCGGGTCGCCGATGGTGCAGCGGCCAATCTTCTGATTCAGAAAGCTCTGCACCTGTGACGCGCTCATCGCGCTGCCGTTGTAGAAGTTCTCATCCGAGATGATGTACCCAGCGTTGAATCCGCTCGAAAGCGACGTCGAAGCGGCGGGTGCACGTAGCGCACGTTCCCGGCCGAGACTCTCATCAATAGCTGAATCAGGAAGCTTGGTTGGGGTGAGCTTGCCGGGCTCTTCCGTAGCTGGCGTCTCGTCAACCGGATCGGCGGAGGCGTCGGCGTCGGTACCCGGTCCGCTGGCATCGCTCGTCGCCTCCGCGTCGACACCGTCGGCGCTTGCCGCACCCTCCACACTCGCATCAGCGGAGGCGCCTTGAACTCCGGTGGATGCCTCGCCACCGTCGGCGGCGACGGTCCCCGAAGCGTCGGCGGTGGCATCAACGGACGTGCCTGCGGACGCATCGGCCGACGCGTTGGCGCTCGCGTCGGCCGAAGCAGCGGAAGAGGTTCCACCATCGACGCCGTTCGCTCCCGCGGTAGCATCGGCCGTAGCATTCGCCGCGTCAGCGCCAGCGCTACCACCAGCGTCCGCCGAACCATTGCTATCAGCTGCCGCATCCGCCGTCGTGACCGGCGGGGTCGTGGGACCAGGTGTCGCGTACGCGATGCTTCCCTGTCCGAGGAGTCCCAGGCTGAGACCCAGCACCAGCGCACACTTCATGAACCGTTGTCTGCGCGCCGTCATATCACTACCTTAATGTGCGCCGGTTCACTCGAAAAGCGATCGCTGTCGCCCGAACGTCGAATCACGCAATGGAGCGCTCATCCTCCGGTAGGGTTACGGTTCGGAAGCGACGCAGGCAGAGCGATTGACGGTGCCCCAATATGACCTCGAAAATTGCTTCCGAACCGACGATGCGAGGGCCCATTGCACCCCGATATCGCGACGACATCGACGGGCTTCGCGCCGTCGCTGTGCTGCTCGTTGTCGTATACCACGTGTGGCTTGGTCGCGTTTCGGGCGGCGTCGACGCTTTCCTGATGATTTCCGCGTTCTTGCTCACGGGGTCACTCATGCGGCGCATTGAGACGACCGGCCGAGTGGGCGTCGCCACCCAGTGGGTACGAAACTTCAAGCGGATGCTCCCCGCGGCCTCGATTGTAATTGTGGCAACCGTTGCGATCGGTATGGCAGTGCTCCCCGCTTCGACGCACGAGAGCCTCTGGCGTCACGCCTACGGATCTGCCCTGTATTTCGAGAACTGGCTGCTCGCAACTGAGGCCGCTGACTACTACGCCGATCGGTCCTTGGCCAGCCCGCTCCAGCACTTCTGGTCGCTCTCCGTCCAGGGCCAGGTCTTCTTGCTCTGGCCGGTACTTTTTGTGCTGATCGTATTCCTTTCGCGCGCGCTGCGCGGCAGGATCCGCCCGCGCAGCGTCGCGCTTGGCATTTTCGGCGCGGTATTCGTCGCGTCGCTGAGCTATTCGATCGTCGCCACCGCGACCGATCAGTCGTTCGCGTATTTCAACACCGGCGCGCGACTCTGGGAGTTCGCGGCCGGATCGATTCTCGCACTCCTGATCGACCGCCTGACACTTCCGGTTGTGCAGCGGGCTGTACTCGGGTGGCTGGGTATCGCAGCCCTAGTGGCGTGTGGTCTCGTCCTCGATGTCGAGGGCGGCTTCCCCGGTTATCTCGCCCTCTGGCCGGTACTGAGCGTCGCTGCCGTGATCATCTCCGGGAACGCCGAAGACCGCCGATACGGCCCGGCCATGTTGCTCGAATCGAGCCCTGTTCTCGCCATCGGGAAGAGCTCCTATGCGCTGTACCTGGTGCATTGGCCCGCTCTCGTGTTCATTCTCGTCGCACGTCGCGGGGAACCACTGAATCTTGTCGAGGGCCTGATCCTGATTCTTGCGTCTATTGGCGTCGCGCGGCTACTCACCGCGATCGTCGACGCGCCCCTGCGCCGCAGCGCGTGGATCGATCGATCCACCTGGCGGGGGTTCGGGGTGATTCTGCTGTCTTTCGCGCTCGTTGCGGGTGTCGTGGTTCCGATACAGGCGGAGTCCGAGCGTCGGGCGGCGGCGGAGCTGAAGGCCATAGCTGAGGCGGAAGCGCGACAGCTCACCTACAGAAATCCTGGCGCTGCGGTGCTCTTCGACGGCTGGAACGATCACATCGCTACGGACGCTCCAGTACGTCCCCTCCCGTCGGAGGTGCCAGATCAATGGGGCACCCTTGAGCACGACTGTGGCGATGGGAGCCTCATGAAGTTGCCTCGGAGTGTCGAGATCTGCTTCGTAAACGACGTGGACGTCGACGAAGCAACCCGCACGATCGTGGTCGTCGGAGACTCACACGCGCAGCAGATGCTGGCCCCGATCGGTGCGATCGCTGAGCAAAAGAATTGGCGGGTCATCTCGTTCCTGCGCGGCGCTTGCGCCTTCGGTCTGCGCAAGGTCGCGCCGAGCTTCGGAGGTTACTACAGCCAGGAGTGCCGAGACTGGAACGAAGACGTGCTCGATGTCATTCAGGAGATCGAGCCCGATGCCGTCGTCACAATCGGCACGCGCACGCGCGCAGCCAACGCTGCGAGCGACCGCACCGCCGGGCAGCGGGAAGCAGTGCCTGAAGGGATTGAGACTTCGGTCGCGCGTCTCGAAGCCATGGATATTCCGACGATCCTCATACGCGACAACCCCAGATTCACCTACAACGCGTATCAGTGCATTGAACAGTCTTCAGACGTTGAGGCTGAGTGCAGTATCGCGAAGAGCCAAGCTCTCGCGCGAGATAACCCACTCCGTGAACTCGAATCCTCGAGCACCGCGATCATCGATGTCAGCAAGTACTACTGCCCCGACGCACGCTGCCCAGCGGTCATCGGCAATGTGGGCGTCTACATCGATGAAAACCATGTCAGCACGTTGTACCTCAAGACCCTCCAGCCCGTAATCGATAGCAAGCTCAGCGCAGCTCTCAACGAGATACGTGCTCACTGACATAGCCGTACGGATTTCGTACCTGCCAGTTCCAATAGTCCCTGCAGGACGCCCCAAGAGTTCGTTTCGCCCGCCATCCAAGCTCGTCGGCAGCACGCGACGGGTCAGCGACAACCTCTGCAAGATCGCCTAGTCGCGGACCTTCGATCGCGTACGCGATGCGCCGCTCCGACTGTTCTTCGAAGGTGCGGACCAGCTCCAGTACACTCACCCCTACGCCGGAGCCAAGATTGTAGCTACGCACTCCCGCCGTGTTCCGTTCCAGTGCCGCAACGTGGCCTTCAGCAAGGTCCATCACGTCGATGTAATCACGAACACCGGTGCCATCTGGTGTCGGGTATGTCCCGCCAAACACACTGAGCTTTTCACGTCTGCCGGAGGCGACCTGGGCGATAACCGGCATCAGATTCGTCGGTACTCCTGTGGGGTCTTCGCCGATGTTCCCCGACGTGTGCGCACCGATGGGGTTGAAATACCTCAGCAATGTTGCCGCGAGGTCCGGTCGGATTCGTTGCGTATCGCGGATAATCTGTTCACTCATGAATTTCGACCAACCATACGGGTTCGTGAGCCCGGCACCCACGGGGTGGTCTTCGCTGATCGGGGAATTCACCGGCGGCCCGTACACCGTTGCCGACGAACTAAACACGAGATTCGAAACGCTGCGCTCGCGCAAAAGTTCCAGGAGCACGAGTGTGGCGTTGAGATTCACTCGATAGTAGCGATTCGGCTGCGCTACCGATTCGACCACCGATTTCAGCCCCGCGAGATGCACCGCAGCATCGAAATCACAGTCAACCTTGCGGAGGGTCGCCTCCCGATCTGAAAGATCAACGGTAATGACCGGAATATCTGTGCCAGCGACGAGCTCAATGCGACGCACCGCCTCTATGTGGCTGTTCGAGAAATCGTCAAGAACAATGACTTCGTGACCGCGCTCGAGAAGGGCAAGTGCCGTGTGAGACCCGATGTATCCCGCGCCTCCCGTAAGCAATACCCGCATACACGCAGTCTACTTCGTACGGCATCGCGACTCGTGCCAGCGTGTGTTGCACCGACGGTATTCACTCTACGGGCGCGTCTCCAAGCGATATAGGAACGCCGCCATAGCCTCTCGAGAAACACTCGATGCTGACTTATACAGAGGTTTTCCGCTGGGCTGGCGGGTACCCGTCGACAGTCCCGAAGCCGACATCCACGAGATCTCGCGGTAGAACTTATGGGTCGGTGCGACATCCGCGAACGGTGACACCGCGGGCGCGCGGTATCCCGCGGGCGCCTCAAGCCGGTACAGGAAGGCCGCCATTGCTTCCCTCGAAACCACGGCTTTCGGGTCGTACTTGCGCCCGGCATCTGACCTGATGCCCGTCGAGAGACCCGACTCGTACATCCAGGCAATCTCACGATAGAACTTGTGATTCGTCGGCACGTCGATGAACGGGGACACCGCGGGGGCGCGGTACGACTTCGGCGCACTGAGCCTGAACAAGAACGCGGCCATCGCCTCCCGGGACACGTCTGCACGGGGCTGGTAGAGGGGCTTGCCGGTGGTCTGTCGTGCACCAGTCGACATACCCGACGTGTACATCCACGCGATTTCACGGTAAAAGGTGTCCGAGGTCTTGACGTCGGCGAACGGCGAGGTCTTCGGTAGTGGCGGCGTTCCCGGCACCTGAATCATCTGCGAGTCACGCGTCACCGTGGTGTACCTGGCCTTAGTGCCGGTCACCGTGACGGAGATCCGCCTGCCGATGTCGCTGTTTTTCAACGCGTACGCCGACTTCGTCGCCCCCGCGATCGGCGTTCCATTCCAGTTCCACTGGTAGGTGAGTTGCACACCGGCGGGCGCCCACGCCCCGGTTACTGCGCGCAAGGTAGCGCCTGATTTCGGAGTGCCTGAAATGGTCGGCGTAGGCGCCGTCAGCAGCCCCGGGGAGACACTCAACGAGGCTGAAGTAAGCACTGACCGTGCGTAGCCGAACTTGCTGCCGGTGACGCGGAACGTGATCTTCGCTCCTTCGTCCTCGGGCGTCAGAGTGTAAGTGAGCGCATTGGCCTTCGGGATCGCACTGCCGTTGCGCAACCACTGGTTCGACTGCTGCACCGGTTTGGGCAGCATGCTCGATGACTGCGCCGTGAGTTTCTCTCCGACTCTGGCCGTGCCAGTTACTTTCGGCGTCGCATTATTCCGCAGTCGCTGCACGCTGATCGCTCGCGGATGCGAGGCGACCGCCCAACCGCCTGCCGCCGATCCCATGCTGGGAAGCTGCAGTTGTGACCCGCTGAAGCCCGAACCGCTACTCAGTGCGACGCGCACGCCGCTCGCGTCGAACGCAGCAATATCTGCTCGTCCGTCACCGTTCACGTCCGTGACGAGTCGCGGCTGCTTGTCGGCACTCCATGCCGAGGAGGCGAACTCCCCCGACCACTGCGTGCCTCCGGAGAATCCTGTGCCAGTGCTGAGAGACACGACGACCCCTGCCTGGGCGAAGCCGACGATGTCCGCTTTCCCGTCGCCATTCACGTCGGCGAGCACACGCGGGTTTCTTCCCGACTTCCACGATGTATCAGTGCCGAAGCCTGACCGCCAGCGCTTCGCCGTTCCGAGACCGGAGCCGGTATTGAGTGCGACGTAAACGCCGTCGGCCGCGAAGCCGACGACATCAGCGCGGCCATCGCCGTTGACGTCGGACAGCGCTCGAGGATGCTGGCTCGGGATCCAGCCTGTGTACGAGCCAAAGTCCAAGCTCTGCCGCTGCGCTTTCGAGAACGAGGCGCCTCCGCTCAGCGCCACAAACACTCCACCATCGTTAATTCCGACAATGTCAGCTCGACCGTCACCATTCATGTCTTCGAGCCAGCGCGGGTCATTGTCGACGGTCCAACCTTTGTCAGTACCGAACCCGGAGTACCAACGGGTCGCAGCTTTGAACCCGATACCGGTACCGATCGCTACGTATACGCCGTCTGATTTGAACCCAATAACGTCCGGTATCCCGTCTCCCGTCACATCGGCGAGCGTACGGGGGTGCGACGTCACCGACCAACCGGCTGACGTTCCGAAATCAGCGAGCCAGACCTTCGGGCTGGCAAAACCAGACCCGTTACTCGTCGACACCGTAACTCCAGCCCTCGAAAAACCCACAACGTCCGCCATACCGTCCGCGTTCACGTCTACAAGCGTGCGTGGGTGCCCGGCGGTACTCCACCCGGCGGCCGTACCAAAGCCGGTCACCCAAGTTTTTCCGGGCGCATACCCATTCGCCGTGCGCAGTGAGACGTAGACTCCCTTGCCGCCGAAGCCCACCGCATCGGGCAACCCGTCACCGTTGACGTCGGAGTTCCACGGCAGCATCTGCTGCGTGTCATCGATGCCGTCCCCATTGAGGTCGGCCATCATCACGGCCGCGGTCGCGCCTGATTTCGTTGTCGACGCCCGATAGTGGGCGCGGCTTCCGCTCACTTCAACCGAGATCTTCGTGCCGTGGTCGACGAGCTTTGGCTGATACGTGCTGCCGGTCGCGCCCGCGATCGTCGCGCCGTTGCGCATCCAGCGGTACGTATAACTCGTTGCTTCCGGCGACCATCCCGACGCTGACGCCGTCAACGTCCCGTTTACCATCGGGGCACCACTGATGGTGGCCTTGCCGGTCTTCACGAACGGCGAGTACAGGTCTTTGATGTGGATGTACCCCTGGAACTGGCTCGGGGCCACCGTGCGGGTGCTGTACGACCCCGCCCAGCCGGCGTTATATTCCTCGATCACGACGCGGCCGTCGCTCAGCACGTCGGCGACCCAGGCGACGTGTCCGTATGCCGAAGCGTCGCCGTAGTTTGGGCCGCTCCATGCGACGGCGCCGACCTCGGGCGTCGTGTCGACTCGAATGCCGACGCTGCGTGCCGAGTCGGCCCACTGGCCGGCGTCACCCCACCGATAGAGACCCATGTACTGGTTTGAGAAGGGAACGCCATTCGCCGAATTCAGACGCCACGCCACGAAGGAGGTGCACTGGCGATACGCGAAGTTCCACTCGTCCCAGATGTTGTCGCTCTGGTAAGGCCACGGCAGATTGCGATAGCGAGCGGGGTAATCGTCGCCGCGGAGCGCCAGCGCCGACGCGTACCCGCGCATGCTGCGCTGCTCGGCAGTGGTCGCGGGCTTCTGGTTGTCGGGGCCGGGCGAATCCGAGGCGAGGCCGCCATTCGGGCCGCGGGGGCCGTCTCCGGTGGCAGCACCTTCTGCACCGGCAGTACCGTCCGCCTCGGTTGTGCCATCTGCGGTACCCGCGGCATCCGTGCCTCCGGATGCATCCGCCCCGGCGGCGGCACCAGCTGCTCCAGCGTCCGCCGTGGCATCGGCGCCGGCACCCTGGGCCGAACCGTCCGCTGCGGCTGTCGTCGCGCTCGTTGCGCCAGCCCCCGTTGCATCAGCCTCAGCGGTTGCGGATGCACCCGTGTCGGCTGATCCGGAAGCGCCATCTGCGTTCCCCGCTGCGCCGGCATCCACACTGCCAGCTGCATCAGCCGCGGGGGCGTTTCCCGCGGCGTCGGCGCTCGCAGAGGCGTCGCCCTCGGCACGAACCGGCGCCGTCATCACCGCCTCGGCGGGGCTTGCGGGCGTGAGCGCCGGGAGCGACAGCAGTAGCGCAGCAGCAAGCGCGAGCACCAGCGGTCGCCGCGTGCGCATAATCGTCACCGCGCTCACCGCGCTCACCGCCGAATGTGGTGCGCGTCTCGTCGTGCTCTCCCCCCGAGACACCCTATGCCCGATCACCCGGCAGCCCGCGGCTGATGAGTCCTCGGAAGAGCACTCGTTTCGCGCTCGCGGGCAGCAGCCGATAGACGCCCTTCATTACGACGTTGCGCGCGTATTGCGGCACGGTAACGAATCTCATGCGCAGCAGTTCCCTCTGCAAACGCCACTCGGTGCGCGCCTCAGCCCACCCGCCACGCCTGGCGAACGATCCGGAACCGACTCGGTAGCGCAGCAGCGGTTCGGCGATGTTCTCGACCTTGGCGCCGGAGTTAATGACGCGCACTCCGAGCCAGTAATCTTCCATTTTTCCGAACGGCTGGTACCTTCCGACGCGGTCGAGAGCGGCGACCCGGTACATCATCGTGGGGTGGTTGAACGGGTTGTGGGTGCGGGCGTGCTCGCGGATGCGGGTGGCGCCCACGGGTGGGGTACGCACGGAAATCGGAAGGTCAGGATCGGTTTCAAACTCCGCCATTCCCGTACCGACGAGGTCGAACCCCGCCTCCAGCAATTCCCACTGCCGCTGGAAGCGCTCAGGCACCGATACGTCGTCGGCGTCCATACGCGCGACAACGGGGTAACTGACGGCGTCGAGCCCGCGGTTGAGGGCCTCAGCGAGGCCGCGGTTCTCGGGCAATCGCACGAGCTGCACCGGGATAGGACTGTGCGCCGCGATGCGTTCGAGTTCGGCGGCGAGCGCGTCGGGCACGGGGCCGTCTTGCACGATGACCGCCTCCGCGGGGCTGAGCAACTGTTGGTCCACCGAGCTCTCGAAGGCAGCGCGAACGAAGGCGGCGTTGTCGCCGGCGTAGACCGGCAGCAGCAGGGAGAATTTGGCGGTGGGCACCGGACCACCCTACCTCTGGTCGGTAATCCGCTCACAGGGGTTGTTCTGGGGCTGGCAAGGGAACTTATCCACCGATCGCCCGGTTCCGCGCACTGGGACTGCGTCCGCTGCGAGCCTGAGTTCATGCCGCGCCCGTTCAGTCCGCTCCCCGATAGCCTCGGCACCGTGTTTACCTCGGCCGAGGCTCGGGCCGCCGGCGTGCCGTCGCGGCGATTGCAGGCCCCCGATGTCGACCTCGTGCTGCTCGGCGTCTATCGTCGACGATCAGCACTGCCCGAGGCCGAAGATGAACCGCCGCACCCTTCGGTTGCGTGGCGCGAGCGACAGCTCAAGAAGGCGCACGCAGCCGCTCCGTCGCTCGACACCAACTGCTGTTTCAGCCACACCACCGCAGCCGTGATTCTCGGGCTGCCTGTGCCCCATCGCCGCGACGACGATCTCGACATCGCCTGTACCTCCGCGGCCAGCGCTCCTCGCACGCGAGGGGTTCGCGCACGGCAGTTGGCGGGCACCAACGTCCGCTACGGAATCGTGCGCGGTCTCCCGGTGCCCTCAGCACCAGATCTCTGGGCGATGCTCGGAGACGAACTGGCGCACCCCGACCTCGTGGCACTCGGCGACGCGGTGATTCATCGGCCTCGGATTCCGGGCACCCAGCGGCTCGAACGAGCGCCCTTCGCCACCGCCGACGAACTCAGGGCGACGATCGCGAACGCACCGCGCGCGGGCACGTCAGCGCTGCACAATGCGGTTGATCTGCTCGTCACCGCGAGTGCCTCGGCACCGGCGAGCCACCTGCGGCTACTGCTCGCTACATGGGGACTGCCGCGGCCCTCGCTCGATTACGATGTGCGCCGCACGGGCGGCGCTTCCCGCTTCACCGGTGCCCTCCTCGGCGCGAGCGAGTTTGCCTACCCGCGGTACCGCGTGGCGATTGAATACGAGGGCCCGCTTCATCGCTCACTGGCGCGCCACTGGAGCCGCGACGAAGACCGGCACCACGCATACGAGGAAGCGGGCTGGCGCGTTATCCGCATCGCGGCGACGCTGCAATACACGCACCCGCACGAGCTACGGGCCCGCATCCTCTCGGCGCTTCGCCAACGGGGGTGGTCCCCATGAGTTGAGGCCACCCGCGCGGGCGGAGGTGTTAGTTCGCCGAGCGCTCCGCGCGGAGGCGCGAGATCTCGAAGAGCGAAACACTCGCCGCGATCCCCGCGTTCAGCGATTCGGTCGCAGACGAGATCGGGATCGAGACGACCGCGTCGCACGTTTCGGTGACGAGACGTGACAGGCCCTTGCCTTCGCTGCCGACGACGACGACGAGCGGGCGATCCGCGAGCTCGAGACCGGGGAGCGAGACGTCGCCGTCACCATCGAGACCCACGACGAAAACGCCCTGGCGCTTGAACTCCTTGAGCGTCTGCGTCAGGTTCGATGCCATCGCGACTGGGATGCGCGCCGCGGCACCGGCCGAAGTCTTCCACGCCGCCGAGTTGAGGCTCACCGATCGGCGCTGCGGCACGATCACAGCGTGGCCGCCGAACGCTGCGACCGAGCGAATGATCGCGCCCAGGTTGCGCGGGTCGGTCACACCGTCGAGCGCAACAAACAGCGGCGTCTCGCCGCGGTCGATGACCTCGTCGAGCACCTCCATCGGGTTCGCGTGCTCGAGCGGTGGCACCTTGAGCACAACGCCCTGGTGCACGGTGTCGCGCTCGACCATGCGATCCATCTCTGGGCGCATGATCTCAAGCACAGCGAGGCCGCGGTTCGTCGCGTTGCGCAGAATCTCACGCATCCGGTCGTCCATCTCAACGCGCGCTGCGATGTACAGCGTGGTCGCGGGAATCTTGGCGCGGAGCGCCTCAAGCACGGAGTTGCGGCCGGTGACCAGCTCGCTCTCGTCCTTTTTGTTGCGTCCACCGCGCTCTGCCGGCTTGCCGGTGCGCTCGGTGTAGCGAGCCTTCGCGGCGTCGTAGCGCTCGCGCGACTTCTTTTCTTTGTACTTGGCGTGGTATTCGCGATCTTCGGCGCGCGGCGTCGGGCCACGGCCCTCGAGCGCCTGGCGCCCCTGACCACCGGATCCGACGGCCTTGCCCCGACCCTTCTTGCGTACGGCGCCAGTGCGGCTCTTCTTATTCGTCATGTCAGGCTCCAGCGGGGTCCGTTCGGGGTGTCTTCGAGCGCGATGCCGGCTGTCAGCAGCCGGTCGCGGATCGCGTCGCTCGTAGCGAAGTCTTTGTCAGCACGCGCTTGGGTGCGCTGCGTGAGAAGGTCGTCGACCAGGGTGCCGAGTGCGGTCTCGGCGGCTCCCGTGTCTCTGCCAGTGGCGGCCCACTGCGGGGCACCCGGGTTCAGGCCGAGCACGTCAAGCATCAAGGATACCTCAGCGTAGACGCGAGCCGTCTCGAACTCGTCCGCGCCCGTATCGAGCAGCGTATTGCCCTCGCGAACGGCACCGTGCAACACGGCGAGCGCCTGCGGGATCGCGAAGTCGTCGTACATCGCGGCGACGAAGGCGGCCGGCATTTGCTGCAGGCGTTCAGCGATGTCGTACGAGATCATCGCCGGGATGGCGCGCTCGTGTGCCCGATCGAGGAATCCCTCGATTCGGGAAAATGCGGCCTCAGCCTCGGCAAGCGAGGTCTCCGAGAACTCAAGCACCGAGCGGTAGTGGGCCGACCCCAAGAAGTAGCGCAGCACGATGGGCCGCGCCTGCGCGAGCAGATCTTGGGCGTAGAGCGAATTGCCGAGCGACTTCGACATCTTCTGCCCGCCGGTGTTCACGAGCCCATTGTGAATCCAGTGCCGGGCGAAAGGGTGACCGGCCGCCTGCGACTGGGCGAGCTCGTTCTCGTGATGCGGAAAGCGCAGGTCGAGCCCGCCGCCGTGAATGTCGAATTCTTCGCCGAGGTACCTGGTAGCCATCGCGGAGCACTCGATGTGCCAGCCGGGGCGACCGAGACCCCACGGCGAGGGCCACGCGGCGGTGATCGGCTCGCCCTCGCGATGCGCCTTCCAGAGCGCGAAGTCGCGGGGATCACGTTTGCCGACAGGCTCTGAGTCGGCAGCGTCTTCCATCTGGTCGCGCTGCTGCCGGGTCAGGGCGCCGTATTCCGGCCAGCTGCCCGTGTCGAAGTAGACGCTCGCCGAGCCGTCGGCCGCGACGTAGGCGTGACCGCGCTGGATCAGCAGTTCGATGAGCTCAACCATCTCGCGGATGTTGGCGGTGGCACGCGGCTCATAGCTCGGTGCCAGCACCCCGATCGCGTCGTACGTGGCCGAGAAGACGCGCTCGACTCGGTACGCGAGCGCCCACCACTCCTCGTCGGATCCGTTGCCCTGGGCGATGCGCGCGTTGTCGAGAATCTTGTCGTCGATGTCGGTCACGTTGCGAATCAGGGTCACGCTGTGCCCCGTCGCCTCGAACCAGCTGCGCATCTGGTCGTACACAAGCGCGCTCCGCAGGTGACCAATATGGGGTGCCGACTGCACGGTGGGGCCGCAAATGTAGAGCCCAACCTTGCCGGGTCGCAGTGGCTGAAAGTCGACGACCGCTTGCGCGCGCGTGTCGTAGATGCGTTGATTCACGGGTATCAGCCTACCGTCGAGACACACGAACGCGCCCCGTCAGGCCTGAAGCCGGACGGGGCGCGCAGGAGTAAACGAGCGAGCGGCTCGGTCACACAGTGTGCTCAATCAGTGTCTGCAGCAGTTCAGTCGAGCGAGCCACTGATGAAGTACTGGATCTGGCGGGCGATGCTCACCGCGTGGTCGCCAAAGCGCTCGTGGTAGCGGCTCGCAAGCGTCGAATCGACGACATTCGCCGGTGTCTCGGCGAGATTGTCGCTGAGCACCTTCTCGAAGACCTTGGCGTGCAACTCGTCGAGGTCCTCGTCGAGGTCACGCACCTCGCCGATGATGCGGGGCTCCTGCGTGCGCAACAGTTCAACGATCTTCTTCGCCATCTGCACATCGAGCGCGCCCATCCGGGCAAACGTCTGGGTGAGACCAGCCGGAATCGCGCTCTCGGGGTAGCGGTAGCGGGCGAGCTGGGCGATGTGCTGCGCCAGGTCAGCCATGCGCTCAAGCGACGCGCTCATGCGCAGCGATCCGACCATGAGACGCAGGTCAGAGGCGACCGGCTGCTGCCTGGCCAAGATGTCGATCGTCAGCTGATCCAGCTCAGCGGCCTGAATCTCGATCTCTTCGACCCGGTCGATGACCTTCTCGGCAATCGATACGTCGGAGCTGCCGAAAGCCGTCGTCGCCTCGGTAATGGCCAGCTCGACCAACTCGGCGATCTTAACCAGGCGATCCTGCACATCGCGTAGCGACTGCTGAAAGACCTCACGCATGGGGTTTCCTCTCTGTATGCGCAGACGCGCAACCTCAACCAGTTTGAGCTGAACCAGTGAACCACGGCGCACCAGCAGGTAAACAACAGCTGAACTCTGGGGTCCCGAGTGATGGCCCGCCCCTACGATGAGAGACATGGACCCGACCCTGCTCGTACTCGCGGCGACAGCACTCGGCGTACTCATCGGCGTGGGCACCACCCTAGCAATCGCGGGCGCCCGAGCAGCGGGCGTGCGTCGCTCGAAAGAGATGCGACCGGAGCTGCCCGAAGTCGCGACGGCGATTCTTGACGAGGTCGACACGTTCGCGGTCGTGCTCGACTCATCGCTCGCCCCGGTCTACGTGAATCCAGTTGCGAGGCAAGAACGCCACCTGAGCGACGACGAGCTGCAAGACCGCGATTTTCTCGCGCGCGTGCGCCGAGTGATGTCGTCGGGCATCCCTGACACTCACGACCCTGATCCCGCCGATCCGGCCGACACCGTCCGCATCCACATCATGCGTCTGCAGCAGCGCTTCGTCGTGATCCTCGCGGAAGACCTGGGCGAGGAGCAGCGGGTCAACGCGATGCGCCGCGACTTCATCGCGAACGTGAGCCACGAGCTGAAGACACCGATCGCGGCGATCGGCCTGCTCTCCGAGGCCGTACAAGAGGCCGCAGACGAGCCCGCACTCGTGCGCGATTTTGCCAAAAGCCTCGTAAAAGAATCGCGGCGCCTCGGCGAACTCTCCCGCGACATCATTCAGCTCTCCGAGGCGCAGTCGACCCTACGGCCGGAGGATCGCGAATCCGTATCCCTCCGCGACCTTGTGCGCGCCGAGGTCGAGAATCACCGAGCCTTCGCAGAGCAGCACCGCGTCGAACTCGTCGTCACCGCGGACGACGCTAAGGACCGCGATGCGGTGATCCTCGGCCGCCCCGCGTCGCTCAGTTCTGCGGTCGCGAACCTTCTCAGCAATGCGATTCGGCACTCGCCAGACGGCGGGCGCGTGGGCGTCGGCATGGAGCGCGAGAAGAACCGGTTTGTCGTGACCGTGACAGATCAGGGCGAGGGTATTCAGCCCGAGCACCTCCCCCGCATCTTCGAGCGGTTCTATCGCGTCGACGGCGCTCGCACACGCGTCGACGGCGGCACCGGGCTCGGGCTCAGTATCGCCAGGCACACCATGCGCGCCCACGGCGGCGACGTTGACGTGTGGTCACAGCCCGGTGTGGGCTCGAGCTTCACACTCACGTTCCCGCTGCATCTCACCAATGATCAATCGAAGAGTGCAAAGCGCGTGAAGAAGGCGAAGCGCGCTGTGAAAACCGCGGTGCGCGCAAATCAGACCGCTCGCTCGCTCGCTCCGGCGCCGACGGAGTCAGACCATCAGAAGGGACCCCAGTAGTGGCTCAGCACATTCTGCTCGTCGAAGACGAGGAATCAATATCCCGGCCGCTGTCGTTCCTGCTCGAGCGCGAGGGATACCGCGTGACCGTGTCCGACGACGGAGCAGAGGCAGTGACCACGTTCGCCGCCGCACAGCCCGATCTGGTGCTGCTCGACCTCATGCTGCCGAGCCTCCCTGGCACGGAGGTGTGCCGCGCGATCCGGCAAACCTCGCAGGTGCCGGTGATCATGCTCACCGCGAAAGACAGCGAAATCGACATCGTCGTTGGGCTCGAGCTGGGCGCCGACGACTACATCACGAAGCCGTACTCGACGCGCGAACTGCTCGCGCGCGTGCGCGCGGCGCTGCGCCGCTCGGGCGCAACCGAAGAGGAACGCGTCGACGACTTCGACGCACTCGTACTTGATGAGTCCGGGATCCGCCTCGACTCCGAGCGCCACTCGGTCTCCGTGCGCGGCGAAGAGATCGCGATGCCGCTGCGCGAGTTCGAGCTGCTCGAGATGCTGATGCGGCACGCCGGGCGGGTGCTCACCCGCGGGCAGCTGATCGACCGCGTCTGGGGCAGCAATTACTACGGCGACACAAAAACTCTCGACGTGCACATCAAGCGCATCCGTGCGCGCATCGAAGAGCAGCCGTCGAAGCCGAAGCTCATCTCGACCGTGCGCGGGGTCGGCTACCGTTTCGGGTAGCGGCGCCGGTGGCGGCAGCGGCACCAGCGGCACCGGCGGCACCGGCGGCACCCCGCTTGAAACAACGAAACCCCCGCGATCCTCAGGGATGCGGGGGTTTCGTGCGAGTGAGTCGCGAGCGGCCGGAACCTACTCGGCTGCGGCCTCTTCTTCAGCCTTCGTGACGTCATCACCGATCTTCGACTGATCAGCGGTTTCGTCAGCCTCTGTGATCTTGTCGCCCAGCGTGCTGTCGCCCTTGCTCGAGCTCGAGCTGAAGTTTGCGGGAAGCACATAACGCTCGTATTCCTTGAGCGTGCCATCGAGAACGGGCACCTTGTACGACACTTCAGAGGCCCCGGGAAGCTGGAAGTAGGCCTCGATCGTCGAGCCGACCGCGAGACCGTCGAGCGAGACGAGCACCGGCTTCTCGTCACCCTCCGGGTAGCCGAAGAGCGTGTTGCCGGTGGGCAGCGTGAAATCGGCGCTGGCCTCCTGGCTCTCAGTGCCGGTGAAGGTGATCGTCAGATCCTGCGGACCACCCGAGCGGTTCGCGGCGCCGAAGACGACGTTGAAGTTCTCACCCGACTCATCAGCGACGAGCATGATGTTGCGCACGTCAATATCGCCGACGTTGACGTTGACGCCATCGCTCGGTGCGTATGGAATCAGTGTGGCCTGGGGAGCGATGAGGCTGCAGCCGGTCGCGCCGAGCGCGATGGCCGCCGCAACTGCGACGGTCGAGGCGATCCGAATCTTCAAGGTGGTCCTCCGAGCCGTGGGTCGATCCGCGAAGTGCGCGCCGCCAAAAACGCGAACGCACAGTTGGGATTATCTTATCGGCGGCACCGGCGAGCTGCAGCTTAGGGTCGCCTAACTTGGCGGGTTTCGCTGTGATATTCTGGGGTCAGAATTGTGAAGGAGCAACGCGATGCAATTTGAGGTCGGTGAGACCGTCGTCTATCCACACCACGGTGCGGCGAAAATCATCGCGGTGAAGCAGCGTACGCTCGGCGGACGCGAGCAGACGTTCCTCACGCTGCAGGTCGACGAAGACGATCTCACGATCGAAGTGCCCGCTGAAAACTGCGAGCTGGTCGGCGTGCGCGATGTTATCGATAGCGCAGGACTTGCCGAGGTGCTCATGGTATTGCGCTCGCCCGGCGAAGACGAGCACTCGCTGTGGTCACGCCGATACAAGGCGAACATCGAAAAACTTGCCACGGGCGACGTCATCAAGGTCGCGGAGGTTGTGCGAGACCTGTGGCGACGCGATCGCCACATTCGCACACTTTCGAACGGCGAGAAGCGCATCCTGACAAAAGCGCGCCAGATCCTCGTGTCGGAGGTCGCGCTCGCGCAACGCACGGACGAGGCGGCCGCCGATTCCCTGGTCGAGGAGGCGCTCGCGTCGTACGCTGCGCCGGATCCAGCATCGCCGATCCTGACCGATGCTGCCCGCGACGCCGCCGGGTAGCATCGGCGCATGAGCAACTCAGCCTTCGTCACCGAGTCAGACGGCGCAGCCCCCCACCCGCTCGCAACGCTCGGGGTGATACTCGTCGGCGCCGGCCGCGGGGAGCGCCTCGGCGCGGCCATGCCGAAAGCGTTCTTCGAACTCCACGGGCGGCCACTCATCGAGTTCGGCATTGGGGTCGTCACCTCGCTCCCCCACGCGGGTCACCTGGTCGTCGTGGTTCCCGAGTCGCGGGCGGCGCAAACGCTGGAGCTGGTTGAGCAGGTACTTCCGGATCGCTCGCGGTGGGAGGTTTCCGTCGTGCCCGGGGGGCGTGAACGGCACGAATCAGTGCGCTTCGGCCTCGACGCGCTGCCCGACTCGATCGACACCGTACTCGTGCACGATGCCGCGCGCCCTTTTACGACCGCTGCGCAGTTCGAGCGGGTGATCGCAGAAGTACGACGCACCGGCGATGGCGCAGTGCCCGCACTTCGGGTGGTCGACACGCTCAAACGCGTCGACGCGGACGGTCTCATCCACGAAACGGTGGCTCGCGAGGCGCTCGTCGGCGTCCAGACTCCGCAGGGATTCGCGCGCGAGGTGCTCGCGGCTGCCTACGCCGATGCCGAGTTGCAGCTGGACACGCCAACCGATGACGCCGAGGTTGTGCAGCGGGGCGGCGGGCGCGTACGCACCGTGCCGGGCGAGCTGCGGGCGCACAAGCTGACGACGCCCGACGACATCGCGATCCTCGAACACTTCTTGGCCGCGAACGTCGCCGGTCTGGAGTCCGAGCAGTGATTCGCATTGGCACGGGGTTTGACGTGCATGCGTATGAGCGCGCGGGGTCAGTGGGGTCTGCAGTTGCCGGCGCGACCGGTGGGGTCGCATCGCCGCTGCGGCTTGCCGGGCTCGATTGGCCAGGCGAACCCGCGCTGGTAGGTCACAGCGATGGCGACGCGGTATGTCACGCGGTGGTCGACGCCCTCCTCTCGGCCGCGGGCCTGGGCGACATCGGCGAGCTCGTCGGCGTTGATGAACCGGGCGCGGCAGGCGCGGCGAGCACTGGTTTTGTGCGCGACGCGGTGGCTCGACTCGCGGAGGAGGGGTGGACGACGATCAACGTGTCCGTGCAGATTGTCGGCAATCGTCCCCGGTTCGCGGCGCGCAGGGCGGAGGCGCAGGAGGTGATGTCGGCGCTCGTCGGTGCCCCCGTCTCGCTCGCCGCCACGACGACCGACCACCTCGGCTTCACGGGCCGCGGCGAGGGCCTGGCGGTCATAGCCACTGCCCTGATTGAGCGAACCCTGGCCCCCTAACCCTCTACCCCCTCCTGCTCTCCCCCTCTACCCCTCCCTTTCTCCCCCTCTTTACCCCCACGCGGGTGAGCAATTCTCGACACTTTCCGGGCGCTGAGTGACAAAAATTGCTCACCCGCGAGGGGGCCGAAAGGCAGAGGGGCCAGGGAGCTTGGGCTCGCTAGTTCTTGTAGGAGCCCACCAGGCGCACCGCGCCGCCCTGCACGCCCTTTGCGCCCTGCTCGAAGCCATTGAAGTCGCGCTCGGTCGCCGAGACTGTGCCCGCTACCCAGGCATCGAGGCCCTCAGCGGTCAGCGCGGCGGCGACGTGCTGCGCCGAGGCGGCGTCAACAATCGCGAACATGCCGATGCCGAGGTTCCACGCCCCCTCGACAGATTCCAGGGTGTGCCCGCCAAGATCGGCGAGGTGCCGGAAGACCGGCAGTGGAGACCAGACTCCGCGATCCAGCTCTGTCCAGGTGCCGACCGGCAGCACGCGCGCCAGGTTTGCCGCGATGCCGCCACCCGTAACGTGCGAGAGCGCGTGGATCGCGCCGTCGAGCGCGGGGTCATCGAGCACCCGCAGTAGCGGCGACGTGTAAAGCGCGGTCGGCACGAGCAGCGCCTCGCCGTAGCTCGCGCCAAGCTCCGCGCTGTGATCGGTGTACGTGACGCCCTGCTCGGCCAGAATGTGGCGCACGAGCGAGAAGCCGTTCGAGTGCAGCCCTGAGGCGCCGAGAGCGAGAATCACGTCGCCGTCGACGACGCGCTCCGGGCCAAGTACGCGGTCGGCCTCGACCACGCCGACGGCCGCACCGGCCACGTCGTAGTCATCGACACCGAGCAGGCCGGGGTGTTCAGCGGTCTCGCCGCCCACAAGCGCGGTGCCCGTGGCTTCGCACGCCTCCGCGATGCCGCGCACGATGTCGGCGATGCGCTGGGGCACCACCTTGCCGCAGGCGATGTAGTCGGTCATCGCGAGCGGTTTCGCGCCGACGACGACGATGTCGTCAACGATCATCGCCACGAGGTCTTGCCCGATGGTGTGGTGAATATCCATCGCCTGCGCGATCGCGACCTTCGTGCCGACTCCGTCTGTGGCACTCGCGAGGAGCGGCCGGCGGTAATCCTTCAGTGCTGACACGTCGAACAGCCCTGCGAATCCGCCGACGCCGCCGATCACTTCTGGGCCGTGAGTCCGCGAGACGGCGGACTTCATCAGCTCGACGGCCAGATCACCGGCTGCGGTGTCGACTCCGGACTGGGCATAGATCGACGCGTTTTCGCTCACGCATCCAGAGTACCTTGCGCCGCGACCGGCAAGGATCGCTCACCCGGCAGGGTGTGGGACACTAGTGAGTGCGTCAACTCGACTCGACGCGCCACCCACCTCGCAGGGAGCATTCAATACAGCATGTGCGGCATTGTCGGAATCGTCTCGCCCGAACCCGTAAACCAGCAGGTATATGACAGCTTGCTGCTGCTGCAGCACCGCGGCCAAGACTCTACGGGTATCGCCACGCTCGACGGTGACGTCTTCCACATGGTGAAGGCGAAGGGTCAAGTGCGCGAGGCGTACCGCACCCGCGACATGCGCAGCCTCACCGGCAACGTCGGCCTCGGCCACGTGCGCTACGCCACCCGCGGGTCCGCGGCCGCAGAAGACGAGGCTCAGCCGTTCTACGTGGGCGCCCCGTACGGCATCATCCTCGTGCACAACGGCAACCTCACGAACACCCGCGAGTTGACAGCCGACCTGTACAACGTCGACCGTCGCCACCTCAATACGCACTCCGACACCGAGCTACTGCTCAACGTCCTCGCAAACGAACTCCAGTCGACCATCAGCGGCCTGTCACTCGACGCCGAGCAGGTCTTCAGCGCCGTCTCACGCGTGCATGAGCGTGTCGAGGGCTCATACGCCGCGATCGCCCTGATCGCCGGTTACGGGTTGCTGGCATTCCGAGACCCGTTCGGGATCCGCCCGCTCGTTCTCGGCCGCCGCACGAGCGCGAGCCGCGCCGATGAGTGGGTCGTCGCTTCAGAATCGCTCGTGCTTGAATCCGGCGGCTACGAGCGGGTGCGCGACGTCGAGCCGGGCGAAGCGATCCTCATCTCCCCCGATGGCAAGATGTCGTCGCAGCAGTGCGCCAAGGCGACGAAGCTCGTGCCCTGCGCCTTCGAGTACATCTATCTCGCTCGCCCCGACTCGGTGCTCAGCGGCATATCGGTGTATGAGGCTCGACTCCGCCTCGGCGACGTACTCGCCGAGCAGGTCAGCGCCGAACTCCCCGACGTCGAGATCGACGTCGTCATGCCGATTCCCGATTCGGGACGACCGAGCGCCATGCAGCTCGCTCAGCGCCTGGGCGTGCCGTACCGCGAGGGCTTCTTCAAGAATCACTACGTCGGCCGCACGTTCATCATGCCTGGGCAGGCGGTGCGCAAGCGCAGCGTGCGCCAGAAGCTGAACGCAATGAGCTCAGAGTTTGCAGGCAAGAACGTATTGCTCGTCGACGACTCGATCGTGCGCGGCACCACCTCGCGCGAGATCGTCGAGATGGCCCGCGCTGCGGGTGCGAAATCCGTGATCTTCGCCTCGGCAGCTCCCCCGGTCATCTTCCCGCACGTGTACGGCATCAACATGCCGTCCCGCAAAGAACTTATCGCTCACGGCCGCACCGCCGCCGAGATCGCCACCGACCTCAACGCTGACCACCTCGTATACATGAGCGTCGAGGGCATGAATCGCGCGATTCTCGCCGGTCAAGATCGCGTCACCGAGCTTGAGCAGAGCTGCTTCACCGGCGAGTACATCACCGGCAACATCGACGAGGAATACCTTTCCTGGGTCGAGGCGACGCAGGAAAGCTGAGGCCTTCTCAGCCTCCGCCCACTCACGCATCATGGCGTTCACGGCATTCGACCTCTACGTTGCGCACGCATTCGGTTCGGCCGACTGCGTGCGCTCAGTGGTACCCGAGGAGCAGAACAGCGACTACGAGGCCGGGCTAGCGGTGATCGAGGGTGAGCGCTGGCACATTCGCACCGCTCGTAACACCCCGACCAAGCCGGGCGCGTTCGTTGCGGTGTGGCGCCGGGATGCCGACGGGAACACGGTGCCACTTCCGGGCGACGACGAGTCGAACGGACTCCTCGTCTTCGTGTCTGACGGAACACGGCGCGGGGTGTTCCGGTTCACGGCAGAACATTTACGGGGACTCGGTGTCACCGAAACCGAGCGCCGACCGGGCAAACGCGGCTTCCGCGTCTACCCCGCCTGGTGCAGCGGTCTGAACGATCGCGCGACGGCGAGCCAGGCCGCGCAGGCTTCGGCGTTCACCGAGTTCGCTGCGGCGTAACCGGCGCCGCACGTACGCACCGCGACCGGGGACACTCGGTTAGCGCGCCGATGTCTCCGGGTCGACCGGGCTCTGGGGCACGGCGGGTGACGCAGGGGGCTCTGCCGTGCGGCCCGGATCGGCGGGACTTTGCGGTACGGCGGGTGATGCCGGGGGCTCCGCAGTGCGGGCCGGATCAGCGGGGCTCTGCGGCACAGCGGGCGACGGCGGCGGATCAGCGGGGCGCTCTGGCTCGACCGGGCTCTTCGGCACGGCCGGGGATGCCGGTGTCGGGTCGGCGGAGTCGGCGCTGCCGGTCGGCTCGACGCGATCCGAACTGACTTCCTTGCGGAGGATCTTCATCGACTGGCCCAGGCTCTTCGCGAGCGCAGGCAGTTTCGGTGCACCAAACAACAGCAGGATGATGAAGAGAATGGCAACGAGGTGCCATCCCGTGAGATTACCGAGCATGAGAAACGGCTCCGATCGTCGCGATATACAGCTTAGGAAGCGTCGGTCTTGGGCTCAGCGGTCTTCGCCTCTACCGTGGTGTCGGCGTCACTGCTGACCTCCTTGCGGAGGATCTTCATCGACTGGCCGAGGCTCTTTGCGAGCGCGGGCAGCTTCGGCGCACCGAACATGAGCAGGATGATGAACAGAACGGCGATGAGGTGCCACCCCGAGAGGTTTCCGAGCATTCGAGATTCTCCGAATCGTAGTTGTGTGGATTATCGCACGTCGGACTGAATGGCGACACCGGTGCCGCGCTGGCGGCGCACGGCCAGTCCGAGCAGCAGCGCGACGAGTCCGCCGACGCCCGCACCGATCGCCGCGCCGATCAGTGCCATGAATCCGACGACCTGACCGAGCGTGTACTCCGCTCCCTCCGCAACCGGGAAGAACAGGCACGCAAGCATGGCGACAACTGCGCCAACGACGATGCCCGCGATCAGCAGCCGCACGACTCGCACGGAGCGCTGCAGGGTGACCTCGCGCTCCGTCACTTCGACGACAGGCTCGTGCTCTGTCGGGACGACTGCTTCGGGATCGGGTTGACTCATGCCTCTATTGTCTCAGCCTCCGCTGGGTGCTCGCGCACCACCCTGAGAGCGCCTCCCCCGGGCGCTATCGCACCAGCGGCAGGAGGTTTCCCAGTACGGCGCGGGATCCCGAAGCGATGACCCTTGCGTCGCTGACGGCGGTGTCCCAGTCGAGTTCTCCACACGCCATCGCGATCCACGTCTTCGCATCGGTTTCAATGACGTTCGGGGGTGTACCACGCGTGTGCCGCGGGCCGCTCACGCACTGCGTCGCGCCGTACGGCGGCACGCGCACCTCCACGGTGTTGCCCGGCGCGCGCTCCGCCAGCTCCTCGAGCAGGTACCGCACCGCGGTTGCCACGTCTGCGCGTGCGGTGCTACCGGCGCGGGCCGCCGCGAGCGCCGCCCGACCGTCATCGATGGAGATCTTCCGTTTGGCCACGTGCTCAGCCTATCCACGCCCCGGTATTCTGGAGCGCGTGAAGATTCTCGTCTTGGGCCCCGGCGCCCGCGAACACGCCATCGTCCTCGCTCTGCTCGCTGAAGATGCCGATCACGACATCGTCTGCGCTCCCGGCAATGCCGGCATCGCGGCGAGTGGGGTGGAGACACCCGAGCTCGCCTACACCGATCCGGCAGCGGTCGCCGCATTCGTGCAGGATCGCGCGTTCGATCTCGTGATCATCGGCCCCGAGGCGCCCCTCGTCGCCGGTGTCGCAGACCCGCTTCGAGCAGCCGGCATCCCCGTATTCGGGCCAGACGAAGCCGCAGCCCAGTTGGAGGGCTCGAAAGCCTTCGCGAAGCGCGTCATGGACGAGGCCGGAGTGCCGACCGGCCGCGCAGCGCGCGTCACCTCGGTGGAGGAGGCCGGCGCGGTGCTCGACGAATTCGGTGCACCGTACGTAGTGAAGGCCGACGGGCTGGCCGCTGGCAAGGGCGTGCTCGTCACCGGGAACCGCGACGACGCAATCGCTCACGTGGCCACGTGGGCGCCGCACGGCGAGGTGCTCGTCGAGGAATTTCTCGACGGTCAGGAAGTCTCGCTGTTCTTCTTCGCAGACGGTCACGACGTGCTGCCGCTCAGCCCCGCTCAGGATTACAAGCGCATCTTCGACGGCGACGAGGGCCCCAACACGGGCGGCATGGGCGCCTACTCGCCGCTGCCGTGGGTGGCAGACGACTTCGTGGCTGAGATCACCCGCACGGTCGCGCTGCCGACCGTGCGCCAGCTCGAATCGGAGGGCACACCGTTTATCGGGCTGCTCTACTGCGGCCTGATCGTCACCTCGAAGGGTGTGCGCGTCATCGAATTCAACGCACGCTTTGGCGACCCTGAGACGCAGGTGGTGCTCGCGCGGCTCGAATCCCCGCTGAGCCAGTACCTACTCGCGTCGGCGAACGGCGATCTTGCCGCCCAGCCCGAGCCCGTATTCTCGCCAGATCCCGCCGTAATCGTGGTGGTCGCAAGCGAGGGGTACCCCGGCGACGTGGTCACCGGGCGCCCGATCACCGGCATCAACGAAGCTGAGCAAATCGCGGGCGTGCACGTGGTGCACGCGGCGACTGCGCGCACCGAAGACGGCGGCTGGATCGCGACCGGCGGGCGCGTGCTCGGCGTCGTGGCGCGCGGCGCCGACTTTGCCGAGGCCCGCGCTCGCGCTTACGAGGGTGTCTCGCGCATCTCGCTCGAGGGCAGCCAGTCCCGCACAGACATCGCCGCCCGCGTGGCGTAGCGCTCGGCTAGTTCCCCGGCAATGGCCGGTTAGTTGCCGCGGATGAGTGTGTCGAAGTCAGGCTCTTCGGGGTCTTCGCGCTCTTCTTTCAGCTCCGAGGCGACCTCGGGCTCGGGCTCAACTTCGGGCTCGAGCTCGGGCTCAACTTCGGGCTCGAGCTCGGGCGCAACTTCGGGCTCGGGCTCGGGCTCGACCTCAGCCTCGGCTCCCCGCCCCCGGTCGAGCTCGTCGCGGTCGATTTGAACAGTCTCATCGAGGTCTGCCGGCTCGTCAGTGACGACAGCGACCGGACCGGTTTCAAGCTCCGGGTGGTCGCCGACGGCCGGCTCGGCCTCAAGTTCAAGCTCTTCATCGCTCGACTCTGCGCGAGCGTCGGTGTCTGAAAGCTCATCGTCTTCAAGCTCACCGTCGACCTCCGGCGCCACGACCTCAAGCGCGCCGACTGCGGCTGCGGCCACCGGCGCGGCGTCTCGCTCACCGAAAGCACCCGCGGACTGTGCCGCCTCAAGCGCGGTCACCAGGTCGCGCAGCAGCACCTGCCATCCCTCTTGCGATGCGGCGGCGCGTTCAGCAGCGGCGGGGAGCGCGTCGAATCCCGTTTCGGTAACCGTGATTCCGGTATCAAGGCCCTGGGTGCGCAGCGTGACGAGCACCGCAGTGTCGCGATCGTCACCCGCTTCGCGCCAGGTGAACCCGATCGCGTGGCCCTCGACCCAGACGTCGACGACTCCGGCGGCATCGCGGCTCACCGCGTCGTCGCCCTCTCCCTCGGACCAGCGCTCGGCGACGGTGCCGCCGACGCGAGCGTCGAGCTGAAGCTCTGGCCACCACTCCGCGCGGCGATCTTGCTCCACGAGGTAGGTCCAGGCTGCTGCGCGCTCGACGCCCACTCGACTCCGCGCCACCACAGGCCCCAGCGGGATCATAGTTCTCCTCATATCGCTCGCACCGACCCCTCCGATCGGTTGCCCGAATACTTCGCGCACGCGTGAAATTCGGGCTTAACACAGAGCGTAACTGCACCCGCTGACATCTTTGTTCCAAACCGGGTGATTTACAGGCGAATACTGCCCAAATCGAGATGTAGGAGACTCGCGCGGCGATCCACCACCGGGTGCGCCGACGAGCGGGGCTCGCGCAGTGCGAGAATGTTCGGGTGACTCATCTCCCCGCTCCCACGCAGCTCGCCGGTTGGACCCACACGTACTCCGGCAAGGTTCGTGACCTGTACACGCCGGCTAACGGCTCGGCCGCGTATCTCTTGGTCGTCGCGAGCAATCGCGTGAGCGCGTTCGACCACGTGCTCGAGCCGCCGATTGCCGGCAAGGGGGCACTGCTGACAGCGCTGTCGAACTGGTGGTTCGACCGTATTGAGCTTCCCAACCACCTGGTGCCCGCCGGTGCGGGTGGCGCGGATTCCCCTCCGGCTGTCCCTGCCGAGGTGGCCGACCGCGCGATGCTGACGCGCAGGCTCGACATGTATCCGATCGAGTGTGTAGTGCGGGGGGCGCTGACCGGATCCGGCTTCGCCGAATATGAGCGCACCGGGGCCGTCTGCGGCATCGAGCTGCCTTCCGGTATCGCAGACGGCGATCTGCTCGACACCCCCATCTACACTCCCGCGTACAAGGCGCCGCTCGGCGAACACGATGAGAACATTACGTTCGAGCGCAGCGTCGAATTGGTCGGCGAAGAGGTCGCGGCTGCCCTGCGTGACGCCTCGCTGAAGATCTTCACCGCCGCGCGCGAGCTTGCGGCCGACCGCGGCGTCGTGCTCGCCGACACCAAGTTCGAATTCGGTCGTGATCCGCGCACCGGCGAACTGGTGCTCGCCGACGAGGTGCTCACGAGCGATTCCTCGCGGTACTGGGACGCCGCAGTCTACGGCGACGACTCGCTCTCACGTCAGGATCGCCTCGCCTCGTTCGACAAGCAGATCGTGCGCAATTGGCTGGCGTCCCACTGGGACAAGACGGGAGAACCGCCCGTACTTCCCGATGAGATCGTCGCGCAGACGTACGACCGATATCGCGAGCTGTACGTGCGGTTGACCGGCGCCCAGCCGCCGTTCCCCGCGCCCGCCAGCTGAGCGCTGCGAAGCGCGCTGCGGTGCGCGATCCGGGATCGTCTGCGGCTCGCGCGATCCATGCGAGAATAAGTGTGTTCTTCACCACGAGAAACGGAGACCCCGGGTGCCCACGATTGTCGTTGATGTCATGCCCAAGGCCGAGCTGCTCGACCCACAGGGTAAGGCCACCACGGGGGCGCTCGCTCGTCTCGGCCACGAGAAGTTTGAGAACGTGCGCATCGGAAAGCGCTTTGAGTTTCAGGTCGCTGGCGAGGTGACCGATGCGGTGCTCACCGAGGTGCGCCAGCTCGCTGACGACATCCTGTCAAACGGGGTCATCGAAGACGTCGTCGCGATCAGCGTCGACGGGGTCGCGGTGCCAACCGGTGACGCTGCCGGTTCGGCCGCTGGCGCTTCCGCCGGCGAGGCTCGCTGATGCCGCGGATCGGGGTCGTCACCTTCCCCGGTTCCCTCGACGACCGCGACGCGCAGCGCGCAATCCGCATTGCCGGCGGCGATCCCGTCGCACTGTGGCACGCTGATCACGATCTGCAGGGTGTCGAGGCCATCGTGCTGCCCGGCGGCTTCAGCTACGGCGACTACCTGCGCCCCGGCGCAATTGCTGCGGTGTCGCCCATCATGACCGAGGTCGTGGCCGCTGCGAACCAGGGCATGCCTGTGCTGGGCATCTGCAACGGCTTTCAGGTGCTCGTCGAGTCGCATTTGCTGCCGGGCGGCCTGATTCGCAACGCGCACCAGCAGTTCATTCGCCGCGATCAGAAGCTGATCGTCGAGAACGCCGACACCGCCTGGACGCACCGCTTCACCCCCGGCGAAGAGATCGTGATCCCACTGAAGAACGGCGACGGCGGCTACATCGCCAACGACGAAACGTTGAAGTACCTCGAGGGTGAGGGGCTCGTCGCGTTCCGCTACGCGGGCGTGAACCCCAACGGTTCACTCAACGACATCGCCGGGCTCACCAACGAGCGCGGCAACGTGGTCGGCCTGATGCCGCACCCCGAGCACGCGGTCGAGGCGGGCTTTGGCCCGGATACGCCCGACGCAATGCGCTCGGGCATCGACGGCCTGCGCTTCTTCGAGAGCGCCGTCGAAGCGCTCGTCGCCCGCGCGGCGGCCTAGCGCGCTAGCGCCGCGCGCTCCCGCCGCGCTCTCGACTTCCGCTGAGCACGAGGGCAACCGCCGAGCGCGAGGGAACCTGACGGCGTTTTTCCCTCGTGCTCGGGGGTAACCCTCGTGCTCAGCGGGGATGGGCGCGCGGCGCGAGCCGGGCGGCGCGAGCCGGGCGGCGCGAGCCGGGCGGCGCGAGCCGGGCGGCGCGGGCCGCGCGCTAGCGCGGCAGGCGCAGGCCGTAGGAGCGGATGCGGAGCGGGCCGATGGTGCGCTCGATGGTGAACTCGCGCTCCGGAATCCGCTCGAAGCCCAATCGTTCGTACAGCCGGTGCGCGGCGACCATTTGCTCGCCGGTGTGCAGCACGACGCGGCCGAGCCCGCGCGAGCGCGCGATGTCAGCCGAGTGCTGCATGATCGCAGCTCCCACTCCGCGACCACGAGCTGCGCGCGAGACGCCGAGCAAGCGCACATCGAATTCGTCGTCGGCGGTGTCGTCGATCAGGCGCGTACCGGGATGCGGCACGGTAATCGTGCCGAGCAGTTCGCCGCTCTCTCGGTCGACCGCGACGAGCACCTCTGACACGGTGTCGCGACCGGCGACATCCTCAATTTCTGCGAGGTAGTCGTCTTCGAGCGGGTAATCCCCCTCGTACGCGGCACGCACCAGAGCGCCAACCGACGGATACTCCGCGGGGAGAACCCGCCGGATTTCGATCGTTTCATGCACCCCGAAAGCTTACTCCGGTGCGGGCGGTACATCCGCCTTGGGCACTCAGGCTGGCAGGCGCGGCTACTTGGCGACAGCAGCCGCAGCTGCGGCAGCAGCCGGGAACGCCTCGACGATGTGCGCGAGCGCGGCATCATCGTGCGCGGCGGTCACGAACCACGCTTCGAACGCGCTCGGCGGCAGGTTCACGCCCCGTTCGAGCATCGCGTGGAAGAACGCCCGGTGGGCCGCCACGTTCTGCCCCTGCACCTCGGCGTACCCGCGGGGTGCGTCCGGGAAGTCACCGAACAGCACGCTGAACAGCGTTCCGGCGCGCTGCACGCGGTGCGGCACGTCGGCTTCACGGAGCGCAACCGACACCGCATCGGTCAGCACGTCGGCCGCGTTCGTGAGCCGCTCGTAAGCCGCGGCGTCCGCGTGCTGCAGCGTCGTGAGACCAGCCGCGACAGCGAGCGGGTTCCCCGAGAGCGTGCCGGCCTGGTAAACGGGCCCGAGCGGCGCGAGCAGCTCCATCAGCTCGGCGCGACCCCCGAGCGCCGCAAGCGGCAGGCCGCCGCCGACGACCTTGCCGAACGTCAGCAGATCGGGGGCGACGCCCGCTGAAACCCGATCCTGCTCGATGCCCCAGTACCCAGAGGGGCCCGCCCGGAAACCGGTCAGCACCTCGTCGAGAATGACGAGCGCGCCGTGTCGGTGCGCGAGCTCGATCATCGCCTCGGTGAAGCCCGGCTGGGGCGGCAGCACGCCCATATTGGCGGCAGCCGACTCCGCGATGATCGCGGCGATGCGGTCGCCGTGCTCGGCAAACGCAGCCTCAAGCGAGGCGAGATCGTTGTAGGGCAGCACCAGGGTCTGACCGGCGGTTTCGGCGGTGACGCCGGCTGATCCGGGCATTGCGAGTGTCGCCAGCCCCGACCCGGCCTCGGCCAGCAGACCGTCTGAGTGGCCGTGGTAGTGCCCGGCGAACTTAATGATCAGCGGACGCTGCGTGGCACCGCGGGCGATGCGAATCGCCGTCATCGTCGCCTCGGTGCCCGTAGAAACGAGGCGCACGCGCTCGATCAGCGGCACGCGCGAGATGATTTCTTCGGCGAGCTCGGCCTCCTGTGGCACCGAAGCCCCGAATCCGAGTCCGCGCGCGGCCGCCTGCTGTACTGCGTCGACGACGGCTGGGTGCGCGTGGCCGAGCAGGGCCGGGCCCCACGAGGCGACGAGGTCGACGTACTCGTTGCCGTCGACGTCGGTAACGTAGGCGCCGCGCCCCGAAACGAGGAAGCGGGGGGTGCCACCGACCGACCCGTAGGCGCGCACGGGCGAGTTCACGCCGCCGGGAATAACGCGGGCGGCCCGCTCGGAGAGAGCGGCGCTGCCGGCGACGTCGGGGTGCGGGATCAGCTGTGCAGTCATCGGGTGGCTCCTTCGTGCTGGGCGCCGCGAGCAAGCTCCGCGGCAAAGTAGGTGAGAACGACATCGGCGCCTGCGCGGCGAATGCTCACGACCGATTCTGCGATCGCGCGCTCGCGGTCGATCCAGCCATTGGCGGCGGCCGCTTCGATCATCGCAGCCTCCCCCGACACCTGGTACGCCCACACGGGCACCGGGCTCACGGCCGCGACGTCTGCGAGCACGTCGAGGTAGCTCATCGCGGGCTTCACCATCACGATGTCGGCGCCCTCGGCAATGTCGAGTTCGGCCTCACGCAGACCTTCACGGCGGTTGGCGGGATCCTGCTGGTATGTGCGCCGGTCGCCCACGAGCTGCGAGTCGACCGCCTCACGAAACGGCCCGTAGAACGCCGAGGCGTATTTCGCGGAGTAGGCGAGGATCGCCGTGTCGGCGAACCCCTCAGCGTCGAGCGCCTCTCGAACGGAGGCGACCTGGCCGTCCATCATGCCCGAGAGTCCGAGCAGCGCTGACCCCGCCGAAGCCTGCGCGAGCGCCATTTCGCGGTAGCGCTCGAGGGTGGCGTCGTTGTCGACGATGACCTCGTCGCTGCCGGCCGCCGCGGGTCGCAGCACGCCGCAGTGCCCGTGGTCGGTGAATTCGTCGAGGCAGAGGTCGGTCTGCACGACGAGTGCGTCGCCCACCTCGGCGGCGAGCGCGCGCGTGGCGACGTTCAAGATGCCCTCGGGGTCGTCGGCCGCGCTGCCCACGGCGTCTCGGACCTCGGGCACACCGAACAGCATGACGCCGCCGAGCCCCAGCTCTGCTGCCTCGGTTGCGGCGCTCCGCAGCGAATCGATCGTGTGCTGGAAGACTCCGGGCATCGATGAGATCGCCTGCGGCTCGGTGAGCCCCTCGCGCACGAACAGCGGAAGCACGAGCTCCGCCGGATTGATGCGGGTTTCGGCAGTGAGCCGGCGCATTGCCTGGGAAGTACGGAGACGACGCGGGCGAACTGTGGGGATCATGCTGGGCTACCTCCGTGAGCGGGCGGGACGGGTTCGGTGTGCGGGTGAGCGGGTGCCGCCGAGGCGCGAGCGTCGCCCACCCGGTCGAGCAGGTTCGCAACGGTGTGCGGGTCGGCGATCACGTCGGCCGCCAGGCCTTGCTCGGCGAGGGCGCGGGCCGAGGGGCGCCCGATCGCGGCGAGCCGGATCGTCGCGGGGAGCGGCGCGAATCGGCGGGCGACCTCGCGGGCCCCGGATCCGCTGAGCACCAGGATCACGTCGACGTCGCCCGCGGCCACACGCGTTTCGAGCGCGGCGTCGCGCGGAGCGGCAATCGTGCGGTAGGCGGTGACGCGCTCGACACGGTGGCCCGCGCGGGTGAGCGCGGTTTCGAGTGTGTCGTCGGCGAGGCTCGAGACGGGTAGCAGCAGTCGCAGTGGCGCGGCCCCGAGGTGGTCGATCGCCGCGGCCGAGAGCCCGACCGCGGAGAAGTCGGTGTCGGGCACGAGGTCGGGGCCGAAGCCGCGGGCGCGCAGCGCGTCAGCGGTGGCCGGGCCGACCGCGGCAATCAATGGCGCGCGCTGAGTGTCGGTGTGTGAATCAGGACGTGCGCCAGCGTCAGCAAACGCTTCGGCGGCGTTCGCGCTCGTGATGAGCACGCCGTCGAACTCGCCTCGGTTCCACGCGGCGGCGGCCTCGGCCAGCGGCGCCGCGTCTTCGGGCGGCGCGATCAGCGTGAGCGGAGCGACAATCGGCAGGCCACCACGACTACGCACATCGTCAGCGTCGCGGTCGCCCGCAGCGCCGCCGCGGGTCACCAGCACACGCACTCCGGCGAGCGAGTCGGTCATGCGCCGCTCCCGAGCGGCGCGAGTTCGGCCGCCCCGGCCGCGAGCAGCTCGGCGGCGACGCGGCGACCCAGCTCGGCCGGCACTTCAGCGCTCGGCACGTCAGCAGTAGGCACCGCTGTGCTCGGCGAGGCCGCGCCGGCGGCCCGATTCTCGACGTCGGCGGCCCGATCCTCGATGTCGGCGACGCTCCACGGGAGCTCGGCCTCGGCGGCGAGCTGGGCCGTGCCGTCGACGCGATACACCACGGCGCGCAGGCGCAGCGTCTCACCCGACACCTCGGCGCAGGCCCCGATCGGCGCTGCGCAGCCGGCCTCGAGCGTTGCGAGCAGTGCGCGCTCGGCCAGCGCGGTCGCCCGCGATTCGCTGTGATCGAGTGCCGCGAGCGCGGCCGCGTAGGGCTGCTGCGCGGCGTCTGCCTCGCGCACCTCGATGGCGAGCGCGCCCTGGCCCGGCGCCGCGGGGGCGTCGGTCAGCGGGAATCGCTCAGTGATCGCTTCGGCGCGGCCGATGCGATCGAGCCCGGCAGCCGCCAGCACCACGGCGTCGAGATCGACGCCGACGCGGCCGAGCCGCGTGTCGACGTTGCCGCGCAGGTCGTGCACCTCGACATCTGGGCGGCGGGAGCGAATCTGGGCGACCCGGCGCGGCGATCCGGTGCCGATGCGCGCTCCAGCCGGGAGGCTCGCGAGCGTCAGGCCATCGCGCGCGCAGAAGGCGTCGCGGGCGTCCGCGCGCACCGGCACCGCGCCGAGCGCAATGCCGGGGCACGCGCCCGTCGGCAGGTCTTTGAGCGAGTGCACGGCGAGATCGCACTCGCCCGCCAGCAGTGCGTCGCGCAGGGCGCTGACAAACACGCCAGTGCCGCCGAGCTGCGACAGCGGGGCGCGGGTGACGTCACCGTGGGTGGTGACGATAACGAGGGCGACGTCGAGGCCGGTAGCTGCCGCAATCTGCTCAGCGACAGTCGTGGTCTGCGAGACGGCGAGCGCACTCCCCCGCGTGCCGACCCGCAGCAGCCCCGGCGCCGCGGCAAGGGGCGCATCGGAGCGGAAGACTCGGCCGGACGTGGTGGGAAGTGACTGGTTCATCTCACGGGAACTTTCGATGGAGTGCGTGTGGGTGGGAACGTAAGCGGGAATCGGTGGGTGCCGGGTGCCCGCATCCGGGCGGCGTCAGCCGCCGGCGCGCGCTTTGCAGGCTTCGAGCGCTGCGGCGGCCGCGGTGCGGGCGCCCCGCACGATCGCCGCGAGACCGGTGCCGCTCACCCAGTCGCCGGCCAGAATGATGCCGGGCGGTGCCGCGAGCGGGCGTGCATCGCGCGACCCAGGCGGCCGGCCCATGCTCCAGGGGCAACGAACAAGGTCAACGATGGCGTCCGCGGCAATTTCCACGCCGAGAATGCGCGACGCATCGGCGCGAGCGATGCGTCGCACCTCGGCGTCGTCGAGCCCGTCAATTTCGGGCGCGGAACCCGCGCGACCGTAAGACAGGCGGAGCAGGTGGCGGCCGGGGGCAACTTCACGGGCGCGCTCGGGCCACTTCGCGGAGATATGAGTGAGCGCCTTTGCGACGATCGGCGCCACGGCCGCAGCAGCCGCCGCAGCCGCACCACCAGCCGCAGCCGCCGCACCAGCGCCCGGACCGACCGCGCCGCGGGCGACGAGCACGCCGGTGCCGCGCGGCGCACGATCGAGTCGCGCGTCGTCGACAGCGAGCGCGACGACCTCGACGCGATCAGCATCCGATGCTCCAACGGCGTCGGCAGCCGGCGAACCTTCAACGAGGCCGCGCGCGACGCCCTCGGGAACCGCGAGCACCACGGCATCGGCCTCGCCGAGCAACTCCCCGTCCGCGCCGAGGAGCTGCCACGGCAACGGTTCGGCGGATCCGGCGGTGCTCACAACTCCAGCCGCAAGCGACGACACCGGCACGCCACAGCGCACCGGCACGTCCAGTCGCGCGAGCTCGGTCTCGAGGCCCGCAACGAGCTGCGTCATGCCGCCGCGCAGGCCAGCGACAGCGCCACCCGCCGCCGCCTGGCTGTCGCGCAGATCGCGCGCGGCGGCGATGAGCGAGCCGCGCTTTGCGTAGGTCGCGTCGAGGCCGGGGATCGAACTGACGCCGAGCCGCGACGGATCGGCGGAGTGCACGCCGAGCGCGACGGGGCGCACCAGCCGGTCGAGCGCGCGGCTGCCGAGCCGAGCGCGCACGAGGTCCGCGAGCGAGTCCGAATTACGTCCGATGCGGCGCGGCAGCAGCGGCTCAATGGCGGCGCGCAGCGCACCGCCGAGACCGAGGGCGCGCACGGTTGCACGGGAGAGCGGGGTGGCGGGAATGCCGAGCGTGCCCGCCGCGGGCAGCGGCAACGCGCGGTCGCTGACGATGACCCACGAGCCGAGCGCGTTCGGCCGCACGATCTCGTCGCCGAGCCCGATCTCCTCGATCAGCGCCGCGACTGTGCCGCCGCACGTCGCGAAAGACTCTGCGCCAATGTCGATGGTCGTCCCCGCGATCTCGGCTCCCCGAATGCGGCCACCGAGACGATCACCGCTCTCGATGAGTTCGACAGACGCGCCCGCGAGGGCGAGATCCCGCGCCGCCGTCAGCCCCGACACCCCACCGCCGACGACCGCGATGCGCGGTCGCTGGCGGTCAGTGGCCATGTGCGAGGGAAACGATGCGGGTGAGCACGTCGGGGTCGGTCTCGGGCGGCACACCGTGGCCGAGATTCAGCACGTGGGCGGGAGCACTCTGGCCGCGGCGCAGCACGTCAGCGACGTGGGCCTCAAGCACCTCGGGGGCTGCTCCCAGGAACGCCGGATCGATGTTGCCCTGCAGGGGCATAGCGTGGCCCAGGCGGCGGCTGGCCTCGTCGAGCGGCGTGCGCCAGTCGACGCCGAGTGCGTCGACGCCGACGTCGGCGAGTTCTTCGAGCAGGTGACCCGATCCGACTGCGAAGTGGATAACGGGCACGGGCCGCGCCTGCGCCGCGTAGCCATCGCCAGCCAGGTACGCCAGCTCGCGCACCGGTTCGAGCGTGCGTCGTGACGCCGGGGCGACGCGGGTGCGATAGTCCTCGGGCGACAGCGAACCGGCCCACGAATCGAAGAGCTGCACGGCGCTCGCGCCGGCCTCGACCTGCGCCTCCAAGAACACGCCGCAGAGGTCGGCGACCCACTCGAGCAGCGACGCCCAGGTCTCGGGGTCTGCGTGCATGAGCGTGCGGGCCCGCAGGTGGTCGCGCGACGGTCCACCCTCGACGAGGTAGGCCGCGAGCGTAAACGGAGCACCGGTGAAACCGATGAGCGGGGTGCCGCCGAGTGCTTCGGTGGTGAGCCGCACCGCGTCGCGCACGGGATCGAGCGCAGCGCGCAGCCGGTCGACTGTGAACTCGTCGCGCACGCGCGCCACGTCGTCCGCGGTGCGCACCGGGTTCGCGAAGACCGGCCCGCGGCCCGCGACCAGGTCGACGTCGACGCCGACCAGTTTCATAGGCACCACGATGTCGCTGAAGAACACGGCGGCGTCGACACCGTGACGGCGCACGGGCTGCAGCGTGATCTCACTCGCGAGCTCGGGGGTCAGGCACGCGTCGAGCATGCGGTGATCGGCGCGGATTGCGCGGTATTCGGGCAGCGAACGGCCCGCCTGGCGCATAAACCACACGGGCGTAGACTGGGGGCGGTCGCCTCGCAGAGCCCGAATCATGGGCGCGTCGCCCGTTCGGCCGTCAACGAGCGGGTGCGAAGCTGGGAGGATGTTCATCGGTCGAGATGCTAGCTTATAGATCTGATGTGTCACATCTGATGTGTTCAGATTCGAGCGAAATGCCGCGCGAAACATCCACGAATCCCCGATCAGAAAACGTATCGAGAATCTATGCTGCTGTGCCTCTCCTTCGACCACCGAGGGTGCTCCTTCCCACTTTTGGAGCGCCTCACCGCGCGCACCCCGGAGATCACCGAGGCGTTGACCGCGATTGAGTCCGCCGAGGGCGCCGTCGTGCTGTCGACGTGCAACCGGTTTGAGGCCTACGTGCAGGCTCCGCACGACATCAGCGACGAAATCATCGAGCGCATCTCGACGGTCGCCGGCGTGCCGGTCTCGTCGCTGTCAACCGCCGCCGACGTCGAAACCGAGCATCGTGCCGCCGAGCACCTCTTCGCGGTCGCGTCGGGGCTGAAGTCGGCCGTCGTCGGCGAAGAAGAAATTGCGGGCCAGGTGCGCCGCGCGCACATCGAGGCGCGCGACCGCGGCAGCCTCACGAACCACCTCGAACGCCTCTTCCAGACGGCCACCCGCACCTCGCGCACGGTCAAGCACCGCACCGAGATTCGCTCCCAGGGGCGCTCGCTCGTGCGGCTGGCACTGCGACTCGCCGAGAGTCGCGTGTCGACCTGGGAAGACGCGAACGTGCTGCTCATCGGCACCGGCGCCTACGCGGGCGCCACTGTCGCTGCGCTGCGTTCCCGGGGAGCCGAACGTATCAGCGTTCACTCCCCGTCAGGCCGCGCCGCCGCCTACGCAGAGAGCCACGCACTCACCGCCGTCGATCCGCGCGAGCTGCGCGCCGCGCTCGACGCAGCCGACGTGATCATCACCTGCAGCCGCACTGATCAGCCGCTGCTGACCGAGGCCGATTTCGAGACCGACGGCGCGGCAGGCGCGCCCGACTTCGATCCCGGATCGCGTCACCCCCGCCTGCTCATTGATCTGGGCATGCCCCGCAATATCGACCCAGCGGTCGCGCGCATTGACGGCGTCGAGTTGCTCGATCTCGAGACCGTGGCCCGCCACGCACCGGTCACGGAGCTCAGCGCAGAGCACGAGGCGCTCGAGATCGTGCACGACGCTGCCATTGAATTCGGCGCCTCGCAGGCGGAGCGCGACACGCTTCCCGTGCTGCTCGCGCTGCGCGGTCACGTCAACGCGATCCTCGAAGAGGAGCTTTGCCGCGCCCGGCGCACGGGCGAAGAAGACGCCGAGGCCAGCGCCGCCGACGTCGAGGCCGCGCTGCGCCGCCTCACCGGCCGACTGCTGCACGCGCCGACCACGCGCATTCGCTCGCTCGGGCGCGAGGGCCGCGCCTCCGAGGCTTCGGACGCGCTTTCGGCACTGTTCGGCCTGGAATCCGCCGACCGCGCCTGAGGGAGCCTCGCCGCCCGGCGGGCGGCCTGCTGGCGGTCCGCCGCCGACCCGCGGGCGGCCTACGGGCGGTAGTACACCGCGAGCGGCGCGCCGCCGTGCTGCAGCACCTCAACCGGGGTGTCGAAGACGCGCTGCAACACGTCGGGCGTAATGATCTCGGCCGGGGTTCCCGACGCAACCACACGGCCGTCGGCGAGGGCGACGATGCGATCCGCGTAGGCGGCCGCGAAGTTCACATCGTGAATCACGAGCACGACGGTCTTACCGAGCGCGTCGGCCGCAGCACGCACCTGGCCCATCATCGCGACAGCGTGGCGCATATCGAGTCCGGTGAGTGGCTCGTCGAGCAACACGTAGTCGGTGTCTTGCGCGAGCACCATGGCCACGAATGCGCGCTGGCGCTGCCCGCCCGAGAGCTCGTCGATGAAGCGATGTTCCATGCCGCCAAGATCGAGAAACTCGATCGCAGCCGAGATCGCGGCGGTGTCGGCCTCGGTGAGGCGCCCAGCGGAGTGCGGAAAACGTCCGAACGTCACGAGCTGCCGCACGGTGAGACGCGACATGAAGTGGTTCTCCTGCCGCAGTATCGAGACGACCCGAGCGAGCTCTCGCGGCTTCGCCGCCCGCACGTCGAGGTCCCCGACAGTGACGCGACCCGAATCGGCGTCGAGCAGCCGACCAATGATGGTCAGCATTGTCGATTTGCCCGCGCCGTTCGGCCCGATCAGCGCGGTCACGCCGCCGCTCTCAATGGTCAGGTCGATCGGGCCGAGTACCCGCTTTCCTGCGTAGTGCTTCGCAACTCCGGTGAGCGCGATCATCTGAGACCCTTTCGCAGCAGAATGACGAGAAACACGAGCCCGCCCGCGAACTCGATGATGACGGTGACGAGGCCGGCGGCGGCGAATACGTGTTTCAAGATGAATGTCGCGCCGAGCAGCGTGACGAGCGCCACGCCTATGGCGAGGGGAATGGTCTCGGTGTGGCGATCCTCACGCGTGAACTGATAAGCGATCGTGGCGACCAAGAAGCCGAAGAAGGTCATGGGACCGACCATCGTCACCGACATCGAGATAAGCACCGCCACCGTCACGAGGATCAGCACGACCTCGCGGCGGTAGGAGACTCCGAGCCCGGTGGCGACGTCGCGTCCGAGCGCCACAACATCGAACACGTGTCGCCTGCGCCACACAATCACGAGCACGATCGCCACGATCACACCCGCGATGGGCAGGTAGTCGGGATTGCCCTTCCCGATGCTGCCGAACAACCGGGCGCTCAGCACGTCGAACTCGCTCGGCGTGAGCAGGCGCTGCATGAACGTCGACAGCGATCCGAAACCGATGCCGAGTACCACCCCGATGAGCAGCAGCAGATGCAGATTCGCGCGCTTGCCCGAAAATAGCCAGCCGTAGAGCACCGTCGCGAAGGCGATCATGAGCAGGCTCTGCGCAATGATCTTCGGGATGCCCTCCATACCGACCGCGGCCATACCGAAGACAAACATCAGGGCGGTCTGGGAAAGCACGTACAGCGCGTCGAATCCCAGAATTGACGGGGTGAGAATGCGGTTGGCCGTCGCTGTGTGAAACAGCACCGTCGCGAGCGCCTGGCAAATGGAAACAAGCACGATTGTGCCGAGCGAGACCAGCCGGGAGCGCACGATGATCCAGAACGCGCTCGAATCGACGGGGGCCGGATTCCCGTAGACCAGAATCGCGACGGCGAGCGCCGCGGCGACACAGCCGACGACCAGCAGCGCGCGGTGCCGGCCAAGCCACGACGGCGCGGCGTCGCTCACGCGGAGCGCACGACGCTCGCGAACCCGACTACGCAGCACTGCGCTGCCTCAGCAGGATCGTGATGAATGCCGCCGCCCCCACGATGCCCAGCACCATGGACACCGGCACCTCAAACGGCATGCGAACGGTGCGGCCGATCAGGTCACAAACGGTGACGAGCGCGACTCCCCCGAGGCACACCCACGGCAGATTACTGCGCACGTCATCCCCTCGGATCATGGCGACCACGTTGGGCACCACGAGCCCGAGAAACGGCAGGAATCCGACCACCACGGTCGTCACACCGGCCGCGACGGCGACGAGCGCGGTGCCCGCGATCAGTATCACCTCGTACCGCACGCCGACGCTCGTCGCGACATCCCGGCCAAGGCCGGCGACCGTGATGCGGTCAGCGATCAGAAACACGAGCAGGGTCACGATGCCAACGATCCACAGCACCTCGTAGCGGCCACGCACGACCGCGGTAAAACTCCCCATGAACCACGTTCCCATCATTTGCAGCAGATTGAATTGCGCTGCGAGAAACGTGGTCAGGGCGCTCACCACGGCCCCGAGCATGATGCCGATGAGCGGCACGACCAACGTCGTGCGAATCACGATGCGGCGCAGGATCGCCATGAACACGACCGTGCCAATGAACGCTGACAGGCTCGCAACGATCATGCGCCCCACCAGCCCGACCTGCGGTGCGATCAGTACCGTGAGCAGCAGCCCGAGGGCCGCCCACTCGGTCGTGCCCGCCGTCGTCGCGTCGACAAACCGGTTCTGCGTGAGCATCTGCATCACGAGACCGCTCGTCGCCATAGCGGCCCCGGCGAGCACGAGCGCGAGGGTGCGCGGCACCCGCGTGATCCAGAACATCTCGCCGCCGTCCTCGCTGTTCGCGATGTCGTAGACACCGACGAGCAGCGATACCGCGAGCAGTGCCGCAACGATGATCGCGGCGACGAGAAGCGCGGATCCCTGCTTTACGCTCATGCGCCGGCGAACGCCTCCTGCAGCTGTTCAAACAGCTCGGTGTACGCCTGCAGGTCTTCGGTCAGGTAGAAGTCGGAATCGAGGTAGACGATCTGGCCCTCAGCAACGGCGGTGACACCCTTGAGCGCCTCGGAGCCAGCGATGAGCTCGTCAGCCGGCACGGAGCCAGGCTCAGGTTCGGCAAACGACGCGTCGCGGTCGAGCACGACGATCCAGTCGGGGTTGGCTGCCGCGATGGCTTCGACGCTGATGTCGTCGCCGTGCGACTCATCTTCAGCCTGCTGCTCGATCGCGGGCTTCAAGTCGAGCGCCGAGAAGATCGGGCCGACGCTGCGACCGGTGACCGGTGCCGCGAACTCGATCTTGCCGCCCGAGGTAATCAGGCCGAGCACCGTATCGGTGCCGTTGTAGGCCTGCTTCGCATCGGCGATGGCGCCTTCGAACTCGGCGGTGAGCTTCGCCGCTTCGTCTTCGCGATCGAAGATCTGACCGAGAATCTCGGTTTCACGGGTGAGCTCAGACATCGGGTCTTCGCCGTCGCGCGGATTGATCTCGATCACGGCAGCGTCTGGGTTCTGCTTCACGATCGTGTCGTACGACTCTCCAAAGCGGTAGCCACCGATGATGAGGTCGGGCTGCGCGGCGATGATTGCTTCCAGGTTGGGCTCGCGGTGCGTCCCTACATCGGCGATCTCGGCGTCGTCGGTGTAGTCGGGCCACGCGGTGCCCATGATGCCCTTGGGGGCCGCAACGAGGGGCACATCCCACTCGTCGAGTGTCTCGAAGACGTGGTTGTCGAGCGCGACAACCCGCTTCGGGTTCACCGGCACCTCGACCTCGCCGTGATTGTCGGTGATGGTCACCGTCTGCGAGGACGCGGCTGAATTCGAAGATTCAGCCTCGGCCGACGGGGCGCACGCCGACAGGGTCAGCGCCGCGGTCGCGGCGAGGGCGGTGCACGTCAGGGCACGCCGAATGAAGCTTGACACGATGGCTACTCTTTTCGTCTCGGGTCACGAACTGCGCACTCGGCCCGTGGCCTGCGCAGCGGCTCCGGAGGTCAACCGGGGCCAGAGTAAGCCTAACCAGACTTTCATCTGATGTTCAAGCGCGAGGGGCGAGACACGCGCGAGGATTCAGTTTGTTTTCCCTGATCATTGACTCATTTGAACACATTGAACAGGCACTAATACAGAACCCCCGCCGTCACCGATCGGTGGGGCGGGGGTCCTGGTTACTCAGCGGGAGACGCCATCACTGGCGGGACTGAGTCACTGCTGTTGTTGCTACGAGCGGGCCTGGGGCGGCAGCGGTGCACCGGGAACGCTGAAATCAGGCTGGCCGTCGGGACCCGCCGGAATCGGACGGCCATCGGCGAACGTCGGCCACGGCAGCAGCGGTGCGGGCTGCGTGCCCTGGGCCGGCTGCTGCTGAACGGGCTGCTGCTGAACTGGCTCAGCGAGTTGCTGCGGCGCCTGCAGCGCCTGCGGCGCGGCCTGCTGGGCTGAAGGCTGCTGTGCGCGGTGCTGGTTCGACTGAGCCTGGTACCCGGCGAGCGCAGCGCGCTGGCCGGCAGCGCGGGCTGCGCGTGCGGAGTCGCGCTCGTCCGCTCCGTAAAACCAGCGGAGCAGCAGCGTGATCGAGAGCGCGAGTGCCGTCAAGATCAAGATCGCGGTGGCGATCTTCCAGTACATGTCGGGAATGTGCAGGTCGAACGCGTCGATGCCGACGGGCGCTGTGAAGAGGATGCCGGCGAGTACCGCGAGCACGCTCGTGACGAACGCGAAGCGGGTGATCGTTTCCGAACGCTTGCCACCCGACTTCAGCAGCAGCTGTGCGCACAGGATGACGAGTCGGGTGACGAGGATGACGAAGAGCGACTTCCAGAAGATATCCCAGAGCAGCGTGAAGGTGCTGTACGGCGTCATCCAGATGACGATCAGCAGCAGCCCGAGGATGTAGGCGTTAGCGATCAGTGCGACCGGCGCGTACCACTCAGACTTCTGCTCGCGACGGGTGTCGAGCGCCGTGAAAAGCACGAACACCGCGAAGAGAGCGAACGTCGAGAAGACGCGCTCGAACTTGCCCTCGAAGTCGCCGATAAACAGCAACGAGATCGACGCGATCGTGAGACCGGCGAGCAGAATGATGCTGACCTTCAAGAAGGTCGACAGCTTGCGCGGCTCACCCGGAGCGTGTGGTGCCGGGTGCGTGGCGTGTGGAGCCGGGTGCGTGGCCTGCGGCGCGACCGGCTCGGCCTGACCGGTGAATGGCGGCACGGGCGTCTGGCCCGGCGCGTGCGTGTTCGGTTCACTCATAGCGTTCAGTCTCCCCTGATCTGCTGACAATCTCCAGACTAGACCGTCAGCTGAGAACGCTCAGGAATGCCTCACGCGCGCTCTAAAAGTCCCTGCCGGGGTCAATCAGGGCACCGAACGGAGGGCGCCGCTCGACCGCGTAGACTGAAGCCCGTACGTTCGGCGCTCACGTGCGCCGATTCCGATCCCGAATCCACGGAGCACATCGAGCGTGACTGACATCGACGCCCCCCAGAGCGGCCCCCGCCCCGACACGGTCGCCGATGCGATCGCGACGCCCGAGAAGGAACAGCCGTATGGCGCTCTCGGCCTGAAACCGGACGAGTACGACCAGATCCGTGAAATTCTGAGTCGCCGCCCCACGTCGGGTGAGCTCGCCATGTACTCGGTCATGTGGTCCGAGCATTGCTCGTACAAGTCGTCGAAGATCTACCTGCGCCAGTTCGGCCAGAAGGTCAACGATAAGATGAAGGAGCGTCTGCTCGTCGGCATGGGCGAGAACGCGGGCGTCATTGACATTGGCGAGGGCTGGGCGGTGACCTTCAAGGTCGAAAGCCACAACCATCCCTCCTACATCGAGCCGTTCCAGGGCGCCGCGACCGGCGTTGGCGGCATCATCCGCGACATCATCTCGATGGGCGCTCGCCCCGTCGCGGTCATGGACCAACTGCGCTTCGGCGCCATCGATCACCCCGACACCGCCCGCGTGGTGCACGGCGTTGTCTCGGGTATCTCCTCATACGCGAACTGCCTCGGCCTGCCAAACCTGGGCGGCGAGACCGTGTTCGACGGCGTCTATCAGGCGAACCCGCTCGTGAACGCACTCGGCGTCGGCGTGCTGCGCCACGAAGACCTGCACCTGGCGAACGCGTCGGGCGCGGGCAACAAGGTTGTGCTCTTCGGGGCACGCACCGGTGGCGACGGCATCGGCGGAGCCTCGATCCTCGCCTCAGACAGCTTCAGCGAGGGCGGCCCGACCAAGCGCCCCGCGGTGCAGGTCGGCGATCCCTTCGCCGAGAAGGTGCTCATCGAGTGCTGCCTCGAGCTGTTCCGCGACGACCTCGTCGAGGGCATCCAAGACCTCGGAGCGGCGGGCATCTCGTGCGCAACATCTGAACTCGCGGCAAACGGCGACGGCGGCATGTTCATTGAGCTCGACAGCGTGCTGCTGCGCGATCCGTCGCTGACGGCGGAAGAAATTCTGATGTCGGAGAGCCAGGAGCGCATGATGGCCGTCGTGCGCCCCGAGAAGCTCGACGCCTTCCTCGCGATGACCGCGAAGTGGGATGTCGAGACCAGCGTGCTCGGCGAGGTCACCGATTCGGGCCGACTCGTCATCAACTGGCGCGGCGAGGAGATCGTGAACGTCGATCCGTCAACCGTCGCCGTCGATGGCCCGGTCTACGAGCGCCCGGTCGCCTACCCGACCTGGATCGACGCGCTGCAGGCCGCCGGCGTGAACGCGTCGGGCCTCGCCCGTTCGGCCGACGGTGACGAACTGCGCGCGCAGATGATCGCGGTCGCCGCCTCCCCCAACCAAGCGGATGTGTCGTGGGTGACGAACCAGTACGACAAGTACGTGCTCGGCAACACGGCGCTCTCGTTCCCGGACGGTGCCGGCATGATTCGCGTCGACGAACAGAGCGGACTCGGCGTCGCGATCGCGACCGACGCAAACGGCCGCTACTGCCAGCTCGACCCGTACGTGGGGTCGCAGCTCGCGCTCGCCGAGGCGTACCGCAACGTCGCCACCTCGGGTGCCGTTCCCACGGCCGTGACCGACTGCCTGAACTTCGGCAGCCCAGAGAACCCCGAGGTGATGTGGCAGTTCTCGCGTGCCGTCGAGGGGCTCTCTGATGCCTGCCTCGCACTCGAAGTTCCCGTCACCGGCGGCAACGTGTCGCTCTACAACCAGACCGGCGACACCCCGATCCACCCGACCCCCGTCGTCGGCGTGCTCGGCATCATCGACGACGTCGCGCGGCGCGTGCCGAGCGGTTGGCAAGATCAGGGTGAGCACCTCTACCTGCTCGGCACCACCCGCGACGAGCTCGACGGCTCGGCCTGGGCTGAGACCGTGCACGATCACCTCGGGGGTCGCCCGCCGGTCGCCGTGCTCGATGACGAGCGTGCGCTCGCTGAGTTGCTGCACGCTGGCACGCAGGGCGGCCTCATCTCGGGTGCGGTCGACCTCTCCGAGGGCGGCCTCGCTCAGGCGCTCACCGACGGCGCACTGCGCTTTGGGGTGGGTGCACGCGTGTGGATCGAAGAGATCATCTCGCGCGACGGCGTCGACGCGACCGCCGCGCTCTTCTCGGAGTCGCAGGCGCGCGTACTCGTTGCCGTGCCGCACGAGGAAGAGGTTAAGTTCCGCGGGCTCTGCTCGGGTCGCAACTTCCCGGTGCTGCGCATCGGGGTGACCGACGGCGCGGGCGCTGACGCCACAATCGAGGTGCAGGATCGTTTCACACTGCCCCTCGCAGAGCTGGGCGCCGCCGCCCGTGCGACACTGCCCGAGCGCTTCGGCGCGGTGATCGGCTGACCCGCTGCTAGATCAGACCTGGCTTCGGTCAGCGATTCGGCCTCGGTGAGGTCACACAGACGCAAACAGTCTCACCGAAGCCGAATCACTCACCGAAGCTTGGTGCCGGCCAAGCCAGGTGCCGGCGAGTCCAGGTGTATGTGTCAGGCGTGCGACAGCCCGGGTAGATGTTCGTCGGGGAATCGCGTGTCTGTATCGCCGAGCTGCAGCGCGAGCGCGGTGACCTTCGCCGCGTCCTCGAGGTTGAGGGCGCGGCGGAACGTCATTTCGACACTGTCGCCGACCACGGTGCAACCGTGGTGCTGCATGATGACGCAGTTGTGCGCGCGCAGCTGCTCGGCCGCGGTGTCGGCAAGCTCGTCAGAGCCGTTCGGGTAGAAGGGGGCGATACCGATCGACCCGACGTAGAACGCGTGGTCGAGCGTCATGAGTCTGATCTCGATGCCGAGCGAGGCCAAAACGACGGCGTGCTGCGGGTGCAGATGCAGCGTGACCGCGGCGTCGGGCCTGGCCGTGTACGCGCGCTGGTGCAGCTTCCACTCGCTCGACGGCGTCGGATTGCCCGAGAGTACGGTGCCGTCGACGTGAACGACGGAGTAGTCATCGGCGGTCAGGCGGTCGAGCCAGGTTCCGGCCGCGGTGACCACGAACCGCTCGTCATCAATGCGTGCGGAGAGATTGCCCGCGCTCGCGAGCACGAGACCGCGACGAACAGCATCGGCGCCGACCTCAGACAGTTCGGCCGTCAGCGCTGCTATGCGAGATGCGTCAGACATCGTGCTCCTTCTTCTTACATCGCAGCGTACCCTCGCCGCACCGGCTCGAACCTCGCGTCACGAACTCGCCCCACTATCGCCGATCAGGTCGCTAGTTGTCAAACAACCGACGAGGTGAGATTAGCTTGACCGACGGATGGTAAACGCGTAGCGGCCCTCCAAGAAGTACGTCCGCGAGTACAGCAGGGCCCGATCCGCCCGGTCAAAATGCACTTGATCGAGCAACACATAAAGCTTCGACCGACCCGCGGGAGCATCCCAGCCAATGCGGTCAGACTGCACAGCGTGCACTTCGGCAACCGCGTGGTGCGGGTGGAGGTCACGCCGCTCACGCAGGTAGGCGAATAACGACCCCTGCACCGCTGCAGGATCCTCTCCTTCCGGGAACACACCGACGGGCATCAGGTCGTACGAGTACGCCACGATCTCGCCGTCGGCCAAAATTGTGCGGCGCAGCTCGAGCGCCTGCGCGTCGCCCGAGAGGCCGAGTTTCTCGGCTTCGTCGGGAAGCAGCGGGCGCAATACACTGGCCTTATACGTCATACCGGGCTCGCGCCCCATGCTGCGGATCGATTCGGTGATGGAATCGAGCCGCTCGAGCCCGGCCGTCACCGTCGGCCGCTCGGCCACGAAAGTGCCCACACCGTGCTGCGTGTGCACGAGCGACACTGTCTCGAGTTCGCGCAGTGCGGCGCGCACGGTCGGGCGCGACACCCCGAATCGACCCGACAACTGCGCCTCAGTGGGCAAGCGCACACCCTCTGCGAACTCGCCGGAGCGGATCGCAGATCGCAGGCCGTCTGCCACCAGCGCCACGCGTGAACCGGGCTTTGCCATCGCTCGCTCCTTTCGTTCGCCAAGTGAGTTGTCATACCGCGGACTCATCGGCCCGCCTTCGCCCCAGTCTATGACCTGGGCCCAGAAACATTTGCTTCATCACATTTGACAAGTTGTCAGTCAACCGATTACGTTTCTCCACAGGTCGCCTCCTGCGATCGCAGACATCGCCGTCGGAAGGATCCAGACAACTATGGTTCGCGCAATCGAATGGGTGGACGCAGGCGCTGACTCCCACATCCGGCTTATCGACCAGACACTGCTTCCCGCATCAGAGACGTTTCTGGAGATCAGTTCGGTCGAGCAGCTCATCGAAGCGATCCAAAGCCTTGCCGTGCGCGGCGCGCCAGCGCTCGGAGCTGCGGGCGGCTACGGCGTCGCCCTCGCGCTGCTTGAGGGGGCACGACACGAGTGGACCGAGACCGAGCTCGACACCGCAATCGATGCCGTCGCACTCGCCCGGCCGACCGCCGTCAACCTTGCTTGGGGTGCCCGCCGCGTCGCCGCGGTGCGCGCAGAGGGATTCGACCGGGTGCTGGCCGAAGCACACGCGATCGCCACCGAAGACGAGCGGGCGAACCGTGAGCTCTCGCGTCTGGGCGCCGACTGGTTGCTCGAGCGAGTGGGCCATCGGCCACTGCGCGCGGTCACTCACTGCAACACCGGCGCGCTCGCGACGACCGCCTGGGGTACGGCCTACGGCATACTGCACGAGCTGCACGACCGCGGCATGCTCGAGCTGGTGTACGTCGACGAGACGCGTCCACTCCTGCAGGGCACGCGCCTCACCAGCTGGGAGCTGCACCACGACGGCATCCCGCACCTGGTCGAGGTCGATGGGGCGGCCGCCAGCACTATTCTGCGTGGTCTCGTGGACTTCGCCGTGATCGGCGCCGACCGCATCACGGCGGACGGCGATACCGCGAACAAGGTCGGCTCCGTCGCACTCGCGCTCGCCTGCGCTCGCCGAGGCATCCCGTTCGTCGTGGCGGCCCCGTACTCCACCATTGATGTTGCTACGGCGACTGGCGACCTCATCGAGATCGAGGAGCGCGGCGACCACGAGGTGCTGAATTTCGGCGGATTGCCTGTCGCGACGCCCGGCGTGCGCGCCTTCAACCCGGCATTCGACGTCACCCCGCACGATCTCATCTCGGCGATTGTCACGGAGCGCGGGGTCGTCGAGCCCGCCGCCACCGAACAACCGCTCTTTGCTCCCGACGTAGCCGTCGCCGACCACTAGCCACACCTCCACCTCACACAAATCACCCCTCCGAAAGGAACGCAACGATGCGTACATCCACCACTACCGCGGTGCTCGGCGCCGCCGCACTCTGCGCGCTCGCGCTCGCCGGTTGCAGCCAGGGCGCCCCCGCCACCTCGGACGACTCAAGCGGATCGGGCTCCGTCGCCGAAGCCACAGCCGACGCCCCGGCTCCCTTTGACAAGGAGGGCGTCAAGATCGCCATCGTGCAGCAGTCGGGCCAGGGCGACTACTTCCAGCAGTATCTCAACGGCACGCGCCAGCAGGCCGAGGCACTCGGGGTAGATCTCTCGGTGTTCGACGCGCAGGGAGACAACGCGAAGCAGGCGTCACAGCTCGAGCAGGCGATCTCCTCCGGCGTCGACGGCATCATCGTACGTCACGGTCTCCCCGATACCCTCTGCGAGGGCGTGAACAAAGCCCTCGACGCCGGCATCACCGTCGCGATCTACGATGTCGAGATTCAGGAGTGCGCTCCCGAAGCCGTGCAGACGCAGCAGTCCGACGCGATGATGGCCTCGCTCGTGCTCGACAAGATGGCCGAAGACGTCGCCGAGGGCGACGAGGTTGGCTACGTCAATTACGACGGTATCGCGCCGCTCGACCGCCGCGACGCAGTGTGGCAGAAGTACGTCACCGACAAGGGCTGGGAGCAGAAGTTCAAGACCGGTAACTTCACAAACTCGTCGGCGACCGACACGGCGCCGATGGTCACCGCCGCCGTCCAGGCAAATTCCGGCGTCAAGGCGATCTACGCCCCCTACGATGAATTCACGAAGGGCACACTGACCGGCCTGGATCAGGTGACCGGCACAGAGGATGTGCTTGTGTACGGCGCAGACATCTCGACGGCCGACATCGAGTTGATGACGGCGAAGGACAGCCGCTGGGTGGCCACCGGGGCAACTGACCCGAACGCGATCGGTGCCGCCGTGATGCGCACTCTCGCACTGCATATGGCGGGCGAACTAAGCGAATCCACCGTCGACTTCCCGCCGATCCTCGTCACCCAAGACTGGCTTCGTGAGAACGACATCAAGAACATGGACGATCTGCGCGCCGCCGAGCCCGAGCTGAACATCTCGGACGTCTCGGGCGCCGACTGGATTCCGGTCGTCTCCTTCTAACCCTCTCCGGTGGGCGCCGAGATGCTCTCGGCGCCCACCCCACACCAGGAGCGTGCAGGCATGCATTCGACGGATTCTCCCCAGGCGCCAGCGCTGCGCCTCGTCGGGCTTACGAAGAACTTTGGCGTCAACCGCGTACTCAAGGGTGTCGATCTCGAACTCATCCCTGGCACGATCACCGCACTCCTCGGCGCCAACGGCGCGGGTAAGTCGACGCTGATCAAAGTGCTCGCGGGGGTGCACCCGCAGACCGCGGGCGAGGTGCAGCTCGGGAGCGAGGCGGTCCGCTTCGATTCACCAATGGCCGCGGCGCGGGCCGGCGTGCGCACGGTGCATCAGCGCATCGATGATGCGATCGTGCCCGGCCTCAGTGTCGCGGAGAATCTCTTGTTCGAGGCGATCGCGCTGAAAGATGTCAGCCCGATCGCGTCGCTGCGTTCGCTACTGCCGAGAGCCAGGTCCATCGCCGCGACGCTCGACCTTGACTGGGACGACGCGTTTCTCAGACAGGATGTGCACGAGCTCGGCATCGCCGACTGCCAGATGTTGCTGCTCGCGCGTGCGCTCGCGACGACGCCGCAGGTACTGATCCTCGACGAGCCAACATCAACGCTGTCACAGAACGAGGCCGAGCGGCTCTTCGCGGTGGTCAAGAAACTGCGAGAGCGCGGTGTCGCGATTCTGTACGTCTCTCATCGTCTCAGCGAGATCAACGCGCTCGCCGACCGACTCGCGGTGCTCCGTGACGGTCGCATCGTGAACGCCCAGGAGCTCCCGTTCGACCTACAGCAAGCGGTCACTGCCATGCTAGGCGAGGGCGTGCTCGCGGACGCTGCGGAACTCGACGAACTGTACGGTGACGATATCGCGCTGAGTATCCGCGACCACCGCATCTTTGCCGAGGGCCCGGCACTCTCACTCGACGTTCGAGCGGGCGAGGTGACCGGCATTATCGGCCTCATCGGCGCGGGCAAGACCGAACTCGCCGAGGCAGTGTTCGGTGCGCGCAAGCTCACAACCGGCGCGATGGAGCTTGACGCGCAGCCATACGCCCCGCGCGACCCCAAGCAGGCCATCGCACGCGGTGTCTATCTGGTCCCAGAGGATCGGGCCGCGCAGGGCATGCTGCCCGGGTGGTCGCTCATGCGCACGCTCTCGCTCCCGTTTCTCACCGATTTCGTGCGCAATGGTGTGCTCGCACCCCGTCGCGAGCGTGCAACGGGGGTCGCGGCAATCGATCGTTTTGCCGTCGTCGCGACCGGGCCGGAGCAGTCAGTGGATTCACTCTCGGGTGGAAACCAACAGAAGGTCATGGTGGCCCGCTGGATGCAGCGCGCACCACGCGTACTGCTGCTGGACGAACCGTTTCGCGGGGTCGACATCGGTGCGCGACGCGTCATCGCCCAGCGCGCTCGTGAACAAGCAGCGGACGGATCGGCGGTCGTCATGATCTGCAGTGACGTCGACGAGGTTCGCGAGATCGCCGACCGCATCATTGTGCTCGTCGAAGGGCGCATCACGCTCGACGCTCGGGCACGCAGCATCAGCAACGAACAGATCATCCACAGCATGACGGAGGTGGCCTGAGATGGCCGATACAACCGCAATTCCCGCGCAGGTGCGCCTGTCGACGGGCGACCGCATCCGTGACATCGTCGTCAAGTACGGCTTCCTCGCCGTCACCGTGATCGCATTCGCGTTCTTTGCATTCACCGAGCCCGCATTCGCGACGCCGAACGCCATGTTCTCGATGCTGAAGTTCGCCTCGGTCACCGCCATTCTTGGCCTCGGCGTCATGTTCAGCATGATCGTTGGCGGACTTGATCTCTCGATCGGTTCCGTCGCCGGACTCAGCGTGCAGCTCGCGGCAATGACGATGGTGTTCTACAACCTGACCGCAGGCATGGCGATCACGTTTGTGATCATCGCTGGCCTCGCAGTCGGGCTCCTGAACGCATTCCTCATCGTGGTCTGTAAGATCCCGGATCTGCTCGCCACACTCGGCATGATGTTCGTGATTCAGGGCGCGAAGATGATCCCGGTCGCGGGTCAGTCCGTCTCGTCTGGGATGACGATGCCCGACGGCGCATCAGCCCCCGGGAAGTTCGATCCGGCGTTCCTGCTGATCGATCGCGGCACGGTTGGTCCCGTTCCCATTCCCGTGATCGTCATGCTCGTCCTTGTAACGGCGTGCTGGTTCATTCTCACGAAGACCTCGTGGGGACGCATTCTCTACGCGATCGGCGCGAACCCGGAGGCCGCGCGCCTCTCTGGCATCCGCGTTGGGTTCCACCGGGGCGCAGCGTACGTGGTGTCGTCGCTGTTCGCATCTATTGCCGGCATCATCCTGGTTGCCCGCATCGGACAGGGCGACGTCAATGCTGGCGCGTCCAGCCTGCTCGAGGCGGTCGCCGTCGCACTCGTCGGCACATCAGTGCTCGGCTTGAACAAGCCGAACGCCTGGGGAACACTGCTCGGCGCGGTCCTCGTGGTGATCGTACTCACGGGCATGACCATGATGGGCTTCGAGTACTTCTACCAGGACACCGCGAAGGGCATCGTCGTGATTGTCGCGCTGCTCTTCTCCTTCACGCTCTCCCGGAAAAAAGTCAGATACACCCCGGCGACATAGCATCGGGGCCCGTGACCACGCGGGCCCCTCCCCCGATTCAGGCGCTCTCGAGTTCCGAAAGGTGCACAGCATGACCCACGACTACACATTCCTCGACGCCGACAATATCGCCGAGTATCTCCGCTCTCGGCCCGAAGTGCAGGGACGCATCGATCCGGATCGCATTGCCTCGATCCGCGAAATCGGTGATGGCAACCTCAACCTGGTGTTCCACGTGCTCGACGCTGATCAACGTGGCATCATCCTCAAGCAGTCGCTCCCCTACGTGCGAATGACCGGTGACGGCTGGCCAATGACGCCCGAGCGGGCTGCTCGTGAGGCCAATTCGCTGCAGGAGCACTTCGCGCTCACTCCGGAATTGGTCGTCGAGGTCGTGGTGTACGACCCGGAGCGGTACATTCTGGTGCTCGAGGACCTCTCGGATCACTCCGTGTGGCGCGACGCGCTGAATCGTTCGGAGCAGCACTTCGACGTCGCCCGTCGACTCGGTAGCTACGTCGCGGCTGTCGCCGTTGGCACATCGATCCTCGGTCGAGACCGCGGCGAGGTCGCAGAGCGCATCGCCGAAACGCAGAACCCCGAACTCTGCACGATTACGGAAGACCTTGTGTTCACCGAACCCGTGTTCGACATCGGCCGCAATAGTGTGCTGCCCGAGAATGCCGCCGACGCGGCGGCGCTCACCGCCGATCGCGTGTTCGCAGCAGCGATGGCCGAAGCGAAATGGCGCTTTATGACCCAGGCCGAGGCGTTGATTCACGGCGATCTGCACACCGGATCCGTGATGGTGCGCGGAGCGAGCGGCGCCTCAGCTGAGTCCGTCAAGGTGTTCGACTCGGAATTCGCGTTCTACGGGCCGGTCGCCTTCGACCTCGGCGCGCTCTTTGCGAACTACTCGTTTGCCGCGGCGCGAGCAACCGCGCTCGGCGAGACCGAGCGCGCCTCCTGGGCGCTCTCACTCGTGAGCGAGACGTGGCAGGCCTTCGAACAGGAGTTCCTGCGGCTTTCCGAGAACTGGCACGAGACCAATCTCTTCAACGGCGACTTCGCACGTGCTCGTCTCGATCGCATCCGCGAGGAGTCGTTCCTCTTCGCCTCGGCAAAGATGGCGCGTCGCATCGTCGGGGCCGCGAAGGTGCGCGACATCGAGACCCTCGAGCCTGGGCTACGCGCTCCCGCCGCTCGCGCGACGCTCGCATCGGCCCGGGCCCTTGCCGCGAACTGGCGGGGCGCGTCAGACATCGCTCAATTCAGTGAACTGGTGTCGCCGCACCTGCTCAATTCATAGCTGGATTACCGTGCGGGCACGGCCTGCGAGCGCGCTCAGCGCGTCAGCAGGCCAGACACGCGCGCGATAATGCGGGTCTGAATCTCGTCGATCGGCAGCGATGCGTCGACGATGAGATAGCGCTCTGAGTCGAGCTTCGCGAGCGCCCGAAAGCCATCTCGCACGGCCGTGTGAAACTCGACGGCTTCTGACTCGAGCCGGTCGGCGGTGCCGCCGCGCGCGCGTCGGCGTTCGGCACTCGCTGCCGGGTCGAGGTCGAGCAGGATCGTGAGATGCGGCCACAGACCGTCGGCCGCCCATTCGCTGATGCGGCGCACCTCGTCGACGTCGAGCACGCGCCCCGCGCCCTGATAGGCAAGGGAGGAGTCGATGTAGCGATCCTGCACCACCACGGCGTCGCGTTCGAGCGCCGGGCGCACGATCTTCGCGACGTGCTGCGCCCGATCGGCTGCGTAGAGCAGCGCCTCGGCGCGAGGGTCGACATCGCCGATCTCGTCGCCGCCGTGCAGCAGCACGCGCCGAAGCTCGGCCCCGAGCAGGGTGCCGCCCGGTTCGCGGGTGCGCACGACCTCAAGGCCCCGCTGCTCGAGCCACTGCCCGAGCAGCTCGGCCTGCGTGCTCTTACCCGCGCCGTCGCCGCCCTCGAGGGTGATGAAGATTCCGCTCATGTGCTCCTCAGCGGCCGCGTCGGACCGCGATCGTCGTTACGCCTGCGCCTCGGCAGCAGCGCGGTTGGCAGCTCGGGTCGCAGCGGCCTTCTTCGCCGCGGCTGAGCGCGCCGGATCAACCGCAGCCTTCGCTGCGGTCTTCTTCGCGGCGGCCGGCTTCTTGGCTGCTGGCTTTTTGGCTGCTGTTTTCTTCGCTGCCGGCTTTTTGGCCGCGGCCTTTCGGGCGGGTGCCTTCTTCTTCGCCGGCCCCTTGGCCCGCTTGATCGCCAGCAGTTCAACTGCACGCTCGAAGTTGATGTCTTCGACGCTGTCGCCGCGCGGAATCGTCGCGTTCGTTTCGCCGTCGGTGACGTACGGGCCGAAGCGGCCGTCTTTCACCTTGATCGGCTTGCCGCTCACGGGGTCGGCTTCAAACTCCTTGAGGGCACTCGAAGCACGCTTGGCACCGTACTTCGGCTGCGCGAACAGCTCCTGGGCGCCCGCGAGATCGATTGAGAAGATCGCGTCCTCACTGGGCAGCGATCGCGTGTCCGTGCCCTTTTTGAGGTACGGACCGTAGCGGCCGTTCTGCGCGGTGATCTCGACCTCGTCTTCGACACCAACGGTGCGAGGGAGATCGAGCAGTGCCACGGCGGTGTCGAGCTCGATCGTTGCCGGATCCATGCTCTTAAAGAGCGACGCTGTGCGGGGTTTCTGGCCCTTCGGGAGTTCTTCGCCCTCGTCTGGCAGCTCGGTCACGTATGGACCGAAGCGGCCGTTTTTCGCGACGATGCGCTTCGAAGTCTCGGGATGCAGACCGACGACGCGATCCTCAGCAGGTTCTGCGTCGGCGAGCTCGTGCGCTTTCGCGGGCGTGAGTTCATCGGGTGCGAGGCCATCGGGAATGTTGACGCTGCGCGGCTTCACGACACCGTCTTCGCCGACCTCGCACTTGTCGTCGAAGACCTCGAGATAGGGGCCGTACTTGCCGTTGCGCAGCGAAATTTCGTCGTCGATCTTGATCGTGTTGATCGCGCGGGCGTCGATCTCACCCAGGTTGTCGACGACACCGCGGAGCCCCGGGTGCGCGTCAGTGCCGAAATAGAATTCGCCCAGCCACTTGCTGCGATCCGCCTCGCCGGAAGCGATGCGGTCGAGATCGTTTTCCATCTCAGCCGTGAAGTCATAATCGACGAGCGCGCTGAAGTGCTCTTCGAGCAGACGCACCACTGAGAAGGCAATCCAGCTCGGCACGAGGGCCTGACCCTTCTTGGTGACGTAGCCGCGATCCATGATCGTGCTGATGATCGCCGCGTAGGTCGACGGACGGCCGATGCCGAGCTCTTCGAGTCGCTTTGTCAGGCTGGCCTCGGTGTAGCGCGGCGGCGGGCTCGTCTCGTGCCCCTTCGCCGTCGGCTCTTCGACGCCGAGCGGCTGGCCCGATGAGAGCTGCGGGAGCGCGACGTTCTGGTCGCCGCTCTTCTCGCCGCGCTTTTCGTCGCGCCCCTCTTCGTAGGCGAGGAGGAAGCCGGGGAACGTGATGACCGTGCCACTCGTGGTGAACTCGGCGGCTGTCGGCGCTGCCGCATTGTTTTCGGTCACCGTGGCGGAGAGCGTAACCGTGTCGGTGGAGCCCTTCGCGTCGGCCATCTGGCTCGCGACGGTACGCTTCCAGATCAGCTCGTAGAGCGCGAACTCGCCCTGCGTGAGCTTGCCCTTGAGAGAGCTTGGCCGCTGGAACGTGTCACCCGCGGGGCGGATCGCCTCGTGAGCCTCTTGTGCGCCCTTCGACTTGCCCGTGTACACGCGCGGCTTTTCGGGCAGCGTCTGGGAACCGTACAGCTCGGCGGCCTGCGAACGCGCGGCCTGAATCGCCTGCTTCGAGAGCGTCGGCGAGTCGGTACGCATATAGGTGATGTAGCCGTTCTCGTACAGCGACTGCGCGAACGACATCGTCTGTCGCGAGCTGTAACGCAGCTTTCGCGACGCCTCCTGCTGGAGAGTCGAGGTGGTGAACGGCGCGGCCGGGCGGCGCGTGTGCGGCTTGGTCTCAACCGAGACGACCTCGGCGCGGGCGTCGGCCGCGAGCAGGGCGGCAATGCGCTCCGCACGATCCTGAGCGAGCGGGATCACGCCGGCCTTCGAGGCGCGCGACGTCAGCGCGCCATCATCGCCGAAGTCGCCACCGGTTGCGATGCGCTGAGAGTCGAGGCGCACGAGACGAGCCTCGAACGCGGTCACATCGGGGGCGTCAGCCTCGGGGCGGAAGGTCGCCGTGAGGTCCCAGTACTCTGCGGCGCGGAACGCCTGGCGCTCGCGCTCGCGGTCAACCACGAGGCGGGTCGCCGCCGACTGCACGCGGCCGGCCGAGAGCTTCGGAGCGACCTTGCGCCAGAGCACGGGCGAAATGTCATAGCCGTAGAGACGATCGAGAATGCGGCGCGTCTCTTGAGCATCGACGAGTGCAGTGTCGAGGTCGCGGGTGTTGCTCTTCGCCTGCTCGATCGCCTCCTGCGTGATCTCATGGAAGACCATGCGGTGCACGGGAACCTTGGGCTGGAGCACCTCGAGGAGGTGCCACGCGATGGCCTCGCCCTCGCGGTCCTCATCAGTTGCGAGCCACAGCTCGTCGGCTCCCTTCAGCGCGCGCTTGAGCTCGGAGACGGTCTTCCGCTTGTTGTCGTTGACCACGTAGTAGGGCGCGAAGTCGTTGTCGACATCGACGGCGAACTTTCCGAACGCGCCCTTCTTCAGGTCAGCGGGCAGGGCGGACGGCTCTGCCAGGTCGCGGACGTGGCCGACCGACGCGATGACCTCGTAGTCGTCGCCGAGGTAGCCACCGATGGTCTTTGCCTTGGTCGGTGACTCGACGATGACAAGTTTCTTCGTACCCTTCACGGGTCTCCTTCGTTGCGTTACGCAGTGCGGGGGCCGCTCGACCGGGACCGGCTGAGGGCTCTGCTCCGACACGATACACATCTTCGCGTCAGAATCCACCTCCGGAATCCCGCACATGTCCTCCACTCATTATGTCCGTCGTGACCCTGAGTACGCGCATCGGGCAAGTGAGACCGGAGAAAACTGGGGTTGGTGAGTGGAGGTAGTGGGGCGGGGCAGCGGGGTACGGCGGTGCGGGCGATCGTTTTAGCCGGGTGTCGAAGCCGGGTCGCCAATATAGAGGTAGGGGTCCACATCTGGGAACGCGTTCGAGCGTTTCGTCGACAGTGTGAAGTGCGAGTGCGGTCCCTCCGTGCATCCGCTCATGCCCGCGAGCGCAACCGCCTGCCCTGCCCGCACTTGTGTACCGGCGACGAGTCCGAGCGCGTTCGGGGACCCGGGCGCCACGTGATTGTGCGAGCTATACAGCACCCGCCCTCGATACTCATGGCGGATGAGCACCGTATGGTTCGGGCCTCGCCACCAGCCGGGCTCCGAGACGCACTGAGCGGGCATCCCGCCACCATCCGCGCCCGCAACGATCACCACCCCGTCAAACGGCGCGAACAGCGGCGATCCCTCGGCAGCGCGCAGATCAATTGAGTACCCGTCGTGAAATCCCTGCGTGATGCCTGGTTCGGCGCTCGGCCACGCCCACCCGTTGGACAGGACGGACGCACCAGGCACTGAGGCGAACGGGGGCGGCCCGGCGCGCGCCGACGCGGTCACCGAGCCGATTGCGCCGCCCACCGCAACGACCACCCGGGCGTCCGCCGACGAGTCGTCAAGTGTGCAAGAGACGATCTCGGCGTTCGCAGAATCAGCGACAACGCGTGCCAGTTCGCAGGGCGATCTTGCGATCACGCCGGCGACCGCGTCCGCTGCGGCGAGCGCCGCCGCGTCCGCGGTTACTGACGCCCGGTGCGCCGCCTCCAGTTGGGCTGACGCGGCGATGATGGGGACGCCCAGACACACCGCGGCGGCGGCACAAGCGAGGGTTGCCGGAGCGCTCACTGGAGATCTCCCTCACCCGTGCGCGCCGCGCACGCCCGGGACTCCACCGTGACATGGGCCAGCGGACCCCTCGCTGGGCGCGACCGCAGGGTAACGCAGTGCAGAGCGCCCTCGTCCGCGCGAGCAACCTCGACGCGACCGCCCAGTGCTGCCACGCTCTGCTGCGCGATATCGACGTCGCCGCGCGCTTCGTGACGCGCGATCTCCCCGGCCACTGATACCAGCGTGATGCGGTGCGCGGCCAGGTAGATCCCGGCCACGACGAGTGCGAGTACAGCAAGCACCGCAGGCACGACGATTGCAAATTCGGCGGTTACCGTGCCGCGTTCGTCGACACGCAATGCCGCGAACATTAGTTCGCCGCGCCGAGCGCGTTTTCAACGAGCTGCACGAGCAGAGCTCGGATCTCACTCGATCGCATGATCGCAACCAGGAGTCCCGCGAACGCAACCGCCGCCATGATGACAATCGCGTACTCCGCTGTGACCGCGCCACGCTCATCGCTCGCGAGTTCGCGCAAGCTTCGAGTGAGGCGCGGCGCGCGCCTCCGACGCGCGGGCGGCCGGTAGGCGCTGGGGTGAGCCCGCATGTGCTGTGATCGTGAACGGCGATTCAGCAGCGTGCCGCGATCAGCGACGAGATGGAGTGTGGGCTGCATGACATACCTCCTTGGCTTCGCACGGCCCCGGCGGCTACCGGTATCTCCATCCTCCGCTGACGCCGTTGGTGACCTTCCGAGGGTTTCCCGATCTGTGGACAAGCCGCGGATTGCGCGGCCACGAACAAGCTGTGAGCGAGTAACACACCACGGTCACCGAAGGGCAGTCTTCACACCACGGGCATTACAGCCGGCATCACACCGCGCTGAACATCGACAGCAGCACCGGCAGCACTCCGAGCACCAGAAACGACGGCAGCACGCAGACGCCGAGCGGCAGGAGCACTCGAACACCGAGTCGCTCAGCCTCTCGTTCGAGCTTGGCGGCCGAAGCCACTCGCTCCGCGGCGGCCTGGTCGAGTAGTAACGGTCGAATGGGCACACCGGCCGACCCAGCGGCCGCAATCGTTGCAAACAATGGCCGCCCCTGACGAAAACCGTCAAAGTCGACCCACTCTGCCCCGAACGCATCTACTTGATCAACGACGCGGCGACACGCAACGGTCGGCGCCGCTCCCCCGCCGAGCGCTACCCAGAGCAGCTCGAAATGCAACCCGGCGATGTTGTCCGCGCTCTCCGCTTGATGCTGCAGGGCCGTCGACCACTTCACGCCGACGCCCAGCAGCCCGACCCCGACGGCGACAAGCAGTGCGCCCGTGCCGCTCATCAGCACGGGGATCGGGTCGAAGCCGAGAAGCACTCCGAGCAACAGTGCGAGGACCGGCAATGCCCCCACCATGCGCACCGTCGCTCGCGGCCCAGCGAGCAGCACCGATCGCCGCTCCCGCAGCTGGCCCAGTTCACGCAGTGCGTGCGCGATGCGCTGCAGCGCGGGCGCGAGCGGCGCCCCACTCACTTCAGCGAGCTGCCAGGTGACGGCGAGAACGCGCCACTCGGGAGCGTCGGCCGCGGCGAGCGCAAGCGCTACGGGTGAGCCCGCGGCGATGCGCGCAGCGATCGCGGACGTTTGCTCGGCGCTGCCGATGTCCGCAGCAAGCACCGCGAATGCGCGCGGCGGTGGCACGCCCCCACGCAGCAGTGCGGCGACCCGCTCGGCCACCAGTGTCGCCCCGGAAAGCGGTGTCACTGGCGCCTCGGGCGTACCCCGAGCAGCTTGTCGCTCGTGAGTTCGGGGACGCCAATTGCGCGCACGCGCGGCCCTGTCTCGCCGCGCTCGACATGCACGACCGCGTGGATCGCGGTAACCGCCTGCCGCGCGATCGCCTGCGGCCCCCACCCGGCGAGCGCCCCGAGTGCTTCGAGTCGGGCGGGCACTTCCTCCAGCCGGTTCGCGTGCAGCGTACCGGCGCCGCCGTCGTGACCGGTGTTGAGCGCTGCGAGCAACGTCGTAATTTCAGAGCCGCGACACTCTCCTATGACGACGCGGTCGGGCCGCATGCGCAGCGCCTCCCGCAGCAGCCGATCGAGCGTCATCTCCCCCACTCCCTCGGCGCTCGCCTGGCGAGTTTCGAGGGACACTGTGTGTACATGACGCAGCCGCAACTCGGCGACGTCTTCAATGGTCACGATGCGTTCGTGGGGCGGTGACAGGTCAAGCAGCGCGGCCAGCAGAGTCGTCTTGCCACTACCGGTGCCGCCCGTGATCAATATGTTCTTTCGGGCGGCAACCAAGCGGCGCAGCAGCATCGCATCTGCGGACGCGCACAGACCATCACCTACGAGCTCCCCAAAACTCGGCGGCGACAGTCGCGGCAAACGAATGGAAACCGCCGCTCCTGCGACCGCGATCGGAGGAAGGATGGCGTGCACGCGGATTCCGTCCCCGAGCCGCGCATCGGCGCACGGGTTCATTTCATCGAGGTGCCTGCCGCCAGCCGCGATCAACTGCGTCGCAAGGGTGTGAACCGCCTGCGGCTCCGCCCGCCACTGGTCGACCTCAACCAGCGACCCAGAGCGATCCAACCAGAGCCGAGCGACGCCGTCTCGCACGTGCACCACGAGGTCACGCAGCTCTGGATCGTCGAGTAGCGGAAGCAGCCCACCAAAGGCTCGCCGTGCAGCCCGACTCAACGCCGCAGTGCGCCCCCGCACGTTGAGCGCAGCGGTGCCCTGCGGCGGGTGATCCGGAATCTCGGGTGATGGCATGCAGCCATCCCAGCAGCGTGCGGAGCTCGAAGCGCCCCCAGTCGACGATCTGTGGACAAACACCCCGGTCGTCACCTTCCGCATTTTTGTGAGCGGAATTCATCGCAAGGTATAGCCTGGTGCTGCGTTTCCGGCCTGTTACGACGGCCGGCTCGCGCTGAGGCACTGGAGCCGAGGAACCGGCCCAGCAATCGATCGAAGATAAGGGTGTCAATGAGCGATCAGACCGGCAGCATCGAAAGTCACCACCTGACCGGGGGTGACGCAGCGGAGACATATCCGCCGGCCCCCGAGTTCCAGGCGCAGGCGAATGTCAACGATTCGTCTGTCTACTGGAAGGCCGCGCAAGATCCAGAGGGGTACTGGGCCGAGCAGGCGCAGACGCTCGAGTGGACGAAGCCGTTCGGCGAGGTGCTCGACTGGACGAATCCGCCGTTCGCGAAGTGGTTTCAAGACGGCGAAATCAACGTTGCAGCGAACTGCCTCGACCGGCACATCGCTGCGGGCAACGGCGATCGAGTCGCCATTCACTTCGAGGGCGAGCCGGGCGATACCCGCACTCTGACCTACGCAGAACTCACGCACGAGGTAAAGCGCGCTGCGAACATGCTCACGAGCTTCGGCGTCGAAGCGGGCGACCGCGTCGCCATCTACATGCCGATGATTCCCGAGACCGTGATTGCGATGCTCGCGGTGGTGCGCCTCGGCGCGGCACACTCCGTCGTCTTCGGCGGTTTCAGCGCGGAGAGCCTGCGCGCCCGCATCGACGACGCGGAGGCGCGCGTCGTGATCACCGCCGACGGCGGCTACCGCAAGGGCCGCGCTTCGGCGCTGAAGCCCACGGTCGATGACGCCCTTGCGCTGCACGGGGGCGGCAGCACGGTCTCGCGGGTGCTGGTCGTGAAGCGCGCGGGCAACGAGGTCGCTTTCGATGAGGATCGCGACGTGTGGTGGCACGAAGAGATCACCGCATTTGACGGTGAGCACGAACCGCAGGGCTTCCCCGCGGAGAACCCGCTGTTCATCCTCTACACCTCGGGCACTACCGGCAAGCCGAAGGGCATCCTGCACACTTCCGGTGGCTACCTCACGCAGGTCTCCACCACGCACCGCAACGTGTTTGATCTCAAGCCCGAGACCGATGTCTACTGGTGCACCGCTGACATCGGCTGGATCACCGGTCACAGCTACGTCGTCTACGGCCCGCTCGCAAACGGCGCCACCCAGGTCATTTACGAGGGCACCCCTGAGACTCCCGACTGGGGCCGCTGGTGGTCGATCATTCAGAAGTACGGCGTCTCGATCTTCTACACCGCGCCGACCGCGATTCGCGCGTGCATGAAAATTGGACGGCAGATCCCGGAGCAGTACGACCTGTCGTCGATCCGCGTGCTCGGCTCAGTGGGCGAACCCATCAATCCCGAGGCGTGGCGCTGGTACCGCGAGGTCATTGGCGCGGGAACAGCGCCCATCGTTGACACCTGGTGGCAGACCGAGACCGGCGCCATCATGATTTCGCCGCTGCCCGGCCTCACACCGCTCAAGCCGGGCAGTGCCCAGGTGCCGCAACCCGGTATCTCGGTCGCCGTCGTCGGCGAGAACGGCGAGCCCGTCGAGCACGGTCAGGGCGGGCTGCTCGTCGTCGAGCGCCCGTGGCCGTCAATGGTGCGCACGATCTGGGGCGACGACGATCGCTTCGTCGACACGTACTGGTCGAAATTCGGCGACCGCTACTTCGCGGGCGATGGCGCGCGTCTCGACGACGACGGCGATGTGTGGCTGCTCGGCCGCGTCGACGACGTCATGAATGTCTCCGGTCACCGCCTGTCGACCGCCGAAATCGAGTCGGCACTCGTCGAGCACCACGCCGTCGCTGAGTCTGCGGTGGTCGGCGCCGACGACGAGACCACCGGCCAGGCGGTTGTCGCCTTCGTGATCCTGAAATCGCAACAGACCCTGCTGACGCTCGACGATGCCGAGCCAGAGCTCAAGAAGCACGTTGCCGCGCAGATCGGGGCAATCGCACGACCGCGGCAGATCTTCATCGTCTCTGAGCTGCCGAAGACGCGATCCGGCAAGATCATGCGCCGGCTGTTGAAAGACGCCGCCGAAGGGCGCGAAATCGGTGACACCACCACGCTCGCCGATACCTCGGTGATGCAGACGATTTCAGACCGCGTGCGTAGCGAGCGGGGCGCGTAACGGCGCTGACACGCACGAGAGGCCGGGATCCGCGCAGGATCCCGGCCTCTCGTTTATGGCGCCGGTATTTATGTCGCGCAGCGCGCGTCGGCTAGTCCTCGATCTTGAAGACGAACTCGATCTCGACGGGCGCGTCGAGCGGCAGCACCGAGACGCCGACGGCCGAACGAACGTGGATGCCGAGGTCACCGAAGACTCGTCCCAAGAACATCGAGGCGCCGTTGGCTACCGCGGGCTGTCCCGTGAATGACGGATCAGACGCGATGAACGCCGTGACCTTGACGACCTGTGTGATCTTGTCGAGGTTGCCGATCACGCCGCGTGCAGCGGCGAGCGCGTTCAGTGCGCAGAGCTGAGCGAGCTCTTCAGCGCGCTCGGGCGTGACGAGCCCGTCGCCGTTGCCAACCTTGCCGGTCTCGGGTAGCGCGCCATTCACGAACGGGAGCTGACCGGCGGTATACACGTAGTTTCCGTCGCGGAGCGCGGGCACGTACGCAGCAATAGCGGCCGCAACGTCCGGAATCTCGTGTCCCAGTTCGCGCAGACGATTTTCAATGACAGACAAGTCAGGCCTTCCTCTTCATGTAGGCAACGTTGCCGCCGGCCGGGCCGGCGATGATCTGCACGAGTTCCCAACCCTGTGCACCCCAGTTATTGAGGATTTGCGCCTCGTTGTGCAACAGCAGCGGCGTCACGAAGTACTCCCAGGTTGAAGCGTCTTCGGTGGATTCACTCACGTGCGGAACTCCCTCGGTAGTTGGTATTCGGCGTGTACGAATGACCTCGGTCATCGCCCCGCAGACGGGCGCGTTGCCGTTTTGTCAGCAACGTCGCTTACCCTTGATTGTATGACCCGTCAGACATCTCAGTCTTCGCGCGTGCGTTCGCAGAAGCCACGCACCGCAGGAGGGGCCCTCGCGGGGCTCCTCGGCGCGCTCGCCATGAGCGTTATCGCCGGCGTTCTCGTCACCGCAGCAGTGACCCCGGTCGTCGCGCTGAGCGGCACCGCCACGAAATCGGCGGTTGGCATCTTCGAGAGCCTTCCCGATCACCTCGACCCGGGCAAGCTCGCTGAGCCCTCGTCGATTTACGCTACGACGGCCGATGGTACGAACGTCGAAATGGCGACGTTCTACGATCAGGACCGCGAGACGGTGAAGTGGGATGAGATCTCCCAGTTCGTGAAAGACGCGGCTGTCGCCGAGGAGGATCCTCGCTTCTACACCCACGGTGGCGTCGACGTCATCGCGACGGCTCGCGCCGTGTTGCAGAACGCCGCGGGGCAGAACCTCTCGGGCGCATCGACCATCACGATGCAGTACGTGCGCAACGTGCTCATTCAAGACGCCATCGCGATCCCCGACAAGGATGAGCAGAAGAAGGCGTACCAGGACGCGATGCGCCAAGACGTTGACCGCAAGCTCAAGGAGATGAAGTACGCGATCTCCATCGAGAAGAAGTATCCCAAAGACGACATTCTGCTTGGGTACCTGAACATCGCGCTCTACGGACGCCAGATCTACGGCATTCAGTCGGCGGCGAAGTACTACTACAACAAGGACGCGAAGGATCTGTCGCTCGCGGAGTCTGCGAGCCTCGTCGCGATCGTGAACAACCCGTCGAAGCTGCAGATCGACGTCGAAGAGAACATCCCGGCGAACACCGAGCGCCGCGACAAGATCTTGAACAGCATGCTCACCCGCGGCAAGATCACGCAGGCACAGTACGACGAGGCCGTCGGCACGCCGGTCACTCCGGTCATCACCCCGCGTGTGCAGGGCTGCAACGTCGCCGAGCAGAACTATGGCGCGGGCGCGTTCTGCGACTACGTGCAGCGGTACATCAAGGCGGATCCCAACTTCGGGGACACCCCGACCGAGCGCGAGTTCAACTTCAGTCGCGGCGGGTACAAGATCTTCACGACGCTCGATCTCGATATGCAGGCCGCCGGCAACGAAGCGACCCGCGCTACCGTACAGCCCATTATTCCCGGCATCATGGCGGGATCTGCATCAAGCAGCGTTGAGGTCGGCACGGGCAAGGTGCGCGCGATGGTGCAGAATCGGCCGTTCAATAACGCCGAAGACTTCTTGAAAGAGCACCCCGAATACACCACGGTGAACTACAACACTGACGAGGAGCTTGGCGGGTCGAGCGGATTCCAGGTCGGTTCGACCTTCAAGCCAATTACCCTTGCTGAGTGGATTCGCACCGGCCACTCGGTGCGCGACAGCGTAAATGTGAACAGCCGCAGTGGTGTGCCGCTGCAGTCGTTCGCGGCGTCATGCATGCCCGACGGCGTATACAGCTACGGAACCTTCGACTTCTCGAACGATAACGAAGGCACCAAGGGGAATCAGTCAGTACTGACCGTCATCGCGAGGTCGATTAACGGTGGCATCGTTTCGATGCAGCAGAAGATGGACCTCTGCGGCACGTTCGAGACGGCCAAGGCTCTCGGCATCCATCGTGCCTCTGACCTGCCGGTCTGGACGCAGGAGGACGTCGATCAAGGGGCCACCACGCAAGATCAGTTGGGTAAGACCAGAGTTCCGACACTCAACAACGACCCGCGCGACCTTTCCATGGTGCCTTCGAACACCTACGGTGGCGTCGACGAGATCGCGCCGATCACCATGGCGGCGGCGTACGGTGCGTTCGCAGGTGACGGAACCGTGTGCACACCGGTACCGATCCAAGCGATTTATGACGACGATGACAAAGAGGTGCCGTTCACCAAGAGCGAATGCTCGCAGGCGATCGCACCCGAGGTGGCCTCTGGCGTCGCTTTCGCACTGCAGAACGCGGTAGAGAACGGTCTCGCGGGGCACGCGAGGTCATCAACGGGTATCCCGCACCTCGCGAAAACCGGCACGACCGACGACGTGATCGATAACTGGACCGTCGGCGCCAGCACAAAGGTCGCAACCGCGACCTGGGTCGGCAACTCTGACCCGTTCTGCGCGGACCCCGCGAATCCCGCCACATGCGCTCGCGTGTCGACAATGGGCTTCGGCGGACTCATGACAGCAGACCAAACGATCTGGCCAGCAATCATGAACACGGCTGACGCGAAGTACGGTGGCGACGCATTCCCCCAGCCGTCGGCAGATTCCGTCCGTCAGACGATGGTCACCGTGCCCGACGTGAAGGGCAAGTCGATTGACGAAGCGACGGGCATGCTGACTCAGCTCGGGTTCACCGTGAACCCCGGCGGTGAAGTGGACTCCTCGGTCGCCGAGGGCCTGTCGGCCCGGACTGACCCGGACGCGGGCTCGTCACTCGGTCTCGGATCAGCCGTGACGCTGTACAGCAGCAACGGCCGGGCATCGAAGGTGCCCGACGGACTGGTCGGCCAGTCGGGCAACGCTGCGAAGGCGGCGCTGAACGATGCCGGGTTCGGAGATGTCGAGTTCAGCTGTGGAACGGGCAGCAAGGCGAACCCGAAGTCCAACAAGGTGACCTCGGTCAGCCCCGACAGTGGTAGCGAGGCCAATACGAGTGGCACGATCACGCTGACGCTCGCGTGTAGCAAGAAGGGTTGACCTTGGCGTCACATCCCGCACGCTCGACGGCGGTCGCTCTGGGAGCGGCCGCCGTCGGCGTCCTGACCTGGTCCACGCTGATTGAGCGGAGGCTCTTCACGGTGCGCCGGCACACGCTGCCCGTGCTCCCCGAGGGCCGCGCGCCGATTCGGGCACTTCACCTTTCGGATCTGCACCTGGCCCCGTGGCAGGCGAACAAGATCGACTGGGTGCGCTCGCTCACCGAGCTGCGCCCCGACCTCGTGGTGCTCACCGGTGACATGATGGGTCACCTTGAAGCGCGCCCAGCTCTATTGCATGCGCTGCGCCCACTCATCGAGCAGGCCCCCACCGTGTTCGTGCACGGTTCGAACGACTACTACGGCCCGCGTTTCAAAAATCCGGTTAAGTATCTACTTGAACCGACGCGGCGCAGTACGCGCACCCCTGACCTCGACAACGTCGCCATTACGCGCGGCCTCGTCGAGCTGGGAGCGACCAATCTCAACAACAGCGCCGCTCGCATCGAGGTGCGCGGGACCACCCTCGAACTACTCGGGTTGAACGATCCGCACATTCACTACGACGACGCCGACAAGATGCACGACGCTGCAGCGGCCCTAGACGACGCTGTGGCGGGCGAAACCCGCGACGGCGACGGCGAGACTCCGGTTCGCCTCGGCGTCGTACACGCGCCATACCAGGAGGCGCTGGGCACCCTGCTAAGCGCTGGCGCAGAGATGATTTTCGCGGGGCACACTCACGGCGGCCAGGTGCGTGTGCCAGGCGTCGGCGCGCTGACCTCGAACTGTGATCTCCCCACCGCGCAGGCGCGCGGGTTGAGCGTCTGGTTCGATGCGCACCGCGCCGCGTTCTTGAACGTTAGCGCCGGTCTCGGCAACTCGATCTACGCGCCCGTGCGCTTCGCGTGCCGCCCCGAGGCGTCGCTCATCACGCTCGAATCCCCGCGCTAACAGCTGCCGAACACGAGCGTTTTCGCTGAGCGCGAGGGGTAAACAGCTGGAAAACCCCTCGCGCTCAGTGAAACCCCTCGCGCTCAGCGGGCGGCAGCAGGCGCAGCAGCGGCCGCGAGCTTCTGCGCGACGAGTTCCGCGATCTGCACGGCGTTCAGCGCGGCACCCTTGCGGAGATTGTCGTTCGAGATGAACAGCGAGAGCCCGCGACCGGCGGGTGCCGACTGATCCTCACGGATGCGGCCAACGAATGACGGATCCTTACCCGCAGCCTCGAGCGGCGTGGGCACATCGCTCAGCTCGACGCCCGGCGCCGCAGCGAGCACTTCGCGCGCGCGATCCGCGGTGATCTCCCGCGAGAACTCGGCGTTGATCGAGAGCGAGTGTCCCGTGAACACCGGAACGCGCACGCAGGTGCCCGCGACGCGCAACTCGGGGAGCTCGAGGATCTTGCGGCTCTCGTTGCGCAACTTCTTCTCTTCGTCGGTCTCACCGGCGCCGTCCTCGACGATCGACCCCGCGAGCGGGAGCACGTCGAACGCGATGGTCTTGGTGTAGACCTCGGGGGCCGGGAACTCGACGGCTGACCCATCGTGCACGAGCCGTTCCAGGTCACCCGAGTCGACGGCGGCAATGGCCTGACCGGCGAGTTCGCGCGCGCCCACGAGACCCGATCCTGAAACTGCCTGGAACGTTGTCACGATGAGCCGCTCAAGACCGGCCTCGGCGTGCAGCGCCTTCATGACGGGCATCGCGGCCATCGTGGTGCAGTTCGGGTTCGCGATGATGCCCTTGCGCGCTTCATCGATGGCGTGCGGGTTGACCTCGCTGACGACGAGCGGCACGTCGGGGTCGAGACGCCACGCGCTTGAATTGTCGATCACGATCGCGCCAGCCGCAGCAAACTCAGGCGAGTACTGCTTCGAGGCGGTTCCGCCGGCAGAGAAGAGTGCGATGTCGATTCCGCTCTTGTCTGCGGTGGCAACGTCTTCGACCGTGATGTCTTCACCGCGGAACTCGAGCGTCGATCCCGCCGAGCGCGCGCTCGAAAAGAAGCGAATGCTGGCGATCGGAAAGTCGCGCTCGACGAGCAGACGACGCATTACGGCGCCGACCTGGCCGGTGGCGCCGACGACGGCAACGGAGAGTCCCTGCTGTGCAGCCATGTGGTTCGAGATCCTATTCTGTGTGTCGCAGTGTCGCGGTGTCGCAATGACGCGTAAAGACGTTGCGTCGAGTGAGTTACCGGCCGGTGCCGGCGTAGACCGTTGCTTCGGTCTCGGCGTCGAGGCCGAATGCGGTGTGCAGCACGCGCACGGCCTTGTCGAGCAGGTCGGCGCGGGTGACGACTGAGATCCGAATCTCTGAGGTCGAGATCATCTCAATGTTGATGTCGGCCTCGTACAGCGCGCGGAACAACTGCGCCGAGACGCCAGTGCTCGTGCGCATACCAGCGCCGACGACCGCGAGCTTCGCGATCTGATCGTCGTACTGCAGGCTCTCGAACCCGAGCGCCTCGCGCTCAGCCTCGAGCGCTTCGATTACCCGGCGACCGTCACCGAGCGGCACGGTAAAGGAGATGTCGGTGCGGTTCGTCTGTGCGGCCGACACGTTCTGCACGATCATGTCGATGTTGGCGTGCGTCTTCGCGACGATCTCGAAGATCTGGGCTGCCTTGCCCGGAATGTCTGGCACGCCACCGACGGTGACCTTTGCCTCATCCTTTTCAGCAGCGATTCCAGTGATGATCGGCTCTTCCACCTGATCTCCCTTCGGATGCCCCTTTTCGGGGTCGTAGACAATGGTGCCCTGCTCGTCTGAGAACGAGGAGCGGACGTGCAGCACGACGCCGTGGCGGCGCGCGTACTCGACGGCGCGCAGGTGCAGCACCTTCGCGCCGGAGGCCGCGAGCTCGAGCATTTCTTCGGCCGTGATCGCATCGATTTTGCGCGCGAGCGGCACAACGCGGGGGTCAGTGGTGAAGATGCCGTCAACGTCGGTGTAGATCTCGCAGACGTCGGCGCCGAGGGCGGCAGCGAGCGCCACGGCGGTCGTGTCTGATCCACCGCGACCGAGGGTCGTGATGTCGCGCGAGTCGCGACTGAAGCCCTGGAAGCCAGCGACGATAGCGACAGCGCCCTGATCGAGCGCCTCGCGCACGCGGCCCGGCGTGACGTCGACGATCTTTGCGGAGCCGTGCTCGGCGGTCGTGATCATGCCGGCCTGGCTGCCAGTGAACGAGAGCGCCTCGATACCCATCCCCTTGATGGTCATTGCGAGCAGCGCCATCGAGATGCGCTCGCCCGCGGTGAGCAGCATGTCGAGCTCGCGCGGCGCCGGGATTGGCGTGCACTCGGCTGCGAGATCGAGCAGTTCGTCGGTGGTGTCGCCCATGGCGCTGACGGCCACGACGATTTCGTTGCCGGCCCGGCGCGCTTCGACGATCCGCTTCGCGACCCGCTTAATGCTCTCGGCATCTGCTACGGACGAGCCCCCGAATTTCTGCACAATTAATGCCACGCGGGTTCCTCCTGAGTGTCCGAGCCGAAAGGTCAGTCTATCGGAACGGATCTTCGCGCGACGTATACGCCTACTCGACTCTGCGGCGTCCCTCGAACGCGCGGCCGAGCGTCACCTCATCGGCGAATTCGAGGTCGCCACCGACGGGTAGCCCAGAAGCCAACCGCGAAACCGGTACCTCGATCGCCGTCAGTAGTCGCGAGAGATAGGCGGCGGTGGCTTCGCCCTCGAGATTCGGGTCGGTGGCGATGATCACCTCTTGCACGGTGCTCTCCCCCAGCCTGCGCATCAGTGCCGGAATGCTGAGGTCGTCGGGACCGATGCCGTCGATCGGGCTGATTGCCCCGCCGAGCACGTGGTACAGGCCACGGAACTGCCGCGTCCGCTCGATCGCCACCACGTCTTTGGGCTCTTCGACGACGCAGATGAGGCTGTGATCGCGGCGCGGGTCGCGGCAGATGGAGCAGCGCTCGTCCTCGGTGATGTTGCCGCACATGTCGCAGAAACGCACGCGCTGACGCACGTCTGTCAGCAGCTCTGCCAGCTTCGAGACGTCGAAGTTCTGGGTCTGCAAAATGTGAAATGCGATGCGCTGCGCCGATTTCGGACCGATGCCCGGCAGTCGACCGAACTCGTCGATCAGGTCTTGGACAATGCCGTCGTACACGGTGGAGCCTCCTCGGAGTAACAAAGTGACGTGCGCCGCTCAGCACACACCCTAGTCGTGACGGTGTGTCAGGCCGCTTAGCGCGGCGGGAGCGGCCGTTCTTCGACAAAGCGGGCCCCCAGTACCTCGCGCACAACCGACTCACCGTAGCGAGTGAACGCGGGGCGCGCCGGCTTGGCCTCGCCCTCGGCCGATGCGGGCGATTCGGAGGCCGGGACAGCGGCTGGGCTGGTGGCGGGAGAGGCAGCACCCTGGGGCGCCGTGGCCTGCGGCTCACGGACCTGGGGCTCACGAACCTGGGCCTCGCGAACCGGAGCCTCGCGAATTTGCGCCTCCGGTACCGGGATCGCGGCCGCTGACGCGGCGTACGGATCGCCGTCGCCCGCATCGTCAGGCAGATCGCCCGGATCATCCGCGTACGGGTCACCAAACGCCGCTGGATCAGGGAAGCGAGCGGACTCCGATGGCCCACTTTCGCTCGGCTCAGCATCGGGCGCCGGTGAAGCGATCTCGGCTGAGGGGGGCGCGTCAGTCGGCGCTGCCGCGGGTACACCTGAGGGCAGAGTTGCGGGCGTCACCGTCGGCGAACCAGCTCCGCTCGAGAGCGCAGCCGCCTGCGAAGCCGTGCCCGGAATCGGGTCAGCCCACGCGGGCGCTGCGAGCGCCGGGCCAAGCCCGCTCAGCCGGGCGGCGGCCCGAGCCATCGGGTCGTTCGGGTCGAGTTCGGGCTCGGCAGATTGAACGTTCGCCGCGCTCGTCGATTGCGCTACTGCGGTAGTCGGGGCTGCTGCTGGTGCGTCGGATGGCCCCGCTGGATGAGGCTCCTCTGCGTCGGCAGCAGTGCCCGACTCGCGCGCCGCAGCGGGCCCGCCGGCGGCTTCGCCCGCCGACATGCGCTTTGGCTTGTATTTCACATTGATGCCGACTGCCGAGAGGATCGCCTCGCGCAGCGGGCCCGCTCCCGTCGTTTTGAACGCGGAGAGGTCAGACTCAGAGGCCAGCCCCACGGTCAACACATCACCCTCAAGGGCCAACGGCGCAATGACGCGCACCGCGTTCCAGGCATCGCGATCAAGCTCAAGAATCTCTTCGAGGAGGTCAGGCCACAGTTCGAGCAGGTCGTCGTACCCGCCCGACTCCGCTTCGGCGTCACCCTCAGGCTCTGTCGGCGCAGGCGTTTCGGCCGAGTCCTTCGCCTCTGGCGCAGCGGGCTCAGCGGGCTCAGCGGCTGCAGCGGGCTCAGCGGGCATTGCGGCTTCGACGGCCGGGGTCGGAATCTGCGGGGTGCGCGGTGCGGGAGCGTCTACGCCAATGCTCTCGATCTGCGCCGGGCTGAGAATTGCCGAGATCGGGCGCCCGAAGCCGGCCGCACCCTCATTGGGGTGAGGAGCTGCGGCACTCTCGGTGTCGGCCGCGGGAGGGGTATCAGCTGTGCTCGAAGGTCCGGCAGCGTTCGCGGGTTCAGCCGTGCCGTCGCTCGTGAGGAACTCGCGAATCGACGCCGCTGTTTGGGCCGCATTCGGCGCCGGCTGTTGCGGAGCCGGCTGTTGCGGAGCCGACTGCTGCGGCGAGTCGGACGCAGCCGCGCTGCGAGCCGCCGCGAGCGCGGCCATGGGATCCTGCTTCGGCTGAACCGGAGTTGCCGGAGCAACCCGGGCTGACGCGGCCGGAGCCTGCGCGGCCTGAGCCTGCGCGGCCTGAGCCTGCGGGGCCTGAGCATGGACGATCGGAGCGACACTCGCCTGTGACGTATTCACGAGCGCGCGCGCGATCATGAGTTCGAGCTGCAGGCGCGGCGCCGTCGCTCCAGCCATCTTGTCGAGTGCGCCGCTGACCACGTCCGCGAGGCGCGAGAGCTCGCCCGGCGCGAACGCGCGCGCTTGCTCGAACATCCGCGTGAGCTGGTCTTGCGGCACGCCGCGGAACACCGCAGCGGCGCCGTCGACCGTCGTGGCGTTGACCACGATGAGATCGCGCAGGCGCTCGAGCAGGTCTTCGACGAAGCGGCGCGGATCCTGCCCCGTTTGCACCACGCGATCGGTCGCACCGAACGCTGCCGCAGCGTCATGGGCACCGAACGCGGCCACGGCATCGTCAAGCAACTCGGCGTGCGTGAAGCCCAGCAGCCCAGCGGCGCGCTCAGCGGTGACGAGCGGTGTCTCAGAGCCCGCGATGAGCTGATCGAGGATCGAAAGGGTGTCACGCACCGAGCCACCACCGGCCCGAACGACGAGCGGCAGCACGCCGGGTTCAACCTGCACGCCCTCGCTGTCGCAGAGCGACTGGACGTAGTCGATGAGCGTTCCGGGTGCGATCAATCGGAACGGGTAGTGGTGCGTGCGCGAGCGAATGGTGCCGATGACTTTCTCGGGCTCGGTCGTCGCGAATACGAACTTCACGTGGGGCGGCGGCTCTTCGACGATCTTCAGGAGAGCGTTGAAGCCGCCGGGCGTCACCATGTGCGCCTCATCAATGATGAAGATCTTGAACCGGTCGCGCGCCGGAGCGAAGACCGCTCGCTCGCGCAGATCGCGCGCATCGTCGACGCCACCGTGGCTCGCCGCATCGATCTCGACCACGTCAAGCGACCCGCCGCCGTCGCGGCTGAGTTCGACACAGCTCGGGCAGACGCCACAGGGGGTGTCGGTTGGGCCCTCAGCGCAGTTCAGACAGCGCGCGAGAATGCGGGCGGAGGTCGTCTTGCCGCAGCCGCGCGGGCCGCTGAACAAATAGGCGTGCCCGATACGGCCAGTGCGCAGTGCCGTCATCAACGGTTCGGTCACCTGCGACTGCCCGATCATCTCGGAAAAAGCTTCTGGCCGATAACGGCGATAGAGTGCGGCAACCACGGGGTCCATGCTACCGGCGGCCCCCGACATTGTGCTTCGGGTTCGGCGCTAGCCGAGCCCGAGATCCGGCGCGGCGAGCCCGTATTCGTGCCGTAGCGCCGATCGCGCCGCATACCAGCCGCAGAGACCGTGCACGCCCGGCCCCGGAGGCGTCGACGACGACGCAAGATAGATGCCTGCAGTCGGCGTGCGCCACGGCTCCCGCGACAGCGTCGGACGCGCGACGAGCTGGCGCATCGTGATCGCGCCGGCACTGAAATCTCCGCCGTGGTAATTGCGGTTGTATCGCGACATCTCGTCTGCCGTGGTCACCCGCACGGCGCGGATGCGGTCGCGGAAGCCGGGCGCGAATCGCTCGATCTGCCGGATCACGGGCTCCCCCACGTCGACGGTCGATCCGCTCGGAACGTGGGTGTAGCTCCACACCGCATTCACTCCCGGGGCGTTACGCGCCGGGTCGAACTCTGCGGTCTGTGCCAGCAGCACGTAGGGGTGGGCCGGGTGCCCGCCCCGTGCCACCGCGCGCTCGGCCGCTGCGATCTCGGGCCGGCTCCCGCCGACGTGCACGGTAGGGGCCTGAGCGACCCGCGAATCGCGCCACGGGATCGGCCCGTCGAGCACGAAATCGACCTTCGTTGCGGCGTCTCCGTAGGCGAACCGGCGCAGCGCGCGCCGGTACCGGGTTGGCAACTGCGAGCCGGCGATACTGTCGAGGCCGCGCGCCGAGGTGTCGAAGAGGCGCACCCGGTAGTCAGAGAGCTCGCGGATGTTATTGATCGGGTGACCGGTTTCAATACGCCCACCGTGCGCGAGCAGATCGGCTGCGAGCGCATCGGTGATGGCGCGGGATCCCCCGACCGGAACCGGCCACCCCGCCGCGTGGCCGAGCGCGCCGAGCACCATACCCACACCCGCTGTCGCGAGATTCGGCAGCGCTCCGATGCTGTGCGCGGCAACGCCAGAGAGCAGCGCGGGTGCGGCCTGCTCTCGGAATCGGAGGTTCCAGAGCGGCGTGCCCTGCTCGAGGGCGCGGAGACCGGTTGCGAGCGCCGCGAACGGGTCCCCGGGCCAGCGCAGCATGCCACCGCCGAGCGAGAAATCAAGCACGCCCTCGAGCTGCCGCAGCAGCGGGCGATAAAAGCGACCGTACGCAGCGCCGTCCCGACCGAGTTCGGCGATCGTGCGGTTCAGATCACGATAGGCAATCGCAGCCCGCCCGTCGAGCGGGTTGGCGAACGACGCGTCGGGGACGACAAACCCCATGCGACGCTCGATCTCGAACTCACGAAAGAACCCCGTTGCGAGCGCCATCGGATGGATCGCTGAGCACACGTCGTGCAGCACGCCGGGTTCGACGAGCTCGGTCGTACGAGTGCCACCGCCGATGGTCTCAGCGGCCTCAAAGACCGTGACAGGAACGCCCGCGCGGGCCAGTGTGACTGCGGCCGCGAGCCCGTTCGGCCCCGCGCCGACAACGGCCGCTCCCCCAGAAGACTGCATGGCTCGATCGTACTCTTCGCGTCGTACCGCCGCAGAAACGAAAGTACTCCCCACGCACCCGCTAGAGCCCAGGTACCCTTGCTTCGTTTCCGACCTGGGGGAGTTCCCTGAGATAGCGCCACGTGGGGAGCCTGACCAGTCTAGCTGACGTTCGGAGCCTCGCCGTACGCGGCCACGGCGTCAGCGCACCACGCGTCGAGACGCCGCTGACCTTCAACGCGGCCGAGTTCCCATCGCGTCTCTGGGCGAGCGTGATACCAGCGCAGGGCCGTATACAGAGCGTCGCTCGGCACGGCGTAGCCCTCAGCTGGCAGCAGCTGCACGCGTTCTGCCATATCACCCGCGAGATCGAGCCGGATCACTGCGACGTGCTCGCGCCGACCCAGCGGAGTCACCTCAGCCCGCACACTCGAAATGCTTGCCCAGGGAATCTCAACGTCGCGTCCGGGCACTCGCACACTGACGGTGGCAGCCCCCAGCGTTACGCCGCTCGGGCGGGTGCCGACGCTGCCGTTGCGCAGGCTGCGTCCAATCGCAAGTCCGGCGATCCATCCGGTCGCGATTCCCAGCACTGCAAAGACGCACGTGCCCACAATCAATCCACTTCGGCTGACGCCCGTACTCGCGGGCGGAATCGCTCCGAAAGCCATCAGGCAGCTGTACACGGCGAGAGCCAGAAATCCGAGCGCCGCCCACGAGAACGCGAGCACCAGCGCCGGGCGCAGGGCGTGCGTCGGCGCGACGTGCACCCACGAATCAATCGGGGGCCGCTCCGCGCGTGTCATGACCAGATGATTCAAGTATCTGAACGATTTACGCGGGCGGGGTTGCGGCATCAGGCCGAAGCAGGCAAGCGCCAGCAGACCTCCGAAGGCGAGCACCATCAAGGCACCGGTCACGTCACGGTCGGCGATATGGGTGATACCGATGTAGGCCGTCGCACAGGCGATGATGCCCCCACTGGCGAGGGCGCCGAGGCGGCTCATGCCACCCCGGCGCCCTCGTGGGAACGGAAACCGCTCGAATCCGTCGCTCGCCATTTACGCCCGCGGCTCCTGCGGAGGTTCGCTCGGGGCGGCGTGGGCGCCTGGGCTGGCGGTGGCACCGGGGGCTGGATCGGCGGTCGGCGTTGCAGTACCTCCCGCACCCGCATCCGCACCCGAGCCCGCGCCTACGCCTGCGCCCGGCAGTGTCACGGTGCCGGTCTCGGTCGAGGCTCCGCCCGAGAAGATCTCCTCGGCCTGAGCCTCGGCGTCTTCCCCGGCGAACTGCGCCTGGTACAGCGCGAAGTACGCGCCCCGCTTGGCGAGCAGTTCCTCGTGCGAGCCCTGCTCGACAATGCTGCCGTTCTCCATCATGAGAATGGTGTCAGCGTCGCGAATCGTCGAGAGACGGTGCGCGATCACAAACGACGTGCGGTCAGCCCGCAGCGCGCTCATGGCCTGCTGCACCAGCACCTCAGTGCGCGTATCGACCGACGACGTAGCCTCATCAAGAATCAGCAGCGACGGATTCGCGATAAAGGCACGCGAGATCGTGAGCAGCTGACGCTCGCCAGCCGAAAGCGACGACGCGTTTTCAGAGATGACCGTGTCGTAGCCCTCGGGCAGCTGTCGCACGAAGCGATCTACCATCGTCGCCTCCGCGGCTGCGACGACCTCCTCGTCGGTGGCGTCGAGACGACCGTAGCGAATGTTCTCGCGAATCGTGCCCTCGAACAGCCAGGCGTCTTGGAGCACCATGCCGACCTGACCGCGCAGCTCGGCTCGCGACAGATGAGTGATGTCGACACCGTCGAGCAGAATGCGGCCGCCGTCGATCTCGTAGAAGCGCATCACGAGGTTCACCAGCGTGGTCTTACCCGCGCCGGTCGGTCCCACGATCGCCACGGTGTGGCCCGGGCGAGCTTCAAGAGACAGGTTCTGGATGAGCGGCTGCGCCGGGTCATAGCTGAACGACACGCGGTCGAACTCGACGTGCCCGCTCGTACGCGCGGGCAGTCGCTCCGAGGCGGTGTCGGGCTTCTGCTCGTCTGCGTCGAGCAGGTCGAACGTGCGCTCGGCCGAGGCGACACCCGACTGCAGCATGTTCGCCATGCCGGCCATCTGGCCAATCGGCTGCGAGAACTCACGCGAGTACTGAATGAAGGCCGTCACATCGCCGAGCGTCATCTGGCCCCCGGTCACGCGCAGCGCGCCCGCCACGGCGATGAGCACGTAGCTCAGGTACTGCACGAACTGCATCGCGGGCATGATCGTGCCCGACAGCGCCTGCGCGCGGTACGAGGAGGCGAACAGCCCCTCGTTGCGACGATCGAACTCTTCGAGCATCTCGGTGTCACGGTTGAAGATGCGCACCAGCTCGTGGCCGGTGAACGATTCTTCGATCTGCCCGTTCAGCTCGCCGGTGTGCTTCCACTGCGCAACGAACAGCTTCTGCGCCCGCGCGCCAACGACGCCAGCGATAATGCCCGAGAGCGGCAGCGCGATCAGTGCGATCAGCGCCAACTGCCACGACACGATGAACATCATCGCGGCAATACCGATCACCGTGAGCAGCGACTGCACCAACTGCGAAAGCGCCTGCTGCAGCGCCTGCTGAATGTTGTCGACGTCGTTCGTGACGCGCGACAGCACGTCGCCGCGCTGGCGGCCGTCGAAGTAGCTCAGCGGCAGCCGGTTGATCTTTTCTTCGATCTCGCGGCGCAGCTCGAACACGACGTTCATGACGAGTCGGTTCAAGATGAAGCCCTGCAGCCACATCAGCACCGAAGCCACGAGGTATAGCGCGAGCACGGTGATGATGAGCTTCGCGAGCAGCGGGAAGTCGATGCCCTGGCCGGGCACGATCTGTGTGCCGGCGAGCACGTCAGCGAGCTGATCATTACCGGTGGAGCGGGCGTAGTCGACGGCCTGGTCGAGGGTGATGTTGCCCGGCAATTGCTTGCCGAGCACACCGTTGAAAATGACGTCCATCGCCTGGCCGAGAATCTTCGGTGCGATGACCGTGAGCACGACGGAGCCGATGACGAGCACCACGACGAGCGAGAACAGCCACTTGTGCGGGGCGAGCAGACCGACGAGTCGCTTCGCAGACGGCCAGAAGTGCTTTGCCTTCTTCGTCGGCTGGCCACCGGTCCAGTCGTCGTTGTCGGGCTGGTAATCGTCGGGCAGCTCGAACTCGTCCGTCTTCGGAGCCTCAGCTGCGTTCTTCTTGCGTGCCATTACGCCGCCTCCGCCTCTTCAAGTTGCGAGCGTACGATCTCGCGATACACATCGCTGGATTCGAGCAACTGCTCGTGGGTGCCGCGGCCGACGATCTCTCCAGCCTCGACGACGAGGATCTGGTCTGCCTCGGTAATGGTGGATACGCGCTGCGCGACAATAATGGTGGTCGCGCCCGCCGTTGCGTTCGGCAGGGCAGCCCGCAACTTCGCATCGGTCGCCACATCGAGCGCTGAAAACGAGTCGTCGAAGAGATACACGAGCGGCTTCGCGACGAGCGCCCGAGCAATCGACAGCCGCTGACGCTGGCCACCCGACACGCTCGTGCCACCCTGCGCGACCGGCTCATCGAGCCCGAGTTCCTTCTCGCGCACGAAGTCTTCGCCCTGGGCGACGCGCAGCGCCTCCCACAGCTCCTCTTCGCTTGCATCCTCGCGGCCGAAGCGCAGGTTAGACGCAATGGTTCCCGAGAACAGGTACGGACGCTGCGGCACCAGGCTGATCGTCTCGGCCAGCTGACCGCGCGTGAGCGACTGGACCGGCACACCGTCGATCGTGACCGACCCCGACTGCGGATCGTACAACCGCAGCATCAGGTTGAGCAGCACGGTCTTGCCCGCGCCGGTTGAGCCGATGATCGCCGTGGTCTTCCCGACCTCGGCGACGAAGCTCGCGTTCGAAATCACGGGCTTCTCGGCGCCCGGGAACCCGAAGGTGACATCGTTGAACTCCACGCGACCCGCTGGCGGCGTCGCCACCGTTGCCGTCGTGGGGAACGTCAGCGACGAGCGCGTGTCGAGCAGCTCTCGAATACGCTCGGCGCAGACCACCGCTCGCGGAATCATCATGGTCATGAAAACGCCCATCATGACGGCCATCAAGATCTGCAGCAGGTACTGGAGGAACGCGGTCAGCGAGCCGACCTCGACAAGCCCGTCTTCGACGCGGTGACCGCCGAACCACAGTACGGCAGCCGTGGCGAAGTGGAGCACCATCATAATGACGGGGAACATGAGCACGAAGACGTTGCCCACCTTCACCGACACCTCGGTGATATTGCGGTTTGCCTCGGAGTATCGATCTGCCTCGAAGTTTTCGCGCACGAACGCGCGCACGACGCGAATGCCCATGATCTGCTCGCGCAGCACGCCATTGATTGCGTCGACGCGGGTCTGCATGGTGCGGAAGAGCGGCAGCAGAATCCAGACGAGGAAGCTGACGATCACGGCGAGGATCGCGACGGATGCCCAGACGAGCCAGGCCATGCCGGCGTCTTCGCGGAGCGCCATGATGACGCCGCCAATCGCCATGATCGGCGCGGTGACCATGAAGTTCAGGGTCATAAGTACGAGCATCTGGATCTGCTGCACGTCGTTCGTGCCGCGCGTAATCAGAGTCGCTGCGCCGAACTTCGTGGCCTCGAGCGTGCTCAGAGAGTCAACCTTGCGGTAGACCTCGCGGCGCAGGTCGCGACCCATACCCATCGAGGTGCGAGCGCCGAAATACACGGCGGCAACGGCGGTGAGTACCTGACCGAGTGACACGATGAGCATCGTGCCGCCGGTGCGCCAGATGAAATCGGTGTCTCCCTGCGCGATGCCCTTATCGATGATCTGCGCGTTCAGGCTGGGAAGCGTGAGCGCCGCGATCGTCGACAGTAGCTGCAGTACGAGCACGGCAACCAGGTAGGGCCAGTACTGCTTCGCGTGGCGAAGTGTCAGTGAGATGAGGGCCACGAGGATCCTTTCTAAGGTGTGCGCTGGAGTGTTCGAGCACGCGGAGCGTGCATTGGATCCTGCGCAGCCGGAACACCGTAACAGCTCAGCACCGAAAGCACCAGCTTTTGCGCCCGGCAGGGGCATGTTTCAAGTGTGGAACACAAACAAGTGGGGGCAGGTTCGCTTTTCAGCGAACCTGCCCCCACAGGAAACAAGACTCAGTAACTGAGTCTCATCAGAACTACTTAGACGAGCTTGACGCCCGCGCCAGCCTCTTCGAGCTTAGCCTTCGCTTCTTCAGCGGCATCCTTCTTCGCGCCCTCGAGCACGTTCTTGGGTGCCTCTTCAACGAGGGACTTTGCCTCGCCAAGGCCCAGGCCGGTCAGCTCGCGCACGACCTTGATGACCTGGATCTTCTTGTCGCCAGCCGACTCGAGGACGACGTCGAACTCGTCCTTCTCCTCGACGGCCTCAGCAGCGGCAGCGGGAGCTGCGGCAACTGCAACCGGAGCTGCAGCGGAGACGTCGAAGGTCTCCTCGAATGCCTTGACGAACTCGGAGAGCTCGATGAGGGTGAGGCCCTTGAACTGCTCGAGCAGCTCTTCAGTCGAAAGCTTAGCCATAATGTTTCTCCTTGATGTGTGCTCTCACGCAGTGCATGCGAGCGGGTGTGTATAACCGATCCGGCGTGAGCCGAGTCTTAAGCGTCCTGCTTCTCCTGCAGCGCGCCGAAGCCGCGAGCGGCCTTAGCGGGCAGGGCGGCGAACAGCTGTGCAGCACCGACCAGAGCAGCCTGCATAGCGCCGGCGGCCTTAGCCAACAGCACCTCGCGGCTCTCGAGATCGGCAAGCTTGCCTACCTCAGCGGCGGTCATGGCGTTGCCATCGAAGTAGCCCGCCTTCACCACCAAAAGAGGGTGTGCCTTGGCGAAGTCACGCAGCGACTTAGCGACCGCGACGGTGTCACCGTGCACGAAGGCGAGAGCCGAAGGACCGGCGAGCTCGTCATCGAATGCGGTGATTCCGGCGTTGTTGGCCGCAATCTTAGTCAGCGTGTTCTTCGCCACAGCGTACGTCGCGTGCTCACGGATGCTGTTGCGGAGTTCCCGCAGTTCAGCAACCGAAAGTCCGCGGTACTCAGTCAGCAGAACGGCACTCGACTCTTCAAACTTCTGCTGAAGATCGGCAACCGTAGCGTCCTTCGTAGCCATGGCGCTCCCTAGCTTGTCGTACCCGCGCGGCGGATGCCGCTCGGGGGCCGCGCCGCTCAGAGCAGTCATGCGCTCGGGTTTCCCCTGAAACGCAAAGAAGCTCCGGCGCGCATGCACGGAGCTTCAGAAGATCGGGATCGGGATCCCGTACTCAAGGAGTTCTGCACCTGCGCAGGTCTCCGCTTTCGCGGACGTTAGGATTTCTTGCGAATTCAACCGGCGGTCTTGGGCCACGGAATAGCGTATCACATCTTGGATGGAGCGGACGAACCGGCTGCGTTCAGCCAGGCTCGCCCGCTCCCCGAGTTACTGGCCTTTAGGCCTGGGGCTTGAGCATGTACCCCGCGCCGCGAACGGTGTGGAGCATGGGCACGCGACCCGAATCGATCTTCTTGCGGAGATACGAGATGTACAGCTCGACGACGGTCGACTTGCCGGTGAAGTCGTACGCCCACACGCGATCCAGAATCTGCGCCTTCGAAAGCACGCGGTTCGGGTTGCGCATCAGGTAGCGCAGCAGCTCGAACTCGGTGTTGGTGACCGTGATCGGCTCACCGCCGCGCTCGACCTCGTAGCTGTCTTCGTTGAGGGTGAGATCGCCGACGCGAAGCACTGGATCCGGGTGTTGCGCACTCGTGAGCTGCGAACGACGCACAAGCCCACGCATGCGGGCAATGAGTTCTTCCAGACTGAACGGCTTCACGACGTAGTCATCGCCGCCAGCGGTCAGGCCGTTCACGCGATCTTCAACCGAGTCGAGTGCGGTCAGGAACAACACCGGGAACATTTCGCCCGACGAACGCAGGCGCGCGAGCAGCTGCATACCGTCAAGGTCGGGCAGCATGATGTCAAATACGGCGACGTCGGGGTTGAACGACTTGATCTTGTCAAGCGCTTCTTTACCCGAGGCGGCAGTGTCAACTTCCCAGCCCTCGTATCGCAGTGCCATAGCAACGAGCTGCGTAATCGATTCTTCGTCATCGACTACCAATGCGCGAATCTTGCCACCGTCAGTTCTCTGCAATTGTTGTGATTCCATTCCTACGGAATGCTCCTCTCGGCTGAACTCATCGCGCGCCCCCGAAACGGACGTGCGTCACAATGTGCTCGGCTTAGTTTCCCCAATATCTGCCGCAAATTGTCCGGGTGCTGCGGCAGAATATCCCTCGTATGAGGGTAGCGCGTTTACCTGTGGTTCCCCCGCTCACATACCTATACGAACAGTGCTTTTCGCGAGGCGGCACAGGGGTCGAACTCAATAAACACGTAGGACTCTGCCAGCCTAATAGATGTGACTGATCAGTATCAAGACTGAATCGGCGCGCTGTGAGCCCGTCGAGGCGAGCCGTGAGAAACTAAGGGGGTGTTCGCCCCCGCCCCTCTGCACCTGCAGCGCATCGTGACAGACGGCACCGATCGCATGGCGTGGATGCGGGCACGCGCCCGCGGCATTACTGCGACGGACGTCGCCAAGCTCTCGACGTCTCGCTCGATCGCAGCTGCGGCGCACGAGAAGCTGCACGGCAGCCGATTCACCGGAAACGTGTACACGGAGCACGGCAAACTGCGCGAACCTGAGATTGCGTCGTGGGTGCTTCGCGAGTACGAGATCGAGCCGAGCCAGGCGCTCTTTCACGCGGAGCTCGATCTGCGTCATCTCGCCACCCCTGATGGGCTCGCCTTCCGCAGCACCGGTGCCGTCGAGCTCGCCGAGATCAAGACGACGAACAAGGAGTGGCGTTCGATCCCGCGCAACTACCTGCGTCAGGTGTGGTGGCAGCAGTATGTGCTGGGCGCCGAACGCACGCTCATGGTGTGGGAACGGCACGAGAACTTCGTGCCGGTCGGTGACCCGGAATGCCGCTGGATCGACCGCGACGAGAATGAGATCGAACGGCTCGTGAAGCTCGCGAGTGAACTCATCGACGTGCTCATTGCACGCACGACCTGAGCGGTCGGCGTCGGGCTCTAGAAGAAGCTGTCCCGTGGCGCTTCTGGCACGGGCGTGAAGGTCACATTCGACGTCTGTGGCGTACCGAGTCGCCGTTCCACGCGCGAGGCGTGGGCGTAGTTTCGTTCGACGAGCTCCTGCAGCGCGTCAGCCACGGTCGCGACGCCCGGCACCTCCACGATCGTGGCCTGCTCGGCACCGACAAACAGATCAATGTCACCCGCACCGCACATCCGCTGCCCGAGTGTTCGTCGGGTGCGCACCTCGCGCACGCGCACAAACGCAACCTCGCTCCGGTGCCGCGAAAACACGCCGCGACGCTGGATCACGCGCCGCGTCGTCACCGTTGTGCGCCGCGTCAACCAGCCAAGCACCGGAAAGACGCCGAGCAGCAGCGCGATCGCAATCGCGCCACCGCCCGCGACGAGGTTCATCCACGCCGCGGGCAGCGTACCGATCCAGTACCCGCTCGCCGCGGCAACAACAACGAGAACGAGCACCGGCAGCACGAGCCTGCGCCCGTGCCGCCGGAGGCGGAGCACGACAACCTCGGGTTGCGCGTAGTCAGTGGGCGCGGGGCCGAGCACAGACTCGACCTCCGACGTCAGCGACTGCGGGCGGCGTGAGGGCATGCCCCTATTCTGCACCGTCCGACTCGTTCAACCCGCCGTACTCAGCTGAGAGCTCGCTACTGCGAGCCCGCTCCCAGACCGTTGGCCTGATCGCTGATTGCGGTGCCCGCGCGCTGGGCAGCAGCTGCGGCGGCACGTGCGGCGTCGTTTGCGGCGGTTGCCGCATCACCCGCAGCGTCCGCAGCCACTGCGGCAGCGTCGGTCGCACTCCCGGCCAGGCTGCGCGAGCTCTGTGCGAGGCTCTCGGCGGTTTGCAGGCCGGAGTTCGCAGCAGTCGACCATGCCCCCGAACCGTGGTCGCCGTGATCGGCGCTGGCATAGCGGTCGGTGTGGCGGTCGGTTTGGCGGTCAGCGTCACGGTCGCCCGCGAACGACTCGGCGCGGATCGATCCGCGTCGTCCGCTCTCTTCGCGCGAGGCGCGGCCCGCAGCGGCACCGGCCGCTCCGCCCGAAACGGCTCCGTTGAGCATGCCCGCGAGGTCGATGCCCACGGTGTCCTTTGCCATCTCGAGCAGGCCCTTGATGTTGCCCATGGCTTCGCCAGCGACCTTCGACGTGCCGTCCGCAGACACCACGGTCATGTGGTCGATCGCACCGATCGCGCGCGAGTACTCCGCAGCAATCTCGGGGAGCAGGTGGATGAGCTCCTGCGCGAGCACCGCCTGCGACTGAGTCTCGAGTGCACGCGCACGCGCATCGATAGCCGTTGCCTCAGCGGTACCCTTTGCCTCAAGCGCCGCGGCTTCTGCCCGACCCTCGGCCTCAACGGCCTCGGCAGCGGCGATACGGGCGACGCGACTCGCGACACCCTCACGTTCGACCGCCTTTGCGCGACCCTCTGCGGCCGACACTGACGCAGCGGCCTCAGCCTTAGCAAGCGCCTCGACGCGGTATGCCTCGGCCTCAGCGACCGCACGCACGTTTGCGTTCAGCTGCTGGGTCTTCAGCGCAACCTCTTTCTGGGCGGTGATCTGCTGCTGCTCAACGATGCCCTGCTGCTGGATCGCCTGCTCGAGCGGCTCAGCCGCCGACGCCTGCGCCTTGGCCTTGTCGGTCTCGACCTGGATCTCTGCCTGACGCAGCTTGAGCTCTCGGTTGCGATCGAGCAGCACGCGCTCGGCGCCGATCTTTGCTTCCTGCGACGCCTGGTACGCGATGGTCTCGGCGATGTCTGCCGCCTGGCGCACCTTGGCTGCCTCGGGGCGACCGATGTTCGAGATGTAGTCAGCGCCATCTCGAATTTCCTGGATCTGCAGCGTATCGACGACGAGGCCCTGCTTCGTGAGCGCCTCTTCTGCGGCCTCAAGCACGCTCTGAGCGACAACAGCGCGATCCCGAATGATCTGCAGCACCGTGAGACCGCCGATGATGGAACGCAGCGAACCCGACAGCACCTCCTGGGTTGACTCATCGATCTCGTCGGAGTTCGAGAGGAAGCGCTGGGCGGCCGCCCGAATCATCTCTTGCGTACCCCCGACCTTCACGACGGCAACGGCCTGCGCCTGCATCGTGATGCCGTCGGTCGTCTGAGCTTCCGTCGTGATCGAAAGGCGGCGCGATCGCAGCGAGATGGTGAAGGACTTCTGCACGAACGGCACTACGAACACGCCACCGCCGGTGACGACCTTCTGCCCCGATAGGTCGCGGCCCTTGTTGCCGGCGGCGTCGACAATCTCCTTGCCTTTACCGCCGGTCACGATGATTGCCTCATCTGGCTTGGCGATGCGGTATCGCTTGATAATGACGAGGGCAATCAGCACGAGTGCGATCACCGCGCCGAATATGCCGACGATCGCCGGGCTTGCGAGGAACATTACGTCTCCGTTCGGTCTAACGGTTGGGCGTGGTCTTCAGGAAGTACGGGTTCGACGCGCACCGAGGTCGACGTAACGATCTGCACGATGCGCACCTGCGTGCCTCGGGGAATCGGGGCTTCGGCCGACGCGGAGAGCGAGATGCGTTCGCCGTGTCGAATCACGGCGACCTCGCCGAGTCCGTTCGCGGGGACCGCGAGCACGACGGAGCCTGTGAGGCCGAATAGGTCAGTGCCGCTCACCGCCGTGTTTGATTCGGCGCCCCGAATCGCGCGCGAGAGCCACCAGGCCGCGGCGGCGCCGAGTAGCCCGGACAGAGCTCCAACGACTGTGGCGACCGGCGTCGACATGCCGGCGCCGACGCTCGCGAACGAGGCAAACCCGAAGATGGCCATGAACGCAGCGATCGTCGTGAGGCTGAGCGGCCCGTCGCCGAAGTCGAACGCGTCGAAAATTCCGTCGAGCAGCAGGGAAATGAGGAGAAGAACGCCGCCAGCGATGCCGATGATCAGGAAGATTCCGCCATCGAACAGCGAGCCGTCGAGCACGCGCTCGAACCAGTTCATGATGCCGTCCATGGCCTCACCCTTCCAATGCTGTCACTGGCAGAGTACCAAGGCAGCGCAGGGCACGCGCAACGCGAGCAAGCTGCAGTCACGCACGCGGGCGACCTGCGGCCGGCCACGACTGCCCCGCGGGTGAGCAATTCTTGTCACTTTCTGGACTGAAAGTGGCAAAAATCGCTCACCCGCGAAGGGTTCAGGGTAGGTACGGGAAGGGTTGACGGTAGGTCGAGGTCGAGGTCGAGGTCGAGGTCGAGGTCCAGGTCGAGCCCTTGCTCAAACCAGAAGCAGGACCAGAGTTAGAGCCTCGGGACCGCGGACAGGAGCCGGTGGGCGTAGTCCGTGCGCGGGGCCGTGAAGAACTCGGGGCCCGCGGTCTCGACGACCTCGCCGTTGCGCATCACCAGCACCCGGTCGCAGAGCGCATGCACCACGGCAAGATCGTGCGACACAAACACCAGCGCGAGGCCGAGCTCCCGGCGCAGCCGCTGCAGCAGCTCGATCACGCTGGCCTGCACCGACACGTCGAGCGCCGAAGTTGGTTCGTCTGCGACGAGCACCCGCGGATCGGCAGCGAGCGCCCGCGCGATCGCCACGCGCTGACGCTGCCCGCCCGAGAGCCGGTCGGGCGTCGCGCCCGCGAGTTCGGGGTCGAGCCGCACCAGTTCGAGCAGCTCCCGCACTCGCGCTGCACGCGCATCACGCCCAACACACCCAACACGCGCATCACGCCCAGCGCGCCAAGCACCCACCCGACGCCCGCCCCCGGCCCGCAGCACCTCGTCGAGCACGCTGCCCACCGTGCGACGAGGGGTGAGCGACGCGTACGGATCTTGCGGAACGAGTTGGATGCGGCGCAGCTCCGCGCGGTCGCGGCGCGCGCCGAACGGAGTACCGTCCCAGCGCACGTCGCCCGCGGCGAGCGGCAACTGGCCGACTATGGCGCGGGCGAGCGAGGTCTTGCCCGATCCGGACTCCCCCACGATGCCGAGCGCCTCGCCGGGCACAAGCGCGAACGACACACCCGCCACGGCCCGGAAGTCGCCGTAGCTCACATGTGCGTCACGCACCTCAAGCAGGGCGGGTGCCGGATCGCCCACCGCAGCCCGCGCCGAAGTTGCAGGCGGGTGCGGCTTGTGTGCGCCGAGCTCGGGCAGTGGCGGCACCGCCGCGAGCAGCTCCCGTGTCTCCGCTGCCCGCGGGTTGCGGATGACCTTATCGACAGTGCCCGATTCGACCACCACCCCCGTGTCCATGACGACGACTCGATCACACATGCCCGCCACCACGGCGAGATCGTGCGACACGAACACGAGCGTCAGCCCGCGGCTCGCACGCAGTTCGCGCAGCAGTTCGAGCACCTCCTGCTGCACTGTGACGTCGAGCGCGGTCGTCGGTTCGTCACAGAGCAGCACCGCCGGGTTACCGGCGAGCGCGAGCGCGATCACGACCCGCTGGCGCTGCCCACCCGAAAGCTGGTGGGGGTACGCGCGCGCCATACGGCGCGGATCGGGCAGCCGCACCTGCGCGAGCAGCGCCTCGACGCGCTCGCGCACCGCACCGTGCGCGGCACCCGGCTCGGCAGCCTCGACGGCGGCGCGCAGTTGGCCGCCGATTCGAGTGAGCGGGTCGAGAGCGGTGAGCGGATCTTGGAACACCATGCCGATGGGCCCGCCGACGACCACACTTCCCGAGCTCACACGCACGCCGCTCGGCAGCAGGCCCAGCAGGGCGCGCAGCGTCAGACTCTTGCCCGAACCCGACTCCCCCACGATGCCGAGTGCTTCACCGCGCGCGACATCGAAGTCGATGCCGGTCTCACCGCCGACAACAACACCGCCCTGAGCGGTCTCGATGCGCAGTCCACGCACGCGAATCGCTCCGGGCACGAGCGTTGCGCCCCGGTCGGCGGCAGCCGCGATCCGGCGCCCAAGACCGCCGCCTCGCGCCGCGCCGCCCGAACCGCCTCCGACCCGCAGCACGTCGCCGATGCCGTCGCCGAGCAGCGAGAGTGCGACCCCGGTGAGCACCACGGCGAAGCCGGGAATCGCCGCGAGCCACCACTGCGTCGTGATGAACTGCTGGGCGTCCGCGATCATGGTGCCCCAGTCGGGCGTCGGCGGGCGGATACCGAGGCCGAGATACCCGAGCGTCACGATGGCGACCATGATCAGCACGATCTCTGTCGCGAGCAGCACGATCGCCTGCGGCAGTACGTTCGGCAACACGTGTCGCAGCAGCACGCGCGCGTGAGAGAGCCCCCCGCCGCGCGCGCTGCGCACCCAGCCCGAGTCGCGAAGCGCCGAGGTCATCGCTCGCAGCACGCGCGCGTAGCCGACCCAACCGACGAGCGCGAAGGCCACCACGATGCCGCCGGCACCCGCGCCGAGCGCGAACACGAGTGCAATCACGATGACGTAGAAGGGGAATGCGATTACCGTGTCGGTCACGCGCGAAGCGACCCAGTCGACCGCGCCGCCGAAGTATCCGGACAGGAGCCCGACAGTCACCCCGATGACGAACGGGGCGAGCGCGGCGAGGGCCGCAATACCGAGATCTACGCGCGCCGCGTACAGCACGCGCGAGAGTACGTCGCGGCCCAGCTGATCGGTGCCGAACCAGTGCTCCGCCGACGGCGGCAACAACCCGCCGGTGAGCTGCTGTTCGGTGGGCGAGTGCGGTGCCAGCAGGGGGGCGGCGACGGCGACGGCGACGATGAGCGCGGTCAGGATCACGCCGGCGATGAACGCCGGCGAGTTCCACGCTCGCCGCCAGATTCCCCTCATCGCGCCGCCCCCGACACGGCCAGGTGTTCTGCGCCGGCACCAGCGGTGTCGCGAGCGACGCCGAGAGTATCAGCGTCAGCGACGCGCAGCCGCGGGTCGAGCGCGCTCGTCAGCACGGCCGTGAGCGTGGTCACCACGACGACGGCTACCGCGCAGTACAGCGCGACGCCCTGCACGACCGGAAAGTCGCGATTGCCGATCGATTGGAAGAGCAGCGAACCCAAACCATTAATGCCGAACACCCGCTCAACAACGAGCGTGCCGCCGATGAGATACGCGGTGTTCACGCTCAGCAGCGTCAGGGTCGGTAGCGAGGCGCTGCGCATCACGTGCCGCCACAGAATGCGCCGTTCAGGGACGCACGCCGCCCGCAGCGTCGTCACGAAGTCGGCCTCAAGCGCCTCGATGAGCTGCGCCCGGAGAGAGCGGATCAGCGGCGGCGCCATGCCGAGCGCGACCGCGACCGCTGGCAAAAACAGGCTGCGGAGCGGTTCGCCCGGGCCCGTTCCCACTCCGCCCACTGGAGACCACCCGAGTTGCACCGCGAACACGATGATCAGTAGGAGCCCGATCCAGAACAGCGGCATGCCCATTCCCACGGCGGGCACGATGCGCACCGCGTGATCGATCCAGCTGTCTTTTCGCAGCGCGGCGGCGAGCGCGAGCGGCACCGCTATCAGCACGGCCAGCAGCACCGCGAGCAGCACGATGCCGAGGCTGACGGGCGCTTTTTCCAGGATCAGCGCGCGGGTCGACGTGCCCGTGACGAGCGAGTTGCCCGTATCGAAGTGGAAGAGCACCTGGCCAGCGAAGTCCGTGAACTGGCGCCAGAGCGGCTGGTCGAGGCCGAGCTGGGCGCGGAGAGCGGCGACAGCCTCTGGGGTCGCGCGCTCGCCAAGAATCATGCTGGCGGGGTCGCCGGGCACGAGCCTCAGCAGGAAAAACACTGCAACCACCACGCCCACCATGACGGGCACCACGCGCGCGAGCAACCTCGCTATCGCGCGGAGTGCCCGTCTCAGCACGTGCTCACTCTCCTCGACCGGTACTCGTCATCAATTGGCAGGCGCTTCCACCCACGTGTCCTCGAAGCGTACGCTTCCGTTGGGCAGCACGGTGAAGCCGTGCACATTGTCGCGTGTCGCCTTCAGATTCGCGGGGAAGAAGAGCGGAATGTAGGGCACCTCGTCGGCGAGCGTCTGCTGGATCTCCAGATAGATCTGCTTGCGCTCCTTACCCTCGGGCGTGGTGCGCCCCTGCTTCATAAGTTCGGTCACGCGGTCATTCGAGTAGTGCGTCCAGTACGACTTGCTGAATCCCTCAGGGTCGGCCTGGAAGGTGATGAACCCATTGGGGTCGGGCGCATCCGACTGCCCGCTATTGAGCATGAAATCGAAGTCGTAGGCGAAGAATCGCTCACGGAACACCGCGATGTCGAGCTGTTCGATCTTGACCGTGATGCCGATCTTCGCGAGCGACTCCTGCACGATCTGCGCGATCTGCGCACGCTGGGAATCGCCGCTCGCGAGCGTGAGCGTGATGGAGAACCCGTCGGGATACGCCGACTTCGCGAGTTCTGCTTTCGCCGCGGAGACGTCGAAGTCGAGCGACTTCACCGTGTCGTTTGCCGAGTCGGTGATCGTCGGTGGCAGCAGCGCGTTCGCGACCTCCGCGGTGCCGAACGTGGTTGCCTTCGTGATGCCGTCGCGGTCGAGGGCGAGGGCGACCGCCCGCCGCACGTGCTCGTCGGCGAACTGCTCGCGCTCGGTGTTGAAGAACACCTGCTCCGTCGACCACCCGGTCGTCTGCGACAGCACGGTGCCCGAACCCGAATCGAGCTGCGCGGCGTTCGCGGCCGGCACATCGTCGATTGCGTCGAGCTGCCCCCCGGCCAGTTGCTGCTGCAGCTGCGTGTCATCTGTAACCAGCTTGTAGACGAGCGAGTCGAGGTAGGGCTTGCCCTGCTGCCAGTAGTGCGCATTCTTCACGAAACTCAGGTCACCGTTCGGATCCCACTTGTCGACCACGAACGGGCCGGTTCCGATCGGGTTCTGAAAGAACTCCTTCTCACTCACACCCCCGAAATCCTTCGGGAAAATGCCGTTCGAGAAGCTCGCGAGCTCCGAGAGGAACGGCGTGTAGGGAGCGGTCAGCGTAATAGTGACCTCGCGGTCGCCGGTCTTGCTCACCGCATCGATCGGCGCGTCGAGCGGCAACGGCCCGCCGACATCGAGGTGTCGCTGCAGCGAGAAGATCACGTCATCGGGCGTGACATCATTGCCGTCGGAGAACTTCACACCCTCGCGCAGCGTGAACGTGTAGCTCAGCCCATCGTCTGATTCGGTGTACTCGGCAAGCCAAGGCACGATCTTGCCGTCCTTGTCGAAGCTGACGAGGGGTTCGAACACCTTGTCAATGGCGAAGGCGTTGTTCGCGGTGATCTGTTGATTGAGATCGAAGTCGGTGACCGCCGCGACGCGGCCGAACTCGAGTGTGCCGCCGCTCACCGGGTCGCCGGAGGCGTCAGGGTCGGTCGCGCCGGAGCCGCCCGCGCACGCGCTCAGCAGCAGCGCCGCGGCGAGCGCTGCGGCCGCGAGCCCGAGTCGGCGGCGTGGGTTCGGGGTGGGGGTCACGGGTGGTCCTCTCGTGGGGCGGGTGCCTGAACTGGCGAAGTCTGCTGTGGGGTCGGGGACGGGGTCAGCTGTGATGTCTGACTTGGAGTACGGGGAGTGCGGGGAGCGGGCGGGGCGGCTGACGGCGGTGCCGGATCAATCCAGCGTCCTCCGAGCAGCACTCCGACGATTGATTCCGGGTCGGAGAGCGCGCCGCGCTCGCGAGGATCCCTGCGCAGCAGCACCGCGTCGGCGACCGCTCCAGCGGTAATCCCGCCCGTCGGCACAGCTTCGCGGGGTGCCCCTTGCTGCTGCGCTCTCGCGAGCAGGTCGGCGCCCGCCGTCGTCGCGGCGACCAGCGCCTCGCGCGGGGTCAGGCCCGCATCGACGAGCGCGTCGAATTCGAGCCGGTTCGTGCCGTGCTGCGCGGAGGTGCCGTAGTCCGTGCCGAGCGCGATGGCGACGCCGTGGTCTCGGGCGATGCGCACCGCGCCAGGGTGGTGCGCGACAGCGTCGTCGACGCGGTCGGCGAACGCTGCGGGCAGGTGGCCCGCGCTGATCATCTGCTGCACAAGCCGATAGATGCGCAGCGTCGGCACGAACGTGGTGCCGGCGTCGGCCGCGCGGCGGGCCTGCGCGGGCGTCAGGTAGATGCCGTGCTCGATACTGGCGGCACCCGCGGCAATCGCGTGGTCGATGGCGGCACCGCCCCAGGCGTGCACCATGACACCGGCGCCGACCGCGTCTGCGCGAGCGACAGCGCTGGCAAACTCGGCGGCTGAAAAGTGCGACTCAAGCGTCGTCCTCGGTGGCGCGGCGACCCCGGCCGTGGCAACGAGCTTGACCCAGGTGGCGCCCGCCTCGAGTACGGCGTCGACCGCACGGTCGAGCCCGCCAGCGGCGTCGGCCTCCGCCCGCCCAATGAGGGCGACAGAAAGTCCGACTCTGGGCCGGTTTTCCGCGGATATTCTGTCGCATCCAGCGAGGGTCAGGCCGCCGGCATCGCGCACGCTCGTGAAACCAGCCCGGAGGGTGTTGGCAAGCGCAGTCGCGGTTCGTTCATGCTTGACCTCGGGATCCGCGTCAAGGATCTCGCGATCCGCCGCGTCGAACGCGTGCCAGGCTGCGTGCACGTGGGCGTCAACGAGACCGGGAATGATCCAGCCTGCGTCGGCGTGCGGCGCGGCGGCGCCAGCCTCGGCGCCAATCTCGGCGCCAGCCTCGGCGCTAGCCTCGGCGCCAGCCGCCTCTTCGAACGCAAAGCGACCGCTCGCCCACGACACGCGAGTCGGCTCTGAGAAGGAGCCGTTGGCGGCCATGACGCGCAGCACTGCACTCACGGGGTGGCCTGCTTTCTACGAGCTCAAATTCGCGCGGGTCGCGCGGGTGGTTTGGTCTACCTCATCACGATAATCAGCAACTGACGAATGAACCAGTTTCGCGCGTACCGAGTGAACCATGCAGCGATCAAACGAGCCATTTTCGGCGGGTAGACTGGCTCGGTGACCAGTAGTTCTCCTGAAACCGCCTCGCATGCCCCTCACCCAGCCTTGCTGCTCGCTCGTGGAATCTTCCACCTCGCGGCAATCGTGACTGTGACGATCTGGGGCTTCTTGGCGTGGCCGCTGCCTTTCCCCGGCGTCTTCACCGGCATCGGGCTGTTCGCCCTGTCCGTACTGCTCTGGGCGCTTTTCCTGTCCCCTCGGCCCGTGTTACGAGTCGACCGCTTCGCGCAAGCGCTGTTCGAGCTCTGTCTCATCGCTGCGGCTGTTGCGGCACTACTCGCGCTCGGCGTGTTCTGGGTGTGGCCCGCTCTGCTCGGCGTCGCTGCCGCTGCGGTCGGCTTTATCGCTTCGAGCCGCAGCGCGTAACACTCGTGCGGCACCGGCGCGTACCACGCGCCGTCAACACAGTTCGGCCCCGTGAAACCAGGTCTCACGGGGCCGAACTGTGTTGTTCGCGCTTACTCGGCGTCGAGGTCCGTTTCCAGAACCTTCACCAAACGATCCAGCGCGTCATCGGCCCCCTCGCCCTCGGCGCGCAGCACGACCTGATCGCCGTGCCCGGCCCCCAGGCTCATGAGTGACAGAATGCTCGCGGCGTCCATTGCTTCGTCCGCGGGCTCACCCGGGCGCGCAATCGTCACGTCGACGTCGGCCTCTCCGGCCGCTTCCGCGAAGATCGCCGCGGGGCGGGCGTGCAAGCCTTCGCGGCTGGCGACGGTTGCTGTGCGTTCTGCCATGTTCTTCTTCTTCCTGATCATTCGGCGGATGAGCCGCTATTGCTTGGACAGTTTGGGGGCTACAGGCCGAGGCCGTCAAGAGCCGGAATCAACGCACGCGCCGCCGTGCGGGCAGCTTTCGCCGACGGTGCGCTCAGCGCCGCATCCGCAATGGCGCGAGCCTGTTCGAGCGTCACCGTGCGCAGCACCGCTGCGACCCCGGCGAGCGCCCGCGGGCTCATCGACAGCGTGCCGATGCCCAGCCCTACGAGCACGACGGCGAGTGCCGGGTCGGCCGCTGCTTCGCCGCAGACGCCGACGGGCTTGATCCGCCCGGCACCGTCAGCAGCCGAAGCCGCGCGAGCACCCTCAGTGGTCTCGCGCACGAGACGCAGCACGGCCGGTTGCCACGGGTCGTTCAGCGCTGCGAGCGGCCCGAGCAACCGATCGGCCGCCATCGCGTACTGCGTGAGATCGTTCGTTCCGAGTGACGCGAAGTCTGCGTTACGCAGCACCGAATCGGCGGTCAACGCCGCAGACGGCACCTCCACCATGATCCCCGCCGTGGTGAGACCGGCCGAGCGGGCGAGGGCCGTGAAGTCTGCGGCCTCTTCAGCCGTGGAGATCATCGGGGCCATGACCCACACCTCCGCCTGATTCGCAGCCTCGGCGCGCGCAATCGCGTCAAGCTGCCGCGAGAGCACCCCTGGCGATGTCAGGTCGGTACGATAGCCACGCACCCCGAGCGCGGGGTTCGGCTCGTCAGCGTTCGTGATGAACGGAAGCGGCTTGTCGGCACCGGCGTCGAGGGTGCGAATGACAACCTTCTTACCCGGGAACGCCGCGAAGACAGCGCCGTACGCCTCGACCTGCTCATCGACGCTCGGTTCTTCGTCACGATCGAGAAAGCAGAATTCCGTGCGGAGCAGGCCTACGCCCTCGGCGCCAGCCTCGGCGGCGGCGCGCGCATCCTTACCCGTGCCGACATTCGCGAGCAGTGGCACGGCGTGACCATCAGCGAGGCGACCCTCGCCGTCAAACACCGACAGCGCAGAGCTCTGGGCGATCCACGCCTCGGCGGCGGCAGCGTCTTCGGCTGTGGGTTCCGTGTGCAGGGTGCCTGCCGCGCCATCGACGTAGACGCTCGTGCCGTCGGCAATATCATCGACTCCCTGCGCCGCGACAATTGCGGGCAGCCCGAGTGCGCGGGCGAGAATCGCAGTGTGGCTCTGCGGTCCGCCGCCTGAGGTGACGAGCGCGAGCACACGACGTGGGCTGAGCGTCGCCGTGTCAGCGGGAGCGAGATCCTCGGCAATCAACACAAACGGCTCGGCGGCCTCTGGAATGCCGGGCGCGGGTAGCCCGCGCAGCTCTGCGATGATGCGCGCCCTCACATCGAGCACGTCGGTGGCGCGCTCGGCCATGTAACCGCCCAGTGCCGTGAGCTTCTCGGAGACGCCAGCGGCGGCCTCCCAGACAGCGCGCTCGGCGCTGCGAGCCCCACCCGGGGTGTCTGGGGAGAGAAGTTTTGCGGCACCCTTGAGCAGCATCGAGTCACCCGCCATCAGCGCCGTCGCCTCGAGCACGTCGCGGCCCTGGCCCGTGGCTCGCGCTGCTCGCTCGCGAAGTTCGGCCTGCACGGTCACCGACGCCGCCTTGATGCGTGCCGCCTCCGTTTCAGGGGTGGCACCCGCCGGTGACGGGGAGGTACGGGAAGGTTCCTTCAGGGGCCGGGGCATCTGTCGTACGGGGCCGAGCACCCGCCCGGGAGTTACGCCTACGCCGGAGAATTGCTGCTGCGTCATTCCTCGTCGAATCCTTTCCCGTTGCCCAATGCGCGGGCCGGGGCCGCTATGGCCCAGCACACAATTATCTTCTTGTATAGCACGGCTATAGACAGTACGCTAACGCTCATGCCCGAAAGACAGACGGATATCGGCGTCGATACCGCGGAGGTAGAGCGCGCCACTGCAGCGCGCCCTGCGACGCGGCCAGCAGCCGTCCCCGCACGGGAGCGACTGATCCTCGCCGCCACTGAGCTGCTCGCCGCCTCAGACGGCAAACCGGTGTCAACCCGCCAGATCACCGATGTTGCCGGAGTCACGGCCCCCACGCTCTACCACCACTTCAAGGACAAAGACGGGCTCATGGATGCCGTCGTCGCGCGGGGTTTCGAGGATTTCGTGCGCCGCGAGGCGAGCCTCGAACGGTCACCTCGAGCGATCACCGACGTGAAGCGACTCTGGGATGTGCACGTGCAGTTCGGCCTGTCGCACACCCAGCTCTACTCGCTCATGTTTGGCAACAGCAGCCCGAAGAAGCGGCCGATGATCGTGTCCGAGGCTGAGCGGTTACTCGAGCGCGAACTCGAACGCATCGCGCTCGATCGACAGCTCGCCGTGCCGCCGCTGCAGGCGGCACGCGCCATCCTTGCTGCGAACATCGGCGTCACGCTGATGCTCATCGCAGACTCCGCCGAGTCTCACAGCGCAGATTCCGGCACATCGCAGAGCCGGATCCTCTCCCACCAAACGCGCGACGCCGTGCTCCGCTCGGTCGTCACGGAACCGAGCGTGCTTGACGGCGACAGCGCTGATGACCCCGATGATGACGGAGCCTCGGCGAGCGCCAGCGGCCCGCCCTCGTACGTGGCCGCGGCCATCGCGCTCAACGCCACGCTTCAGTCTTCGCACCCGGATCAGCTCTCGGGCACCGAAATGAAACTCTTCCTCGAATGGCTCCACCGCTTGTCTTCGGCATCGCCGCCGGACGAGCGGTGAAGTCCGCAACCGCACCACGACACCCTTGACACACCCTGCACCACCAGCACTCCCGAGAACTCGTCCCGGCAGCCGTGAGCTGTCGCCCAACGGAAAGCAGTAGCAATGTCTGCAAGTGAAGCACCTCCGCAGGATCAGGCGCCGTCTCGGCTCCAATCCGTTCGTGCCGGAGTGCAGAAGTTTGGCACGTTCCTCTCCGGCATGATCATGCCGAATATCGGGGCCTTCATCGCCTGGGGTCTCATCACCGCGCTCTTCATTGAGAAGGGGTGGTGGCCGGTACCCGAGCTTGGCGGCTTCGGCAAAGACGCCGATGGCGTGGCCAACATCGGCATCGTCGGCCCGATGATCACCTACCTCCTCCCCCTGCTGATCGGGTACACCGGCGGCAAGATGGTGCACGGCGTGCGCGGCGGAGTCGTCGGCTCGATCGCGACGATGGGTGTCATCGTCGGCGCAGGTATCCCGATGTTCATCGGCGCGATGATTATGGGTCCGCTCGGCGGCTGGACCATGAAGAAGCTCGACCTGCTGTGGGACGGCAAGATTCGCCCCGGTTTCGAAATGCTCGTCAATAACTTCTCGGCCGGTATCTGGGGCGCACTGCTCGCGATGCTCGGTTTCTACGGCATTGGCCCGCTGGTGCAGGCGTTCAGCACGGGGGCGGGCAACGTCGTCCAGTTCCTCGTCGACCACGGCCTGCTGCCGCTCACCTCGATCCTGATCGAGCCGGCCAAGGTGCTGTTCCTGAACAACGCCATCAACCACGGAGTGCTTACGCCGCTCGGCACCGAGCAGTCGCTTGAGCAGGGTAAGTCGATCCTCTTCCTGCTCGAGGCGAACCCCGGCCCGGGGCTCGGGATCCTGCTCGCGTTCTGCATCTTCGGCCGCGGCGCAGCGAAGGCATCAGCTCCCGGCGCAGCCGTCATCCACTTTTTCGGCGGCATCCACGAAATCTACTTCCCGTACGTGCTGATGAAGCCGACACTGATCATCGCGGCGATCGCTGGCGGCATGACCGGCGTCGCAACGCTTGCCGTCACCGGCGCGGGACTCGTCGCTCCGGCGGCTCCCGGATCGATTTTCGCCGTGCTCGTCCAGACCTCGCGCGACAGCTACTTCGGCGTGATTCTCTCGGTCGTGCTCGCGACCGCGGTGTCGTTCCTGGTGGCCGCGCTGATCTTGCGCACCTCAAAGAACGTCGACGAAGACGGCCTCGCGGCCGCAACCGAACAGATGGAGAGCATGAAGGGCAAGAAGTCCGTCGCCTCCTCGATTCTCGGCGGCGGTGGCACCGCAACCCTCACTGGGGTGGGCGTGCAAAATATCGTCTTCGCTTGCGACGCTGGCATGGGATCCAGCGCTATGGGCGCGTCCGTACTGCGTAACAAGGTGCGCGCCGCCGGTCACACCGATGTCAAGGTGACGAACTCGGCGATCGCGAATCTGACCGACACCTACGACATCGTCGTGGTGCACCAGGACCTCGCGCTGCGGGCCCGCGAAAAGACCCCGAGCGCCCAGCTCGTAACCGTCGACAACTTCATGGCGAGCCCTCGCTACGACGAGATCGTCGCCGCGCTAGGTGCCGACGGTGCTGACGGTGCTGTTGATGCGGGTGCCGGTGCTGCTGATGCGGCTGCGGGTGCTCCTGGCACTGCCGCGTCAGCCGAAGTCCCCGTGCCCGTCGCCGCTGATGCCGCCACCGCTCCCCAGGTGCTTCGTCGCGAGTCGATCGTGCTGCAGGGCGAAGCCGACAGCCGCGCCGGTGCCATCGAAGAAGCGGGCCGCCTGCTCGTCACCGCGGGCGCCGTCGACGACGACTACGTCGCCGCGATGCATGAGCGCGAGGAATCTGTCACGACGTACATGGGCAATTTCCTCGCCATTCCCCACGGCACCAACGACGCGAAGGATCACATCAAGGAGTCCGGGCTGACGTTCGTCCGTTATGCCAAGCCGATCGACTGGAACGGCAAGGAGGTGCGCTTCGTCGTGGGCATCGCTGGCAAGGACAAGCAGCACTTGAGCATCCTCGCGAAGATCGCAAAGGTCTTCGGCGACAAGGATCAGGTGGCCCGGCTTGAGGCTGCGACGAGTGTCGAGGAGATTCTCGACGTCTTCGGAAAGGTGAACGGATAATGACAGACGGGCAGCCGAGCGAAGGCTGGGCGGCAATCGATCAGGCAGCGCCGACCGCCGTGCACTTCGGTGCAGGCAACATCGGCCGCGGCTTCGTGGGGCTCCTCCTCCACGAGGCCGGCTACCGGCTCGTGTTCGCCGACGTCGCTGCACCGCTGATCGAGGCGCTCCAGGGCGCCGAGTCGTACGTGGTGCACGAGGTCGGTGACGGCGGGCAAGACCACGTCGTGAGCGGCTTCGCGGCGGTGAACTCCGCGACTCAGGAGTCGGAGCTGATCGCGCATCTCGCCGCCGCCGAGATCGTGACGACCGCTGTCGGGCCGAACATCCTGAAGTTCGTCGCTCCGGCGATTGCCCTGGGGCTTGCTGCGCGACCCGCGGGCGCACCGCGCATCGCCGTGATGGCCTGCGAGAACGCGATCAACGCGACGGATATCCTTGAGCAGGAGGTGCGCGCTGCCGCCGCAAAATCAGGCCTCGACGACGCTGACGTCGACGCCCGCGCGATCTTCGCAAACACCGCCGTCGACCGCATCGTGCCGAACCAGGAGGCCGGTGCGGGGCTCGACGTGCGCGTCGAGCCCTACTACGAGTGGGCCATCGAGAGCGGCGCATTCGGCGACGCGGCCCCCCAGATTCCCGGGGCGACCTGGGTCGATTCGCTCGCGCCGTACATCGAGCGGAAGCTGTTCACGGTGAACACCGGTCACGCGGCGGCCGCGTACTTCGGCCGACTGGCAGGCATCGAAAAGATCTCGGACGTGCTCGCCGACGCGGCAGTGCGCTCCAAGGTCGAGGCCGTGCTCGCCGAGACGAAGTCGCTACTCGTTGCCAAGTACGGGTTTGCGCCCGAGCAGCAGGAGGCATACGTGCAGAAGATCCTGCGCCGCTTCGCGAACGAGGAGCTGCCCGACACCGCTGGCCGCGTGGGCCGCGCCCCGCTGCGCAAGCTGAGCCGCCACGAGCGGTTCGTCGGCCCCGCAGCCGAGTTGGCTGAGCGCGGTATGTCGTCGGCGGCGATTCTGACGGCGATCGGCGCAGCGCTCCGCTTTGTCGAGCCCGACGACGCTGAGGCCATGAAGCTGGGCGAGCTGCTGGCGAGTGCGGCGAGTGACGCCGACCTGGTGCAGGAGCTCACCGGGATCGAGCCGGGGCACCCCCTCTACGCCCCCCTCCTCGGAGAGCTCACCTCCGCAAGATCCTAGCCCCTACCCACGCCCCCCCCCGGTCATCCCTTTCTGTCGTCGCAAATGATCCCTTCACGTGGCTGATCGGATCATTTGCGACGACAGAACGGGGGTACTCGGGGTCTTGGAATATGAGGGGTGGGGGCGGTGTTGTTGCGAGTATGGAGCCACTTCGCGCCGTTGCCGGCGCTACACCTGAACAACTCATCCTTGGTCTCGACACGTTTGGCGACGTCACGATCAACGCGGCGGGCGACAGAATCTCCCACGCACAGGTGCTGCGCGACGTGGTCGCCCAGGCCGAGCTCGCGGATCGACTCGGCGTCGACGCCATCACGCTCGGCGAGCACCACCGGGACGATTTCGCACTCTCCTCCCCCGAAATCGCACTCGCGGCAATCGCGGGCCGCACGGAGCGAATCCTGCTCGGCACCGGCGTCACCGTGCTCTCGAGTGACGACCCCGTGCGCGTATACGAACGCTTTGCCACGCTCGACGCTGTGAGCTCGGGTCGGGCCGAAGTGATTCTGGGGCGCGGATCGTTCATCGAGTCGTTCTCGCTCTTCGGCTACGACCTCGGCGACTACGACACGCTCTTCTCCGAAAAGCTCGACCTGTTCGCGCGGCTGCGCACGGAGGGCCCGATTACGTGGTCGGGGAAGCATCGCGCATCCCTCGCTGATCAGGAAGTTTTTCCGAAGACAGAGCAGCCCGAGGGGGTCCGCGCGTGGATTGGCGTGGGTGGCAGCCCCGGGTCGGTGACGCGATCGGTGCGCATGGGCATCCCCATGATGCTCGCGATCATCGGGGGCGACCCCGCGCGCTTCGCACCGTTCGCGAGGCTGTACCGCGACACTCAGCGTGAGCTCGGTCGCGAGGCCATGCCCCTCGGCGTGCACTCGCCTGGCCACGTCGCCGCGACCGACGCGGAGGCTCGGGATCAACTCTGGCCCCACTTTGAAACGAATCGCAACCGCATTGGCGCCGAGCGTGGCTGGCCGCGCACCACTCGCTCCGAGTTCGAACGCGAGGCCGACAGCGGTTCGCTGTACGTGGGATCACCCGAGACGGTCGCACAACGCATTGCCGCGACCGTGCGTACGCTCGCCGCCGACCGCTTCGACCTGAAGTACGCAAACGGCACAATGCCGCACGAGCTGCTCATGCGCAGCATCGAGCTCTACGCGACCGAGGTGATTCCGCGGGTGCGTCAACTGCTCGCAGACTCGTCGAGTTAGTGGGCGGAGGCGAATCGGTACGCTGTGCCAGGGTCGCGCGCCGCTTCCGTCAGAGATTCGGCTTCGGTGAGAACTGTGAGGCAGGCTCAGCCTCACGCAGGCCGAATCTCTCACCGAAGCGGATGGCTCCGTGCTCAGCGAGCGCGACCGGTGAGCCGGGGTAGTACTCGAGCGCCCCCGCCGCAAGGTCAAGGCCGACCGTCAGCAATGTTGACCATTGCTCGTGGAGCGGCTCGGCTGGATCCGGGCGGAAACAGATTGGCGCGTAAGCGCCCGCCTCCCCCGCCATCGCCGCGGCGCGCTGTTCGACCGGCAATTCCGCGAGCCGTGAACGTTGGCCGGCGACGTGGTCAAAGCGGGTGTACGTCGTGGAAGTGTCGCGTGTCGCCTCTCCTGGCAGCTGCGATGGCGCCAGAAAATGGTTCGTGTGCACGAGCCATCCCTCGTCGTCGGGCCGCACGGCGGCGACGCGCTCTGACGAGATTTCAAAGCAGGCGGCGCGGTGCTCAGCGTCATCACGCGCCACCACCGTCAGCACGGTCGACGCGCTCGCGGGTGCCGACGCGATGATCACTTCCGCCTCGTCAACAGTCGTCGCCTCGTCGAGCACGCGTCGCGCAATGGCGTGCACGGGCACACCGCCGACGCCGCGATCACTCGCGTGGTGCAGGATGTTGAAATGGACACCGATGCCTGCGTCGTTCACGCCGATCTTGCCGAGCACGCCGAGTTCAGTGAACATTGTGACGCGCGTCACCCGGGACGCATCGGGGTCCGCTCGTGGGGTTGTGTCCGGAGTGTACGACAGCACGAGTCCGACCCGGCAGAGGTGGGCATGCCAGTCCCAGGTCTGAATGGTCTCGGGCAGAACTGCACCGTGAGGCGCGTAGACGGCCGTGGAACACTCGCCCTCCGTGTCTGGCGCGACGACCGCGAGCACCTCGGTGCGTGCGTTCAGCGCGGCGAGCTGCCAGAGCGGCAAGCCTGCTGCGAGGGCGACCGCCTCCATCTCTGCGGCGAGGTGAGGTGCCCAGCTCTGAAGCGCCGCGAACGTGCTCTCTGCGATCTCTCGCACACGATCATTGTCGAGCCCACGAATCCCGAAGAAATCGAGGTAGCCCGAAACGGCCTCTCGTATTTCGGGTCCAAAGCGCGAGCCGATCTCGGCGCCGCGCTCGCTGGGCCCAGTGCCGCTCAGGGTGGCTGTGATGATATCCAATCGACTTCCTTACTTCGCCGCTTCGAGTAGCGCGTCCCACATGACTTCCGAGGCGATGGCCCCGAGCGCTGTCGCGGTCACCGAGAGCCGTCCTCGAGAGGAGGCCGGGCTTGCGGGCAGATCGACCTCGTCGGTAGTCACCGCAAAGAGAGTGTCGCCGTCCATGTCGGTGTGGAAGGGCTGGATGCCACGGTGCATCGAACTGTGCACCTGCTTCGCAAACTGGTTCAATTCGACAGTGTTCATCTTCACATTGGTAATCAGCGCGCTGATTGTGGTGTTGCCCGACTGGGTCTCGGCCCCACGCTGCTCCGCGAACGCCTCGGCGTAGTCGTAGACAGGGTGCCGACGGGTTCCGGTCTCGGCGTCGTAGTTGCCTCGAACCACGCGACCCGCACGATCGAGGATCACTCCGACCGGGTTCGGCACGACGATCGCGAGGATGCGCACATCGCCGATTTGACGGAATGCGGCGCCCTGGCCGGTGATCTCGGTGCGATCCCAGTCGACCTTTCCTGACGAGGCACTGATGCCCGCTCCGGCGCGACCCTGCGCGAACTCCCCCTCGACCGCGAAGTCGAGTGCAGCGCGACCGAGTTCTCGGTCTGGGTAGACGGCGGTCTCGCGCGCCGAGAAGTCATAAATGATCGCCGACGAGACGAGCTGGAGCTCTGCGAAACCGGTGCGATTCTTGACTCGTTCGAGCAGCGCATCGCTGACGCCCGCCCCGGCTTCGAGTCCGTAGACCGACCCGCCCGCGAGGCAGATCGCGTGGTTGAAGTCGTATCCGCCAGCGAGACCCACCGCGCCGCCGCGGGCGTCAACCGCGGTTCGCGCTCCCGCCGGCAGGTGGATCACGGTCGCACCGGTCGGCCCCTCCGCGTAGTGAGCGGAGCCGACACGCACACCCGGGAAGTCAAAGCGCAGGCGCTCGCGGCCATCGCTTCGCACGGGATTCAGATCAAAATCGGCGTTGCCGGGGCCGCCGAATACGGGCGCGCCCGCGAGCCGCGGTGTCGGGTCAATAGCGATGCCGGGATCAACATCTGCGAGGGCGTACACGTCGTTCGGGGTGGTGTTCACAGGGACTCCAGGAGTTGTTGCGAGTAAGGGTGTGCGGGGGTCGCGAAGAACCGCCCCGTCGGGGCCGTTTCCACGAGATCGCCTCGGAAGAGCACGGCGACGCGGTCAGCGACGCGTTGCACAGCCCCGAGGTCGTGCGAAATGAAGAGCGCGCCGAATCGGTGCTCGTGTTGCAACTTTCGAATCAGAGAAAGAATCTGCACCTGCACCGCAACGTCGAGCGCGCTGACCGCTTCATCGAACACGATGAAGCGCGGGTCGGTGACAAGCGCTCGCGCGACCGAGACGCGCTGACGCTGCCCTCCTGAAAGCTCGTGAGGGTAGCGTTCGGCAAAGTCGGGGTTGAGTCCCACCTGCTCGAGCATCTCGGCCACGCGAGCGCGCTGACGGTCGCGGCTCAGGTCACGACGCGCTACTGTGAGCGGTTCTCGCACCGACTCCCCCACTCGACGCCGCGGGTTCAGCGACCAGTGAGGGTGTTGCAATACCGCCTGGATCTTGCCAGCCGTCGCCTTCCGGGAGCGCGCGAGAGGCTGGCCGAGCAGCCGCACTTCGCCGCTGTCTGGCGCCCGTAAACCGAGCGCTACCGCAGCAGTCGTGGTCTTTCCCGATCCCGATTCGCCGACAAGTCCGAGGGTTTCGCCGGGTGCGACAGTGAGACTCACACCGTTCATCGCCTGGACGGTGCGGCGTTTTGCACCCGCTCCGCTCGTAAATGCGACGCTTACCTCGCGCATCTCAAGCACAGACTCGGGCACAGAAGCGGCGGCTTCCTGTGTGAATTGAGTGGTCGTCATCGTGCGTCCTCCGATCCGCGCGAGATAGTGCGTTGCTCGCCCGGTATTTCCGACGGCGTTCGGCCTGGGATCGCCGCCACGAGCGCCTTTGTGTAGTCGGCGCGCGGCGCGTCGAGTACCTGGACCGTCGGCCCGGCTTCGACGATCTCACCGCGGTGCATGACAACGACGCGATCGCACCACCGACGCACCGCGCCCAGATCATGGCTAATCCAAATGAGGCTTGCACCGCTGCGCCGCACGAATCCGACGATCAGTTCAAGGATCTCGTCGCGCACCTGCGCGTCGAGCGATGCGGTGGGCTCATCGGCAATCAGGATCCGCGGTTCGCGCGCCATGGTCAGCGCGATTGCAATCCGCTGCGCCATTCCTCCGGAGACCTCGTGCGGGAAGAGCCGCAAGACCCGTTCTGGCTCAAGGATCTTGACGCTCTCCAGAAGGGCAACCAGCGCGGCCTGCGAGGTCGGCCGGCCGAGTGGCTGCACGGCGAGCTCCAGCTGCCGCCCAATGCGCATGGTTGGGTTCAGCGAAGCGATTGGGTCCTGCGGGATGAATCCGAGCGATTCGCGCCGCACCCGACGGATCTCATCGGGTGAGAGCACGGCAAGGTCTTGGCCGAGCACGTGCAGCGCACCTGAGGTGATGTGGCACGCGCGCGGCAGCATTCGCCCGATGGCCTGCGATATCGTCGACTTCCCCGATCCAGATTCGCCGACAATCGCTACCAGTTCTCCCTCACCGATCTCGAGATCGATATCGAACAGTGCTCGCGTGACACCGAGCCGCGTGCGGTACTCGGCACTGAATCCCGAGATCGCGACGACCGGTGACGTGGTAACCGCATTCATACGAGGCTCCTCGTTTCGCGGGGATCGAGTCGGTCCCGCAGTGTGTCTCCGATGAGATTGATGGCCAGGATTGCGAGCACGAGCACGACAGCCGGCGCGAAGAGAAGCCAGGGTGCCTGAACCATGTAACTCGCGCCCTCCTGGATGAGTAGCCCGAGCGATGACTGTGGCAGCTGCACCCCGTAGCCAAGGAAGCTCAGGCCACCCTCGACCAGGATTCCGACTGACAGTGCGTACGTGCCTTGCACCGCGATCGTGCCGCTGATGTTCGGAAGCACGTGCCGGAACAGAATCACGGGGGCCGAGACGCCACTGATCTGCGCGGTCGTCACGAAGTCACGCTTTGCGACCGCGAGCGACGCCGCGCTCACCATGCGGGTCATGAGTGGCACCGTGACGAGCACGATGCTCGCGAGGGCGGCAACCTGGCCCGGCCCGACGACGGCGGCGATGAGAATCGCGAGCACGATCGAGGGGAACGAGTAGAGCACATCTACAAAGCGCATCACGCCCTCGCGAGTCCATCCGCCGACGTATCCTGCGATCATTCCGAGCAGGATGCTGATGGCCGCGGTGCACACAACGGCGATCGCAGAGAGCACCAGCGTGGTGCCGATGCCCTCAAGCAGCCTGGCAAGCACCGAACGCCCGAGCGCGTCCGTGCCGAGTAGATAGGCGCCTGACGGCGGGCTCAGCCTCGGACCGACGATCTTCGCCGGTTCACCCGCAAACGGCACGATCGCCGCAATAATAGCGACCCCGACGATAACCGCCAGTGCGGCGATCGCAGCGATGAAGAGCGCGTCGGGGCGGGGGCGCGCGGAGGCCGGTCGCTTGCGGCGCACGAGCGGGAGGGAATACGTCGTCATGATCCTGCCTTCCCAGTGACGGCGACTCGGGGATCGAGCGCGCTCGTAATGAGGTCGAGCACGAGGCTTACGACGATGAACACGGTCGCGGCGAACAGCACCGACGCCTGCACCACGGCGAAGTCGCGGCGGTCGAGCCCGGTCACCATGAAGGATCCGAGGCCCGGGATATTGAAGATGGTTTCCACGATCACCGCGCCGCCCAACAAGTACGCGGTGATCGTAGCGAGCAGCGTGAGGATGGGAATCCCCGCGTTGCGCACAACATGGTGCCGCACGATGTGCCAGGGCGTTTCGCCTCGCGCCACGGCAGCTGCGATGTGCGGCTCGACGAGCACGTTCATCACCGCGTCGCGGGTGGTGCGCGCCGATGCCGCGACGCAGAATACAGAGAGCACGACCGCTGGCAGAATAAGCGCCTGAAAGGTTGGGAAGAATCCCGTGCCAATGCGCGAGAAGCCACCGACCTGGATGCCGAGCGCGAGTCGCGAGAAGATGAAGACGACCACGCTGCCGAGCACGAACTCCGGCACACTGATCCCGAGACCGGAGACGAGGCGCCCTACGGCCCCGCCCTGCTTCGCTCCGGCGCGCACGCCCGTCCAGATACCGAGCGGAATTCCGATCACGACGGTAATGCACAGGGCCATCGCCGTAAGCAGCGCGGTCACGGGGATGCGCTTTCCGAGTTCATCGAGCACGGGGCTTTGCGTCACGAACGATGTGCCGAGATCACCGGTGAAGATCTGGCCGATCCACGCGAAGTATTGGAGCACTATGGGCTGATCCAAGCCGTAAGCTGACGCCAGCGCAGCGCGTTCCTCTGGGGACGCGAGGGGCCCGAGAATAATGTCTTCGTAGCTGCCCGGCATCAACCTGACCGCGGCGAAGATAAGGATCGATACTCCGAGCAGGGTGATGAGCGCACTCATCACCCGCCCGGCCGACCAGCGGAATGTCTGCAGCATGTTCGCCTCGCGCCTCTCGCGCTACTTGCTTGCGTTGCCGGGCAGGCGGTAGTCGGTGATGTTGCGGAGGATGTCGCCGTACCCCTCGTTGCTCTGGATCGTGGGGCTGACGGCCGCCGAGTCATACCCGATGATCGACGGACGGTGCACGAGTGGCACGATCTCCGAGTATTTGTCGGCGGAGGCGCAGAGGTCTGTGAGCACCGCGGCGCGGTCATCGGGATCCGTGACGCTCGCCCCCTCAGCGATGAGCGTGTTCAAATCCTCATGAACTCCTGTGAAGCCGACGTTGAATCCCGCCTGCTCAGGATTCCACCACTTCGTGACCATCGACGGGTCGACGTACCCAGCGAACCAACCGAGCGACAGGTCGAAGTCGCCGGGCTGTGCAGTGAAGACTCGAGCGTTGTAGGTGGCGGTGTCGAACTGCTCGATGTTCACCGTGACGCCGATCTCGGCGAGCTGCTGCTGTACGAGCTGGGCGATCTGCCCCATGACGGGTTCCGAGGTATAGACGACCATGTCGAGCGCTGTGTCGCCCGCGCCCGACTCCTCGATTATCTTCTTCGCGTCATCGATCGTCGCCTTTTCGGAGGGCAGATCGTCAACCGCGCAGGCCCCCGGGAGGTTCGATGGCGTCACGCCCGTGGGAGCGGTCTCCCCAGCGAATACGATATCTGCGATCGCCTGGCGGTCGATTGCCGTGTTGATGGCGAATCGGACGTCCTGGTCTTCCAGCGGCGATCCTGGGACCTGCGAGTTCACGTTGACGTAATAAAAGTCGCTCTGCGTCTGGTTGACGACGGCGGCATTCGAAGCGTCGGCGAGCTGCGTCAGCGCGTCGATGCTGCCAAAGTTTGCGAGCCCCGCGCTGCCCTCGCGGAGCGCGGCCTGACGCGTCGATTCCTGATCTACAATCTGCAGCTCAAGGGTCTGCACTGCCAGGTCGTCACCGCCACGCCACTTGGGGTTGGCGGTGAAACTCCACGATTCGTCCTGGCGATGCGCGTCGACGAGATAGGGTCCCGTCCCGAGCATCGTGGTGGCGAGGTCGACGCTCCCGTCGTTCACTTCTTGCATCGGCAGAATCGCGGCGGGTGTATTCGCCAGTGCGGAAAGGAAAGGCGCATACGGGCTGGTGAGCTTGACTGTCACCTCGTCGTCGCCGGTTGCCTGAATCGATTCGACCGGGCCCATCTGCCCCGACCAGACGCTCATGCTGTCGACCTGGCGCTGCAGGCTGCCTACGACATCGTTCGCGGTCACGGCGCGTCCATTAGAGAACGTCGCCTTGGTGTCGATCGTGAAGACGTACGTCGTGTCGTTCGGCTGCTCCCACGATGTGGCAAGCTCCGGATGAATTTCGAAGTTCTCGTCGGTCGTGACCAGCGTTTCGTAGACGAGGCCCATGATGCTCCAGGAGCGCGCCGTCTGGGCGGTCGCCGGATCGAGTCCATCAGCCTCACTCGTGTCGTAGTCGAGCTGCACCGTAAGGGTCCCCTGCCCGTCGAGCGCGTCGTCTGCAACGGCTAAGTATCCTGGCGCTGCTTCCTCCTGAGGTGCCGCGCCCGTGCCCCCGGGGGACGCTGCGCATGAGCTGAGCACGCAAGCGAGTCCGAGTGCGAGTGCGGCGCCGGATGCGCCCCTGGCGCGGGTTCTTGAGAGTTTCAACACCGTACTGACTCCTTCGACAACTGAGGTGTGTCGGGCCGCTGCGTTACGGATCCCGCGGGCGCTGCGCGTCGGTGCAGAGCGTCCTGAGTTTTTAAGGTAGTGGCATAAATCGTTTTATGCATTGTCGAAACCAAAATTTCATCAAACGATGCATGTATCGATTTATGCGTCGCTTCCGCGGTAGTGTCGATGAGAGAACCGAGGAGGAGCCGTGGTCGCTCACCGCAATGTCACGATTAAAGATGTCGCCGCTCGCGCCGGTGTCTCGATCACGGCCGTCTCGCACGCGCTCAACAACAAGGGGACGCTCGCCGAAGACACCCGCGTGCGGATCCGCGAGATCGCGACCGCCATGGGCTACCAGGCGGATGCACTCGCGCGAGGGCTGCGCCGCTCACAGATCGGCGTGATCGGCATTGTGCTCCGCCCGCTTGACGCGCTCGCGGACTATAGCCCACCCGGCGTCGACTACTTCCTGAGATTCGCTGGCGCAGCAGCCGTCAGCGCACTCGACCACGGGCTCAGTCTCATGCAGGTCGCCGACCTCGTAAAGGGTCCGGTGACGCCGCTCGCATTCTCCCTAGACGGTTACGTCGTCACCGACCCCGTGCGCAACGACCCCGTCGTGGAACTCTTGGAAAGCCGCTCAATCCCCTACGTCACCCTGGGCCGGGACCTGGGCAAACCGGAGGCAGCGAACTGGGTAGCGTCCGCCGACGCTGCAGCGACGCGCAGCGCACTCGATCACCTCGCCGGTGAGGGCGCGCGCAGCATCGCCTTTGTTGGCGGCACCGATGACAACTCGTGGAACGCAGATGGCGAAGCGACGTATCTCGCCTGGTGCGCCGAGCGGCACACCGCACCGCGTCTCCTGCGTAGCCCCGAGGGGCTCGGCGAAGCAGGCGGGCGCGATCTCGTTCCCGCCCTGCTCGAGGGAGGCGTACCTGACGCGATTTACTCACTGACGGGGCGCCACGCCGCGGGCATCCAGGAGGCCATGCGCGAGCGCGGGCTGGTCGCACCGACGCACTACCTGCTCGCTTGCGGCACCGATGCAGCTCAGACGCGCACCGCCGAACCGCCGATCACCGCGATCGACCTGCGTCCCGAGGTACTCGCACGGGAGACCGTAAGCCTCCTCGCGCAGATCACTCGGGGTGAGTCTCCGGCTGGCCGCCGACTCGTGCCGTCGGAGCTCATCGTGCGACGCTCATCCCAGCGCCCGACCTGAGGCTCGAGCGCCGCGCGTCCGCGCGACGCCCTCACCGACATGGGCACAATGGCATCAGCCGCGGTTGCCCTCGGGGCATGTCACGCCGACCTCAGTCATGAGCGCTGCGACGTCGGGGTGACGCCGATCCCCGTCGATAAGATCGCGGCGTACCCGAGCGTGCACGTCAGCCGGCATGTCCTGGCTGAGCTTAAACATCGCCACTTCGCTCTCAATGTCGATGGTGAATGAGACGACACCCGCGAGAATCTTCTCGAAGACGTGCCGCGAGGCTGCAGGATCCCACGGCTCCGCGCGATCCGATTCGAGCTGCGCCACCGTGCGCTCCACGACGGCGAGGTTTTCTGAGGGCTCTGTGAGCACGGTCACGCGACCCGTCAGATGCACGGTTGCGTAGTCGAGGGTGGGCACGGCCGGGGTGAACTCGTAGCTGCTCGGTGAGACGTAGGCGTGCGACGACGCGAACACGAGCAGCACCTCTGGCTGTGCTGCGAAGTGCTGCCAATGCTCATTCGCGCGCCCGATGTGCCCCCAGAGGCGGGCGCCCACGAGCGTCTCCCCCGGTTCGACGCCGGGCGGGAACACGACCGGAGCATGGGTCGCCACCGGCGCTCCATTGGTTGACGTAGTGACGACGGCGAACGGATGATCCCGAACAAAGCGGGCGATCGCACGCCCCGACGGCGCGACGTAGCTGGGGTAGGTATGCATTCTGGCGACTCCTTGCACTGGGGGGGCGAGCTCGTCCCTGAGCGTGAAACACAATGTGCTCGTCAGCCTAGTAACATAAAACGATTTATACTACCCGCGGCAGCCGACGCTGAGTGAGCGATTCGGCTTCGGTGAGACGCAGACCCACTCGTAGGTCTCACCGAAGCCGAATCGCTCACCGAACGCGCGCCGCACCGCGCAGGCCCCAGCCCCTACGCCACCAGCACCCGCCACGCATCGTCGCCGGCCGCCACCGCAGCGGGCGGCATGCCGTCGAACACGCGCAACGTGCGCGCATCGGGATCGCTGACCACCGTCGCGAGAGTTGCCCAGCGGTCGCCGTACGACTTGGCGAGGTCGGCAACGCACGTCAGCGGCGGCTCGCCCGGCCCCGACAGCAGGAGCCGCACCATGTCGACGGCCGACAAGACCGGCGCAGCCGCGAGGCGCTCTCGGATGAGCGCGAGCCGCTCCGTCGAGTCGGGCTCGTAGATCTCTGACTTCTGCGAGCCCAGCGGTTCAGCGTGCTGAAAGTGATTGGTGCGCTGCACTGAGCCGTCTATTTCAGTGATCTCAAACACACCGGCCGGGCTGATTTCCAGCGACACAGCCCGCGTTCCGTCGAGCATCGTGAATGATGACGACGACCCGATCGGCGCCGCCCGCACGAGCGCGACGGCCTCGTCGACCGATCGGCACTCCGAGAGCACGACGCTCGAAAGCAGGTGCATCGGCACCCCGTCAGGGCCGTCGGAGCGGTGGCCAAGGATGTTGAAGTGCAGCGCGAGACCCGCCTCGTTGACCCCGATCTTCGACAGGATTCCCTGCTCGGTCAGCCCGACGTAGCGCAGCCCTGGCCCGGCGACCGTCTGGGTGTGCCAGAACGGGTCGAGTTCGATGTGCCAGTCCCACGTCTGCACGCCGAGCCGGTGGCCCCCCAGCCCGGCGGTCACCGTCGAGCACTCACTCGCACCGTGCGTGCCGAGGGCGAGCAGCTCGGTGCGCGCGTTCAGCGCGATCACCCACGCGACGGGCACTCCGGCCCCCTCGGCGACGCCGGCAAGCTCCGCCAGCAGCGCGGGCCGCCACGCCTCGAGCGCGGCGCTCACCCGGGCCACCCCGTCGCGCTCGACCTCCTCGGTCACGCCCAGAATGCGAAACAGTTCGGCGTATTTCGCGTAGGCATCGGCGAGGCTCGCGCGCAGCGCGGTACCGCGGCTGAGGCCGAGCGCGTGGGCTGAGTCGCCCGCGACGTCGAGGTGGAGTCGTTCGGCGTGGGGTGTCATGCGGTGGTGCTTTCTGTGAGGATGGCGCGCAGGCCGCGGCGTGGCTTCCAGCCGGGCCGCGGGGCTGACGCGATGAGCAGTCGGGTGTAAGCGTCTTGCGGGTCATCGAGAATCTCTGAGACCGTGCCACGCTCGATGATCCGGCCGGTGCGCATCACCACGACGTCGTCGGCGATATCGCGCACCACCGAGAGATCGTGCGTGATGAATAGGTACGAGAGCCCGTGTTCAGCGCGCAACCGCTTCAGAAGATCGAGCACCTGCGCCTGCACCGAGACATCGAGCGCCGAGACTGCCTCGTCGAGCACGATGACCTGCGGTTCTGCGGCGAGCGCGCGGGCGATTGCGACGCGCTGCTTCTGTCCGCCAGAGAGCGCCGCGGGCTTGGCATCGGCGTGGCGCTCGGTGAGCCCGACTTCGGTGAACAGTTCGATGAGCCGGGCGCGTCTGCCAGCCCGATCAAGGTCGGGCCGGTGCGCACGCAGCATCTCATCGATGGTGGCGGAGACGGGCAGCGAGCGGTTCAGCGATCCCTGCGGGTCTTGAAACACCATCTGCACGAGTTTCGCCCGTTCGCGCAGTGCGCGCCGCGCGGTCGTGGGCGAGACGTCGGTGCCGGCGATGCGCACGGTGCCAGAGTCTGCCGATTCAAGACCAACGATCACGCGCGCGAGCGTCGACTTGCCCGACCCTGACTCGCCGACGACTGCCAGACAGGTGCCGCTGCGCAGCACGCACGACACGTCATCAAGGGCGTGCACGCTGGCCTTGCGGCTGAGATGGAAGGTGCGATCGAGGTGCTCGACCTCGATGATCGGTGTGGCACTCACGAGCGGTCCTCCGCATCAATAGCGGGCGCGTGCCCGGCCGGGTACAACTGCGGCCGCGCCGACATCAGCGCGCGGGTGTATTCGGTTTGCGGCCGATCCCGAATCTGCTCCGGGGTGCCGATCTCGAGAATCTCGCCGTCCTTCATCACGGCCAGCCGGTCGCAGACAGCGGCCGCGAGGTCGAGATCGTGGGTGACGAAAATCATCGACAGCCCCCGCTCGCGACGCATTTCGTCGAGGATCGCGACAACCTCTGCCTGGGTCGTAACGTCGAGCGCGGTGGTCGGTTCGTCGGCGAGCAGCAGCTTCGGTTCGCCCGAGATCGCGCCAGCGATCACGACGCGCTGCAGCATGCCGCCCGACAGTTGATGCGGGTATGACCGCAGCACGCGTTCGGTGTCGTCGATGCCGACCTGGCGCAGCAGATCCGCCGCCTTCAGGCGCGCATCAGCGGGCGACATGGACCGCGCATCGCTCATCCCCTCGATCAGGTAGCGACCGACCGCGAGCACCGGATTCAGCGCGCCGTGCGGGTTCTGCGCAATGAGCGCGAGGTCGTTCGCACGCACGCGCCGCAGCGCTTCGCCGCTCGCGGCCAACAGGTCGGTGCCGTCGATGGAGATTGCGCCGTCGACCCGCGCACCCGCCGGCTCAATGCCGAGAATGCACTTGAGGGTCATGGACTTGCCCGACCCCGACTCCCCCACGAGACCGAGCGATTCACCCTGCGCGAGCGCGAACGAATTGCCGTGAAGAATCTCGGTGTGTTCCCCCGAGTCGGGGTCGGTGACTGTGAGCTTGAGATCGGTGACCTGCAACATCAGCGTGTCCTTCCTGCGGCGCGGCGGCCGCCGAGCTGCTCGCCGACGTAGCCGAACGCGGCGACGGTGATGACGATGGCGATACCCGCAAAGATGCTCTGTTCCCAGTAGCCCTGCTGCAGTGACGCCTGCCCGTTCGAGACCATCAGCCCCCAATCGGGGGTCGGCGGCTGCACGCCGAGGCCAAGAAACGAAAGCGCCGCGAGCTCGATCATCGCGTAACCGAAGTTGATGGTCATGCCCGTGAGAATCTGGGTGCGCACGTTGGGCAGAATGTGGCGCACGGTGATCAGAAAACCTGAGATGCCCTGCAGTTGCGCGGAGGCGACGTACGGCAGGTTGCGCTCGCGCAGCGCGACCGAGCGGATCACGCGCGCCGAGTAGGGCACGTATCCGATTGCGAGGGCGAGGGAGGCGGTGAGGATCGACGGCCCGAATATTGCGACGGCGAGGATCGCGAGCAGCATGTTCGGGAACGCGAAGAGGATGTCGAGGATCCGGCTGATGAACGCGTCGACCTTGCCGCCAAACCAGACCGCGGTCAGCGCCAGCAGCGTCGCGAGCACCGCGGTGACCACGATGACGATGGTCGGCCCGATGAGGCTGGTTCGAGCACCCCAGATGATACGAGAGAGGATGTCGCGACCCGACTGATCGGTTCCCATCAGGTGCGCGAGGCTCCACGCCTCGTGACGTGAGGTGACAGTGCCCTCGAGCGGATCGTATGGCGCGATGAGCGGGGCCAAGGCCGCCATCAGGATCACCAGCACGATGATGCCGAGGCTGACGACACCGATGGGCCCGAGCCGTCGCACGAAGAGTCGCCACCCGGTCGTGGGCACGTCGTGGCGGTGCTTGCGCAGCAGCTGCACGGCGACGGTGTTCTGCGCCCGGGTGTTGGTGCCGGGATCCCGCGTGGATTTCTGCTCGGTCATCGTGTCGACCCTCCCTTGCTGAGGCGAACTCGCGGATCGATCACGGAGTAGAGCAGATCGACGATCAGGTTGATGATGCCGAAGGCGAGCACCATGATGAGCGCGATGGCCTGCACCACGGCGAAGTCTTTCTTCTGCACTGAATTCACGAGCAGCGAACCGATGCCGTCGAGCGTGAACGCGTATTCGATCACGAAGGCGCTCGCGAGTAGCCCGGCAACCTGGGTACCAATCACGGTCGTGACGGGCAACATGGAATTGCGAATGGTGTGGCGCCACAGCACGAGTTGCTTGGGCACCCCTCGCGCGATCGCCATAATTACGTGCTCAGAGCCCTGTTCCTCACGCACAGCGGTGCGTGTGATGCGGGCCACGACGGCGATACCGGGAAACGCGAGTGCAATCGCGGGCAGCGTCAGATGCCAGAGCCTGCCGAGAAACCCTTCGCCCGATCCGGAAACCGGAAACCACCCGAGATTTGAGCCGAAGATGAACATCAGCACGAGCGCCGCGAAGAACGTCGGCACCGCGAAGCCAAGATTCGAGCCGAACACCACGAGCTTCTCGAACACTCCGGAGCGGGTCGCGGCGAGCACGCCGAGCCCGATCCCGAACACAATGATGAGGAGCGCCGCGAAACCCGCGAGAAACAGCGTGGTCGGGATTCGCGAGGCGACGAGCGTCGTGACGTCTTGCTGCGTGACCAGCGAACGACCGAGGTCACCCTGGAAGACGTCGATCAGCCAGTGCCAGTAACGCAGCAGGAAGGGATCGTCGAGACCGTATTGAGCTCGGATCGAGGCGAGCACTTCGGGGCTCACGGTGCGCCCCTGCACGAGAAACTGCTCGGGGCTACCCGGAGCGAGATACATGCCTGAGAACACAATGAAGCTCGATATCACGAGGACGGCAAGCAGTGCCCCGAGCCGCGAAAATACGTAGGTCATGGACGATCCCTTCCTGCGGAGACTCCGCTTAGGCTGACGCGCCGAGGTCAGCTGCCCACGGGTAGTACAGGTAGACGAACGACGCCGGGGCTCCGGTGATGCTCTTGTCCATGTACATCCGCACCGCGAGGTCGTTGATCGGCACCCACGGCTGCTGCTCCATGATCAGCGCCTCGGCCTTCACCGTCAGCTTGGCGCGCTCGGCGTCATCGCTCTCGGCGATCGCTGCGTCAAGCGCCGCGTCGACGTCGGGGTCCGAGAACTTCGAGTAGTTCTGATCGCTGCCGGTCTTGGCGACACTGATGAGGTGCAGCAGCGGATCGGGCGCGCTCAGGTAGTTCGTCGTGACGAATCCGTCATAGCCGGCGCGTGCCTCGGGGTCCGAGAAGAAGGCACCGAACTGCGCGCTCGGCACACCGGTCGGCTCGAGCGTGATGCCGAGCTCCTTCGCGCCATTCGCCATTTCGTTCAGGATGTCCGCGTAGAAGCTACGCTCGCTCGGGTATGCGATCTTGATCGGCTTCGAGAGGTCGACCTTCGCGTCCTTCAGTTCTTTCTTCGCGGCCTCGATGTCGAAGCTCAGATCCGGAAGATCCTGGTCACGCATGTCGGCGATACCGGGAACCGACTCTTCAATCGCATCCCACGGTGACTGCGGAACGATCGAGCGCGATGGCGTGCCGGTGCCCTCGTAGACGGTGTCGGCAATTGCCTGGCGATCCGTTGCGCGCGTCAGTGCGCGGCGCACGGCCGGATCGCCAAAGACGCCCTCGCCAGTCGAAATAATGGCCATGTCTTGCATGCCCTGACCGGCGAAGAGTTCGCCGCTCTCACTCGTTTCGAGCTGACTCAGCGCGGGCAGCGGCACGTCGTAAGAACCCTGGATCTCGCCGGTGCTCAGGCCGTTGGCGATAGCGGTCGGGTCGACCACGAAGCCGATCTCGACCTGCTTCGCCATGGCCATGCCGTCTTCGTCCCAGTAGCCGTCATTGCGCTCGAGGGTGATCGACTGGCCCTGCTTCCAGTTGCCCGGCGTGAACTTCATCGGGCCTGTGCACATCACGCCAGTGTCGGGGTTGCCGTAGTTCTCGCCCGCGGTCTCACGCTGCGCCTGCTGCACAACGACACCGATCACCGTGCTGAGCGATGACGGCAGCGTGTAGTCGGCCGACTTCAGAGTGATGGTGACCTCGTTGTCGCCGGTCGCCTGCACGCTGTCGATGTTGGCGACGGTGCCGCCGCCCCAGTAGCTGCCCTCGTCTGGGTCAATGTGCCGGTTGATCGAGAAGACCACGTCTTCGACGGTCATCGGCGTGCCGTCCCAGAACTTGACGTCGTCGCGGATGTTGAACACCCAGGTGAGGCCGTCGTCGGTCTGCGAATCGGTCGCGAGGTTTGGCTGCACCGAGAAGTCGGGCTGCATCTCGAAGAGCGGCTCGCAGAGGTTCGACACGATTGTGTTCTCTGGGTAGTTGAAGGCCTTGATCGGGTCGAGGCTGGCGAGTTCGCCGTACGTCGAGTTCCAGGTCACGGTGTCGGCTTCTGCCGCAGCCTCGGGAGTGGTCTGCAGCAGTTTGGTGCTGTCAGACGCCTTGTCGGCGTCGCCGCCGCGGCTTCCGGAAGCGCAACCAGCGAGGGCGAGGCCCCCGATGGCGAGCAGGGCGATGGACGCCCGCATCGGTGCGAGTTTCACGTTGTTCTCCATTCGAAGTTTCATCTTTGAAGCTCCCCGGCCCGGCAACATCCGAGCGAAGACCCACCGGCGATGCTAGCACCCAAAACGGTTTGTGAAAAACGTTTTGGGTGTTACGATTTGGTGACGGCTTGCCGCCGTGTACCGAGAGCCGGTCACCACTTACGCATCGACGACGGTCTAGTCTGACGGGATGCAGCTCGTGCGACCGACGATCAAAGACGTGGCGAAAGCGGCGGGGGTGTCGCCGACGACCGTGTCGCACGCGCTCAACGGCAAGGGCGTTGTTCGCCAGGAGACAGCCGATCGCATCGCGCAGATTGCCGCCGAGATCGGTTACCGCCCGAGTCCCATTGCGCGCGGGCTCCAGAACCGCAAGTTGGGCCTGCTCGCCCTCGTGATTCGCCCGCTGCACACCCTTGACACGTTTCTGCCAGAGGGCGTCGACTACTTCTTGCGGATGGCAGGCGCCGCCTCGCTCGCGGCAATGGAGCGCGGCTACAGCATGATGCTCGTCGACGATCCGACGCGGCCCGACGCACCCCTCAGTGCGACCGCGGCCGACGCCTACATCGTCTCGGAACCGTTCGAGAACGACCCCGTGCTCACGATGCTGTCGGAGCGCCACATCCCCTTCGTCGCGATCGGTTCTGACCCAGCGCGGCCGGGCCAGTTCACCGAGCTCGCCACCCGCGACTGGGACGAAACCATGCTCGTACTCGAGCACCTTGTAGAGGCGGGCGCCACTCGCATCGCCCTGCTGACCGGCACCGACACCAACGCGTGGAACCGCGAGTCGGAAGCCGCGTACCGCGAGTGGTGCGCCCGACACGGGCAGGAACCCGACATTGCCGCGTTCGATGAAGCGGAGGGCGAGCGAGTCGGCGAGGCGGCGGTCGAACGGTTCTTCGGTGCCGCGGTTGGCACGCGACCCGACGCCATATTCTGTCTCACCGGCCGACACGCAGCTGGGCTGAATGCTGCCGCGAGCGCCCATGGCATTCGGGTGCCAGAGGATTTGCTGCTCGCGGCGGGCTCTGGTGCGCTGCAAAACCGGATCTCGCACCCGAGCGTCACCACGCTCGATCTGCACCCGGAGGGCATCGCTGCCCGCGCAGTCGAGGTCGCCGTCATGCTCGCCGAGGGGCGGCCCGTGACCGCGGACCTCGAGGTGCCAGCTGCGACCCTCGACGTGCGGGAGTCGACCCGGCGGTAGCCCGCGCATCCGCGAGTCACGCGCAGCGGTGGTAGCTCCCGCTTCGCCGAACGACGTGAGCGGAATACCCGGCTCCGTCTCAGCGTTTTGCACTGTATGCCAGAGACGACGCTGCCCACGATGTCGGCCCCGACGATCGACCGCGACGCCGCAATCGACCGCGTGCTCGCGAGCATCGACGCGCGCGTGCACGAGCAGCGCCGCGTCTCGATGCTGCCCGGCGAGCTCATCACGACGCCCGGCAGTTGTCTCACACTCGTGTACATCATCGACGGTGCCCTGACCGTTCGGCCGCGGGGTGGGGGCACCGCTGCGGAAATGACAGCTGGCGCGCCTCAGCTTGCCGCCGGCGACGCCCAATTGTTCGTCGGAGATGCGCCGCGTACCCTGCGCGCCGACACCGACGCGTTCGTGCTCGTGTCGGCGCTTGAATTCACGGCGCCAGCCGCGCACGTGTTCGAATTGCTGCCGTCCACGATCGTGGTGCGCGATCTGCCCGCAAGCGAGCCGGCCGTTGCCGCCCTCGCTTCGCTGCTCGGCACCGAAGACGGCGGCACCGTGAGTGCGTGCGACGACGAGCCCGGCAGCTCTGTCGTCTGCGGCATGATGGCGAACACGGTGCTCGTATCGGTGATTCGCGCGTGGGCGATTCGCGGTTGCGCGCCCGCCGGCTGGCCATCGCGCACGAACGATCCGTTCCTCGACCGCGTCGTCGAGGCCATTCACGCCGACCCCGCTCGCGACTGGTCACTCGAAGACCTCGCCCGCGCGGGCGCGATGTCACGCTCGGTGTTCGCCGAACGCTTCCGCGCGGCGACCGGCACCTCACCCGCGAGCTACCTCGCCGATGTGCGCATTCGCTCGGCTCAGCAGCTGCTCGCCCAGGGGCGCGGCGTCGCCGAGGTCTCTCGCGCGATCGGCTACGGTTCCGACGATGGTTTTAGTCGGGCGTTCCGCCGCCGCGTTGGGCAGACCCCGTCGGCCTGGCGGTCGGGCGCGCTTCAAGCGGTGGCCCCGCGGGCGGTCAGCGCGTAACTGACCGCCCGACGATCCGGCGCATCACCGTCCCAGCTCGTCACTGCGCCGACCCGTCACTGCGCTGAACGGTCACCGAGTCAGCCGGTCACCGATCCGGGTTGTCACCGCGGTCGGCGTGCGTGCGAAATACGATCCGAGATCCCGAACTGCAGTGCACCGAGCACGAGCAGCACCGCCCCCACGACGTAGACCGGCGCGATGCCGAGTGCGTCGACCAGCAGTCCGCCAACGCCCGCGGCAATCATGATGCCGCTCTGGAATCCGACGACGATGAGACTGCCGCCCGCCTCAAGCATGTCGGGCATGCGGTGACCGACCCACGTGTTCGCGATGAGCAGCCACGAGGCAAAGAAGAAGCCCCAGATGAAGACGGCCGCGCCGGTCGCCCACAGCGAGCCAGAGGTGGCGATCACGAGTAGCACGAGCCCCGAGATCACGAGCGGGGTGAGCACGGCGAGCACGCGATACGCCCGATCGACGATGAGTCCGATGACGAAGTTGCCGATCAATCCGCCGACCCCGAAGAGCGCGAGTAGCACGACGATCGTGTCGGCGCCGATGGGCTGGCCCTGCTCGCTGACGCGCTCGAGCGCAACGCGAATGTACGTGTAGGCGAGAAAATGCCCGGTCACAACGAGCACGTTCGCGATCACGCCGAAGCCAATGCCGGGTCGCCGCAGCGCCGCGAAGAGGGTCGACAGCTTCGAGGCGCCCTCCGCCGGAACGGCTGGCAACAGCCACCGCAGCACGATGGCGAGCAGTGCGCTCAGCGCTGCGGCCACCCAGAACACCCCGCGCCAGTCGATGGCCTCGCTCAGCATGACGCCGACTGGCACGCCGGCCACCGTCGCGAGGGACACTCCGGCCGAATTAAACATCACGGCGCGGCCGAGCCGTTCGGGCCCTGCGATCGTCGCGGCAACCGAGATGGACATTGCCCAGAATCCCGAGATCGCGGCGCCGAGAATGAAGCGGGCGAGGATCACGAGCACGAGGTTCGGCGACAGCGCGACGAGCGCGTTCGACACCGCCGCCGCGATGGAGAGCCACACGAGCAGCGACCGGCGATCGAGCCGCGGAAACATCAGGCCCACTGTCGGCGCTGCGAGCAGCCCGGCAAACGCCGTCACCGCGACCATCTGCCCCGCCTGCCCGGTGGTGACGTCGAGGCCATCGGCGATACGCGTCAGCATGCCGCTCGGCAAGAACTCGGCGGTGACCAGCAAGAAGCTCATCAGCATCATTGAGATCAGCGCGGGATAGTTGAGTCTCTCGGCGCGCCCCTGCTGGGGAACGGTGGGAACGGGTGCGGTTGTGGTCATGTCTCAATCATTTCGGGATCGGCGGGCCCGCGCCCGACGCCAGGTCCAGGCCATCCGACTGTTCGTCCGGCGCGGCCCGGGCCGGGTGCGGGCAGGGCCCGCGTTCCGCAAGCGATCCGCGTTCGGCAAGCTCGAATCTGCCGGCACCGGCTTGCCGAACGCGGATCGCTTGCGCAACGCAGCGCCGACAACCCAGCGCCGACAACGCAGCGCCGACACGAGACCCAGCGCCGACAGCGCCGCACACACAAAAGCGGGGACCGGCGCCGCCGGTCCCCGCTTGTGTGACTTACGCCAGGCGCTGCGCCAGGTTCTCGTCGATCGACGCAAGGAATTCCTCGGTCGTCTGGTACGCCTGATCCGGCCCGACCAGCAACGCGAGGTCCTTGGTCATCTTGCCCGACTCGACCGTCTTGATGACGACGTCTTCGAGGGTCTGCGAGAAGTCGATCAGCTCCTGGTTCTGATCGAGCTTGCCGCGGTGCGCGAGACCGCGCGTCCAGGCGAAGATCGAGGCGATCGGGTTCGTCGAGGTCGGCTTGCCCTGCTGGTGCTGACGGAAGTGACGGGTCACGGTGCCGTGCGCCGCCTCAGCTTCAACGGTCTGGCCGTCGGGCGTCATGAGCACTGAGGTCATCAGGCCGAGCGAGCCAAAGCCCTGTGCAACGGTGTCTGACTGCACGTCGCCGTCGTAGTTCTTGCACGCCCAGACGTAGCCGCCCTCCCACTTCATGGCCGAGGCGACCATGTCGTCGATGAGGCGGTGCTCGTAGGTCAGGCCACGCTCTTCGAACTGCTGCTTGAACTCGGCGTCGAAGACCTCCTGGAAGATGTCCTTGAACTGGCCGTCGTAGGCCTTCAAGATCGTGTTCTTCGTGGAGAGGTAGACGGGGTAGTCGCGCGACAGGCCGTACTTGAACGAGGCGCGAGCGAAGTCACGGATCGAGTCGTTGAAGTTGTACTGGCCCTGGATCACGCCGCCGTTTTCGGGCAGGGTGACGACCTCGAACTTCTGCGGCTCTGAACCGTCAGCGGGCTCGTAGGTCAGCGTGACCTTGCCGGGGCCGGCCTTGAAATCGGTCGCCTTGTACTGGTCACCGTGAGCGTGACGGCCGATGATGATCGGCTTGTTCCAGCCCGGAACCAGGCGAGGAATGTTCGAGATGATGATCGGCTCGCGGAACACAACGCCGCCGAGGATGTTGCGGATCGTGCCGTTCGGGCTGCGCCACATCTTCTTGAGGCCGAACTCTTCGACGCGGGCCTCGTCGGGGGTGATGGTCGCGCACTTGACGCCGACGCCGTGCTTCTTGATGGCGTTTGCAGCGTCGATCGTCACCTGGTCATCGGTGGCGTCGCGGTGCTCCATGCCGAGGTCGTAGTACTCGAGCGTGACGTCGAGGTAGGGGTGGATCAGGCGGTCCTTGATGAACTGCCAGATGATGCGAGTCATCTCGTCGCCGTCGAGTTCGACGACCGTACCTTCAACCTTGATCTTCGCCAACGCTTCTCCCGTGTCGTGATGTGTGAGCCGATGTGAGCCGATGATGGGGCTCGTGCCGCGCGGCCGTGCGGAGTGCCGCGCGATGAACCGTCGGGGCGCGTGGTGTTGCGCCGCAATTCAGGTTCGGGTGAACCGGAACTATCCTACCCGAGGCTTGCCGAATGTCTCGACATCGAGATATTTCAGCGCGAATTATCAGCGTTTTCAGCCTCGGAGAGCCAGCGCCCCGAGCGCATTACGTCGGTCACGCGGTGCTCCGAGCAGAGCACGACAAGGTCGGCCCTCAGCCCGGGCGTGAGGTCACCGACGCCGGTCCAGCCCAGCGCGCGCGCGGGCGTCGTCGCTGTCATCTGCACTGCGGCGCGAAGGGCCTCGGGGTTTACGGGCCCCGCGCCGAGTGCGGCCCTGAACAGGGCGTCCATCGTCGCGGTGCTCCCCGCAATGGCGCCGATCTCGTCGCCCGCCAGCCGCGCAACCCCGTCGCGCACCTCGACGTCAAGCGCACCGAGTCGGTACGCCCCATCGCCACAGGCTGCGGCCGCCATCGCGTCGGTCACGAGGGCGACTCGCTCCGGCCCCGCGACATCGACGACCCAGCGCATGAGGTCGGGGTGCAGATGCACGCCGTCGGCAACCAGTTCAAGGGTGACTCGCGGGTCGTTGAGCAGCGCGAGCACCGGGCCTGGCTCGCGGTGGTGCAGCGCCGGCATCGCGTTGAACAGGTGCGTGGCCACCGTCGCGCCCGCGTCGATCGCGCGCCGCGTCGTGTCGTAGTCGGCGTCGGTGTGGCCGATCGCGACCACCACACCGGCTTCCACGAACTGCTCGATTGCCGCCATGGCTCCCCGTAATTCGGGAGCGATCGTGACGAGCGAGACCCCGGTGGGCACAGCATTTCCCGTGCCGGACCGCCCGGCCGCCAGCAGCTCCGCGATCTCGGCGGCGTCGGGCGCGCGCAGCAGGGCGGGGTCGTGCGCCCCGGCCCGGCGCTGGCTCAGCCACGGCCCCTCGAGGTGGATCCCAGCGAAGTCGCCGTTCGCGACGAGCGGCGCGAGCATCGCGACGTCGTCGAGCAGTCGCTGCGGCGACGCCGTCACCAGACTCGCCATACTGCTGGTCGTGCCGTGGGCGAAGTGCGCGTCGCGCGAGCGGAGAGCCGCCCACTCGGTGCCGTCTGTGATGCCGGCTCCCCCGCCGCCGTGCACGTGCGCGTCGACGAAGCCGGGCACGACGGTGACATCGCCGAGATCGCGGGCCTGCGGATCCGGCGCCGCCCCGCCCCCGACCGCGACGATCGAACTGCCCGCGATCGTCACCCAGCCGGGCTCGCGCACGGCATCAGCGGTGACGATGCGGGCCGCCGCGAGAGTGACACCGGGCGCAGGAGCACCGCCCTCCGCGGTCACTGCGCGCCGCCCGACGGCAGCTGCTCCTGCACGTAGGCGTAGTAGTCGGCGAGTTCGAGCCGCGAGGCGGCCGCGCGATCAATTACGACCGTGGCATCGCGGTGCAGTTGCAGCGCGGTCGCCGGGCATACACTCGCGAGCGGGCCCTCGATCATGCGCGCGATCGCCTCAGCCTTTTGCTCGCCCTGCGCGACGAGCAGCAACTGTCGCGCCTGCAGAATCGTGCCGAGCCCCTGGGTGACGCAGTGCACGGGCACTTCCGCTTCGGTCGCGAAGAATCGGGCATTGTCGGCACGGGTCTGCGGGGCGAGCGTCTTGATGCGGGTGCGCGAGGCGAACGACGACGTCGGCTCGTTGAAGCCGATGTGTCCGTTTGCGCCGATGCCAAGCAGCTGCAGGTCGACGCCGCCGGCCGCCCGAATGCGCCGCTCGTAGTCGGCGCACGCGGCGTCCAGGTCGCTCGCGATGCCGTCGGGCACGTGCACGCGTTCGGGATCGAGCCCGAGCGGCTCGGTGACCATGTTCGCGATGACGGAGTGGTAGCTCTCGGGATGCGCGGGGTCGAGGCCGACGTACTCATCGAGGGCGAACGCGCTGACGCGCGACGTGTCGAGCTGCCCCGCGCGCACCAGCTCGGCGAGCGCGGCGTAGATTCCGAGCGGCGAGGAGCCCGTGGCGACGCCGAGCACGGCGCCGGCGCGGCGGCGAACCACTCCCGCGATTCGGTCGGCGGCGTACGCGGCTACCGCGCTGGGATCCTCCACAATGACGACGTCCACAGCATCCCTTTCCGTGCGCGCTCCGATGTCGGAGCAATCGCAGCAGCGCCCGCCCGCGATCGCGAAAGGACTAGACCAATATTCTCCCTTTAAGCTAGGTCCACGATCCCCGACTGTCAAGCGCGGCAAGCCCCTAGGAACCATGACGAGCACGCCGAAGTACTACACGCAGAAGCTCCGCATCCTCGCGAGCATTGCCGATGCGAAACCCGGCGACCCGATGCCGACCGAGCGCGAATTGGCGAGCCGGTTCGACACCTCGCGCACCACGATTCGGCAGGCGCTCTCCGAGCTCGTGCACGAGGGCCGCATCGTGCGGGCGCACGGGCGCGGCACCTTCGTCGCGCAGCCGCCCGTGATTCACGTGCGATCTCTCACATCGCTGAGTGAGGATCTCACCGGGACCACCCTCGACAGCGTCGTACTCGAGGTGCGCGAAATCGTTGTGGGCGCTGAGGTCTCGGGCGATTCTGCGGCTCGCGCCGAGGTCGCGGCGGGGCTGGAACTCGATTCGGGCTCCGCAGTCACCCGCGTCGAGCGCGTGCGCACGAGCGATGGCGAGGCCCTGGCTCACGAGGTCGCGCATCTGCCGGGCACCTACCCCGGCTTGGCGGGCGAACTCGCGAGTCGCGGCTCGCTGTACGCCACCCTGCGCGACGCGTACGACGTCGTACTGGCCTCGGCAGAAGACGAGATCGGCACCGGACTCGCCGACCCAGACGACTCTGCGCGGCTCGGCATCGCGGTGGGGCAACCGCTGTTGCTGATCACACGCACGGCCCGATCCGGCACCGGAGTGCCGCTCGAATTCACGCGCTCGCGCTTCCGTGGCGACCGGTTCCGGTTTCTCGCCCGAAGCTGACGAGGCTCTCGCCCGCCAGAACGTGCGTGCTACGCTGGCCCCGTCCAACGACGGACAACCGGCAGCCGAGAGGCTGTCGACTTCACAACGGATCGTCCGGCACGTACCTGCCGGTGGAGGAAATCATGGCAACAGTGACGTTTGAACAGGTCTCCCGCGTCTATCCCGGGGCCACGCGGCCGTCGGTTGACGGACTCGAACTCGACATCGAAGACGGCGAATTTCTCGTGCTCGTCGGCCCCTCTGGCTGCGGCAAGTCGACGACGCTGCGCATGCTCGCGGGGCTCGAGGAGATCGATGGCGGGCGCATTTTGATCGGGGATCGCGATGTCACCGACACCCCGCCGAAAGATCGCGATATCGCGATGGTGTTCCAGAATTATGCGCTGTATCCGCACATGACGGTCGGCGAAAACATGGGCTTTGCCCTGAAGATCGCGGGCACCCCGAAGGCGGAGCGCGAGGAGCGGGTGCGTGAGGCCGCGCGCATGCTCGACCTCGAGGAGTACCTCGACCGCAAGCCGAAGGCGCTCTCGGGCGGTCAACGGCAGCGCGTGGCGATGGGTCGCGCGATTGTGCGTCAGCCGCAGGTATTCCTCATGGATGAGCCGCTGTCGAACCTTGACGCCAAGCTGCGCGTGCAGACCCGCACTCAGATTGCGTCACTGCAGCGCCGACTCGGAATTACCACGGTCTACGTCACGCACGACCAGACCGAGGCGCTCACGATGGGCGACCGCATCGCGGTACTCAAGGACGGCGTGCTGCAGCAGGTTGGCACGCCCCGTGACCTCTACGGTGCGCCGGTCAACGTCTTCGTGGCGGGCTTCATTGGCTCCCCCGCGATGAACCTGCTGCCCGCGACACTCGTCGGAGAAGACGCACAGGCAGGATCGCTGACCGTTCCCATCGCAGCCGCCGTGCGCGAGCGGGCTACCGGTAGCGGGGTGACGCTCGGCATTCGCCCTGAGGACATGTCGCTCGCGGCTCCCGGCGAGCCCGGGCTGACCGTCGAGGTCGACCTGGTTGAGGAACTCGGCGCGGATGGCTACCTTTACGGGCGCATCGTGTCCGCGGGTGTCGAGGGCGTTGAAGGCGCGACCGTGGTCGCCCGCGTTGACGGCCGCACGCACCCCACGGCGGGCGACACTGTCGTGCTCGTGCCGATCGCCGAGCGCATCCACGTCTTCGACGCGGAGTCGGGCTCCCGCATCTCGTAGTCGGGCGGGGGGCGGGCTACTCCCCGAGCCCCGCGCTCTTCCGCGCTCGCGCTCTCGCGCCTTCTGCGCCCTTCGCACCCTTCGTGCGCTTCGCGCTCTGCGCGCTCTTCGCGCTCGCTCTTTCTGCGCCTGTGCGCTTTTCTGTGGTCGCAAATGATCCCTTCACCCAGCTGATCGGATCATTTGCGACCACAGTTGCGTGTGCCTGCGCCGCGCTCCCCCGACCGCGGCCTCACCCGGACCGCGGCCTCACCCCGCTGAGCACGAGTGTTGGCGCCGAGAACGAGGGGAAAATGGGCGAGAATTCCCTCGCGCTCGGTTGAGACCCTCGTGTTCACGGGGGGAGGCGGGCGGGCGCGGCGAGCACGAGCGGGCGAGCGGGCGAGCGCGCAAGGCGAGCGCGCGCGGTCACGGTTCGGTTACGGGGGCGAACTTTTACGCGCAGGGGTTGCTTTTAATTAGTTCGTTAGCTTTACTAACTCTCATGACGGTTGCAATGTCGCACCCCGGATTCAATTCCGGCGCACTCCCACCCCTGCCGAACTCGGCGGCGTTCGGCGCGCGCCTCACGCGAAGCGGGCAGGGCGCGACCCCCGGTGACGCGAAGCTCCACAACCGCACGCTGGTGCTGCAGACCCTCTACTCGGTCGGCGCGATGAGCCGCGCCGACCTTGCTCGCGCAACCGGCCTCACAAAGGTCACCGTCTCTGGCCTGGTGGGCGAGCTCATCGCGGACGGGCTGCTTCGCGAACTCGGCCTGCAAGAGTCGCAGCGCCCAGGCAAGCCGGCGATCCTCGTCGATCTCGCCCGCGACGCGTTCGCAGTGATCGCGCTCGACCTCAGCGACCACCGCGTCTTCCGCGGCGCACTGCTCGATCTCACCGGGCACGTCATCGACCGCGCGAGCGCTCCGCTCGACGGCGCGATGGGCGACGTCGCCGTCGAACTTGCCATCTCGCTCGCGCTCGACCTCGCGTCGCGCACGACCGTTCCGCTCATTGGGCTCGGGGTCGGCACCCCCGGCGTCGTCGATGACGCCGGTACCGTACGCACGGCGGCGAATCTCGGCTGGGAACAGGTCGACCTGCAGCGCCAGCTCGGCGAGCGCACTGGCCTACCGACCGTCGTCGCGAACGACGCGAACCTCGCCGCGCTTGCGGAGTCGAGCTTCGGTGATTCGAGCGACGATTTCATCGTGATCACGATCGGGCACGGTGTCGGATCGGGCCTGATCATCGGCGGCCGACCCGTCACAGGCACGCGCTTCGCCTCCGGCGAGATCGGGCAGGTCATGGTCGGCACCGACCTCGGGCTCGAGGCCCCGTACGCCCGCGAACAAGTGCTTGAGCACTGGCTGTCCGTGCCGTCGCTGAACGCCGCACTAGCGGCCGAATCCGATAAGGATGATGCCCGCGAGCGTGTACTGCGTGAGGCCGGCTACCGGCTCGGCATCGCGCTCGCACCCGTCGTCGGCGTCTTGAACCTCGCTGAGGTCGTACTCGCCGGGCCGCTCGAACTCATCGAGGGCACGCTCGCCGAAGCGACACTTGAAATTCTGCGCAGGCGCACGATGCCTGATTCGCACAACGATCTCATCATTCGCACGTCGATGCAGGGCGACGACCTGATCTTGCGCGGCGCGGTCGCGATCGTGCTGCACGCCCAGCTCGGCGTCGTGTAGCACCCGGCCACACGGCAACACACACTCCGCACCACCACCGACATCCACCGCCCACGTCGGGCACACTGAAAGGAAACCACCATGAAGAGAAAGCTCACTGGCCTCGCCGCAGCGGCCATGGCTTCCGCTCTCCTGTTCACCGGTTGCAGCCAGGGATCTTCGGCGAGCCCCACCGACGGCGAGGGAAAGACGGTCACCCTGTGGCTGGTCGGCAGCGATACCCCCGATGAACTGCGCGACTACCTCACCACGGAATTCAACGATCGCACCGGCGCGACGCTGAAGATCGAGGAGCAGGGCTGGGGCGACGTCGTCACGAAGCTCACGACCTCGCTTCCGGATGCGAACAATACGCCCGACGTGACCGAGATCGGCAACACGCAGTCGCCGACGTTCACGAACGTTGGTGCGTTCCTCGACATCAGCGACATGTATGACGAACTGGGCGGCGATGACCTCATCCCGTCGTTCGTCGAGGTCGGCGCGGTCGACGGCGCGAACTACACGCTTCCCTACTACTTCGGCTCGCGCTACATGTTCTATCGCAAAGACGTGTGGTCGGCGGCCGGTGTCGAGGTACCGAAGACGCTCGACGAGTTCAACGCTGCGGTCAAGACGATCACCGAGAAGAATCCGAAGGGCATCGACGGGTTCTCCGGGTTCTATCTCGGCGGCCAGGACTGGCGCGATGGCATCTCGTGGATCTTCGCGAACGGCGGCGAAATCGCCGAGTTGCAAGACGATGGTAAGTGGAAGGCGACGCTCGACTCCCCCGAATCGCTCGAGGGCATGAAGCAGCTCCAGCAGATCTACCGCACCGCTTCGAACGCCCCCAACGACGCGAAGGACGCGAATCAGTACCAGTACCTGAACGACTCCGATCAGGTCAAGGACGAAGCCGGCAACGTCAGCGGCGATCTGTCGCTCTCTGCAGCGACGATCATGGCCCCGGGCTGGGCGCACTGGTCGATCGGCGATCTCGTCGAGGGCGAGGACGGCGAGCCCGCCCGCGAGTGGAACGACGATGTGTTCGGTACCTTCGTGCTCCCCGGCACCGACGGCACACCGGCCCCGATCTTCGCGGGCGGCTCGAACATCGGCATCTCCGCGAAGTCGAAGGAGCCGGAGCTCTCGAAGGAGCTGCTGCGCATCATCTTCTCCGAGGAGTACCAGACGATGCTCGGCGAGAACGGCCTCGGCCCGGCGAACCAGCAGTACGCGTCATCGCTCGGCGACGATCAGTTCGCGAAGGCGCTCGTTGAGTCGGCCTCGAACTCGAAGTTGACCCCCGCCGCTCCAGGCTGGGCTGCGGTCGAGGCGAAGAGTGTCATGGAGGAGTTCTTCTCCAAGATCCGCGATACCGAAGACCTTGAGGGCCTCGCTGTTGACACGAACAAGAAGCTCGACGCGCTCCTCAATCTGAAGTAACTGCGCGAGCACACGCCCCACGAAACACGCACCACGCACCACGCACCACGCAGTAGTCATCGGACCCCGGCTGGGGCGCGCGCTCGTCGCGCACCCCAGCCGCAATCCGGCATCGTTCTTCAGAAAGGCGCGACATGAGCCGCACCGTCGTGACCCCGAAGCGTCGTCGCTTCCGCATCACTCCCTATGCTCTGCTGCTCCCGGCGACACTCGTCGTGCTGCTGGCGCTCGGCTACCCGATCATCTGGCAGGTGATCACATCGATGCAGCACTTCGGCCTCGCTCAGCAGTTCGGCCAGGCGCCGGAGTGGGTGTGGTTCGACAACTACGTCACACTGTTCACCAACCCGACAACCTGGCTCGTCGTGGCGCGATCCGTCGCCTTCTGTCTCGTGACGGCGGCCGTCACCATGGTGATCGGCATCGCGGTCGCACTGCTGATGCAGGTCGTGCCTGCCGGTGTGCGCATCGCGCTACAGATCGCACTGCTGCTCGCTTGGGCCACCCCCGTGGTCGCCGCAATGACGATCTGGAACTGGATCTTCGACTGGCGACGGGGTCTCGTCAATTGGCTACTGACGTCGATCGGCATCCCTGCCCAGAATCACAACTGGCTGCAGGAACCCCTCACGTTCTTTCTGGTCGCGCTCATCATCGTGGTGTGGATGAGCATGCCGTTCGTCGCATTCTCCATTTACGCCGGACTCACTCAGGTCTCTGGCGAGGTACTCGAGGCAGCGCAGATGGATGGCGCGAACCCGTGGCAGCGGTTCCGCTACATCATCGTGCCGCTGATCAAACCAGTGCTCGGCATCGTGATGCTGCTGCAGATCATCTGGGATCTGCGCGTCTTCACGCAGGTCAAGCTGCTGCAGGATCGCGGTTCGATCGCCAGTCAGACCGACGTGCTCGGCACCTACATTTATCAGCTCGGCATCGGCTCAAGCGATTTCGCTATGGCGAGCGCAATGTCGATCTTTGTGCTGCTGCTCACGATCGCACTCAGCTGGGCCTACGTGCGCAATCTCCTGAAGGAGGATGAGGAAGCATGACCGCTATGCACCAACCCCAGACCCGGGCCGCGTCTCAGGGTCCGACGACCGTCACCATGACTGCACCGGTCGAACTGATTCGATCGCGCGGGAGATTTCGTCCGCGCGGCGTGCGGAAGCTCCTCCTGTCGATCATCGCGATCATCGTCGCGATCTTCTGGGTCTTCCCCGTGTACTGGATGCTCAATTCTTCCCTGCTCCCCAGCGTCGTGCTCGATCAGTCGACCCCGCGGCTCCTGCCCATCGGCGGATCTTTCCGCAACTTCGGCTCGGTACTCGCCGACGGCTCATTTGTGCGCTCGCTCGGTGTGAGTCTGTTGGTCGCCGGGATCGCGGTCGTGTGCTGCCTGCTTTTCGCCTTCCTCGCAGCGCTGGCCATCAGTCGCTTCCGTTTCCGCGGGCGGCGCAGCTTCGTGCTCGCGGTGCTCTTCATCCAGATGCTGCCCGCCGAGGGCATGTTCATCGCACAGTACAAGCTGATGGGCTCGCTGAACCTACTGAACTCCGTCATCGGGGTGAGCGTGATCTACATCGCTGCCGTCGTGCCCTTCACCATCTGGATGCTGCGCGGCTTCGTCGCGGGCATCCCCGCGGACCTCGAAGAGGCTGCAATGGTCGACGGGCTTAGCCGCACCCAGGCGTTCCTCCGCATCACCTTCCCGCTCCTCGCACCGGGGCTCGTGGCGAGCGGCGTCTACGCCTTCTTGCAAGCGTGGAATGAATTCACCGTTGCGCTCGTACTGCTGCAAGATTCGAGCACGCAAACGCTCCCTCTGTGGCTACGCGGCTTCATTCAGCAGTCGGCCTCCCGCGCAATTGATTGGGGCGAGGTGATGGCGGCCTCGACACTCGTCGCGGTGCCGGTCATCATCTTCTTCCTCTTTGTCCAGGGCCGCATGACGAGCGGCCTGGTGAGCGGAGCGGTCAAGGGATGAGCGAGCTCAGACGGGCTATCCGAGCGACGCTCATGCCCGGCTTCACGGGTCTCGAAGCACCCGAGTGGGTCTTCGCTGCGATTGAGCAGGGTGTGCGGTCCTTCTGTATCTACGGTGACAATGTGCAGGATCGCACACAACTCACCCAGCTCGGCGCTGCCCTGCGTGCCGCGAACCCCGAACTGATCCTCGCAATAGATGAGGAGGGCGGAGAGGTCACACGCCTGCACTACCGCGAGGGATCCCCCTACCCGAGCGCAGCCGTGCTCGGCCGCATCGATGATCCCGCGTACACCGAACGAGTCGGAGCGCGCGTGGCGCGCAGTCTGTTGGGTGTCGGTTTCGACCTGGCGCTCGGCCCCGTTGCCGACGTCAACAGCGATCCGCGCAATCCGGTGATCGGCACACGCAGTTTTGGCGCGGATCCCGAACTGGTATCCCGTCACGTCGCAGCTTGGGTGCGGGGCGTGCAGCGCGCGGGCGCAACCGCGTGCGCGAAGCACTTCCCGGGCCACGGCGCGACCACTCTCGATTCCCACCTCGATCTCCCCATCGTCGCTGACACCGCAGCGGTGATCGCACAGCGCGATCTACCGCCGTTCGCCGCGGCGATCGACGAGGGCGTCGGGGCGATCATGACCTCGCACATCTTGCTGCCCGAGATCGATCCGAATCAGCCCGCGACCTTCAGCCCGACCATTTTGCAGGGCATGCTGCGCGAACAATTCGGATTCGCCGGAGTCATCGTCTCGGATGCCCTCGACATGAGCGGCGCGACCAATGGCATCGACATTCCCGAGGCCGTCGTTCGCGCGCTCGCGGCCGGATGCGACCTGCTCTGCCTCGGTATCGGCTCGTCGCCCGAACTGCTCCGCGACATCGAGGAGCGAGTCATCACCGCGATCGCGAGCGGACGTCTCTCGGAGGCGCGCGTATTTGAGGCTGAAGCGAACACTGCTGCGCTCGCCGCAGCCCGGCCGCTGCTCGGCACGGCACTCACAGAGGCTGATCCGAGCTCACCCACTCACACGGAGACCGAGCGCATCGCCGCGAGTTTCAGCGGTTCGGACGCGGCGCGCGCCTGGATCGCTGCGCACCCGGAGGCCGCGGTACTGCGCGTCGAAAGCGAATCGAATCAGGCCGTTGGCAACACCCCGTGGGGACCGTTCGCGCCCGCCGCCGCACGCCTCTCTGGCTCGCGAGGGGCCTGTGCGACGTTCTCCCCGTCGTACACCGCATCGGTCTCCGTGGACTCGCCACGGCCATGGCGAGTGAGGGCGGATGCGGCCGCCGAAGCCGAAGAAATTTCTGATGCCGGCTGCGTAATTATCGGGCGTGACCTGCACCGCCACGCGTTCGCTCGTGCCGGCATCGACGCGCTGCGGAAGGCCGGGCGCGATCTGCTCGTCGTGGAAATGGGGTGGCCCGGCCCGGCCGAATACGCCGACGTCGCGACGTTCGGTTCGACCGCGCTCGTCGGCTCAGCTCTCCTCACACTGATTGAAGAGGACCCCTCATGAACACTCCCCTGCGCATCGGCATGGATATCGGTGGCACCAAGACGGAGGCAGTTGCGATCGACGCCGCGGGTGACGTGCTCGCGACGACGCTGCTCCCGACACATTCGGGGGTCGCGGCAGTGCTCGCCACCGCCCAGCTCGCCGTCGAACAGCTCGCCTCAGCGCTCGGCTGCGCAGTCTCCGACTTTGCATCAGTCGGCGTCGGTATTCCGGGGCAGATCAATCGCGATGCTGGCGAGGTGCAGCTGGCGTACAACCTGCGAATCGAACACCTCGCGCTCGCCGCCCGGCTCGGCGAGCGCACCGGCCTACCGGTGTCACTCGAAAACGATGTCAACGCCGCCGCGCTCGGCGCCGCGCACCTCCTGGGCCTCGACGGCACCGTTGTCTATTTGAACCTCGGCACGGGTCTGGCCAATGGCCTGGTCGTCGACGGTGAGCTGCAACGCGGAGCCTGTGGCGTCTCGGGCGAGATCGGGCACCTGCCGATTGACCCGCTCGGCCGTCCCTGCCCCTGCGGTCAGCGTGGCTGCCTCGAAACCGCCGCGAGCGGCGCGGCGCTCCGCACGTACTGGCCCGCCGGCGGCGAGCACCCCGGGCGGTCGCTACTCCCCGCCATCGACGCGGGGGACTCCGACGCGAGCGCGGCATTTGAACACCTCGTGCGAGGAACAGCGACGGCGCTGCGCATGCTCGTGCTGCTGCTCGACCCCCACACCATCGTCGTGGGCGGCGGGCTGCGCTTGCTCGGCCCGCGCTTCTTCGACGCCGTGGCGACCAGGCTCGACGAGTGGGCGCGTGAGTCGCCCTTCATCGCGGAACTGCATATCGGTGCCCGATTGCGGCCACTCCCCGAAGGTTCCCCGGCTGCGGCCGTCGGTGCGGCACTCGCCGCGAACGATCCTGCGCAGAAGTCTTGCGCCGACGCCGCGAAGCGTTAGCCTGGAATCATGACCGAACTAAGACTCGAAGAGCTTTCCGCAGCGACGATCGTCGCCGTGAATACGCTGGGCCTGAAGCGCGGCCAAGAGCAGTTCGTCACGCCGGTGTCATACGCCGCGGCCGCGGCCGTCACGCCGGCGCACACCGCATGGCAGCGTGTCGTGCTGCAAGACGGTCAGGTAGTCGGGTTCATCCACGGCAATTTTGATCCAGAGGCGTCGCAAGAGGAGTTTCGCGCGGCGCTGTGGCGCATTAACGTCGACGCAGACGTGCAGGGCTCTGGCGTGGGCAGCTTCGCGGTCAACGCTCTCATCGAAGAGGCCAGGCGCCGCGGCGTCGAGCGCGTGACGGTGCTCTGGGAGCGCGGCGAAGACGGCCCAGAGGGCTTCTTCCTGCACATCGGCTTCACCCCGATCGGCGAGACGCCGTACGGTGAGGTCATCGGCGCCATCGATCTGTAAGGATTGTTCGGCTCACTGAGCCGCGACACGCAAGGGGCGATCGTTTCGGTCGCCTCTTCGGTGCTGTTCGCTGGCGTTTACTTTGTCACGCCATTCATGGCACCGGCCCCTCCGGGGGCCATCATCGGCCTGCGCATCTTGGTGGCCGTGCCCATTGTGGCGCTCGCGCTCATCGCCGTGCGACAGTGGCACCTCGTCACCGAGATCGGCCGCCGCATCAAGCGGCAGCCGCTGCTACTCCTCGGCATCATCGTGTGCGGTGGGCTCGTTGCGGCTCAACTCTGGGTCTTCACCTGGGCCCCCCTCAATGGCCGCGGACTGCAGGTCGCGCTCGGCTACTTCTTGCTGCCCCTCGTGCTGGTGCTCGTCGGCAGGTTTCTCTACCGTGACCGCCTGACCTGGTGGCAGTGGAGCGCGGCGGGCATCGCCGCGCTCGGCATCGTCTTCGAGCTCATTCGCGTGGGCGGCGTCTCGTGGGAAACACTGCTCGTCGCGCTCGGCTACCCCGTCTACTTTGTGCTGCGCCGCGCGCTCGGCTTCGCGCACATCGGCGGACTGTTCTGGGAATTTCTCGCGGTTGCGCCGTTCGCGGCATTCGCCCTGGTGCGGGAGCTGATGTTCGGATCCGCCCTCGCATCAAACCCCGCTCTGATCTGGGCGGCTCCCCTGTTCGCCGTCGCGACCGGCATCGCGTTTATTTGCTATATTCTCGCTTCACGACTGCTGACGATCAGTATTTTCGGGCTCCTGAGTTACCTCGAACCGGCCCTGCTCGTTGTCGCGTCGATGCTCAACGGAGAGCGCATCGACACCGCTGAGTACCCCCTCTACATCGCGATCTGGGTCGCCGTGCTCGTGATCGTCGGCGGCGGTGTCGTGGCGCTGCTGCGCCGACCGCGAACGGGCATCTGAATCCCGGTACAGTTTTCGCATGAGCGAAGTTTCAGAGGCGGCGTGTGCCGATCACACGCACGGCTACATCGAGCACAAAGACGAACTGCTGAAGCGCCTGCGCCGCGCTGAGGGCCAGGTTCGCGGCGTGCAGCGCATGGTGCAAGAGGATGAGTACTGCATCGATATCCTGACGCAGGTCTCGGCCGCGACGAAGGCCCTCGAGCGGGTCGCACTCGAGCTGCTCGATGACCACCTGCGTCACTGCGTCGCTTCCGCCGCCGCAGAGGGCGGCGAGGTTGCCGCAGACAAATTGCAGGAGGCATCGGCCGCGATCGCGCGCCTTGTGCGTTAGACCTGTCAGCGTTCCACCCACGCGAAAGGCCACACATGGTTCACGAAGACCCAACGACCGAGACCCCAGGGTTTCAACTTGCCGGGCCAGACGACGTCGACGTCACGCCCGAGATCGATGAGATCGCTGAGCTGCTCGCGGTCGGACGCCCCGCAAACAACCGGCCGGATGCGGCTTGGAGACAGGGATTCCCTTACGAGCACAAGCTCTCGCGTCGAGAATACGAGTCCCAGAAACGGCTGCTGCAGATCGAGCTCCTGAAACTGCAGGCGTGGGTGAAAGAGTCCGGCGAGAAGATCGTGATCCTGTTCGAGGGCCGTGATGCCGCGGGCAAGGGTGGCGCGATCAAGCGGTTCACCGAACACTTGAACCCGCGCGGTGCTCGCGTGGTCGCACTCGAGGTGCCGACTGAGCGTGAGCGAACGCAGTGGTATTTTCAGCGCTACGTGCAACATCTGCCGTCAGCGGGTGAGATCGTCATGTTCGACCGCTCGTGGTACAACCGGGCCGGAGTCGAACGCGTGATGGGTTACTGCACGCCTCAGCAGTATCTTGAGTTCACTCGGTCAGCACCCGAGTTTGAGCAAATGCTCGTGAACTCGGGCGTGCACCTCGTGAAATTCTGGTTCTCGGTGGGCAAGGCAGAGCAGCACGAACGGTTTATTTCGCGCTCGGGAGATCCGGTGAAGCAGTGGAAGCTCTCGCCGACCGACCTCGCGAGCCTCGACAAGTGGGACGACTACACCGAGGCCAAAGAAGCGATGTTCTTTTACACCGACACGCCCCAGGCTCCGTGGACGGTCGTGAAGTCGAACGATAAGAAACGTGCCCGGCTCGAAGCGATGCGCTGGGTGCTCGCGCGCTTCGACTATCCCGACAAAGACGAGGCGGTAGTCGGCGAACCTGATTCGCGCATCATCGGCTCTCCCGCGACGGTCTACGACGACGGTGAAGCGCCGACCGGCAGCTTTCCGATCGTCGGCGGACGCTGACGCCAGAGTCGGCGCAGGCGCCGCGACCCCCTTGTGCCTCCCAGCTCAGGCGTCCACGATGGAGGCATGAGCGAACACGGAATTGACCCAGTAGCTAGCCAGACCGAACCGAGCGAGGGAGCGACGCCGACTGCGACGTACTCGCTGTTTGCCACCTTCCGCGTGAGTTCGTCGCACCCGGTCGTGCTCGACGGCCGCGACGTTCCCGGCTTCGTACGCGAACTTGAAGATGTCTCGCTTGAACTCGCCGATGAGGGCGTCTCGGTACGCGGGTGGTACGACGTCAGCGGGGTGCGCTCCGACGCCGACCTGCTGGTGTGGCTGCAGGGCGGCGCGCCAGAAGATCTGCAGTGGTCGCTCCGTCAGCTGCGACGCTCGGCACTCGTGCAGCCCCTGATCCGCTCTTGGAGCGCGCTCGGCGTCGCCGTCGACTCCGTTCCGACCGGCACCGCAAGCGACGCCTCCGCGTCGACAGCGTCCACTTTGGCACCCAAGCAGTGGCTCTCGGTGTGCGGCGTTGCCGAGCGGCCCAGTTTCGTCGACGAGGTATCGGGCGCCCCATCGGTCACGACTCAGGTCATTGCCGCGTGCGGTGTCGGCGAGGCCGACTGGCTGGTGGCACGCGAGGCTGACGAGCTGTCGTGGATCGTCGACCACCTGCGTGACGCCGGTGGCAACCGAGACCGCCTGGGCGTTATTGCGGGGCGCCTCGTTGACCCCGCCGAAATCGTCGAGGTGCTGCAGTAGCCAGGGCGAGATCCGCGGATCGCGGGTGCGCTGAGGCGCACCCGCACCATCCCGGAATACTCAGACGCCCACGTTTTCAGGCCCGCGCTTACAGGCCCGAGTAGGCGTGCAGGCCCTTAAAGAACACGTTCACGATCGTGAAGTTGAAGATGACGGCCGTGTAGGCGATGATCGACAACCACGCTGAGCGCGTTCCGCGCCAGCCGCGCGTAGCACGCGCGTGAATGTAGCCGGCGTAGAGCACCCAGATCACGAAGGTCCACACCTCTTTCGTGTCCCAGCCCCAGTAGCGACTCCAGGCAGCCTCGGCCCAGATCGACCCGGCGATGAGCGTGAAGGTCCAGAACACGAAGCCGATAATCGCGAGCCGGTACGAGAGATCTTCGAGCCGCACCGCGTTCGGGAACGTCGATAGGAAGCGCATGGTGGGCGTTCCGCCCGCGAGATCCCGCTGTTCGCGCCGGTGCTGCAACAACTGCAACACGGACAGACCGAATGACAGTGTCAGGAAGCCAACGGCGAGCACCGCGACGAGAATGTGAATGACGAGCCAGTACGAATCAAGCGCAGGCTGCAGCGGCACAATTGCGACGTAAAAGTTCACCTTCGTGACGCCCAAGAACAGGATCGTCATGCCTGTGATCAGCGCGCCGAGGAACCGCAGGTCAACGAAGAACTGCACGACCAAGAAAATCAGCACGATCGCGCACGTCGCCGTCAGCGCGAACTCGTACATGTTGGCCCACGGCACCCGCTCTGCGCCGATGCCGCGCATCACGGTCGCGCCGAGGTGCAGTACGAAGGCGAGCACGGTGAGCGAGAAACCGATGCGCAGCGAGCGTGAACGTCGCACCCTACCCTCGCCTCCGGTCGCCTGCGCGGGCGGTGCCGTGCGCACGAGCGTCGCCACTCCCCCGGCGGCCTGCGCGGATGCAGCCTCGTCGGCAGTGGCGCGCACCGCTGCGGCGTCACCGCTGCGGTTTGCGAGGTCCACCGCGTAGAAAACGAATGCGATGGCGTAGACGATCATCGCCGAGTAAAGGGCGATCGTCGAAAGGTGTTCCAGCTCTGTTGGCACAGTGTCTCAGAGTAGTCGCTCAGCCTGAGAAGTCCCACTCGGTGTGCACACCCAACGGCTGATCATCCCCCGCGCCGCAGCGCCGAGCGCCCGCACCGCTCGCCGCCGCGCAGAGCGCAGGCCGTTACGCCGCGAGCACCTCCTGCTCGAGGCGAACGTAGCTCGACTCCATGCCGTCGGCCATGCCAGTTGCGAGCACGGCCTCGCGTACTGCAGCGTCGGGGTACGTGATGACGTAGGCGAGCAGCGTGCCGTCCTCGACGGTGGTCAGCGTCATCTCATTCAGCGTCTCGGGGCTCGCCTTGCCCTCGGGGTCCTGCGGCGAAATCATGCGCTCGGTCGTCACGAGCCGGTACGGGGCGGCCAGATCGACGACGACGCCCGCGAATCCGAAACGCTCACCCGATTCGTCGTTCTGCCACTCAGTGCGCAACTGCTGCCCTACTTCAGCGCTAAACTCGCAGACCGGCATGCTCCACCCGTCGGGGCCGAGCTGCCAGCGCCGAATGATCTCTGGGTCGGTGTGCGCGCGCCAGACCTGCTCGAGCGACCCGCGAATGACTCGCGACACCCGCGCCTGCGTGTCACCAATGAGCTGCACCTCGGTCGCACGCCCAGCGGCAAACGCCTGGAGATCCTCGACGACCGCGTCGATCTGACCCATCGCGGCGCGCATGCCCTCTTCCATTCCCATTGCCTTGAGCTGTTCGAGCTCTTCGAGCGAGCCGAAGTGGGTGGTCGTGGTGAGCCGCGAGCCGAGCGCGGTCTCGGTGAATTCGAACACCATGCGCATGCTCGGCAGGTCGGTGTTCGGAGTGCCGTCGTCGTGCGCGAAACCGTCGCGCACCTCAAACGAGTGCGGCGCCTCGACCGCGACCCACTGCCAGTACCCGGCGCTGCGGTCACCCTCGGGTCCGGTCATGTAGTAGTTGCTGACGCCGCCCGGCGCCGCGTCGTGACGCAGAAACGTTGCCGGGTACTCGGGCGGACCCCAAAAGCGCTCGATCTGACGCGGGTCCGTGTACGCGTCCCAGAGGCGTCGCACTGAGACGGTGAAGTCGGCGACTACGGCGAGGGTGAATGCCTCGGTGTCGGTGGTGACTGAGGTGATGGGCATGATTTCGGCCTTTCGTGAAGGGGTCTACTGGGGTAGGGAGTCTGCTGACCCGGCAGCACCGCCGGGCTCTTCGGCGAGAAACGCGTCGAGTCGGTCGATGCGCGCCCGCCAGAGCTGCTCAAAGTGATCGAGCAGCCGCTGCGCGCGGCGGATGGTCTCGGGGTTGCCTCGGATGATGCGCTCCCTTCCCTGCGGGGTGCGGGCGACGAGATCGGCCGCTTCGAGCACCGCGACGTGCTTCTGCACAGCTGCAAACGACATGTCGTAGTCGGCTGCAAGCTCTGAAATCGACGCGGCTGCCGTCAGCGTGCGCCGCACGATATCGCGCCGCGTCGCGTCTGCGAGCGCACGGAAAATGCGATTCACCTCGGCGTCGCTGAGCGCGTCAGAGTCACCGGACTGGTCGGGGCCGCCGACGCCCGGGCGCTGCTGGGGTGAGAATCGTGAAACCATTTGGTTGTACGTTACGGGACGACAGAGCACCAGTCAACCCCGATCTTGCGCGCGGCCACCAGCCGCCACGGCAGCGGCCGCCAGCCGCCACGGCGCCGAATGGCTCGCGCCCAGCTGCCTTACTCGGCCGCGGCGGTCGATTCCGGATCGCCGCCCGCGGCGGCGGCCCGGCGCTTCGCGCGCCACGACGAGAACGCGCGGAAGAGTTCGAACAGAATCGGCACACCGGGAATCAGCACGAGCACGATGATGAAGACCTCGCTGTACTCGCGTACGAACGGAATCTGGCCGAGGAAGAATCCGAGCAGCGTAACGCCAACTCCCCAGAGGAGCGCGCCGATCGCGTTGTACAACACGAAGTGCCGATACTCCATTTTGCCCACGCCAGCCGCGGCCGGCACGAACGCTCGGAACACCGGCAGGAAGCGCGCGATGATGATCGCCTTCGGGCCGTGCTTCTCAAAGAACGCGTGCGTGCGCGCCACGTTTTCGGGGTTGAAGAGGCGGCTCTTCTCCCGCTTAAAGATCGCGGGCCCGAGCTTTCGCCCGATCATGAATCCCATTTGGTCGCCGGCAAACGCGAAGATGAAGAGCAGCAGGCAGGTGATCCAAATCGGAATGTCGATGATGCCCGTGGCGGTGAAGAGACCCACCGTGAAGAGCAGGGAATCGCCGGGCAGAAATGCCAGCACGAGCACGCCGGTTTCAAGAAACACGAAGGCACACGCGAGTATCAGGGCGATCCAGCCGCCGGTCTTGAGCAGCGTCTCGGGGTCGAGCCAGTCGATGCCGAACAGCGCGGGGACGGTCGCGATCGTGGAGAGGGCGGTGGTCGTCAGGGTCACGTGCGGAGCTCAGCTTTCGTCGGGTTGAATCGCGGGCACGACGCCTCTAAGTATGCCGCGCCCGCCTGAAAGCTCGGGCCGGGCACACAAACGCCCGCGGTGGAGTTCACCGCGGGCGTTTGTAGGGCACAGGTGCCAACCGTCGAGATCAGGCGCGCTCAGCCATCTCCACGACGTTTTGCAGCAGCAGCGCGCGAGTCATCGGGCCAACCCCTCCGGGGTTCGGCGACACCCAGGCCGCAACTTCGGCGACCGCGGGCTCAACATCACCGACGACGCGGCTCTTGCCGGTCTCGGGGTCTGTCTCGCGCGAAACTCCGACGTCGAGCACGATGGCGCCGGGCTGCACATCCGCAGCGCGCACGATGCCCGCCGAGCCGGCGGCCGCGACGATCACGTCGGCCTGACGCAGGATCGCGCCGAGATCTTGCGTTCCCGTGTGGGTGAGGGTCACCGTGGCGTTGTACTCGCGGCGCGTGAGCAGGGGGCCGATCGGACGGCCTACTGTAACGCCGCGCCCGATGACGACAACGTGCTTGCCCTCCCACGAAATGCCATTGCGCTCGACAAGCTCAATGACTCCGCGCGGCGTGCACGGCAGCGGCGAAGTGATCGGGCGATTCGCGTTCAGCACGAGGCGACCGAGGTTCGTCGGGTGCAGCCCGTCCGCGTCTTTGTCGGGGTCGATTCGCTCGAGAATCCGATCGGTGTCGATGTGCTTCGGCAGCGGCAGCTGCACGATGTATCCCGTGCAGGCATCGTCGGCGTTCAGCTCGTCGAGCACGGCCTCAAGCTCGTGCTGGGTGACAGTTTCAGGCAGCTCGCGCTTGATCGACGCGATGCCAACCTCTGCACAGTCGCGGTGCTTACCGGCGACATACCACTGGGAACCCGGGTCAGCGCCGACGAGCACGGTCGCGAGACCGGGCACGACACCGCGCTCGCGCAGCGCGGCCACGCGAACGGTGAGTTCCTGCTTGATGTCGGCGGCAGCTGCCTTCCCGTCGAGAAGTTCAGCGGCCACGGTTTACCACTCCTCGAGGCCGGGGTACAGCGGGAACGCGTCTGCGAGCGACTTCACGCGCGCCGACAGCGCCTCGACGTCGCCACTCTGCTGCAGCGTCTGCGCGATGATGTCTGCCACCTCCGCGAACTCGGCGTCGCCGAAGCCGCGGGTCGCGAGCGCGGGCGTACCGATGCGCAGGCCGGAGGTGACCATCGGCGGGCGAGGATCGAACGGCACCGCGTTGCGGTTCACCGTGATGCCGACGGCGTGCAGCGCGTCCTCCGCCTGCTGGCCGTCGAGTGGCGAGTTGCGCAGATCAGCGAGCACGAGGTGCACGTCGGTGCCACCCGTGAGTACGTCAACGCCAGCGGTCTTCGATGCCTCGGTCGTGAGCGCCGTTGCGAGCAGCTTGGCGCCCGACAGGGTGCGCACCTGGCGGTCCTTGAACTCATCGGTCGCTGCGAGCTTGAACGCTGTCGCCTTCGCGGCGATCACGTGCATGAGGGGCCCACCCTGCTGGCCGGGGAAGACGTTGGAGTTGAGCTTCTTGTGCAGGTCAAGATCGTTCGTGAGAATGAAGCCAGAGCGCGGGCCACCGATGGTCTTGTGCACGGTAGACGAGACGACGTGGGCGTGAGGCACCGGGTTCGGGTAAAGACCGGCGGCGACGAGCCCGGCGAAGTGCGCCATGTCCACCCACAGGGTCGCGCCGACCTCGTCGGCGATCTCGCGGAACTTCGCGAAGTCGAGCGTGCGCGGGTAGGCCGACCAGCCGGCGATGATCACCTTGGGGCGGTGCTCGAGCGCCTGCTGGCGCACGACGTCCATGTCAACGAGGAACGTCTCGGGATCGACGCCGTACGAGGCGACCTTGTAGAGCTTGCCCGAGAAGTTGAGCTTCATGCCGTGCGTGAGGTGGCCGCCGTGCGCGAGCTCGAGGCCAAGAATCGTGTCTCCGGGCTCGGCGATGGCCGAGAGCACCGCGGCGTTCGCCGTGGCACCCGAGTGGGGCTGCACATTCGCGTACGCTGCACCGAAGAGCGACTTGGCACGCTCACGCGCCAGCTCTTCAGCGACGTCGACAAACTCGCAACCGCCGTAATAGCGGCGGCCGGGGTAGCCCTCGGCGTACTTATTGGTGAGCACCGAACCCTGCGATTCGAGCACGGCGCGCGGCACGAAGTTCTCGCTGGCGATCATCTCCAGCGTGGAGCGCTGGCGGTTGAGCTCGTTCTTGAGCACCGCTGCGATCTCGGGGTCGACAACCTCGAGTGGCTCGTTGAAAAAGGCTGACTGGGTGGACATGCAATGCTCCTCAGTGGTGATTCGCGCGTGCGCGCGGCAACATTTCCGGATGCGACCCAGGCGAGCGGCCGCTCCTTGCAAGCAGGTGTCGTTTCCCGATGGTGACCATCTGTACGCCAGTCACGACGGCTTCAGCTTAGCAACACCGGGTCGCGCGGCGGCCGGTGACGTGACCACGGAGGTCACATAGTCTGCGTTCTGGTAATCCTCAGGCAGTGTGCATAGCGTGTCCCCATGTCGTTCACGTCGCTGGAACCCCTTGAGAACCGCTCGACCCTGTTCGCTGTGCTCCGCCAGGAACAACTCGGCGTGCTCACCGACACCCTCGGCGAACACCGCTGGGACGTCGACATGCAGGCGGGCACGTTGGCTTTCTCATCGCTCCACGACCCGCAGCGACGCATCGAATGCCGTGCGCACTTTATCGCCTCGATCGCGCCCGGCCCGCGTTCGCTGCTGTGGGGGTGGGCGCACCCGAACGGTGACCCGAACGGCCAGGCGGCTGCGCTCCGCGCCTACGGCGAGGCGAACGGCATTACTGAGCTGACGCAGCCGGAGCTCCCCCTCCTCGACCTCGGCGACGATCCCGCCGCGGGCGTGGCGCAGATCGCTCACCAGATCGGCGCGGTCGCAATAGCGATCACCGGCCGCTCGCCCTACTATTCATCGCCGCTCGGCGGCGGTTCGCGCGCCGTGTTCATGCTCGAAGCGCCGCTGCCTCCGCTCACCCTGGCAGAGGCACTGCCGTCGCTTCCTCGACTCATTGGCACGCTGCCGCTACGCGACGCGCGCACCGCTGTGTGGGGACTCGCGCAGCACGCCGGCTGGCAGCTGGAGTGGAGCGACGCAGAGTTCACCGGGGCCCGACTCACCGATGGCAGCACGAACGCGGCGACATTTACGTTCGACCAGGCGGGGCGCATCACCGGGTTGCAGGCGTCACTCACCCAGCCCTGACCGCTGCGACACCCACACGATCCACTACCCTGGGGGGCGTGACTTCGCTCTCCAACTCCGCCACCGCCGCCGACACCCAGTGGGTGCTCACCCTGTCTTGCATCGACGGCCCGGGTATCGTGCACTCGATCAGCGGTGCGATCGTCGCGGCGGGCGGCAACATCGTCGAGAGCCAGCAGTTCGCATCCGCCGACACCGGACGCTTCTTCATGCGTCTGCAGGTCGAGGCGGTTGCGCAGCCAGAAACCTTCGACGGCAGGTTCGCCGATGCGCTCGCGCCGGTGACCGAGCGCTATCACATGACGTGGCGCCTCGACCGGGCCGATCGGCCCGTGCGGACATTGATTCTGGCGTCAACCGCGACGCACTGCGTCAACGATCTGCTCTATCGTCGCCGCGCGGGCCAACTCGCGATCGACGTGCCGCTCGTGCTGTCGAATCACGAGACCGTGCGCGACATTGCCGAGTTCTACGATGTGCCGTTCGAGCACCGAGCCATCGCCGGCGCCGAAGATAAGGCCGCGTTCGAGGCACGGGTCATCGAGGCCGTCGAGCAGCTCGACATTGAACTCGTCGTGCTCGCGCGCTACATGCAGATTCTCTCCCCAGAGCTCTGCGCCGCGCTCGAGGGCCGCGCCATTAACATCCATCACTCGTTCCTGCCCGGATTTAAGGGCGCGAACCCCTATAAGCAGGCGCACCAGCGCGGCGTGAAGCTGATCGGCGCGACCGCGCACTTCGTGACGACCGACCTCGACGAGGGACCAATCATCGAGCAAGACACTCTGCGCGTCGACCACGGCTACACGGTCCGTTCGCTGACCCAGTTGGGTCAAGACGTTGAGGCGCGAGTGCTGCGCCACGCGGTGCGCTCATACGCCGAGAACCGCATTCTCGTCGACGGCGATCGCACGATTATTTTCTAACCCGCGATCTTTTCGCCTGCGGTTGTCGCGCCCGGGGTCGTCTCACGCGCGACGCCGCCGCTCGGCAGTGCCGCAAACTCTGCCCGCAGCCCGATGAGCATCGAGCGCAACCCGATCTCGAAGGCGTCGTCCGCCGGGCTCACGCCTGTTGCGGCGAGCGCGGACGCCCGCGCCCGATAGACGCCGGAGAATCCCGGAACGTCGGTGCGGGGCCCGGGATCGAGCATGGTCTGGTCGGCGGCGAGGTCGAGGGCGGCTCCCAGGATGAAACACTCCAGCGCGACGATCACTGAAAGCGCGCGCTCCTCTGGCCAGCCCGCGCGCACGAGCGCGGCGGCGACCGCGTCGTACATCAGTGACGTCGCCGAATCGGGGTCGAGCGGTTGCACGGCGAGCAACGCGATGGTCGGCGGGTGGGAGGCGAATGCGAGCCGGTAGCCGAGTGCCCACTGTTCGAGGGCCGCATCCCACGGCAGCCGAGTGAAGGGTTCGGTCGGAATGCGCTCGCTCACGAGGTCACGTACGCCCGCAACGAGCGCCGCCTGACCGGCGACGTGGTTGTACAGCGACGAGGGTCGCACGCCGAGTTCTTTGGCGATCGCACGCATACCGGCGCCGTCGACGCCGTGTTCGTCGATGAGTCGGAGCGCAGTCTCGTGAATGAGACGTGGCGAGAGCACGTTCTGCTTCGGGCGACCCGCGCGGCGCTTCGCGGTGGGTGCGTCGGTGGTCATGTCACTCCTTCGTGTGCTCACCTGAGATGTGTAACAAAAGTGTTCGTTTGCTCGCGCTCGTCGCGAATCCGTACTATTCTCAACCCGCCGGTAAACGAACCTCGTTCGTTTACCACTGTAGTCCCCGCCACCAGGCAACGAGCACCAGGCACCGAGCAGCAAGGATGCAGCATGAGCGAAGCTTCGCACGCCACCGTATTTGTGAACGGAACCGTCATCGTCGATCCGGCGTCGGCGTCGGGCGCGGTGACGAGCGAAGCCGTTGCGTTCCAGGGCGATCGGGTCGTGGCTCTCGGGAGCGAGGCGCAGGCAATCGCGGCGGGCGCTGGCAGCGACCCTGCGCTCACAGTGATCGATCTCGCGAGCGGCACCCTTGCTCCCGGCATCGGCGACGGCCACGCACACCCGCTACTCGGTGGCATCGAGGCACTCGGGCCGCGCGTGCGCGAGGCGGCAGACCTCGCGGGGATTCTCGCTGCTGTGGCCGAGTGGAAGGCCGCACACCCCGATGCTGAGTGGATTGTGGGCGCGAGCTACGACGCGACGTTCGCCGAGGGAGGTCTGTTTGACGCGCGATGGCTCGACGAGGTCACGGGCGACACCCCCACAATTTTGCGCGCCTGGGATTACCACACGGCGTGGGTGAATAGCGCGGCGCTCGCAGCTGGCGGCATCACCGCTGAGACCCCCGACCCCGAGCTGGGGCGCATCGTGCGCCGCGACGACGGCTCCCCGCTGGGCACACTGCAGGAGGCGGCCGCCAACAACTTCATCGCCGACGTCGTGCCCGCGTTCACGCTGGACGATCGCCTCGACGCCATTGAGCGGGCCACGCGCGGGTATGCCGAGCAGGGCACGACCTGGATTCAGGATGCCTGGGTCGAGGCCGCCGATCTCGCGCTCTACCTCGAGGCCGCGAAGCAGCATCGCCTGCACACGCGAGTCAATCTGGCGTTCCGCGCCGATCCAGCACGCTGGCGAGAGCAGGTCGCTGAATTCACTGCCGCCCGCGAGAGCGTGCGCGACCTCGCACACCCCCGGCTCAGCGGTGAAACCGTGAAGTTCTTTCTCGACGGCGTGATTGAGAGCCACACGGCGGCCCTCATCGAGCCCTACGCAGATCGGCCAACGGACCGCGGCTTGCCGAACTGGAGCGACGTCGAACTCGGCGAAGCGGTGCGCGCGTTCGACGCCGCCGGTTTCCAGCTGCACCTCCACGCCATCGGTGACGCCGCGAACCGCAGCGCCCTCGACGCGCTCGAGAGCGCCCGCGCAGCGGGCGGATCCGGCGCCGATTCCCATCACGTCATCGCCCACGTCGCCCTGCTCGACCCCGCAGATGTCGACCGCTTCGCGGAGCTCGACATCATCGCCAACTTCGAACCGTACTGGGCGCAGTGCGACGCCGTCATGCGCGACCTCACTATCCCGCACCTCGGTCACTCTCGCGAGGGCTGGCAATACCTGATCGGGTCGGTACACCGAAGTGGCGCAACAGTCACGTTCGGCAGCGATTGGCCCGTGACCACGCGCGACTGGCGTCCGGCACTGTCGACGGCAATCACCCGGCACAGCCACACCGAGCCGGGCGCCGACGCGTGGTTGCCCGACGAGCGCGTTGACGCAGGCACCGCCCTTGCCGCCTACACCGCTGGTATCGCGCGCCAGGCGCTCGCGACCGACCGCGGCACACTCGCCGTAGGCATGGTCGCAGACGCTGTCTGGTTGTCAGCGAATCCGCTCGCGATCGCGCCGGAGGCAATCGCCGACCTCACCGTCCACGGCACCTGGCTGGCCGGGGAACCCACGTTCCACGGCGACGCACACTAACCCGCACCAACTCGCCCCGCACGACACCTCATCGCACGACTCAAAGGAGACCACCGTGAGCGATACAACGACCCAGCCGCGACTCAAACGCGCGCTCGGCCTCACCGGCCTGACCCTGTTCGGGGTGACCTACATGACGGTCATCACTGTGTTCACGACCTACGGAATTGTGAACCAGGTCACCGACGGCCACCTCCCCTCCGCCTACGTGGTCGCGGTGGTCACGATGCTCTTCACGGCCGCCAGCTACGGCGCGATGGTGCGCAAATACCCCGTGGCCGGATCGGCCTACACCTATACGCAGCAGTCGTTTGGCGGCGCGGCCGGGTTCTTGACCGGCTGGGTGATGCTGCTTGATTACCTGTTCATTCCGATGATCAACTTCATGCTCATCGGCATCTACCTCAACACGCAGTTCCCGGCGGTGCCGATCTGGGTGTTCACGCTCGTCTCACTGCTGCTGGTGTTGCTCTTTAACATTTTGGGCATCAACCTCGTGAACAAGGTCAACTTCGTGATCATCGCTCTTTCCGTGGTGCTCGTCGTCGTGTTCGTCGCCCTCGCGTTCAAGCAGTATCTCGGTGGCGATCAGGCGGTCGGACTCATTGAGCCCTTCACGTTCGGCGAGGGCGGCATCGGTGCCGTCGCTTCCGGCGCCGCGATTCTCGCCCTCTCGTTCCTGGGGTTCGACGCCGTATCAACGCTCTCGGAAGAGGCGAAGCACCCGCGCCGCGACATTCCGCGCGCGATCGTGCTCTCGACCCTGCTCGGCGGTTTCTTCTTCATCCTGGTCTCGTGGGCCGGCGCGCTCGCCTTCAACCCCGACTGGTCAGCTCTGAGCGGCGATCAGATTGACGCCGCGGGTACGACGGTCATGGACAGTTTCGGCACGAGCTGGTTCACGGCCTTCTTTGTCGCGATCTACGTGGTCGGCGCCTTCGGTTCGGGCATGACCGGGCAGGTCTCGGTGTCGCGCATCCTCTACGCGATGGGCCGCGACGGCATGCTTCCGAAGCCGCTCTCACGACTGCACCAGCGCTTCGGAACGCCGGTCGTTGCCGCGGTCATCGTGTCGGTGTTCGCGCTCTCGGCGCTGTTCCTGTCGCTCGACACAGTCGCATTCATGATTAGCTTCGGCGCGCTCGCCGCATTCGCGATGGTGAATCTCTCAGTCATTCGCACGTATCTGTTCCCGAAGAACGGCAAGCGTCCCGAGGGCGCGTGGGCGTGGATTCGCTACGGCGTCATGCCGCTGATCGGGTTTGCCCTGACGATCTGGCTCTGGACCTCACTGCAGGCGCTCACCTGGCTCGTCGGCGGCATCTGGCTCGTCGTGGGCGTCATCATCATCGCGATCGTGACGGGCGGCTTCCGTCGCCCGGTGCCGATGATGGACTTCTCAGAGAACGACCCGAGCACCCAGCAGATCGACCAAATGGGCGAGGACTACCCGCTCGACCCGCGGGCCTAGCGGGAGTAGCGGGGGTGGCCTAGTCCGCCGCCGAGTCGCGCTCGGCCTGCTCAGCGCGCAATCCGCGCAGCAGCAGGCCGAGCCCGGCTTCGAATGCTTGGTCTGCCGGGCCGGTACCGGTGCGTGTGACGAGCTGCTCTCGGTCGCGATAGGCGGCAGTGAACTCTGGCACGTCGTCGCGGTCGCCCGCGTGCAGCATGTCGGGCGCCGCGGCGGCGTCGAGCGCCGATCCCAGAATGAACGACTCGAACGCGACGAGAATATTGAGCGCCTCGGCGTGCTCCCACCCCTCGGTCACGAGCAGTCCGACGATGCGGTCATACGACGGGAACACATCTGATTCCGAGTCAAACGGCATCACAGCCAGCAGTGCGATCGTCGGCGGGTGGGCGGCGAAGGCGTCTCGATATGAGCGCGCCCAGGCGGCGAGCGCCGCGTCCCACGGTTCCCGCTCGAGTTCGGCTTGCGAAATGCGACCCGCAATCACCTCGCGGATGCCGCGAAACACGTCTTCTTTGTTGGCAACGTGGTTATAGAGCGCTGACGGCCTCACGCCGAGCTCGCGCGCAAGATCACGCATGCCGAACCCCTCACCGTGCTCGTCGAGCAGGTCGAGCGCGGTTTCGACGATCCTGACGCGCGACAGTACCTGTTCGCTGGGGCGCCCGACGCGTCGATGGGTCACTTCACTCACGTGCAATACTCCCTCGTCCGCCGTGGTGCTGGCGCGATTTTCAAATTTCAGACTCGCGCTCGAAACATTCTCGGTTTAGTCTATTCAAGTCAAAAAGAACATTGTTCATTTTGGTCGTCGATCCGAAGATGGAATCGGCGCAGACTCACCGGCACCAGCCGTCACATCACAGGAGATTCAGTGAGCGAAGCAACCGGTGCGCACCTCAAGCGCACGCTCGGCCCGATCACCCTCACGCTGTTCGGGCTTTCGTACATGGCGGTCGGCACCGTCTTTACGACCTACGGCATCGTCAACCAGCTCACCAATGGGCACCTCGTAGACTCCTACGTCGTCGCGCTCGTCGTGATGCTGTTCACCGCTGCGAGCTATTCGGCAATGGTGCGTCGCTACCCCGTTGCGGGATCGGCCTACACGTATTCGCAACAGGCCTTCGGGGGCGCGACCGGCTTCCTCACGGGTTGGGTGCTGATGCTCGACTACCTGTTCATCCCCATGATCAATTTCTTGATTCTCGGGTTGTACGTGAGCACGCAATTCCCCAGTATCCCGGCGTGGATCTTCACGCTCGCCGCCCTGCTCGCCGTGTTCGTTTTCAACGTGCTCGGCATCTCGCTCGTCGGCAAAATCAACACGGTCATCGTTGTCGTGTCGCTCGCAGCGGTCATCGTGTTCGCGATACTTGCCATCAAGTTCGCGATCAATGATCCGAACGCGCCGTCGCTGCTCGAACCGTTTATTCCGGGATCGGACGACTACAGTCCTATCTTTACCGGTGCCGCCGTGCTCGCCCTATCGTTCCTCGGATTCGACGCCGTCTCGACGCTCTCGGAAGAAGCAAAGAACCCGCGCCGAGACATTCCGCGCGCAATCATGTGGACCACCATCGTCGGCGGCATCATCTTCATCGGTGTCTCGTGGGTCGGCGCGCGCGCCTACTATCTCTCCGACTGGAGTACCGCGTCTGACGACCTGCTGAACGCGGCTGGAGCCGTCCTCTTCAGCCACGTGGGCGGCGACGTGCTCGCGGCAATCTTCGTGATCATCACGGTCGCAGGCTGTTTCGGCTCCGGGCTCGCGGGCCAGGTCGCCGTCTCGCGCATCCTGTACTCGATGGGCCGCGACGGCATCCTGCCGAAGCCCCTCGGTCGCCTCTCCAAGCGCTTTGGCACCCCCATCATCGCCGCAATTACGGTGTCGACCGTCGCGCTCGCGAGCCTCTTCGTCAGCCTCGACCAGGCAGCATTCATGATCAGTTTCGGCGCGCTCGCCGCGTTCGCGATGGTCAACCTGTCGGTTATTCGCACGTACCTCTTCCCGAAGGGCGGCCGCACCGAGCCTGCGACGGCGTGGCACTGGTTCCGCTACGGCGTGATTCCGCTGATCGGCTTCGTGCTCACGATCTGGCTGTGGACCTCACTCGAGGGTCTGACGTGGATCATCGGCGGAATCTGGCTACTCATCGGCGTCGTTATCCTCGCCCTCAAGACCGGTTTCTTCCGCAAGCCGGTGCCGAAGCTGAACTTCTCCGAGGAGGTGCCGTCGACCGAGGCGATCGACGCACTCTCGGCCGAGTATCCGCTCGACGAGCACGCTGCGCCGCGCGCCGAACGCTAGTCGTTCGTCACCTCTCTTCACGACAGTTTCGATCCCGGAGGCCGCAATGCCCACCACCATCTACCGCAATGCCGTCGTATTCACCGCCGAACAGGCGCTCGGCCAGCAGCCAGCGCTCGCCGAGGCGTTCGCCGTCACCGACGGGGCGTTTAGCGCCGTCGGATCGCTCGATGAGGTGCGCGCTGCGGTTTCTGCGGCTGGAGCACAGGAGGGGGCTCCGACGGAGGTCGATCTGGCGGGTCGTTTTGTGGCGCCCGGCGTGATCGACTCACACACCCATCTCGTGGGGTTCGGGGAGTCGCTCGCTCGCGTGCAGCTGCGCGATTGCGCGTCACTTGAAGAGATGCAGCAGCGCCTGAGCGCGGCGCGAGCCGCTGATCCGGCCGCGCAGCGCGTGCTCGGCAGCGGGTGGCTGTTCAACGCGATCGCTGACGGTCAGCCGACCGCGGCGATGATCGACGCGGCGCTCCCCGACGTGCCCGTCTATCTCGACGCGAACGACTTCCACTCGGTGTGGGTGAACTCCGCTGCGCTGCGCGAAATGGGCATCACGCGCGAAACACCCGACCCGGTGGGTGGAGAGATCGTGCGAGACGCTGGCGGCGAGGCCACCGGACTGCTGCTCGAAACAGCCGGCACACAGTACGCGCGGGCATACCTGCTCGCGCAGACCACCGAGGCCGACATTGTCGCGGCGCTCGACCGGGCATTCGCGGCGTATCTCGCGGCTGGCGTCACGGGGGTGACGGAGATGTCGCTGAATGCTGAGGAGGTCGCTGGCCTCCGCGCCATTGTCGCTCGCGACGGACGGCTGCCATTCCCGATCACCGCGCACTGGATCTTGGAGCCGACGGGAGACACGGAGCGCGATCTCGCGGGCGTCACGCTGATCACCGAGCTGCGTGACGAGATCGCCGCGAGCCCGGCCGCCGACTGGCTGCGGGTCGCGGGCGTGAAGTTCATCATGGACGGCGTCATCGACGCCTGCACGGCCACGATGCTGGCTCCGTACGCAAACGGCAGCAATGCCGAACCGATCTGGACGGCAGAGCGCATCTTGCCGGTCGCCGAGGCGGCCGACCGCGCGGGCCTGCAGATCGCGATGCACGCGATCGGCGACCGAACAAGCCAGATCGCGCTCGACGTCGTCGAGCACTGCGCAGTGGTCAACGGCCCGCGCGCACGACGGCACCGTATCGAGCATCTCGAGAGCGTGGCCGACGACACGATCACGCGCATGGGCGAACTCGGGGTCATAGCGTCAATGCAACCCGTCCACTGTGACCCCGCGGTGCTCGACAACTGGAAGGCGCAGCTCGGCGACGAACGCCAGGAACTCGGTTTCCCGTGGCACAAGTTCCGCGAGGCCGGCGTCGCCATGACGCTCGGCACTGACGCACCGACGGCGCCGCACGCCGCGCTCCCGAACCTCTACATTGCGCTCACCGGTGCCTCGGCGCTCGCTCCCGAGCGCGAGCCGTACCACCCGGAGCGCGTGTTCACGCCCGCCGACGCGCTCACCGCGGTCACAGCCGGCGGCGCCTTCGCGGGAGAGATGGACGCGACGACGGGTCGGATCCGACCGGGGTTGCACGCCAACTTCATCGTGCTCGACATCAATCCGCTTGAGGCCGCTCCCGAAGCACTGCTCGACGCCGGCGTGCACCGCAGCTACGTGCTGGGCGAGGAGCGCTACCGCTCCGCGTGACCGTACCTACCGGAGGTGCTCGACGTCTCCCGCGGACACCGTGAGTTCGCCGCCGGTCGGCAGATCGACGATGAGCGAGCCGTCCGCGGCGAGTGCGCGGGCGCGCCCGTCGACGATCTGGCCGCCGGGCAGGTGCACGCGCACCTCGGTGCCGAGCGTGAGCGAGTGGCGGGCGACGCGGGCGCGGGCGGCGTCGGGGTCGTCCGCCGCGAGGCGCACGAGGCGCAACAGTTCGGCGCTGTAGTCGGCCAGCACACGGTCGACCAGGTCGTGGCCAGCGGGCTCCGCGAGGGTTTCAGCGCCGCCCGTGTCAGCGCCCGCGGCGAGCAGCGATGTCGCGCGGTCGGTGGGCAGCTCCCATTCAGGGATCAGCAGGTTAATGCCGGTGCCGACGATGATCGTGTGGCCGGCATTCGCTGCACCCGGCTCCCCCGGAAGCAACTCGCACAGGATGCCGCAGAGCTTCTTGCCGGGGCTTCCGGCGATGGCGTCGTGCTCATCGCGCACGTGCACGTCGTTCGGCCATTTCACGCCGACGCGCTTCGCCTCAGCACTGTCGCTGTCACCGTCGGGACCGAGGGCGTTCGCCGCCGCGGCGGTAAAGTGCGATTGCAGCGCGGTAACGATCGCCGAACCGGCGAGCAGCGGCAGCCAGCCGGCACCGAGACCCGTGGCCCCGAAGCCGCGCACCAGCAGCGACGCCGCGATCGAGGTGTCGGGCGGTGTCACCCAGCCGCGATCCAAGCGGCCGCGACCGGCGGTTTGATCGCTGGTCGCCAGGAGTGTGCCGTGCGGCGGTGCGGGTACGGGTGCGTCACCCTGTCTGGGTGCGACGAGCTCCCGCAATTCGGCGTTGGTTGATGGCGATGAGTCGCGCCAGATCACCTCGGGCAGCAGCGCGCGCGTGCGGGGAAGCTCCATGGTGATTACGTTAGCCCTCCTATTCGGTGGACCGGGCCCGCGTGGGCGAATACACTCCGAATGTGGAGAACTCAGGCTCGATCCCCCGACGTCATCAACTCGCGCGCTGGTTGCTCGGCGCTGCGCTCGGAGCGGGACTGTTGGGTGCCGGTGCCGTGGGCGCCGCGGCGGTCAGCCCCGATTCACTCAGCAGCGACTATGTGACAGACTCCGTCGACGTGCTCGACGCTGCGCAGGAACAGGCGGCAAACGACAGGCTCGCCGCCGCGTACGATGCGACCGGGCTCGACCTGTACGTGGTGTTTGTCGATGAATTCACCGATCCGTCCGATCGCGTGGCCTGGGCCGACGAGACAGCGGAGCTGAACGGTCTCGGCAGCTCTCAATACCTGTTGGCGATCTCGACGGAGGGTCGGCAGTACTACGTCTCCGCGCCGAGTGATGGTTCGCTCAGCGGAAGCGCGCTCGACCGCATCGAAGAACGTGTACTCCCCGAACTGCGCGACGAGGACTGGGCGGGCGCGGTGACTGTCGCGGCTGAACAGCTGGAGACGGAGCAGGCGGCGCCCGGCAAGAACACGACCGTTGCCGTCGGCGTCGGAGCGGGCGTTCTGGTGCTGGGGGGCGCGGCCTTCGGCGTGACGCGAGCTGCACGAAACCGCCGCTCGAAGCAGGCAGAGGAACACGACCTGCATGAGCTGGAGCGCGCCTCAGGCTCGGCGCTCGTCGCAGCAGACGATGCGGTAAAGGCCAGCGCGCAGGAGCTCGAATTCGCCCGTGCCCAGTTCGGCGACGCGGCCGTCACGACGTTCGCGACGGCGACCGAGACGGCGCGCAAGCAATTGCTCGAAGCATTCGCCCTTCGGCAGCAGCTCGACGACGCCACCCCCGACTCCGTCGAGCAGCGGCGCGAGTGGTTGCAGCGCATTATCGAGCTCTGCGCCGCTGCCGACGCGACGCTCGACGAGCAGAAAGACTCGTTCGAGCGGCTGCGCGCCATCGAACAGAACGCGCCCTCCGCGCTCGCGGCGGTCACCGCACGCCGCGAGCAGGCGACGGCGCAGTCGGAGCTGAACAGTGCTGATCTGTCACGACTCTCATCGAGCTACGCCTCAGATGAGCTTGCGACGCTCTCCGGCGCTCCGCAGCAGGCACAGTCGCTGTTGACCTTCGCAGCAGAACGTGAATCACTGGCGACCACCGCGCTCAGCTCGACACCACCCGACACCGGGGCCGCGGCTGTCGCGATTCGCGAGGCCGAGGCGGCGGTGGCGCAGGCCGAGACGCTGCAGCAGTCGATTGCAGCCCACGGCTCAGAGCTCGCAGGAATCGAGGCGCGGTGCGCCGAGTTGATCGCCGAGCTCGAGGCCGACATTGCCGGGGCTGCAGCTCTGCAAGACGGTGACGGCACCATCGCCGCTGCCATCGCGGCGACCCAGCAGCAGATCGCTCAGGCCCGCGCCGATCTCTCGGGGCCCCAGAAACGCCCGTCGCGCGCGGTGCAGGCGCTCGACGCAGCGAATACGAACATCGATGGCGTCGTGCAGACCGCGCAAGAGACGGCTCGCGCCCGACAAGCACTCACCACACAGCTCGCGCAGGCCGCCGAACAGGTGCGCCAGGCCGAGACGTTCATCGACACGCGGCGCGGCGCGGTTGGCGCAACCGCGCGCACGCGGGTAACTGAGGCCCGCGCGGCGCTCGGACGAGCGGAGGCCACCCAGGCGTCCGACCCGCAGGGGGCGCTCGTTGAGGTGCGTCGCGCAAATCAACTCGCGTCGGATGCGCTCTCGGCCGCGCAATCGGACGTCAATGGTTTCGGGTACGGGGGCCAGGCGGGGTACGGGCAGGCTCCCGAGAGTGATCTCTCCGCCATTCTCGGCGGCATCTTTGGGAGCGGCGGAGGCAGCGGGTACGGCGGCTCCGGCGGCGGATTTTGGGGCGGCGGCTCGCGCAGCTCAGGCAGTTCGTGGGGCGGCGGTTCGTCGCGCAGGTCGGGTGGCTCTTCGCGAAGGTCAGGCGGATCCTCACGGCGTTCGAGCGGCGGCCGCTCCGGGCGCAGCGGCGGCGGCCGATTCTGACCCGCCAATCTCGGCGCTTCCCCAGTCATAATCTCTACACTCAATCCAACCAGCTCCGCCGAAAGGAACCCACATGTCGAAGCAGTCCGTTCTCGGTCGTATCACCACCCTCGTTCGCGCGAACATCAACTCGATGCTCGATTCCGCCGAAGACCCGCAGAAGATGATCGACCAGCTGATCCGCGACTTCTCCAACAACATTTCCGACGCAGAATCGGCGATCGCAGAGACCATCGGCAACCTGCGTTTGCTCGAGCAGGACTATGACGAAGACGTGCGCACTGCGCGCGAGTGGGAGCGAAAGGCGATCGCGGCGAGCGCGAAGGCCGACGAGCTGCGCTCGGCGGGCAACGCCGTCGACGCCGACAAGTTCGACAACCTCGCCAAGGTCGCACTACAGCGTCAGATCACTGAAGAGAACGAGGCGCGCGCCGCGGAGCCCACCATCTCTGCGCAGCGCGAGGTCACCGCGAAGCTCAAGGACGGACTGAACGGCATGCGCGAGAAGCTGCAGCAGCTGCAGACCAAGCGCTCCGAGCTCGTCGCCCGCGCGAAGACTGCCGAGGCACAGAACCGCGTCGCCGACGCCGTGAAGTCGATCGACGTGCTCGATCCGACCAGCGATCTCGGTCGCTTCGAAGACAAGATCCGTCGCCAGGAGGCGCTCGCCCGCGGCAAGCAGGAGATCGCGGCGTCGACGCTTGATTCGCAGTTCAACGAGCTCGAAAACTTCGAGGCTGTAACCGAGGTCGAGGCGCGTCTCGCAGCACTCAAGGCTGGCCGGTCGCCGCAGGCACTCGAGCAGTAACCGGCGCCGGATCGAGCGGAGCGGGCCGAAACCGGCCCGCTCCGCTCTTCCCGTCAATTGGCTCGAGTCACTCCGCCGCTGAAACGCTCGAACCGCACGACCGACCGCACGACCATTCGCACGACACAGACAGGACACACCGTGGCATTTTGGGGACGGCGAGACCGCGAGGCTCAGGAGCAACAGGACGCCTCCGATGCGCAGTTGTCGCAGCGTGCCCGCAGCGCGCTCGTCGCTGCCGACGAGCGCATTCGCGCGACCGGCGATGAGCTGGCGTTCGCCACTGCCGAACTCGGCGACGATGCGACGGCCGAACTCAAGGTCGGCCTTGAATCGGTGCGCAAGCACCTCAGCGAGGCCTTTCAGCTCCACCAGCTGAACTATGACCACATTCCCGATACGCCCGATGAGCTCCGCACCCGCAACGCGCGCATTCTGCAGCTCTGCGAGTGGGCGGAATCAGTGCTCGACGAGCGCACCACCGCGCTACAGGCCCGCGTTGAGCGCGCGCGCCGTGCCCCTGAGATGGTGCAGCGCGTGCGCGCAGACGCCGAAGCGCTCCGCGCGCGCGTCCCTGAGGCGAAAGAGGCAGCCGCGCGCCTCGCCGAGCGCTACAGCCCCGCAGCGCTGCAGCGCGTACGCCTCCACTCCGAGGACGTCGAGCAGCTGCTCGAGTTCGCAGAGCACTCGGCCGACCTCTCAGACCGCCGACGCGCAGCGGGCGCGCTCGCCGACGCCAACCTCGCACTCGAGACCGCGATCGAGACCGTGCGCCGCGCAGCCTCGATTCTCGACGGCGTCGACAGCTTCGAGATCGAGGCGCTGCGCGCGCAGAACACACTCGCTGACGTCATCGAAGACTCCCGCGGCGATATCTCTGCGGCACGCACCGAACCCCGCAACAACGCGGTCGACGAGGCCGTGCAGCGCCTCGAGGCTGCGCTCGCCGAGGTAAGCGCGGGCCGTCAGCGAGATCCGTTCGCCGACCTGTCGCTCGTCTCCGCCGCTAACTCCGCGCTTGACGCCGCCCGCGCTCGCGCCGCGAAGCCTGTCCCCTCGGCCGCCCAAGTGCAGCACGGCGTCTCTACAGCCGATCACGCAATCGGCATTGCGGCGAGCCTCATCGAGGGTCACCGCGGCTGGATCGGCGCGGACGCGCGCACCCGACTTGCCGAAGCGCGGCGTCACCGCAGCGAGATCTCCGCGATTCCCGACTCGGAAGACACGCGGGAGACCGTGCTGCAGCTCGCGAGGCGTGCCTCTGATCTCGCTGACGAATCGCTGCGTCTCGCGCAGCGCGATATCGACTCGTCGCGCCCCGATGACGATGACTGGGGTTGGGGCGGCGGCGGTGGCGGCTCCTGGGGAGGCGGCGGCGGACGTGGTCGCGGCAACGCCGGTGGTGGGGGCGGAATGCTCGGCCCCGTGATCGGCGGCGTACTGCTCGGCGGGTTGCTCGGCGACATCTTCGATTGATCGGGTCGGGCCCGCGGCGTTTTGTGCCGGTTCGTAGGAATCACACCAAGGAGTTTCGATTCCGTTGGAGAGGTTCGGAGGGTCATGGCATGACCTCCGCGCTAGGCTGACACTCGTGACTGCAGAGAACACCGCACCCGCGACGACCGCCGACCGCATCGCGGATCATCGCCGCAAGTACCAGGAAGCCGTGGGCGACCGCGACGCGGCGGCCGCCGCGAAGCAGCACGCACGCGGCAAGATGACCGCTCGGGAGCGCATCGCTGCACTGCTCGATGCCGGTTCATTCGTTGAGTTCGACAAGTTCGTGAAGCACCGCTCGCACGGCTTCGGCATGGAAAACAGCCACCCGTTCGGAGACTCCGTAGTCACCGGCGCCGGCACCGTGCACGGGCGTCAGGTCGTCGTCTACTCGCAGGACTTCACGACCTTCGGCGGTTCGCTCGGCGAAGTTGCCGGCGAGAAGATCGTCAAGGCGATGGAGTTCGCGCTGAAGACGGGTGCCCCGGTGCTCGGAATTCTCGACTCGGGCGGGGCCCGCATTCAAGAGGGCGTCGTTGCCCTCTCGAAGTACGCGAGCATCTTCCGGCTGAACACGATGTGCTCGGGCGTCATCCCGCAGATCTCAATCGTGATGGGCCCCTCGGCCGGCGGTGCGGTGTACTCCCCCGCCCTCACCGACTTCGTCATCATGGTCGACAAGACCAGCCACATGTTCGTCACCGGCCCCGACGTCATCAAGACGGTGACGGGTGAAGAGGTCGGCTTCGAAGAGCTCGGCGGCGCGCTCACTCACAATAAGACGAGCGGCGTCTCGCACTATCTTGCAAGCGACGAGCACGACGCGCTCGACTACGCGCGGGCGCTCATCAGCTACCTGCCCGATAACAATCTCGCAGAGGCGCCGATTTACGACACGGAGACGGCGCTCGAGATCACCGACACGGATCGTCGACTGAACTCGCTGATTCCCGACAGCGCGAACCAGCCCTACGACATGCAGGTCGTCATTCAGGCCATTCTCGACGGCGGCGACTTCCTTGAGGTGCAGCCGCTGTTCGCGCCGAACATGCTGATCGGCTTTGGCCGCGTCGAGGGCCGTACCGTCGGTATCGTCGCGAACCAGCCGAACCAGATGGCCGGCACGCTGAACATCGATGCGAGCGAGAAGGCAGCGCGCTTCGTGCGGTTCTGCGACGCGTTCTCCATTCCGATCTTGACGCTCGTTGACGTTCCCGGCTACCTGCCCGGCACCGACCAGGAGTTCCAGGGCGTGATTCGTCGCGGCGCGAAGCTGCTGTACGCGTACGCCGAGGCGACCGTTCCGCTCGTCACCATCATCACGCGCAAGGCTTACGGCGGCGCGTACATCGTGATGGGGTCGAAGCAAATGGGTGCGGACTTCAACATCGCGTGGCCAACGGCCGAGATCGCCGTTATGGGTGGCGCGGGCGCCGTGAATATTCTGTACCGCAAGGAACTCGCGGCAGCTGCAGAACGCGGCGATGATGTCGAGGCGCTGCGTGCAGAACTCACGTCGAAGTACACGGCAGACGTGACCTCGCCGTTCCTCGCCGCCGAGCGCGGCGAACTCGACAACGTGCTTGAGCCCGCTGGCAGCCGCCTCGCGGTCATCAAGGCGCTGCGCGGTCTGCGCGGCAAGCGCACCGAACAGCCCGCCAAGAAGCACGGCAACATCCCGCTCTAAGCGCGGGTTCCACACCGAACAGCATTCAGAGCATTCAGAGCATCGAGAGCGAGCACCCCGTGGCACGACACGCTGCACCGTCAGAGGACGCTGAAACAGGCATGGCCGAGGCTGGCGTTGCGGCGGATGGCGTGGCCGCGGGTGATGCCGCGGCGATCCTGCCGCCGGATGCATCAGAGCGAGATGCCGCGAAGCGCGAGGACAGCGACGGCGATGACGCGCTCACGGGCGACGATATTCGCTTCATCACGCGCCAGGTCAGCGACGCCGAGCGCGCAGCGGTGATCGCGGTGCTCACCCAGGTGCGCGCCGAAGAATCCGAGCAGGTAAAACGCGTCGCACGCCGCGACCGCGAACCGTGGTCGCGATCGCAGCGGGTGCCAGAGGGCATCTTCGATCTGCTCGCCGAGGGGTGATCTCACACCGGTTGTAGGGTGGCGAGTATGCCCCTCACCGTTGCTGACGCAGAGCGCGATCTGCGCGAACTGCTCGACCGCCGCGTCTCCGTAACCTACGAGCCGCAGGGCACACTCGTCGACCGCCCCGTGCGCACCTCGGCCGTGCTGATTCTGTTTGGCACCCTCGATCGCGAGCCCGCCGCACACGGCGCGCGCACCGTTCCGCCGGAGCTCGACATTTTGCTCACCAGGCGGGCTGACAGCATGCGGCACCACGCGGGACAGATCGCCTTTCCGGGCGGCGGCACGGAGACCCAGGATCGCGATGCCGCCGACACCGCGCTCAGGGAGGCTGCCGAGGAAACGGGCGTCGACCCCGCCGGTGTTGACGTGCTCGGCACACTGCAGCCAGTGCACATCCCGGTCAGCAACTACCTGGTCACGCCAGTGATTGGGTGGTGGCGACGACCGAGCCCGGTCGCGGCAGACCACTCGGAATCCGTCGAGGTCTTTCGCGCGCCCGTCGCCGAACTACTCGACCCCGCCGCACGCGGAACCTCGGTGCTGCGGCACGCTCGCTCAACGTATCGCGGTGCGGCGTTCACGCTCGGACCGCACCTTGGCGGACACCTCGTCTGGGGATTCACCGGCATGACCCTCGCCTCGCTGTTCGACGAGCTGGACTGGTCGGTCCCGTGGGATCCGACGGTTGAGTTCCCGGTGGCGCCTGGGCGCTAGGGCTTCGGGGGAGCTGCTCGCCGGAACTGATCCGTCTGCGCCCGCCGCATCGGCGCCCGCCACATCTGCCCCCGCCGCATCGGCGCCCGCCACATCTGCGCCCTCCACCCTCGCGCCCGTCGCGCCCCTCGTTACCCGTCGAGCCCCTCGTTACCCACCGAGCCCCTCGTTACCCGCCGAGCCCCTCGTTTCTTGCCGAGCCCCTTGCTCGAACGCGCACTTACGCAAGGGGTTCGGCTCGACGCAAGGGGTTCGGCGCAACGCAAGGGACTCGGCGCACTGCAATGTGCGCAACCGGAAAGAAGTGCCGCTCGTTGTCCGTTCACAAGGGCGGCGTCTACTCATCACCGGGTCACTTGTCCACAGATGTAGCCGCAACTCCGAAACGCACCCTGAACGACGCTTGACTGATTGCATGAATCTTCCCAATCACATCTCTCGAGTTGCCGCAGCCACCACTGACCTTGACGACCACTTAGGCTCGGGCGTTTCCCGGCGAAGCATCGCAGCGCGCGTCCGCTCCGGGCAGTGGAAGCGCGTGGGGCGGCGCGGGGTCGTGACCTCTCAGACGATGCAGAGTTGGTTTCCGCACGAGCGTCATTTAGCAACGGTGCTCGCCGCACACCGAGATGCTCGATCTCCGCCCGTGTTTTCGCACTTCTCCGCTGCGGCGATACTCGGCCTGCCGATGTGGAAGTTGCGAGATATCCGTGCACACACCGTATCTACGAGCAGCCATACGCAGGGCCGAACAGTCGTCAGGCACGAGTTCCCCATCGGTGCAGGCGATGTGATTGAGGTCGCCGGATTACGCTGCACTGGGCCCGACCGCACACTGTTCGATCTCTCGGCGATCGCTCACGAAGATCTGGTGCTGGGATGTGCCGATGCGAGACTCCGCGCACTCGCGAACTTCGATCGTCGGATCGACCTGTCCGCGTCCGACGACTGGCGGGATCGCATGCGGGCTCGTGCTGATGCCGCTCCCGGCAGTCGCGGAGTGAAGTTGTTTCGCCGGGTGATTGCGCTCGCGGATGCCCGTGCCGAATCGGTACTGGAGAGTGTCAGCCGACTCCGTTTTACCCAGCTCGGCATCGAAGTGGAACCTCAGTTCGCAGTGCAATCTCCCACGGGCGGGCACTACTTCGTGGACTTCCGGCTGATTGGGCATAGTGTGCTCGGTGAGTGCGACGGCGCGCAAAAATACTTGGATCCTCAACTGCGCGGCGACCGATCACCCGGCGAGGTAGTGCTCCGAGAGAAGCGGCGTGATGACTGGATCACGGGTCACACGCAGAGCCGGTTTATCCACTGGGGCGCCCGCGAGGCCGACACGCCTACAACGTTTGGCACGATGCTGAACCAGTACGGCGTCCCGATCCCCCTCCGCAAGAGGAGCAGAGTATGACGATCGCTAGCCCAAGCCTCGCCGAGTCAGTCCCGGCGAACCGAGCGGTTCGGCACCCACACCGCGCGCAGCGCCCCTACCCGCCGGGAGTGCCCGACGTGAGGGCGCGGTAGGTGGTGACCGCCTGCTGGTCGCTGAGTGAGGCGACGTAGTCGAGGATCGCTCGGGTGCGGCCCTGGCGGCGCATGCCCGAGTCGGTCGTGTCCCCCATGAGCAGTTCCGGTCGGTCGCGGCGCACCTCGAAGCCCGCCGCCGTCGCTTCGTCAGCCCACTCGAGCAAGCGACGGGGCGCACGGCCCGCGTCATCGGGGTCCGCGAGCCAGGCGTCAAAGCCGAGCGCGAGCTGTTCTACAACCTTGGCGCGCCCGCGCTGCGGTTGCCCCAGCTCAGGCCGTTCCAACACGAAGTGCGCGTGCACGAACTTCAGCACCATCACCTCGTGCCACGCCTGAGTATTCAGCCGCACATAGCCGCTGCGCACGTGCGGGTGTTCTTCGACGACGATGGAGGTGCGCAGATGGTCGATCCAGCGCCGCGTGAAGTCAGAGACCGAACGCTCGCTGTCGATACCGCCGTCGTAGGGGGCCGCGAGCAGGTGTTCACCAACCTCTTCGCTGATGCGGCGCACGGCGGCGCGGAAGGCATCGCGATCGGCGATCCACGCGTCCTTCGCGTGCAGCCTGCGCCACAGCAGCTCAAGCGAGCGACCCGGCGTGCGCCACTCCGCGGCCAGCTCCTCCTCGGCGTCAGCGGCGAGCGCCCCAGAACGGTCGAGCCACGCGCGAAACTCGCCCGCGATCGACGATTGCTGCAGTACGCCGGCGCGCGTGAAATCGTCAAGGTCGTGCACGGCGTACGCGATGTCATCCGCGAGATCCATGACCGCGCACTCGACGGTCTGCATGCCCTCGCTGACAGTATCGAACGGTGCGAGCGCGGTCTCCATGTCGACCACATCGAGGGCGTAGACCGAAAATTTCTCGGCACCGCCTGCTACGTCGATTCCTACGCCGCGCGGGCGATCCGGCGCCGCCAGTGTGCCCGTCGGCACGCCCACCCATGCACCGCGCGTCCACGGATACTTCAGCGTCGCCGCTCGCGTCGCCGCTGTGAGATTCAGGCCTGGAAAATCCCGACCGAGCGTGTCGAGCTTGGTCAAGATACGAAAGCTCTGCGCGTTCCCCTCGAATCCCTCAGCCAGACCAAGCTGCTCGCGCGCCACTCGATCGAGCACGCGCTCGCCCAGGTGCCCGAACGGTGGGTGCCCGAGATCGTGCGCGTGGGCGGCGGCCTGCGCGACGATCGTGTCGCACCCTCCGAGTCGCGTGATCGTCTCGCCCACAGCATCGTCTTCGCGCACTGCGCCTCGGACGAAGGCGGCATGCTGAGCGGCTCGGCCCGCGAGCTGAGCCGCGATCACGCGCGCGACCGCGCTCACCTTGAGCGAGTGCGTGAGCCGGTTATGCATCACCGGGCCGACGCCCGACTGCGGCACCACCTGGGTCACGTCCGAGAGCCGCGCAAAGTACGACGAGAAGCGGATCCGCTCAAGATCGACGCGGTACTCCTGCGGCTCGGCTAGGGCACCGTCGACGGCGGCGACGCCATCACCCGCGCGTTCCCCGACCACCGCTTCCAATTGCGACTCACCGAGCCCCGCCGGGCGGTGCTGCGATGACACGTGCTCCACGTAGCGCCGACTTTCGCGCCCGCCCCCAGTTGCCTGCATGACACTCATTCAAGCACGCAGCACGCCGGTACACTGGGCGCAACGACGAAAGGGGCCACTCATGAGCGGCGCACCGAGCCCGTCGGGCAAAGCACGGACTCCCGGAGGCGCGGCTGGCCAGGCCGCCAGCGCCGCAGAGGCCTCACGTGCCACGCACTCCACCAACACCTCGAATCTCACGCGAGCCGAGAACATTCCGGCGATCGAGCGCGCGACAGGGCGAAGCTGGGATTCATGGGTCAAGCTCTTCGAGGCGGCGGGCGCCGCGAAGTTGCCGCACGCTGAGATCGCGAAGATTGCTCACTCTGGAGTTCCCGACGATCTGCGCAATCCGTTCTGGTGGGCGCAGGGCATCGCAATCGCCTACGAACAGCACGCCGGACTGCGTGTGCCGGGGCAGTCGTCGACCGGCATGTTTCGCGTGAGCGCCAGCCGAACGCTCCCTCTCGACCGCGACGCGGCAATCGCTGCCTGGCGCACGGCGCATGGCGCACGCGCCGATCATCTCGGCCACACCGCCGGCGAACCGCGATCCTCGCGCACCGAAAAGCGCAGCTTCTGGCGGTTCAGTCTCGACGGGGCTGGCAAAGTTGAGGTCTCGGCGACGCCGAAGGGCGACGACAGGGTCATCCTTGCGGTGAGCCACGACAATCTGCCCGACGGCGATCGCATTGAAGCCTGGCGCGCGCACTGGAAATCCCTGCTCACGGAGCTGTAACCGGCACCCTCCAGATGCGCAGTACGCTCAGCACTCGCCCTGTACATTACCTGTATCCCGATCCCGCAACGAAAGTAGGCAGCATGTCAGCGGAACGCTTCGGCATCGTTTGGAACCCGTCGAAAGTCTCCGAGCGCGAGATTCGCGCGGCCTGGGATGCAGCAGCCTCCAGCGTGAGCGGACCGCTGCCAGAGGGACTCTGGTTCGAGACCTCCCCCGAAGACGCCGGCCTCAGCGCGACGGCCGCGGCGATCGAGCGCGGCTGCGACGTGGTCATTGCAGCGGGTGGCGACGGCACCGTGCGCGCGGTAGCTGAGGCGCTGGGCGATTCCGGATCACCAGCCGCCGAGCTCGGTGTCGTCCCTCTGGGTACCGGCAACCTGCTCGCCCGCAACCTCGGTATTCCGCTCGGCAATCCACGCGCGGCGTTTGCCCGAGTGCTCACGCAGCACGCTTCTCCCCTGGACCTCGGACGCGTGAGCTACACGACAGCCGATGGCACGGCAGAGCAGCACGGGTTCGTGGTGATGGTGGGGTTCGGCATCGACGCGCAAATGATCGTCGAGACCGACGACGATTTGAAGGCGAAGGCGGGCTGGCTTGCCTACGTCGAATCACTCGGCCGCGCCGCCTCGGGTACCGAGGTCATCGAATTTTCACTCGCGCGTGACGGCGGCGAGCCGGAGTCGTTCGACGCGCACACGTTGCTCATCGCGAACTGCGGCTCGATTCAGGGAGGCATCACCCTGCTTCCCGACGCAAAACCTGACGACGGTGAGCTTGACCTGCTGGTGCTGCGCGCCGACGGTGCGGCCGCATGGCTCGACACCATGCGCAATTTGGTATGGCACAACGGCCTGAAGCGGCTGTTGACGCGAGCCGACACCGCTGAAAGCACCGAATCGACCGACCACCTTCGGGCGAAGTCCGTGACGGTTGAGCTGCCGTCGCCGCTCGCGTTCGAGGTCGACGGAGACGACGTCGGTGAGGTTACGGCGTTCACCGTCGAAATTCTCCCCGCCGCGCTGCGCCTGCGGTAAGCGGCGCCCGACTTTCCCAGCTCCTTCCCCAGCTTTGCCGGGGCTATTCATGGGCGCCACTGCCATCGTTGAACTCCACCGACCGCAGCGCACCGCCGCTACAGTTCCCAGGAGTTCCCGTGAAAAAGTCTCACAAGATCATCATCGGCGTCGGCGCGGGCGTGATCGTTCTGGGGGCAGTCGCAGCCGTCGCTGGCCCAGTCGTCTATCGCGACCTGATCGCGGCGCCCGCCGCCGATACCCCGTCGCTCTCTGGAACCGACATGACGGGTGATGCAGCGGACGCCACGGAGGCAACGGGCAGCGCGCTCGACCCCGCCGATCTTGTCGGCGCATGGAGCGTCACAGACGGTTCCGAGGCCGGGTATCGCGTGGACGAGGTGCTCAACGGTACCGACGTGACTGTTACCGGACGAACCGACAAGGTCACCGGGAGCTTCACCATCGGAGACACCGGGCTCACGCTCGACGCGGCCGACCTGACCGTCGACGTCGCATCCATCGCGACCGACAGTGGCAATCGTGACGAGTATTTCCGCACCGAGGCCTTGCGCACCGACGAGTTTCCGACGGCGACGTTCGTGCTCACCGACCCGGTGACACTCGACAGCGCGCCAGCTGCCGGTGACGTCGTACAGACGAAGGCCACAGGAGACTTGACGATCGCTGGCAAGACGCAGTCGGTGACGGCGACGATCAAGCTGAAGAGCGACGGCAAGACTGCTGAGATCGCCGGCTCAATCCCAATCACGTTCTCAGACTTCGGCGTTGAAGCCCCGAACCTCGGCTTCGTCTCCGTCGAAGACAGCGGCGCCGTTGAGTTTCAGCTCACCGCAGCGCAGTCGTGAGCTCACCCGCAGCGCGGCGCTGACGTGAGCTACCCGTCAGCGAGCTCCTGAGCCGCCTTTGAAAGCTTGCGCACGCGCGCGCGACGCCTGCGCCGCTCCGGAATCATCGACCGCATTTCTTCGAGTTTGCCGAAGCAGAGCAGCCGATCTTCAGCCTCGAGCACGATGTTCTTGCGCGGGTTCGAGATCACCTGCACGCCTCGGTGCAGCGTCAATACGGTGACGTCGCGATCCCACAGGCCCAGCTCGCCGAGCGTTTTGCCGACATATTCCGATCCGTGCATAGTGAGTTCGGCTACTCCGTAAGCGGTAGACACGCTGAGCCGCTGGCGCACGTCGATCTCGGGGAAGTTGACCTGGTTCGCGATGAAGTCGATGATCGCGCCGGCGATGTCGAGCCCGGTGGCGCTCTCGATGCCCTGCAGCCCCGGCGATGAGTTGACCTCCATCACGAGCGGCCCCTCGTCACCCTCGAGCATGTCGACGCCGGCCACGCGGAGCCCCATGATCTGGGCCGCGCGCACTGCGGTCTGCTCGTACACCGGATCGAGCTGCACGGCCTCGACCGTGCCGCCCCGGTGCACGTTCGAGCGGAACTCGTCGCCGGCCGCCGTGCGTCGCATCGCCGCTACGACCCGGTCGCCGATCACGAGGGCTCGCACGTCGCGCCCGCGGCTCTCCGAGACGAAGCGCTGAATGAGCACGTTCTGACGCGTCGAGTGCAGCGTCTCAATGATCGCCTCGGCGACCTTCACCTGCGGCGCCAGAATGACGCCGATGCCCTGAGTGCCCTCGAGCAGCTTGATAACGACAGGAGCGCCACCGACGCTCTCGATGGCTGGGCGCACATCGGCGCGGTTCCGCACGAATGCCGTTGCCGGCATCTCGATGTTGTGGCGCGACAGAATCTGATTCGCGCGCAGCTTGTCGCGCGCGTTCGCGATGCCGTTCGACGTGTTCGGCGTGTACACGTCCATTTGCTCGAACTGGCGCACGACGGCGGTGCCGAAGTAACTGATCGAGCTGCCGATGCGGGGCAGGATCGCGTCATAGTCGCTGAGCTGCTTGCCGCGATAGAGCAAATCGGGTTCTTCGCCTGCCAGGTCGATCGCGAACCGCAGCGTGTTGAGCACGCGCACGGTGTGGCCGCGCTCGCGAGCGGCGGTCTGCAGTCGCTGCGTGGAATACGCCTGCGGGGCGCGCGAAAGAATCGCGAGTTTCATCGTGATTTCCTGCCAAGATAGATGCGTGAGCGTACCTGACCATTCAAGCACTCAGACGGGGTGGCGTGAATGGGTGAAGCTGAATGGCATCGGTGTGCCGTGGATCAAAGCGAAGATCGACACGGGAGCCCAGACGTCGGCGCTGCACGCCACAGAGATCACTGAGTTTGAGCGGTCGGGCGCGCCGTGGGTGCGCTTCCTCGTGCAGCCGTGGCAGGTCACCGACGATGATGCCGTCGAGGTCGAGCTCCCCGTACACGATCGCCGCACCGTGCGCAGCTCTTCCGGTCATGCGCAATTGCGTCCGGTCGTGCTCATGCGTGTGTCTCTTGCTGGCCGCACCATTGAGGCGGAGGTCACCCTGACCGATCGCGAAGAGATGGTGTTCCGCATGCTCATCGGCCGCGAGGCACTGCGACAGGGATTCGTTGTCGACTCGGCTGCCTCCTATCTCGGTGGCAAACCGTCACGTCGAACGCGCCGCCGCAATCGCGGCCGGGAATAGTCGCTGCGGGGCGCGCCAGCAGTACGCTGGTGCCATGAGCGCGCACGATCTCGATTTGATTCCCGCCGGCACGGTATTTACGCCCGACGAGCTCATCCACTACGCCGACCCTGACATGCGTGACCTCGCGAAGGCTATCGCCGAGGCCGACGTGCTTGTGACCACACCGCACTCGGGAGCCGAGATTCCCGAGGAACTAGCCGAGTTCCTCTCTCCCGAACTTACTCGCCGCTTGCAGTACGACTTCACCGATGTCTCCACGGCGTCCGTCGTGCGGAGATGGGCCGAGATCGATCCCCGCATCGTCGCGGTGATCAACCCGCACCCGCGGCTCGTGCGCGATCCGAATCGCGCGAAGCCGCTCGACGTGCGCGCCGACCTGCAACAGGCCATCGAGCGCGTGCGCGCCGCCGGCACTTGGCAGCGGGTCGATCTCACCGGCGTCGACGCAATTCGGCCCGTGACGTTTTCCTTCTTTCCCATTCTCGAGGTGCCTGAGACGCCAGAGGGCATGCAGCGGCTCGTCGACACCTTCGCGGCGACCGCAGAGCAGGGGCTCGACGTGTACGAGGCGACTCGCGACGAGCTCACCGAACTCTTCCTCACGAAGGGACTCGCCCAGGGCGGCAGGTTCACTCGGCTCTCCTTCCACGACACTATGAACACGACGACCACCCGCGACGGAGCCGTGAATGTCGAACGCGCTGAGCAGGATCGTCTGCCGGCGGTCGTCGCGCTCTCGAACCGCGGCGACGCACAGGGCGAGGCTCGCGGCGACGCGGACCCGGCCGACGCGCCCACGATGGATCCGGCGTCACTGCGGCGACTCGCCGAGGCCCATCGCGTCGAGTTCGAGGTCTCCGATCCTGACGCCGTCCGACTGAACCAGCCCTACCTCGGCAGCCAGGAGATCCGGGCGGCGGGTGCACGCTTCCGCTCGGTCGCGAGCGAGGCCGCCGCCGCAGGCCTCACGCTCGGCGCCGTCCAGGCCGAGTTTCTGCGGGAGTACCTGTTGGGGCCTGAGGCGGTCGCCGAGCTGCACGAACCCGGAACCGAGTGGGTCACCGAAGATCGTGAACGCGTCGACATTCTTGCGTACGCCTGCAAGCGCGCGTGGGATGCGTTCCGCGACGGGCATTAACGCCCGAACCGGTTAACCGCCCCAGATCGCCCCGAAGGCAGCGCCCGCGGCGATCGTCGTTGCCGCCAGTACCAGCGTTGGCACGAAGAACGAGTGATCCACGAGCTTCGTACCGAGTTTCGTACTGCCGGTGGTGTCGAAGTTTGCGGCCGCGATTTGAGAGCCATTTGTCGGCAGCAGATATATGCCAGCGAAGGCACCCGCCCACATGCCGGTCAGCAGACCAAGCGGAATGCCTGCAGCAAGCCCGATCGGCACGATCGTTCTCGTGGCCGTCGACTGGCTCGTGGTGAGCACACAGACCAGGAAGACGCCGAGCGCGAAGATCCACGGCACCGCGGTGACGAGCCCACCCACGCCCTCCGCAATGAGGGTGGTGTGCGCGCCGAGGAATGTGTCGGTGAGCCACGCAAGACCGAAGAGCGCGATCGCCGACACCATGCCTGCTTTGAATACGGTCATCGTCGGTATCTCGGAAACCTTGGGACGCGACACGAGCAGGATCAACGTGCCAGCGACAAACATCACGATCTCGATAATGGGCGTCATCGTCACCGGATCGCCATCCGCGGTGAGCGGCCTCAGCCCCTTGAAGAGACCAAAGAAGACAATGGCTGCGACTCCGAGCAGGAAGATGATGGCCGCGTTACGACCGGCAGATGTCACCGTGACCTGCGCCTTCACCGCGTGCGCGTCGGACTGCGGTGCCGCAATCTCGCCCGCCGCGATCTTCGCCTGGATCGCCTCGTCGTCGGCGATGTCCTTGCCGAGTCGGTTCACCACAATGCTCGACAGCACAATGCCAACGACTGCCGCGGGGATGGTGACCTTCAAAATGTCGATGAGCTCGAAGTTCCACGGCGCGGTGTCGGTCAGCGTCACCATCGCCGCCATCGCCGCCGAGACCGGACTGCAAGCGAGCGCGACGCCCGTCGCCACCACTGATAGCGACAGCGGGCGGGAGGGGCGAATGCCATTGCGATACGCGAGATCCTGAATCACCGGGAGCAGCGGATACAGAATGTTCGACGTACCCGCGCCCACCGAGAACAGGAAGGCGACGAGCGGGGCGACGAGGGTGATCTGCTTCGGGCTCTTCGAGATGAGCTTCGCCGCGATCGACACCATCCAATCAATGCCGCCCGCCGATTGCATCATCGACGACGCCAGCACCACAACGAGCACGATGAGCAGGGCGTCAACCGGCGGATTTCCGGGCGACAGCCGGAACACAAAGACCAGGATCGCTACGCCTGTTCCGCCCCAGAGCCCCAGGCCGACGCCGCTTGAGCGGGTTCCCATAACGATGCAGCCGAGCACGACGAGCAATTGCGTGATGAATAGCACGGTGTCCATGAGGCCCCCAGCACAGTGAATCCAACTATTGAGTACGTCTCTGACTGCTCAGCGTAACCATCGGCGGCCCGCCGCGACAGGCTCATTTCACGGGGACACGCGCAATGCGCGCCCTTGAACATCACAATTCGGTGTCGAAAAGGAGAGTCAGTGCAAATTTTTCAAATAGGCCCCGAATCGGGGATTTCATGCGAAAAACGGCTTCGCATGCTGGGTCTTTCCCTTGCGTCAAGCCAATTTCCAGGTTAGCGTGAGCGACGGTCCTGGATGTTCTGACGGAGTACCCGTGTGGGGAAGTATGCATAGGTGCTCGCTGCCATTACGTCGCGATGTTCCAGCGACCGGTGCTCAATTGAACTCACACACCAAGGGGAACACGTGACGAAACGTCGTCCGCTCGCGCTCGGCGCAGCAGCGGCCCTCGGGCTCGGCAGTCTCTTCATCGCCGCACCGGCGATGGCGGAAGATGCCAGCCCGACGGAGCCGACCACTCAGCAAGACAATCAGGTATCGGATCTCACCGTTGCCAGCCCGACCGGAGACGCCGTTCAGGCCGCGGCCGCCCGCAATGAGGTGCCCGTAGCCGAGATCGAGTCCAAGCTGCAGGCCGGCGAGATCGTGATCGCTCAGAGCGGTCACATCGCGATCGTCGATCCCGCAGCCCCGAGCGCTCCCGAGCAGCTTCCCGCTGCACGTAAGGCAGGCGACGCCGTCGCTATTCCCGGCGACGCAGTCGGCGGTTCACGCCCCGGCGCTCCGGTAACGATTTACCTGGACTTCGACGGCGAGGTCGTGGAGGGCACGTCGTGGAACGTTCCTTCCGAGGGTCTCCCCGGCCAGCCGAGCTACGACATGGCTCCCGCTGCCACCGTGGATCAGAACGCTGTGTGGGCGGGCGTCGCAGAGGACTACGCACCCTTCAACGTGAACGTCACCACGACGAACCCCGGTGCAGACGCGCTCTACAAGACCTCGGCCGGCGATAACACGTACGGCTCGCACGTCGTCATCACCGACACCCTCCCCGACTTCGGCGAGGGCTCGGGCGGCATCGCGTTCCTCGGTGGGCTCGGCTCACCGTCGCTGTCACCGGCATTCGTGTTCACCGAGGGTGTTGGCGGCGGAGACCCCGCGAACGCGACCGCACAGTCCGTGGTCGTTGCGGCGTCGCACGAGGTCGGACACAACCTCGGCCTGTCGCACGATGGCTTCGGAGATGAAGAGTACTACCAGCCCGAGGGTGGCCTGTGGGGCCCGATCATGGGCGCACCGTACTACTCCCCGCTGACTCAGTGGTCGAACGGCGAATACGCAACAGCCAACAACCAGGAGAACGACCTCGCGGTCATGACCGATCGCGGCGCGAGCGAGTCGATGTTTGTCGGTTGGACCTACGCGAACGGCGATCCGTACACCGAGGATCAGGCGTGCATCCCCGCGGGCGTCGACGCTCAGAACCCGAACCCGGGCGACGTGATTTACGCACTCGGCGCGGGCGGCGGCTGCAACCCCGCTGGCGAGGCTCTCACCCCCGCGTTCGAGTACACCGACCGCGCTGACTTCGCCGCGGACGATCACGGCGACGACGCGGCGAACGCGACCGCACGTGACGACTCACAGGACACCATCTCGGAGGAGGGCGTCATCGGCGGCACCAACGACGTTGATGTCTTCAAGTTCACGACGCTCGGCGGCGCCGTCTCGGCAACGGTTGACGTTGCGGAGATCGGACCGAACCTCGACTCGAAGCTCACGCTGACCGATGCCGAGGGCACGGTCGTGGCTGAGGATGCTCCCGCGACGACTCGCGTCAGTGAGTCCGTAGCCGCTGGCCTCGGCTCATCGGTCTCGGCAAACGTTGAAGCCGGCGTGTACTACCTCACGGTCGACGGTGTGGGCCAGGGCGATCCCGCCTCTGCCACCGCTGCTGAGGCGAACGGCTACAGCGATTACGGCAGCCTCGGCAACTACACGCTGACCGGCCTGGCTCCGGCCTTCGACCCCGCTCCGATCGTCATCGAGACGCCCGCTGAGGGTGCCACGATCGCTGCCGGCGGTGCAGACGTCACCGTTAGCGGTACCGCTGAGCTCAACGCCGATGTCACCCTGACCGCCAATGGCACCGACGTCAACACGACGGCGAACGCCGCTGGTGCATGGACCGCGACCGTCAAGGCTGCAGTCGCAGGCAAGACGAAGATCGTTGCCGCCGAGAGCGTTATCGGTATCCCGGTCGAGGCAACCGATTCGGTCACCGTTGTAGCTCCTGTCGCTGCACCGGTCATCACCACCCCCGCCGACGGCGATCTGACCTCGGTCAGCCCGACATTCGCAGGCACCGGCATCGCTGGCGCCGAGGTTGCACTGACGATCGTTGACGCGGGCGGCGTGGAAAGCGCTGCTACGGCAACCGTTGACGCAGACGGCAACTGGACGCTGCCGCTCGAACTGGCGCTCGCTCCCGGCGAGTACACGGTCACCGCGGTTGAGTCGCTCAACGGCGTCACCTCCGACGCTTCCGAGGCCGTCGCCTTCACCGTCGTGGCTGAGGCTTCGGCAGGCACCGGCGGCAACGCTGGCGCGGGTGGCACGACCGGCACCGAAGGCACCGGCACCACCGGCGCCGGTGCAGGCGCAGAGGGCACCACCGGTGCAGGCGGCGCAGCAGTTGAGGGCAACACGAACCTCGCGTCGACCGGTACCGAGTTCGATTTCGCTGCAACGCTCGGGTTCATCACCCTCGCGCTGCTGCTGTCGGGCGGAGTCATCGCGGCCGTCGCAATCCGCCAGCGCAAGCTGCGGATGATCGGCTAACCTCGATCCACTCCTCACCGGGAATGAATCGGATGGGGCAGGATTCGCACGAGCGGATCCTGCCCCATCGTCGTTTTCACACGTTGCATCCGTACCATGAGTCTCACCAGACCGAAGTGATGCATCTTCGCAAGATCGTAAAGGGGCGAACACTATGGCCGAACTCACTCACCCACTCCGCCGCGCACTGATGGCGACCCTCGCAGCGACCGGCATGGCCGCAATTGCCGTCACGACGGTGGCGTGCGCGCCAGTCTCTTCCGGCACGGACTCGAGCGACGACGCCTCCGCAAGCAGCGACGCAGCAGCCGACTCAGATTCCAGTTCTCCCTCGACCACCGAATCCAGCGATTCCGGTTCCTCGGGCGACGCTGCGGACGGGAAGAACTCTGATTCCGGCGCCAGCGTTGGCACGCTGCCGTCGAACAAGGTGCTGCCCAAGGCAATGAGTGGACAAGAAGCGATTGACGCGCTCGGTGACAAGATCGATGTGGTCGCGAAGCGCGTTGGCAAGACTCCGGAGGAGTTGAAGGAGCTGCTGCTCCGTGACAAGAGTGCTCGTGTCACTCCCGAAGGCAACATTCGCTACCACGACTAGACGCTCACTCGGTCGCTCACGCTGGAGCGGGTAGATGACGGCCCGTTACCTCGCGGTTCGCGCCATGAGCCGCCCCGCGAGACGATGGGGGCATGAGCGACGCCGACTGTTCTCCTCAACCGACACCGGTTGATCCGTCGGGCATCCCGTTCACCGAGCTCGACACCGGCACACTCCAGGCCCAGCGGTCGAGCATCAAGTGGAATCGCTTTCCAGAAGATGTTCTCCCGCTATTCGTCGCGGAGATGGACTTCGCCGTCGCTCCCGAGATTCGCGAGGCGATTGTCGACCGCGTCGCGGCTTCAGACCTCGGTTACGTACTCGACGCGGGCGAACTTGCACCCGCCTTCGCGGACTTCGCGAAGGACCGCTGGGGGTGGCAGGTGCCGCCCGCGCACATCCATCTCGCGACCGACGTAGCCACCGCAGTTGTTGAGGCGCTGCGCGTCGGGCGTCCGCGCGGTGGTCGGCTCGTTATTCCGACACCGACGTATCCCGGCTTCTTCGAAATGCTCGAAGAAGTGCCGTTCGAGACCATCGAGGTTCCGCTCGTGGTGGATTATCGGGAAAACAGCACCGCAGACCACAGCACCGCCGAGCCCTTCGCTGCCCCAGTGCGACTTGATCTTGCCGCCATCGAGCGCGAGTTCGCCAGCGCAGACGGCGTCGACGCGTTCGTGCTCTGCAACCCGCACAACCCCCACGGCCTCGTGCACACGGCTGCCGATCTCGCCGAACTTGCGCGGCTCGCCGCGGCGTACGACGTGTTCGTCGTGTCCGATGAGATCCACGCGCCGCTCACGTTTTCAGGCGCGACTTTCACGCCCTTCGCCCCGCTCGCTGCGGCGGCGGGTGCGGTCGCGGTTTCGACCCTCTCAGCGAGCAAGGGGTGGAACATCGCGGGTGCGAAGTGCGCTGTCCTCATCGCTGCCGACGCTCGCGCCAACGAGGTGCTGCGCCGTCTGCCACCGGAAACCCTCACGCGCGTCAGCATTCTCGGTCTCCACGCTAATGTCGCAGCGTTCGCACGCGCGCGTGGCTGGCTCGACCGCGCCACAGCGCAGATCGAGGCGAACGCGGTGCTGCTTGCAGAGCTCGTCGCTGCGCATCTCCCCGGGGTTCGTCTCGCACGCTCCGATGCCGGCTACCTCGTTTGGCTTGATTTTCGGGCCGCGGGTCTCGGCAGCGACCCGTACAGCCGGATCCTGCACGATGCCCGCGTCGCCCTGAACGACGGTGCGTGCTTTGGCGCTGGCGGATCCGGCCATGCTCGTCTCAACCTCGCGTGCGCTCCAGAGACCGTTCGAGAAGCGGTGCGACGCATCGCTTCGATCCTGCCCCGCCCTGAAATGGAGGCCACCAGATGAGTGATCAGCACCTCGACGCCGCGCAGCCCGTCACCGACTGGGCGGACTTCTCGTTCGACACCCGGCAGGTGCACGCCGGTGAGTACCCCGATCTCAACACCGGTCTCAGGGTGCCGCCGATTGCGATGTCGGCCGGGTACGTCTTCGATGACTTCGACGATCAGGTCGACCGTTTCGCGGGGCGATCGATTGACCCGATCTATTCACGGCAGGGCAATCCGACGAACTCGGTCGCCGAGGAGCGGCTCGCGTCGCTTGAGGGCGGCAGCGGGGCCGTCGCAGTATCGAGCGGGCAAGCTGCGATCTCGTCCGCACTGTTCGCGCTGGCGCAGCACGGTGATCACATCGTCTCGACGGCGTCGGTCTACGGCGGCACTCGCATCCTGTTCGGTCGCAGCTTCAAGCGCTTCGGCATCGAATTCGATTATGTGTGGGACGCGGCCGATGACGCCGAGTGGGAGCGTGCGATTCGCCCGAACACGAAGGCGATCTACACCGAGACGATTCCCAACCCGCGCAATGACGTCACCGATCTGCGCCGCATTTCTGAGGTCGCTGCGCGCTACAACCTCCCCGTCGTAGTCGATAACACGATCGGTACTCCCGCCCTGATTCGACCGTTCGAACACGGCAGCAGCATCGTCGTGCACTCGACGACCAAATTTCTCACCGGCCACGGGGCCGCTGTTGGCGGCGCGATCGTCGACGGCGGCAGCTTCGACTGGGAGGCGGCGGAACGCGCCGGGCGCTCATACCCGCTCATCACCGGCACTCCGCGGCCGGGGCTCGGCTCAATGCTCGACCGGTTTGGGAGCGGGGCTTACGCCCGCGCCGTGCGCGATGCTGTCGTGAACGACATTGGCCCCTCGCTGTCGCCGTTCAACGGCTTCCTGCTGCACCAGGGTATGGAGACGCTGTCGCTGCGCATGGAGCGTCACGTCGACTCGTCGCTGGCCATCGCGGAGTGGCTCGAAGCCCAGCCCGAGGTGGAGTCGGTCGACTACTCGGGGCTTCCCTCGAACGCGTTGCACGACCTTGCCGTGCGCGACTACGGCGGCCGCACCGGCTCTGTCTTCGGCGTCACCGTGCGCGGCGGCATCGATGGCGCGCGCGAGTTCGTCAACGGCGTTCGAGTGTTCTCGCGCATGACCGGTATCGGCGACACACGCTCGATGGTGATTCACCCGCTGACCTCGACGCACGCGACCTTCTCCGAGGAGATCAACGACCGACTCGGCATCACCCCGGGTCTGCTGCGCCTATCGATCGGCCTCGAAGCGGTCGCGGATCTCAAGCGCGACCTGCGCGCGGGGCTCGACCGCGTCGCAGCGCTGGCCGCGCCAGCGGTCAGCTTCGCCGGCTGACCGCGAGGGTTTACGCTGAGCGCGAGGGTTTACGCTGACCGCGAGGGTTTTTTCGGCCAGAAACCCCTCAGTTTCGCCGAGAACCCTCGTGTTCGACCGGGTGCGTGGCCCGGCGCAGACGCGTCAGTTCGCGAGTTCCGCCCGCGCCGCCGCGAGGGCCTCGTCGGTCGAGGCGTAGCGGTGCTCGGGGCCGGGGAACGCGCGGGATCGAACCTCGTCGGCGTATGCCGCGATAGCGGCAGCTGAGTCGTCGCCGATCGTCGCGTATCGCTTCACGAACTTCGCGGCACGACCCTCGGTGATGCCGAGAAGATCGTTCACCACGAGCACCTGGCCGTCGGCGTCACCAGCCCCGATGCCGATGATCGGAATGTGGAGTTCCTCACGCAGGAGCGCGGTGATCTCAGCGGGCACCGCCTCGACCACGAGGCAGAAGGCACCGGCCGCCTGCACACCGCGAGCCTCGCGTACGAGTCGCGCCGCCGTCTCGCCTGTGCGCCCCTGAGCGCGCAATCCACCGAGCGCGACCGCCGTCTGCGGCGTGAGACCGAGATGCGCCACGACAGGAATACCCGCAGCGACGATCGCACGAATGCGGCTGAGTCGCGGCTCCGATCCGCCCTCGAGCTTGACCGCATCGGCGCCGGCCTCTTTCACGAAGCGCACCGACGTCGCGACCGCCTGCTCGTCGGAGATCTCGGTCGACCCGAACGGCACGTCGCTCACGAGAAACGCCGTCTCGGTGCCACGCCGCACGGCGCGCGCCAGCACGAGCATCTCGTCGGTCGTTACCGGCACCGTCGAACCGTAGCCGAGCACCACCTGCGCGGCCGAATCACCCACGAGCACCATGTCCACGCCTGCCCGCTCGGCAGCGCGCGCACCCGGAAAGTCGTACGCCGTGACCATCACGATGGGCTCGCCGTTCGCTCGCTTCTCCGCGAGCATCGGAATCGTTACCTGCGTCATGTCGGTTCTCCTTGGCTCTTCAGTTCTCCCCGCCAGCGCGTGGCAGTGTCAACAGCGTGTTATCGATGAGGCGCACCGTGCCCACCCGCGCCGCGATCGCGCAGAGCACGGGCGATGCGACCTCGGTCACCGGAGCGAGCGAGCTCGCATCGACGAATGCCAGGTACTCGGGTTCGATACCGGCGGCAGCGAGAACCGTGGCCGCCCGCGCGTGAAGGGCCTCGCTGCGGGTCTCCCCCAGCGCCAGGGCAGCTTCGACGGCCTCAAGCGAACGCGGGATCGCGAGCGCCCGCGCTCGCTCATCATCCCTCAGACGCACGTTGCGGCTCGACTTCGCGAGGCCATCCGCATCGCGCACCGTCGGGCAGGCAACGATCTCGGCCGGAATCCCCAGGTCGGCAACCATTCGTCGCACGACCAGCAACTGCTGAGCGTCCTTCTGCCCGAAGTACGCTGCGTCAGCGCCGACGGCGAGCAGTAGTTTCGAGACGACGGTGGCGACGCCGTCGAAGTGGGCCGGGCCGCGCCCCGCGGCCTCGAGGGTCTGCGTCAACGGGCCGCCGACGTGCACGGTTGTAGCGAACCCCTCCGGATACAGCTCTGACGCTTCGGGGGCAAAGACGATATCGACGCCCGCCGCCTCAGCGAGCGCAGCATCGGCGGCCTCCTGCCGCGGATAGGCGTCGAGATCAGAAGCCTCGGTGAACTGCGTTGGGTTCACGAAAATCGACATCACGGTCAGACCGCTGCGCCGACGGGCGGCAGCCACGAGCGAGATGTGCCCCTCGTGCAGCGCGCCCATCGTGGGAACGAGGCCAACGTGTTCGGCGCCGCCCGCGCGCGCTGCGCGCACGTTCTCGCGGAGTTCTTGCACCGTGCGAACGATCTTCATGCCTGACCTTTCGGCTGTGCAGCCCCGTCTGTGAGCAGCGTCCGGCTGGCCGCCACCATCGCATCGTACAGGGCGAGGCCGCGCGGGTCGCGCTCGGCTACGGCGGCACGCTGGCGAGCGATGGTGTCGGCATCGCCGCGCGCCACTGGGCCGGTCAGCGCTCGCTCGGCGCCGAGCCGCTCCCAGTTTGCGAGCGCGCCCGCTGCGAGTGGCGCGAGTGCCTCGCGCGGCACGCCGGCGGTTGCCGCAAGCCGCTCGGCGGTGGCTTCAAGCACCACGAGAAAGTTCGCGGCGATCGACGCCGAGGCGTGGTAGGCCGCGCGATCCTCGTCCCGCACACGAAACGCCCGCATGCCGAGCGTCGTCACGACGTCATTCGCGGCGTCTCGTGCTCGCTCCGTCGTGCCGTCGACCGCGGCCCAGGAGCCCGCGAATACCGTGCCAGGCCCCGTTGCCGACAGCAGCGGATGCATGCTGCAGGCCTCGTGCGGGGCGAGTGGAGCGAGCGTCGTCGCGCCGGAGAGGTGCCCGACGATCCGCCCAGGCGCAATGCCGGCCGCAGCTTCAACGATCGCAGCGTCTGGCACCGCGAGTAACACCAGTTCGGCGCCCTTGCCCGTCGCCCCTCGGCCTGCGAGCGGCAGCAAGTCGGCACCGGCCGCGCGCAGCGCGTGATCGATCGCGCCGCCCATGCGGCCCCGACCCACGACCTGAATACGCATGGCGCAGATTACAGTTCGAGCCCGTACAGATTGGGTTCGGGGGCGAGGATCACGCCGAATTCCTGCTGCACGCGCTGCACGACAAAGCGCGCCAGCTCGGCCACATCGTCGGCGGTCGCGCTGCCACGGTTCGTGATCGCGAGGGTGTGCTTCGACGAGATCGCGGCACCGGAGCCCGGCAGCCGGAAGCCGCGCCGCACACCGGCCTGATCGATGAGCCACGCAGCCGATAGCTTCACCATGCGCTCCGCTGGCGGTTGCGGTACGCGCAGCGGGTAACCGGCCTCCAGCTCCTCGAGCGTCGTGATCTCGTCTTCGGGCTCGGGCACCGGTTGCGGAAACTGCGGCGCATCGTTCGGCAACGAACGCGCGAAGCGCTCGGTCACCAGCGGATTCGTGAAGAACGAGCCGGAGCTCCAGCTGTCGTGATCATCGGCGTCGAGCACCATGCCCTTGGACGCGCGGAGCCGCAGCACCGAGTCGCGGACGTCGCGGATCGGCACGCGTGCGCCGAGATCGACGCCGAGCGCCCCCGCCAACTGGGAGTAAGCGATGGGCGGTGAGAGCACCTCCGGCGCCGCGTGAGCGTGGCGACCTGGCGATGGCTGCTGAACGGATTCATCGGCGGCCTCGCCGATGCTGAGCACGATGTCGATTGACAGCACGACACCCTCAAGCCCCTGCTTGATCGCGGAATCACGGTAGCCGAGGCCGAGCGAATCGGCCGGAATACGGCGCGCGTGCCCGCGCTCGCGATCGAGAAACTCGATCGAGTGGAGCACGTCTGAGAGTTCTTGACCGTAGGCACCAATGTTCTGCACGGGAGCGGCCCCCGCGAGCCCGGGGATGCCAGAGAGCGCCTCAATACCCGACCAGCCGTTGTCGACACAGGCGGCGACGAGATGATCCCAGTCGTGCCCAGCCTGAACGCGCAGCCGGATCTTGCCCGCGGGCAGTGCGTCGTCGTCCACGGGCGCGATGCCCGTGGTGCGCACGAGCAGCACGGTGCCCGGGAATCCCTCGTCGCTCATGACGGTGTTGGAGCCACCGCCGAGCAACATCCAGGGCTCACCCGTATCCCACAGCCCCTGCGCGTATGCAACAAGTTCGTCGACGGCGTGAGCAACGAGCACCCGCTCGGCGGGCCCGCCGACGCGCATCGTCGTGAGCTGCGAGAACGGGGTGCCGTCGCCCGCGGGCTCGGGGCCGATCTCAGGCAGAATCACGCGAACGCCGCCACGAGTTGCGCCTTGCCCAGCACGGTCGCGCCGTCGAAGACGACCTTGAGGTCAATGCGCGCGGTTCGGGCATCGGTGTCGAGCACGCCGACGGTGGCTGTCACCGTGATGCGCGCACCGTCGGCCGCGTCAACCGGCACCGGCCGGGTGAAACGAGACTGAAAGTCGCGCACGCTGCCTGCGGTGCCGAGCCAGTCGGTAGCCACGGAACCCGCAACCCCCATGGTGAGCATGCCGTGCGCGAGCACACCCGGAAGCCCGACCGACACCGCGACGTCATCGCGGTAATGAATGGGGTTGAAGTCTCCGGAGGCGCCCGCATACCGCACGAGTCGATCGCGGGTGAACTCGATCTCCCGCTCAGCAACCACGTCGCCGACGCTCAGCGCTGAAAAATCTGGGGTGGTCATGCGGACTCCTCCTCGGCTGCGCGAACGACCAGGGTCGAGATCGCTGTCACGACGTGATCGCCGCTCGCATCAACAACGTCGCTCGACGCGGTCACCATTGAATGCCCACCGAGCTGCTTCACCGACGCGATCGTCAGCGTCGCGGTGAGCTCGTCACCGGCCACGATCGGCCGTGTGTACGTGAAGCGCTGGTCACCGTGCACGACGCGGGTGAAGTCGACCCCGGCGTCTGCATCCGCGAGCAACTGCGCGAGCGTCGCCTCCTGCACGACAACCGCGAAGGTCGGCGGCGCCACAACATCGGCGTACCCGGCGGCTCGCGCAGCCTCGGGATCATGATGCAGCGGCGACTCGCTGAGCACTGCACGAGCGAATTCGCGCACCTTCTCACGGCCGACGAGGTACGGGGCTGTCGACGGGTACACCCGTCCTTGGATCTCTGGATTCACCACGCTGCCAGTGTAGCGAGCGCGGTGATGCGCGGGGATCGGGCGGTATCTGCCTGGTACTACTTCTTGCCACCGAACAGGCCGCCGAGCAGATCACCGAGGCCGCCACCAGCCGACTGCGCCGAGCCGCCAGAGCTCGCGCCACCGCCGAGCAGACCGCCCAGCAGATCGCCGAGGCCGCCAGCCGAGGACTGCGCGGAACTCGCGGAACCCGCGGATCCGGCCGAACCCGTCGACGAGGCGCCTCCCCCGAGCAAGCCGCCAAGCAGGTCGCCGAGCACGCCACCGAGGCCGCCGCCGTCGTTCGTCGCAACGGTCGACGTGGTCTGGTTGCCGGCCAACTTGCCTGCCAAGAACTGCATGATGAGCGGGGCGAGCAGCGGGAGCAGTTTCGGGATCAAGTCGGCGATCACCGAGTTACCCGAGTTTGAACCCAGCGCCACGGCGACGTCATCTTTCTTGTCGCCGAGTACGTGCTTGACAATCTTGTCGCCGTCTTCTGGATCGATGGCATCGAGTGAGATCTTGCCAGCCGCTGGCTTGTGCTTTTGCAGCGCGGACTCGAGCTTGGCTGCGCCCTGCTGGTCGCTCGCGTTCACGGCGAGGCCCCCAACGAGCCCGGGCAATGCCTGGCGCACCGCCTCATCGATCGTCGCCTCGTCGACGCCGAACTTCGCGGCGAGTTCTGCGGTGGGAACCTGGCGAAGCAGGTCGTTGAGTTCGTTCGTGCTGGCCATGAGATCCTCCATCGGGTCTGCGATCGGTCGCCCCACGGCGGCCGCACCGTTCAGGCTAGCGCCATGTGCCGCCCAGCACACCCGATTGAACGCCTATGCAGAAGGAATCAACAATACGAGACTGAACACGACGAACGACACTGCCAGCACCGCACCACCCGTCAGCGCGACTGTGAGGTACGCGCGGGCGGGCACTGCCAGACCGCTCTGCACGCGGGTGAGCGAAGCGAGCGCCGGATCCTGCAGTGCAGTGTCGTGCTGAGCCGGGTCCGTGAGCGTGGCAAAGCTCGCGATGTCGGGCCGCTCGGGATCGATTGCGAGCCACGCGCCGCTGCCCACCGGCGGCGGCGTCGCCCCGGCCGGCAGCGCGACGGCAACCGGCGTGACGGCATCCCGCGCAATGCCGGCCTCGGTGGCACGCCCCGAGTTCTGGCGTCCTGCATCACCCCTGTGCGCGGCATAGAGCAACTGTTGCGCGCGACCGCCGCGCGATGCAGGCAGCGCGCGCACGAGCTTCGCAGGCACCGGTGTGACCGCCGGCACGGGCGCTGACAGGGCCTCGGTGAGCCGGCGAGTCATGGCCCCCTGATCCTGAATCAACATCACGAGCCCGACCACGTAGCACGCGAGCATGATGACGGCCGCGATCATGTGGAAGGGCAGCGCGGCGGTGCTCGCTGCTGACCCAAGCCGAGGCATCGCGAGCAACCAGGCGCAGAGCCACCCCACCATCACTGCAGCCCCGGCGATGTACCACGCACCGCCCCGACGCATCACGCGCTGTTGCCGCTCCGCGAGTGTCTGCACCTGTTCCATGCGAGCCAGCTTATGGGCGGCGGGCGAGGCTGTGGAGAGCGGTAACGATTCGCGGAAAGGTTTGTGCGATATATCCAAGGGTTGACCCCTGGCCTCGAATAGGCTGTACCCCATGTCGCGTATTCGTAAAGTGCTCATCGCCAACCGCGGTGAGATCGCAGTCCGTATCATCCGAGCTGCAGCAGACAGCGGCATCGCCTCGGTCGCCATCTACGCCGACCAAGATCGCGATGCGCTCCACTCCCAGCTCGCCGATGAGGCGTACGCCCTCAATGGCACGACGAGCGGCGACACCTACCTCGTCATCGAGAAGATCCTCGCGATCGCTCGCCGCTCAGGCGCAGACGCCGTGCACCCGGGCTATGGCTTCCTGGCAGAGAATGCAGACTTCGCCCGCGCCGTCATCGACGCCGGCATGACCTGGATCGGGCCTGGCCCCGACGCGATCGAACGCCTGGGCGACAAGGTCTCGGCTCGGCACGTCGCCGAAAAGGTGGGCGCTCCGCTCGCCGCCGGCACGAGTGACCCGGTGAAGAACGCCGACGAGGTGCTCGAATTCGTAGATCAGGTCGGCCTGCCGATCGCGATCAAGGCGGCGTTCGGCGGCGGCGGCCGCGGGCTCAAGGTCGCCTACGAGCGCGACGAGGTCGCAGAGCTGTTCGAGTCGGCCACTCGCGAGGCGGTCGCCGCGTTCGGTCGCGGCGAGTGCTTCGTCGAGAAGTACCTGGAGAAGCCCCGCCACGTTGAGACCCAGTGCCTCGCTGACCAGCACGGCAATGTCGTGGTCGTCTCGACGCGCGACTGCTCGCTGCAGCGTCGTCACCAGAAGCTCGTCGAGGAGGCACCCGCTCCCTTCTTGACCGCCGAGCAGAACGAAAAGCTGTATGCGTCGTCGAAGGCGATCCTCCGCGAGGTCGGCTACGTCGGCGCTGGCACCTGCGAGTTCCTCGTCGCGAAGGACGGCACCGTCTCGTTCCTCGAGGTCAACACCCGACTGCAGGTTGAGCACCCCGTCTCCGAAGAGGTCACTGGCATCGACCTCGTGCGCGAGCAGTTCCGCATCGCCGAGGGCGGCACGATCGACTACAGCGACCCTGAACCGCGCGGGCACTCCTTCGAGTTCCGTCTGAACGGTGAGGATCCGGGCAACGGCTTCCTGCCAGCCCCCGGGCCCGTCTCTCTCTTTAAGCCCGCCTCCGGCCCCGGCGTGCGCATCGACACCGGCGTCGCCTCGGGTGACGTCGTCTCGGGTGCGTTCGATTCGATGCTCGGCAAGCTCATTGTGACGGGCGCAACCCGCGAAGAGGCGCTCGAGCGCTCACGTCGCGCCCTCGACGAGTTCGAGATTCAGGGTCTGCCCACCGTGCTGCCGTTTCACCGCAAGATCGTTCGGGATCCCGCATTCACTGCCCCGAACGGCACGTTCGGCGTGTACACGCTCTGGATCGAGAGCGAATTCAGCAACGACATCGAGCCCTGGGAGGGCGAGGTGCCGCCCATCGGGCAAGACGCGAAGCGTCGCACGGTGACCGTTGAGGTCGAGGGTCGCCGCGTCGAGGTCACCATGCCCGCAACGCTGCTGCCGCTCGTCGATCAAGCGGTGACGCGTGGCCCCGCGCCGCGCCGCGCCAAGGGCGCGGGCATCGCAGCGTCAGCCGGCGACGGCGTCGCCGCCCCCATGCAGGCCACCGTCGTGAAGGTTGCGATCGAAGAGGGGCAGGAGGTCGTCGAGGGCGATCTGCTGCTCGTGCTCGAGGCCATGAAGATGGAGCAGTCGCTCTACGCGCACCGCTCAGGCGTGGTCGCCGGTGTCGACGCGCCCGTTGGGCAGACCGTCTCGAACGGGCACCTGCTGCTGTCGATCATCGACCCGGAATAGTACGCACGAAAGCGGGGTTGCACTCACCATGACTGCAACCCCGCTTTCGATCCTGGATCTGGCCACCATCGAAGCGGACGGCACTATCGCCGATGCGTTCCGGCACTCCGTCGATATCGCTCGACTCGCCGAGACGAGCGGGTACACCCGCATCTGGTACGCCGAGCACCACAACATGCCCTCGATCGCCTCTAGCGCGACGTCGGTACTCATCGCCCACATCGCCTCGCAGACCGAAACGATCGGCCTCGGCGCGGGCGGCGTGATGCTGCCGAACCACTCCCCGCTCGTGATCGCCGAACAGTTTGGCACGCTCGCCGAGCTGCACCCCGGCCGCATTCACCTTGGTCTCGGACGCGCACCCGGCACCGACGGGGCGACGTTCCGCGCGCTGCGCCGCACGTACGAGGCGGCCGAGAGCTTTCCGAACGACGTGGCAGAGTTGCAGCGCTACCTCTCCGACGATTTGCCACGCACGGCCGTGAACGCCTACCCGGGCCGCGGCACACGCGTGCCGCTGACGATTCTCGGCTCGAGCCTCTTCGGCGCGAGCCTTGCTGCTCAATTCGGTCTGCCGTATTCGTTCGCATCGCACTTCGCGCCGCAGTCGCTGAAGTCGGCGATTCAGCACTACCGCACCAACTACGTGCCGAGCGAGGCGCACCCTGAGCCCTACGCGAGCGCCGGCGTGAACGTCGTCGCGGCCGACTCTGATTCAGAAGCCGAGACTCTCTTCGCGCGGGCCGAGGTCGATCGGGTACGCCGTTTTCTGTCGCGCGGCCGCGAGCAGGAACTCACCGTCGACGAGGCCTCGCAGCTCATCGATACCCCTGCCGGGCGCGAGATTCGCGGCATGATGCAATACTCCGCGATCGGCGGCCCGACGCGCGTGCGCGAGGAGCTTGAGGCATTCGCGAAGTTCGCCGAGGTCGACGAGCTCGTCACCGTGCACATTGCGCCGACGCGCGCCGAGCAGCTCGCCTCGGTCCGCATAGCGGCGACCCCATAACCCCCACGCCCCGCCCGCGCCTCGCTCCGCCCCCGGCGCCCCTGTCGAGCGCACGCAAATGGTCCTGTAGGGACCGGTTAACGACCATATGCGTCTCTTCGACGGGGGCGTCGGGTGGGGTGGGTGGGGTGTGGGTGGGTGGGCAGGGCGTGTGGGCGCTTAGGGTAGATGCGGGGGGCGAATTCGCGACCCTTCGTTTTTTGGAAGGACCGCATGCGCGCCGCACCGTCTCGTCTTGTTCGCTTGCTCGTGGGGGTTGCTGCTGTCGCTGCGATCGCCATCGCAGCGCCGATTTCTCTGCCCGACCGCGCGGCCGCGACGGTCACGGAGCCCGCGAGCGCCGACTCCCCCGTCGCCTCGGTGACTTTGCTACCGCACTTTCCAGGTGAACCGACTTGGCCGTCGGCGCGATTCCCGACTGCCGCACTGCGCATAGACCTCGCGAGCCCCGGCGTCTCCGCCGGAGAGACTGCCGTCGTCGAACTATCGGAGGGGCTTACAGCTGCTGCGGCGCCCGGCTCTCTCACCGACGACGCCGGGACCGACCTCGCCCACTACGCTGTGTCCGCTGACGGGCGCCGGATCACCATCACGTTCTCCGACTCCGCCGCGTCGGTCGTGAACCTCGAAGCGCAACTCGGCATCTTCGTCAGCTCAGACCGGTTCGCCGAATCTGGTGGCGAGATAACGGGCGAAGCGACTGTCGGTGAAACGGTGTTCCCGCTCTCGCTCGCGTATCCCGCAACCGCCCTGAGTGAGCAAAATACGACGGGCACCTGGCTACCGAGCGCGGGAACCGGCACAGCCACCGGCACCGGCACCGCCACCGAAGCAGACCCAGCCCTGCGCTTCGTCGCCCGATCGTTCGTTCCGGCCGACCTCGGCGCTGCGGGCGGCCAGTGGATCGGTGTCTCTCCCGCCACCGGCTGGCCCGGCACCCTCGCCCTCGTGCCCGGGACCACGCGCGTGTTCGCGCACGCCCAGCGCCCCGACGTGCTCGCCGACTACACAGCCACAGACGCGGCTCTCGCACCCGATGTCGACTTCACGCTCAACAACGCAGACCTCGTGAACGGCGAACCGGGCGTCGGTGTGCGTATTCCGCACCCGAAAGCCGGGGTCTATGTCGTCGAGCAGACCTTCGAGGTGGCCGACGCTGGACCCGCCCTCTTCGACGCGCCCAACCCGGAGCTGCCGGCCGGATCTCGCGCGGTCTTCGGGGCCGGCACACAGATCGGATCGACCTCCATCGAGGCGCACGATTCGGCTACCGAATCGGGTGCGATGTCAGCGCTCACGTTCCTCGCGTCGTCGGGCGGCACCGCATCGGCGACCCCGCTTCAGCCCGGCCTCATCGCGGACCGCACCACGACCGAACTCGATCGCGAGCCGGGCGCGACCGACGGCAACGCGACCCTCACGCTCACCAACTCCGGCAACTCCGCGCTCGACGCAACGGTCACCGATACGCTCGTCGGCTCCGGAGCGCGCGGGGAGGTGTCGTCACCAGCGGCGGATCACGGCTCAGCATCGACCGATGGCTCCGAGTTGACGTGGCGCGGGCGTCTCGCGCCGGGAGAAACCGCGACCATCACATACTCCTACGCGGCGCAGGCGGCGCGCGACAAGCCCGGATCACTGACCTTCACGGGCTCAGCTAGCGCTACGGTCGCACACAACAATGACGTGCAGGTCGGAGCGGATATCGCCGACGACTCGCTCGTCGTTGACGCGCTGCCCAGCAAACCCGGTACACCCGGTGACCCCGGAGAGCCAGGTCAGCCCGGCAATCCCGGAGATTCAGGGCAGCCTGGCGATCCGGACCCCTCGGAGACGAATGTCTCTGCGAGCGCACCCCAGACGAACCTCGCCAACACAGGCCAAGCCGCCCCGCCGTGGTCCCTCGCGCTCCCCCTGGCGCTAGCCCTCACACTGGCGAGCATCGGAGCCGTGCTCACCACCCGCCCCGCCCGACGCTCGCGCTAGTCCTCGGGGGTTGTGCGGGCCTCGATGCGGCCCAGCATGCTGCGGAGTGCGAAGACGATGGTGCCGAATCCAGATTCGGTGGCCGCGCGCTCGAACACGTCGCCCACCTCGCGCACCGCGTCGGCGTAGCGATCGTGCGCGTCCTCGAGGTCGACGCCCGTGTTCCACGCGCGAATATACTCCGCGAGATCGCCGAGCGCTCTACCGAGCGCGTCGATGGACTCGGACGGAATCGTTACCGCAACGGGCTGATGCCAGATCGCTCCGCCGAGCGCGTCTGAGATGTCGGCGAGGCGCAGGCCGACGTAGCGCAGCGCCTCGATATCTGCGTCGTCGCCCGATGCGTCGTAACTCCGCCACATTGCGCGCGGGTTACCTCGCCCGCTCTCTTTGGCCTCGACCACCATCGCCTCGACCTCGTCGACCGAGCGCTGCCTCCGACGGGCATCGTCGAGCCAGTCGGCGCGATCCGGCGGCCACTCTCCAAGCAGCACCGCGGCGAGGTCGTCGGCCGCTGAGGCGAAGTCCGACTTGAGATCGGCGACCCGCGATCTCGCGTATCCGTAAGTGAGCGGCGGAATGAAGACGACATTGACGAGCGTGCCGACAAGCAGGCCGATGCCGAATTGGGCGACGTACCCCGCGACATACGATTCGGGATCCCCCGCCCCCAGGATCACCACGAAGACCGCGGCGATGGGCACATAGGTGCGGCCCTCCCCGAGCGTGCGCACCCCCGCGATGAGCATACCGACGCCCGCCGCCACCGGCGCGCGGACGTACCAGGGTGTGCCGGTCCCCACGAGGGCCCAGCCGATCGCGACCCCGATGACGATGCCCGCGATGAGTTCGATGCTGGTGCGCACCGAGCTCACGATTGTCGGCGCGACGCCGAGCAGAGCGCCGAGGGGCGCGTAGTAGGCGTAGGTTTCGAGTTCGCCCGGTAGCAGGCGACCGATGAGCCAGGCCGCGGTGACACCGATCGCCGCTTTCAGGGCGAGCAGCAGGCGATACCGCGTGAGCATCGGCCGCGCGACGTTCAGCGCGAGATTCAGCGTCCGGTTCAGCGCGCGCCGTGGCGCAGTCGGAACACCACCCGTCGAAAATTGCTCACCCGCCATGACACGAGCGTGCCGCAGCGCGGGTGCCCGTTGCCAGGGCCTTGGGTTCGAGACGGCGAGCTGCTAGTTTCTCGCGGACCCCTAGTCCAGCGCGTTGAGGGCGTTGGTGAGCCGCTCCAACACCCGCGCCGCCACGGCCGCCTCCGTCTGATCAAGCGCGTCTATCTCCGATACGAGCGCCTCGTGATGACGCAGGAAGATCGCATCCACCTCGGCGACCGCCAGATCAGTGGGCCGCAAATAGTGCGCCCGCCGGTCCGTGGGGTGTTCGTCGCGGGTGACCAGCCCGCGCTGCACGAGCCGCTCGACGACGTTGGTCACGTTGGCACTCGACGTACCCAGCATGCCGATCAGATCCTTCGGCCCGATGTTGCGCCCGTCGCGCGACGCCTGCACGAGATAGCGCAGCGCGCGCAGATCGAGGTCGGAGAGCCCGGATATGCCGAGCGACCTTGCTTCCTGCTGGTGTTCTGCTCTGCGCAACCGCAGCAGTGCGGCGGAGAGTGCGCGACCGGTATCACTCGCGGGACCAGCTGCGTAGAGGTGCTCCGACTCGTTCAGAATGATGTTCTGCAAGCGCGGTCCCTCTCTTCGATCAAATGAACAACGCCATATTACACAGATCTTGTGCTTGTTATGTTCTGGGCGACACTCCGTTATCGCGACCCGTGCTTCGCCCGCTCGCCCTCGGCCAGGCTCACGATGCGCGCGACCATTCCACTGAAGATGAGGCCGTGGAACGGCAGCATCGACAGCCAGTACAGTCGCCCGGCGAGGCCACGCGGGAAGAACACAGCGCGCTGCCGATAGATCGATCCGTGACCGACCGGTTCGACGCCGAGTTCGAGCCACGCGAGCCCCGGCACCCGCATCTCAGCCCGCAGTCGCAGGCAACGCCCCGGCTCGACGGCCTCGACCCGCCACACATCGACCGCGTCGCCGACGACGAGCTGAGTCTTCGAGCGGCGTCCCCGCTGCAGGCCGACACCGCCGGTCAAGCGGTCGTACCAGCCGCGCAGCGCCCACAGCCGCGGCGAGGAGTACCACCCGGTCTCGCCACCGATCTGCGTAATCACTGCCCACACCGCGTCGGGAGTGGCGGCCGATTCCCGCTCGCGCGCATCCGTGAACACCGTGCGCCCCGCCCACTCGGGGTCGCTCGGCAACGGCTCGCTCGGAGCGGCAACGCGCGCATCAACCCAACTCGTCTCGATCGCGTCGACCTCGATGCGCCCCAGCGCGAGTCGCACGGCCTCGCGATACGACGTCAGCCCGTCCGCGGGCTGCGGCAAGATCTCGTCGACGTCGTGATTCCGCATCACGCAGCGATGCTGCAGCGACTCGACGAGCGGCCGGGCAATCGAGGTCGGCACGGGCGTGACGAGCCCGACCCAGTGCGAAGCGAGCTTCGGCGTCAACACCGGCAGCGATGCGATACCCCGCTGCGGCAGCCCCGCCTCCACGGCGTAGCCGTTCATCATCTGGCCGTAGCGCAGCACGTCGGGCCCGCCAATATCGAGCGCGCGGCTAATCTCGGGCGCGGCCCGCGCAGCCGCGAGCAGATAGTGCAGCACGTCGCGCACCGCGATCGGCTGAATAAAGTTGCGTACCCACTTCGGCGCCGGCATGTAGGGCAGCACCTCGGTCAGGTGGCGCACCATCTCAGACGAGGCGGATCCCGATCCGATCACCACTCCCGCTTGCAATTCGAGTGTCGGAACGCCCGAATCGAGCAGGATTCGCCCAACCTCCGCGCGCGACTCGAGGTGCGGCGAGAGCTTCACACCCTCCGGGTGCAACCCGCCGAGATATACGATGCGCGACACACCGGCCTCGCGCGCGCTGGTGGCTACCGTCTCAGCGATCTCACGATCCTTCGCGGCGAACTTCGGGCCGCTCGACATCGAGTGCACCAGGTAGAACACGACGTCAACGCCCACCATTGCCCGAGCAACGGCCTCGCCATCGGCGGCATCGCCCACCTCGATTTCGATTTCCTCGGACCAGGGGTACGCACGAATGCGCTCGGCCGATCGAGAAAGCGTGCGCACGCGGTAGCCGGCGTTCAGCAGGCGCGGCACGAGCCGTCCGCCCAGATACCCGGTCGCGCCGAGCACGAGCGCTCGCGGCGCCTCCCCGCTGGGTTTCGGGATCGCGCGGAGCGCCTCCTCCGCACCCGTCGGGGCGCTGAGGCCCGCTTCATTCCGCTCGTTCGCCGCGTCGTTCATTCGCAACCCTCTCGATCTGCCGTGTCGCCGCTCGAACGACCATCGTCTCCGACAATCGCTTCGCTGCAGCTACGCTCCATGATCGGCGACTTCGCGCACCACCGCGACGGTCTTGACATGCGCGAGAATACGAAAGTGCCCGCCCGTGTCGATGCGCACGTTGCGCGCTCCGACCAGTTCGCTGCCGCCCGGAATGTGCGGATCGAACGCCGCATACACAGACACAATGCTGGCGTTCACCCGGGGCGCCTCCGCGAGCAGAGCGATAGTCGGGTCGACCGGCGAAAACGCCCGCAGCGTGCGGCCGGGCAGGTAGCGCGCGTAACGCGATCCTCCGAACGGGGCCGCAATCGCGACCATCGCGCGCACTCGATCGGCCTGTTGACCGAAGGTCATCACGTGCTTCCCGATGAGCCCGCCCTTGCTGTGCGCGACGAGCACGACCTCGGAGAGCCCGGCGGAAGCAAGGTAATTGTCCACGAGCGCGGACCCCTCGGCTACCGGCATTCTGTTGTCTCGCAGCGGGTCAAGCACGTGCACGGGGTGCCCACGGCCGTGCAACTCACGGACGAGGGGCAACATGAACCGCCACGACTCATACACGCCGGGCAGCACAACGACGGGTGATCCGGAACCGGACAGAAAATCTCGCGACCCAGAGCGGCCCAAAATCGCTACCGCCTGCCACCGCACCGCGTACGCGTAGTCGGCGATCCACCACGCGAGCGCGCGCAGGGGACGAGTGAATCGCGCCACCGGGTCAGTCCGCCAGCGTCAATCGGCGATGCGCGCGATTCGCACGCGCACGACGCCGTCCGTGGTGCGACGCAGCTCATCGGCTGCCGACCGCGCGACATCGGGGCTCACGGCATCACCCGAGGTGGCGATCAGTACGTCAACCTCGACCGGATCGTCTGCGGCGAGCGCGCGTTTAATTCCGTCGGCGGCAGCTGCGACAGCGTTGCGGGGAGGGTACACCGCGGCGACGCCGGGCAGTGCTGTGACAGCCGCGACCGCAGCCGCGTCGACGCCGTCGGTCCGTTCCGGCTCGTCTGCCGCCTGCGGCTCCGTATCAACGCGAGTCATGACTGGTCTCCCTTCGGTCCGAACCCGTGCATATCGACGACGGTGATATCGATGCTCGTGACGTTGAGCTCGGTGTGCTGGCGCACCGCTCGTTCCACGGCTTCGCGCAGTGCTGCCGTCGCCGCGGGAATCGTGCGCGGCCACGCGACGCTGATGGTGAACGCGATGCCCACCGGTGCGCCAGGCTCTTCGACATCACCGGTCAGCGCAACGGAGCCAATGACCACGCCGTCGACCGAATCGCCAACCGATCTGAGGAGCGCCTTCACTGCTCCCTCGTCAATGCGCACCTCAACCTGCGGATCCGGGTGAGCGATCGGCAACGACCGCCCCGACCGCAGCTCGCGCGTGATCGAATCCATAATGCCCGCGAGCCAGCTTGCGGGCGGCTCCGGTAGCGATTCGGCGTCGGCCTCGAGGAGGGCGCGCGTAAATCCACCCGGCGCCGCGAGGAGGGCGAGTGCGTTCTGGCAGTACGGACACCGCGACATGTGGGGATCGCTGTTCCCCGTGCCCGCGTCGAGGGCGGCACTCACGTCTTCGAGTGTTCGACCGCACTCGAGTGCGTCGTTCTCGCTCATCGCCATCCCTCCATACTCACCATGATGCTCGCTCGCGCGCGAGCAAGCTGCCCGCGCACCGTACTCGCTGAGATGCCGAGCTCGCTTCCAATTTCTTCGTACTTCAGCCCCGCCATCTCTCGCAGCAGCCAGCACTGCCGCTGCGCCTCGGGGAGCGCGTCGAGCGCCTGCGACAGCGCGGCGAACTGGGCGTTGCGCATCGCTACGCGATCAGGGCCAGCGCCGGGGGCCGCTGTCTCTGGGACAAGGTCAATGGGGAGCTGCGGTTTGCGGTGGCGCAGCACCGCGGTCGCCTCGTGGCTAGCGACGCGCATCAACCACGGCCGCAGTGCCGCCGGATCGCGAAGCGTGTCGAGCTTTCGCCATGCCACCACGAGCGCGTTTTGCACCACGTCGTCGGCGTCCGACTGCGAGCCGAGCAAACGCGCTACATACGCTCGCATGAGGGGTCCGTAGCGGCGCACGATTTCCCGGAACGCCTGCGGATCTTGGTCTATTGCACGCGCGACGATAATGGCGTCTCCGACCTCTCGGATATCGCCTCGCCACGCCGCACTCGCGTTGGTCACGCCCGCCGCCCACCCCAACAACTCATTTGTGACATTTTCGCCCGTCGCGTTCTCTTATCTATGTGCGACGCTATCGCGCTCGCCTCAACCTCACCACCCCCAACCCCTCCATCTTTCGTGACCGCCCGCGATACGATTGGGCCGGACGCACTAGGTCGTCCGATCACCTTCGCCCCTCTGCGTCCTGTGCGGCCTCATGTTGATGGCATTTTCGAAAGGCAAGCAATGAGTGTCAGCGGGAGCGAACTCCCCGGAGCGATCACCTGGGCAAGAATCGAAGACGATTTCTTTGTGGCCAGCCGTGACGGCGAGTTTCTCGGATTCATCGATGTCGAGGCAACCGGCGGCTACGCGGTCTGCGATCAGTATTCGCGGCCCATCGGGCACTTCGCGGAGCTCGACGCCGCAATGACGGCGCTGCGGGATGCCCCTCGCACGGCCGCCGAAACGGCAGTGCCCGACACGACTGGAGCGGATCAACATGCGCGATGAAGTGAACGAGGGCGTTGCGGCAGAGGGCGCGTCGGCGCCGGCGTCGGCGCCGCTGAAATCGCTCGTGTATTCGAGCACCGCGGTGCAGCCGTTCGACGATACACAACTCGACGCCTTGCTGCAGCAGGCGCGCATGCGCAACAGCTTGCTCGGCATCACGGGCATGCTGTCGTACCGCGGTGGCAGCTTCATTCAGTTTCTGGAGGGAAGCGAAGATCACATCGATGCGCTGATGGCGTCCATTCGAGCAGACCAGCGACACCGCGATGTGCGCGTACTGATCGAGGATCGGATCTCGGAGCGACAGTTCTCAAGCTGGACGATGGGGTACGAGCGCATGCGCAACACCGAGCAGCGACCCCCCGCAGGGTTCCGCGACACGTTCGCTGATCTGCAGCGCGGCGACGATGACCTCATCACGGCGCGCGCGGCCCGCGAACTCATGTTTTGGTTCAAGGTGCGCTCGGGCGCTCAGGAATAAGCCTTCAGCTTCTGTACCTGTCGGGTTCTGACCAAAAAACTGTCTAAAATGACCAGGGGGCCCGGAACACGCGGTAAGGAAGTGTCGTGAAGAACATCGTCAGCAGCGAAGAGGAGCATCTGTACTCCGCTGAGCCGATTACCGACACCGCCCGCACCCTGATTTCGGCCATGCAGCAGTTGCGCGGGGCGCAGCAGCGCCAAGAGGCTCGCTCGCTCGATCACTCCGGACTCCACAGTCAAGACCTGCGGGCGCTGCGGTACATCGTGCAGGCTGATCGCAGCGGGCAGCCAATCAGCCCCAAAGACCTGATCACCATGCTCAAGACCTCGAGCGCGAACGTCACAAACGTGATCGACCGTCTCGTCAAGAAGTCTCTCGTGACGCGCGACCCGCACCCGACCGATCGCCGCGCTCGGTTTCTGAAACCGACCGGTGTCGCTGTCAGTGAGGTCGACGCCGCGTTCGAGGAGCACCACGCCGCGCTCATCGCTGCCGCGAACGGTGTCTCCGACGCAGATGCGGCCACCACGATTCGCGTGCTCGCAACGCTGACCGCGGCGCTCGACGGCGTCGCCTAGGGCGCTGGGGGCGGTGCGGGCGCTGCGGGCCGTTGTCGGTTAGCCGATTGCCGTTAGCCGATCGCCGTGAGCAATGCTCGCGGATACGATGATCCGTTAGCGGTCGAGCAATCGTGGCCGGCGGCCGGCTCGACGATCGAAGTGGTTTCGCACCTCGAAGTGCGCACGCACGGCATCGGCCATTGTCTTATCGAGCTTCCACGGCTGATTGTTGGGATGGTCGGGATAGCGGTTGCGCAAAAACTTGCGCACGCGATGCCCCGGGTGTACCCCGGGAGTATGACCCAACTCTTCGGCGAGCTCGCTCGGACTGATCGGATATTGCATGCCTGGCCCCCCAGTCATACGGCTCGCCGATGATCCTTCGGCGATCCGCTGATCGTTCTCACGCGCCTCGACTAGGCACGCGACTGCGAAGTCGCCGTCACCGACTCCATCGGTAGCGTTCCAGCACACGCGGCGAAATGCTCACGACACGCCGATTCAAGTAAGAAAATGACTTTAATTTTAAGTTAAATAGAGTCCAGAGTTATCTCGTCGTTACATTTTTTACTCAGGCTCGGCTGTTAATTTTGCGGTTCGCCCGGCACACGCGTCGTTTCGACGCGCATGCCCGACACCGACAGGAGCACCATGACTGACACCAAGCGCTCGATGCGGAACCCCAAGACCTTCACCGCCATCATTGTGCCCACGGCACTCACCGTCGCCGCTGGCGCTTACGTCGCCACGGGCATGCTCTTCGGCTGAGCGGCGCCGCGTTGCGCCGAGCTCGCCCGCGTCGGCGGGCACCGCGCCGAGCCCCTATACAAACGCCGAGCCCCTCCCGATTGAACGCTATTTCGGGAGGGGCTCGTCGATGTGAGAGGGACTCGGCGTTGCTCGGATCAGCAGCAGCCGCAGCAGCAGCGGCCAGGCGCGCCAGGCGGTGCTCGGCGCCGCGCGGTCCACCTACGGCTGGAGGCCCGCGATCGCCGGCTTGAAGCCGAGGCGCGGATTTTCGCAGCAGCCGGGGCGGCAGACGTCGAACCACGCGCCAATCGTCGTTGCGCTGGCGCGCTGCTCGACTGGGCGGCCCTCAATGCGCTCCTGCACGAGATCGACGAGAGCTCCGACGAACGCCGGGTGCACGCCGGGGGTCGGCACGCGCGTCACCCACAGGCCGCGCTCGGTAGCCGTTTCTGTCGCCTCTTCGTCGAGGTCCCACATGACCTCCATGTGGTCGCTCACAAAGCCGAGCGGCACGATCACCACAGCGGTGCGCCCCTCAAGCTCGTTGATCGCATCATTGATGTCGGGCTCAAGCCACGGCTGCGACGGGGGGCCCGAGCGCGACTGGTACACCAGCTGCCACGAAGTGCCCGGAGCGGCCTGCGCGATGATCTCGGTCGCGGCGGCGAGGTGCTGGGCTGCGTAGCCGCCGCCCTCGGTGTCGGTGAACAATCCGGCGCCCGAAAGCTCGGCGTCAGCCGTCGGGATACTGTGCGTCGCGAACATGATTTCGACCGCGTCCGCGTCGTTGCCCGCCGCAATCGCCTCGAGGACGCCCGCGCGCACGCCCTCGACGAACGGCTGCAGGAATCCGGGGTGCGAGAAGAATTGACGCACCTTGTCGATGCTGAGCTTGCCGGCGAGGCCTGTCGCTTCAAGCGCGTCAGCCCAGTCTTCGCGGTACTGACGGCATGACGAGTACGAAGAGTAGGCGCTCGTCGGAATAGCCAGTATGGTGCGCACGCCATCCGCCGCGGCCTGTTCGAGCGCCTCGTCGAGGTACGGCGCCCAGTTGCGATTGCCCCAGTAGACCGGCAAGTCGAGGCCGACCTCAGCGAGCGCGGAGCGCAGGGCGGCGAGCAATCCGCGGTTGTGGTCGTTGATCGGGCTCACTCCGTCAAAGTGCCGGTAGTGGTGAGCAACCTCTTCAAGTCGCTCGTCCGGGATCCCGCGACCCCTCGTGACGTTGCGCAAGAACGGAAGCACATCGTCTTGCCCCTCGGGCCCGCCGAACCCGGAGAGCAAGATCGCGTCGTACGAGAAGGGCTCCGTCGTGTGTTCGAGCCCCATGCGCGTTGCGGATGTTGCGCTCGGCACGAGTGCGCCGGGCTCGAGATACACCGTCGAAGCCGCCGGCGGTTTCGTCTCGCGGCGGCCGGTCGGGCGGTACCCTTTCGCCTCCGGGGTGCTCCCCGCCTGCGATACGTCACTACTGTTCATGTCGGATTCCTCACGTCAAACCGGTCTCACTTCAGCATAGATCTGATCTATGGCCGTTCCTGCCAGAACGCTTGATGCACCGAATACCCAGCGGATTGCAAAGATAATGTGTTATAAATTTAGCGTTGACCGCGTGATCCCGAGATTCAGGGTTGTGCGAGTGAACGCCAGCGTAGCTGCGGATCGTGCAAACGACACCGCAGGCGCTCAGTCCGACAACCGAAAGGGGAACCCCATGGGACTCGACGACAAGATCAAGAACACTGCGGAAGAGCTCGCCGGCAAGGCGAAGGAGGCCGCGGGCAAGGTTTCCGGTAACGAGAGGCTTGAGGCAGAGGGCAAGGCCGACCAGGTCAAGGCCGACGCCAAGCAGGCCGCTGAGAAGGCGAAGGACGCGTTCAAGCAGTAGCGTTCGACGCTTATTATGTGACACCCGTTGTGCCTCGCGCATCGCGGGTGACACACCGAAACCCCCGGCATGGCCGGGGGTTTCGGCATTTCATGGCGGGGTCGGCGGCGGTTCAGCTACTCCGATTCCTCGCTGCTCGTGTGATGCGGGGTTCCGACCGGTTTCGATTCGCTTGAGCCGCGCTGGCGCAGGTAGACGGAGAAGGCGACCATAGCGCCGACGGCCAAGAACTCGGACTGCCAGTTCTGCAGGGTACGGTTCCAGAATTCGGCGGACAGTGCGTAGTCCAACCAGGTGTCGGGCGGCAGTCCGTGCATTGCATTCTGCTCGTTCGCGACGATGTGCCCGGCGAGCGACTGTGCGAACCACGACAGCAGAAACACGGTGCCCATCACGATGAGGAGCGAGTTGGAATACACCCACAGGCGCACGCCCCGCGCCTTCGCCCAGCGCGGGGAATCAGGTTTCGCGTGCCGACCGATGAACTGATCCGCGTCACTGCCCACCCCCTCATCGCCCGGTCGCTTCGATTCGGGCGACCCTCGCTGAATAAACCAGATGGTCGCCAGGATGAACAGGAAGAACTGCAGAAACTCCGACTGCCAGTTTTCGGCGACGTCAACGAGGAAGTCCGACGACGTAATGAAGTGGGTGTAGCTCACCGTCGGCTGACCGTGATGCATCAGCTCTTCATTCGTGAAGGCGAAGCCCGCGATCGACTGACCGATGAGCGTCACGATGAAGATGACGAGAAAGACCAGGCTAAGCCCCATGTCGCGGATGTAGTGACGCATCGTGTTCACCGGCCCATCAGAGGCAGGGTGATCATGATTGCGAGCCCAACGACGATGATGGTCATCCACGCCCAGAACGGGATCGCCATGACGCTCTTGCGGTTGCTGTTGTTCGGCATGTCTCCTCCTACCCTCACATCTTGAGCATCGCCCAGCGGTCGCGTTTTGGCATGGGGATTGACGCGAGCGCTGGGTGGGTGGCAGCTGGCTGAGTGGCAGTCGGTTGAGTGCGTGCACGGCGCCGTGTGCGAGTACGATTCGAAACATGTCGACATCGATTTATTACTCAGCTGCTCGCGCTACCCCGCTTTCAGGCGAGGAGCGCTCGCGAGTCGACGCGCTCGTGCAGCAGCGCAACGACGACTTCCCCTTCGCATACGAAGGACTCGACTTCTACGCCGCCGATGCCGACTCCCCCGAGACCGTTCTCGAAGGCTCAACCAAACTCAGTGCTGACGACGACGCGATTGAGGCGCTGCTCTACTGGTGCGACGCGCTGACCGAGCTCCGTCGGCTCGTGCCCGACGCCGAGTGGCACGTGCACATGGACGATTTCGACATTCCGTGGACCGACGAAGACGGATACCGGCTTCCCGGGATGGAGTAGGGCGGTGGGTGAGCCGGCCGTATTGGTGACCGGGGCGACCGGCAACACCGGGCGGGTCGTGGTTGAGCAGTTACTCACGGCTGGGCGCAGCGTGCGCGCGGCCGGTCGCACGACCGAGTCAGTGCGACGCGCCTTTGGGGATCGGGTCGAAGCGGTCGCCCTGGACTTCACCGACGAATCGACGTGGCATGACGCGTTTACCGGCGTCGAGCAGATGTTCCTCATGCGCCCGCCGCAGCTGGGCAAACCGAAACGCGAGATGATCCCCGCGCTTGAGTACGCACGCAAGTTGGGCATCACGCAGATCGTCTTTCTGTCGCTGCAGGGAGCGGAGAAGAATCGCGTTGTTCCGCACGCTGCCATCGAGGCGTGGCTTCGTGAATCAGGCGCGGCTTGGACGTTCGTGCGGGCATCCTTCTTTCACCAGAATCTCTCGACCGTTCACGTCAGTGACGTTCGGGATCGCAATGAGATCGTCGTCCCGGCCGGCCGAGGCGCGACAGCGTTCGTGGATGCCGAAGACGTGGGGGCGGTCGCCGCCGTGGCGATCCTGAATCCCGACGACTACCGAAACACCGCACTGACCGTGACGGGCAACGAGGCCCTCGGGTATGCGCGTATCGCAGAGATCTTGAGCCGCGAGCTCGGCCGCAATATCGCCTACAACCGACCCGGATTGCTTCGGTACCTGCGCCACGCTCGCCGACAGCTCGGCCTGCCGTGGGGCATGGTGATGGTCACGGCAGCGATCTACACGACCGCACGATTCGGCATGGCCGCGGGCCTCACCGACACGGCACGAACGGTACTCGGCCGCGACCCCATTGGATTCGCCGAGTTCGCGCATCGAGAGCGTCGGGTGTGGGGGCCGGAGGAGTAGCTAGGTGTGACCCAAACCCGCTGGGCGCTTGGGGCCTTCCCGGTGGGGCTCATCGACGGCGGCGGCGCGAGCTATTCGGATCACGAGGCGTGGCCGAGCCAACCCCGCCGACCACGAGGGTTCCCCGTGAAACGGAGGGGTATTGCGCTCAATTAACCCTCGCGTTCGGCGAGAACCCTCGTGGTCAGCGGATCGGGGTGGGGTCGGGTGAGTCCTCGAGGCCGACGTGTATCCCGCGCAGGCGGCCACCTCGACCAAGAAACCGCGACCGGGCGGATACTCTGCTCGCTTCGCGCGGGTGAAGGGCGTTGTGAAGATACTCGGCGTATCGTTTGCGTCGGGCTGCAGCGCGATCGCCCAGCGCGCTCCGCGCAACGGGCTTACGAGTTCCCAAACGGTGCCAAGGGTTGCGTTTTCGCCTTCGACAATCGTTGTGAGTTCACTGCGGCGAAGGAGCTTCAGGCGGGAACCGAGCGCTTGCTCGTTTCCGGTTCCGTCGAACCCTCCGATGTCTTCGATAACCACGACGCCGCGCGAACCGGGCGATGGGAACCAGAAACAACAAAACCCCCGGAGAAACCAGGGGTTCTGTAGCGGCTTGTCGTAGCTGAGGCGGGGCTCGATCCCGCGACCTCACGATTATGAGTCGTGCGCTCTAACCAGCTGAGCTACTCAGCCATAACTCCCGAGGGAGAAACAAGCCGGAGCCCCGACCGGGATTTGAACCCGGGACCCCTTCCTTACCATGGAAGTGCTCTACCACTGAGCTATCGGGGCGTGGCCACCTTGCGATGACAACCGTTCGAGAATAGCACTGTTCGCGACCCAATGTGAAATCTGGTTGGCTAGGAGGGTGCACCCCGGGCGGGTCTCGTGCGGGGTGCGAATAGTTGATCAGAGGAGCAGGTGTGCGGAGCCGCGTCGTAGCGATCGTCGGAGTGGTGTTGGCGTTGTGGATGGCCGTCGGGCGGTGGCCGTTTGGCATCGGCGGCAGCCTGACGTGGTGGTATCTGCCGACGATCGGGTTGGTGTTCGCTTGGCTGCAGATCTGGCAGTCGCGCCGCCTCGCCGTGACAACCGCACGCGGCCGCCGCACAGGCCGCAGCACGATCGTCACGCTGATTCTGGCGTGGCTCAGTGCCATCGGGTTTGGGCTGACGGTTCCGGATCGCGTGGGCGACGACCTCGTCTCCGTTCTGAGCCTGGCAGCCGGGTCCTCATTCTCGTCGGAGATGTCGCTCGCGCTCTGCAATCCCCTCGGAATCTTGGCGTTCGCCTTCGCAATCGCATCGCTCTGCTTCACCTACGCCGACGCCCGCGACCCGAAGCCAGAAGAAGACGAGTACCTCGACGAACACCCAGAAGCCGGCGGCATGGCGCCGCACCCGCTGGCGTAAACACGTGATCCCCGACCGGCTTCCGGTCGGGGATCACGTGTGTTCGTGGCGGAGGGTAGGGGATTTGAACCCCTGACTGGGGGTTACCCAGTGCTTGTTTTCAAGACAAGTTCCTTCGGCCGCTCGGACAACCCTCCGCCGAAGAGCTTAGCAAATTGCGCGGGCTCCTCCGCCCACTCGGGTTACTCGGCCCGAAAGCACCGCACTGCCGCAATGCCGCAATGCCGCACCGACGCACTGCCACACAGCTAGCGGCAGCTCGCGAGCCGCACTACAGTCCGAAGCATGACGCAGAACGTGCCTACCGACCGCGACTCGATTCTCATCACGGCCGAGTCCCTCGCAGAACAGCTGCGCACGGAGCGCGCGCTGCACACCGAACCCACGCTTCCCACCGAACCCCCGCTCCCCGCCGCAGCCCCGCGCACGCGCCTGCTCGACGTGCGCTGGTCGTTGCCGCAGCCCGTCGGCAGGGCGGCATTCGCCGAGGGCCACATTCCGGGCGCGGTCTACGTCGACCTCGACACCGAACTCGCCCGGCACGGAAACGCCCAAGCCGCCCACGACCCGCGCGACGGGCGCCACCCGCTCCCCCACACCGCGCAGTTCCAGGCCGCCGCTCGATCCTGGGGTCTCCGGGAGCAGGATCAGGTCGTCGCCTACGACGGCGGGGGCAACCTTGCCGCGGCCCGCGTCTGGTGGCTGCTGCGCAATGCCGGGTTCGAGCGCGTGCGGCTGCTCGATGGGGCGCTTCCAGCGTGGGCCGCCGCCGGGTATCCGCTCGAAACCGGGGCCTCGGCGCCCACCCCGGGCGACGTCACCCTCGATCCGGGGCAGCTGGCCACCCTCGATCTCGCCGATGTCGCGGAGTTCGTCGCGTCGGGCGGCACGCTGCTCGACGCCCGCGCCTCCGAACGGTTCACCGGCGAGACGGAGCCGATCGACCCCCGCGCAGGCCACATTCCGGGGGCGCGCAGCGCGCCAACGACGGGCAATCTCGATGGGACGGGGCGATTCCTCGACGGTGCGGCGCTGCGCGAGCGGTTCGCGGGCGCGGGTGTCACGGACGATTCAGGGGTCGCCGCGTATTGCGGATCGGGAATCACCGCGTCGCACACGGTTGTCGCGCTCGCGCTCGCGGGCTACGACGCCGCGCTCTTCCCGGGGTCGTGGTCACAGTGGTCGAACCACGCCGAACTGCCGGTCGCAACCGGCCCGTAACCTAGCGCAGCACGGGGAAGCGATCGCGCAGTGCGGCCAGCAGGCCCACCTCGTCGATCGTTCCCGTGACGCGGCTGGCTACGGCCTGCACATCGGGCACGGCCTGCCCCATCGCCACCGCGTCGCCCTGCTTCGCGGCCCACTGCAGCATTTCGATGTCGTTGCGTCCGTCGCCGGCCGCAAACACCTTCGAGGCACCAATGCCGAGGTGCGACGCGACGACCTCGAGCGCGCTCGCCTTCGTCACGCCATCGGGCGCGATATCGAGCCACGAGGTGCTGCCGACCGAGTACGACACGTGCGTCAAACCGAGTGTGCTGACGACGTCGAGGAACTCCTCGAGGCGGTGATCGGGTGAGACCACGACGACGCGCGAGGCCTGCACGCCGAGCAACTCCTCAAACGGCACCCGACGCTGCTTCGCTGGCAGCGTGCCGGTCGGAATGTGCTCGGTGTAGAGGAACCCGCCGTCGGCAAGCTCAACCGCAAATCGCGCCGACACGAGCCGCGTGCGAATCTTCTGCAGCGCGAGACTCGGATCAAACGCCTCGACGAACTCACGTCGGTACGCGCGGTGCGCGAGCGGATCGCGGCGCAGCGTCACCGCGCCGTTCGCCGACACCACCCACTCCGGGCGGATCCCGAGCCGCTCGACGATCGGCAGCGTGGCGTCTACCGAGCGCCCCGTGGCAATGACGACCTCGTGGCCGATTTCGTGCAGGGTGCGGATGGCGGCGGCGAGCTCAGCGTCGATGTGCCCGCCTGCGGCGTCGTCACCGGCGCCCTCGCCGAAACCGTGATTGAGCACGGTGCCGTCGAGATCGAGCGCGATGAGGTGGCGGTCAGCTGCGGGGACCCGGTTCGCTGTCGTCACGGGCTATGCCCCCACGATCGGCGTCAGCACTTCGAGCCCGCCCAGGTACGGGCGCAGCGCCTCGGGAACGGTCACGCTGCCGTCCGCACGCTGATGCGTTTCGAGAATCGCGACGATCCAGCGGGTGGTCGCGAGCGTGCCGTTCAGCGTCGCGACGGCCGCGGTCTTGCCGCTCTCCGTGCGATAGCGCGTCGCGAGGCGACGCGACTGGTACGTCGTACAGTTGCTGGTGGAGGTCAGCTCGCGGTACGCGTCTTGCGTCGGTACCCAGGCCTCGATGTCGAACTTGCGCGCGGCGCTTGAGCCGAGGTCGCCGGCCGCAACGTCGATCACGCGGTAGTGCAGGCCGAGCGCCTGCAGCATCTCTTCCTGGTAGCTCACCAGGCGGTCGTGCTCGGCCTCGGCGTCTGCCGGGTCGGTGTAGACGAACATCTCCAGCTTGTTGAACTGGTGCACGCGCAAAATGCCGCGGGTGTCTTTGCCGTGCGACCCCGCCTCGCTGCGGTAGCAGGTCGACCAGCCCGCATAGCGGATCGGGCCGTCCGCGATGTCGACGATCTCGTTGGAGTGGTACCCGGCGAGTGCGACCTCGCTCGTGCCGGTCAAGAACAGGTCTTGGGCCGGCAGGTGGTACACCTCGTCGGCGTGCTCGCCGAGGAACCCCGTGCCCTGCATAATCTCGGGCTTCACGAGCGTCGGCGTGATCAGCGGAATGAAGCCGTGCGTGAGAGCGCGGTCAAGCGCCATGTTCATGAGTGCGAGCTCGAGCCGTGCGCCGATACCGCGCAAGAAGTAGAAGCGAGCGCCCGACACCTTCGCGCCGCGCTCCATGTCGATCGCGCCGAGCAGCTCGCCGAGCTCGAGGTGGTCACGGGGCTCAAAGTCGAACGTCGGCTGCTCGCCGACCTCGCGCAGGGTGACGAAGTTCTCTTCGCCGCCCGCGGGCACGCCCTCGATCACGAGGTTCTCGATGCGCAGCGAAATCGCGTCGAACTCGGCCTCGGCCTCCTTCGCGCGCGCATCAGCCGCCTTCACCGACGCAGCGAGCTGCTGCGCCTGGGCGATGAGCGCCGGCTTCTCCTCTTTCGAGGCGGACTTCACGCGCTTGCCGAACTCGTTCTGCTCGGCGCGCAGCGACTCGAATTCGCCGAGCGCGGCGCGACGGCTCGCGTCTGCGGCGAGCGCCTGATCAACCACCGCCTCATCGTTACCTCGGGCGCGCTGCGAGCGCTTCACGGCATCGGGATCGTTGCGGAGGAAGACTGGATCGATCACGCTCCCCAGCTTACCGGCGCACAGCCCCGGATTGCCTGCCCGGCACTACGCTGGACGCATGCCAGCTCCCACCGCGCACCACATCCCGTGCGCGGCAGTCGTGTATCACCCGTTAAAGACGGATGTCGCGGCGCTCAAGACCGCCGTCGCCCACCGGGAGCAGACCGCTGGCTGGGGCGCCAGCCGCTGGTACGAGACTGCGGCCGAAGACGCGGGCGTCGCGGCGACGCGGCAGGCGATCGCCGACGGCGCCAACGTGGTGCTTGCGAGCGGCGGCGACGGCACGATCCGCGCGGTTTCTGAGGCCCTCCGAGGCACCGGGATCCCGCTCGCCGTCATCCCCCAGGGCACCGGCAATCTGCTGGCCCGCAACCTCGGCGCACCCCTCACCAAGGTTGACGACGTCGTGCGCGCCGCCTTCACCGGCAGCAACCGCGCGATCGATCTCGGCATCGTGCGCATCGTGCGCGAGGACGAATCAGAGACCGAACACGTGTTTCTCGTGCTCGCCGGCATGGGCCTCGACGCGCGCGCCATCTCGGCGACGAAGTCGACGCTCAAGAAGCGGCTCGGCTGGCTCGCCTACGTCGACGCTGGCGTGCGCACCATCATCAAGGACCGGCCGCTGCAAATTCACTACTCGATCGATCGCTCGCCGGTGAAGCCGCTGTCGGTGTTCACGGTGATGATCGGCAACTGCGGGCTGATGCCGGGCGGGGTGCTCCTCATCCCCGAGGCGAAACTTGACGACGGCAAGCTCGACGTCGTCGCGTTGCACCCGCTGGGGCCCTTCTCGTGGTTGCGCATCTGGCGCAAGATCGGGTGGGAGAACGGCGTGCTGCGCCGATCCCGCGCCGGTCGCAAGATCATCGACCTCGTGCGCGACACCCGCAGCGTCACCTACTTACGGGCCGAGCGCTACGCACTCGCGGTGGCGACGCCCGAACCGGTGCAGCTCGACGGCGACGACTTCGGGTACGCGCTGACGGTGAGCGGCGAGGTCGACCCGGGCGCGCTCATCGTGCGCGTGTTGCCGGAGTGGCGCGTCGGGCTCTAACTGCCGCGCCACGGGTCCCCAGGCCGCTAGGCTTCGCCGTCGCGCGTGCCCTCGATGACACCGCGCAGCCAGTCGCGGGCGTCGCGGAACGTGTCGTCGTCGTGCACATCGCGGATCGTCGCGGTCACGCGATCGGCACGCGGATACGACCCCAGGAAGGTCACCTTCGGGCTGAACCGCTTCACGCCGAGCAGGGCGTCGGCGACGCGCTCGTCTTTCACGTGCCCCTCGGCGTCGATCACGAAGCGGTAGCGTCCCATGCGGTCGCCGATCGGGCGCGACGCGAGCAGCGTCAGGTTCACGCCGCGCGCCGCGAACTGCTCAAGCAGGTCGAGCAGCGCGCCCGGGCGGTCCTCGGGCAGCTCGACGATGAGTGAGGTCTTGTCTGCGCCCGTCGGCTCCCCCACCGGCACGCTGCGGCTGACGAGCACGAACCGCGTCACGGCGTCGGGGTTCTCGGCGATGCCCTCGGCGAGCACCTCGACGTCGTAGTGCTGCTCGATGCCCGGGGGCGCGATCGCCGCGTCGATGCCCTTTTCGGGATCAAAGAGATCGGCCGCGGCCTGCACATTGGACGTCGCGACCAAGTGCCGGTGAGACGGCGCGACCCCGTCGAGCCAGGCTCGGCACTGGGCGTAGGCGACCGGGTGGCCAGAGACGACCTGCACATCGGCGAGCGCGGTGCCGCGCTTCGCGACGAGCACGAAGCGCACCGGCACGAGATACTCGCCCACAATGCGCAGACCCGGGATCGTCGCGAGCGCGTCTTGCGCCACCGTCACGCCGCCGTCGATCGAGTTCTCAATCGCGATCATCGCGGCGCTGCTCGCGCCGGTCACGACATCGTTGAGCGCCTCACCCAGGTTGTCGACCGGGTTCCACTCGTGACCCGCGGCCTCGGGCACCTGCTTCAGCGCGGCCTCGGTAAACGTTCCCGCCGGCCCCAAATAGGAGTATCGGCGGGGGGTCTCGGGGCTCTGCGACATGCACCACAGAATACCGGCCCTTGCGGGCGGCGCGGGCCGCGCGCGAACGGGCCGCGATCCGGCACCCGCGGCGTGTCAGCCCTCGAGCACTCGACCCACGAGCGCCTGCGCCGCCGCCTGCACCTCGGCGAGGTGATCGGCGCCGCGGAATGACTCCGCGTAGATTTTCATCACGTCTTCGGTGCCCGACGGTCGGGCGGCAAACCACGCGTGCTCGGTCTGCACCTTGAGGCCACCGATCGGCGCGCCATTGCCCGGAGCTTCGGTGAGAATGGCGGTGATGCGATCCCCCGCGAGTTCCGTGTCAGTGACGTCTTGCGGCGCGAGCGCGCCGAGGCGCGCCTTCTGCTCTGGAGTGGCAGCGGCGTCGATGCGGGCGTACGCCGGTTCGCCAAATTTCTCGGTCAGCTCGCGGTAGCGCTCTGACGGCGACTGACCCGTGACCGCCAAAATCTCGGCCGCGAGCAGTGCAAGCAGGATGCCGTCTTTGTCGGTGCTCCACGCGCTGCCGTCGAAGCAGAGGAACGACGCCCCCGCGCTCTCTTCGCCGCCGAACACCACGCTGCCGTCGGCGAGGCCGGGCACGAACCACTTGAACCCAACCGGCACCTCAAGCAGTTCGCGGCCGTGCGCGGCAACGACGCGGTCGATGATGCCCGACGAGACGAGCGTCTTGCCGATGCCAGCCTGCGCCGACCAGTCGGGGCGGTGCGCGAGCAGGTAATCGATCGCGACGGCGAGGTAGTGGTTCGGGTTCATGAGGCCGTCGGCGGTCACGATGCCGTGGCGATCAGCGTCGGCGTCATTGCCAGTGATGATGGCGAACGGGCCGCGGAACGCATCGACCGTCGACATCACGTGCGCCGACGAGGGATCCATGCGGATCTTGCCGTCCCAGTCGAGGTGCATGAACTCCCAGCGCGGATCGACGCCCGGCCCGAGCACCGTGAGATCAATGTCGAGACGGTCGCGGATCGCCTCCCAGTAAGCGACGCTCGCTCCTCCCAGCGGGTGCACGGCGAGCGGCACCTTCGCCGTGCGGATCGCCTCGAGGTCGATCGCCTCGCCGATCGTGTCGACGTATGCGCTGAGGAAGTCGAAGCGCTCAACGCCCTCGGCGGCCTGCGCGCTCGCGCGCGGGATCTCTGTGCCTGCTTCGAGGAGCTCGTTCGCGCGGGCTGCGATCCACCCGGTCGCGTCGCCGTCGGCGGGGCCGCCGTGGGGCGGGTTGTACTTGAAACCGCCGTCGCGGGGCGGGTTGTGGCTCGGCGTTACGACGATGCCGTCGGCGCGGGCCGGGTCATCAGCCGCGAGATCACGATTGTGGCGCAGGATCGCGTGGCTCAGAGCGGGGGTCGGTACGAAGGCCGCGTCGCCCTCGCCCGCCGGGGCGAGTACGCGCACGCCCGCGGCGAGCAGCACCTCGATAGCGGTCTGCTGGGCGGGGGCGGAGAGCGCGTGCGTGTCGGCGCCGATGAACAGCGGGCCGGTGATGCCCTGCGCCGCCCGGTACTCGGCGATGGCCGCGCTGATGGCGGCGATGTGGGCCTCGTTGAAGGACGCGCTCAGCGCCGACCCGCGATGGCCCGACGTACCAAAGACGACCCGCTGCGCCGTGACCGACGGATCGGGCACCACATCGAAGTAGGCCGCGAGCAGCTCGTCGACGTCGATCAGATCTTGCGCGCCCGCAGGCGCTCCCGCTCGTTCGTGCATGCCCCCATCTTCCCACGCGCTTGCGCCGCGGTGCGGCGGCGCGGCGCGGCGGGCGCCGCGACTCGCCCTCGAGGCAACAGAAACTCCGCCTAAAACGCCGCTATGAACGGAGTTTCTGTCGCCTCCACTCGCGGGCCCCGTCGGGGGCGACAGAAAGTCCGCCTAAAACGCGCTGAGAAGCGGAGTTTCTGTCGCCTCCAGCCGCGGGGCCCGGGGCGAGCCCGGGGCCCGGGGCCCGCGGCGAGCCCCGGGCGAGCCCGGGCGGGCCGCCCTAGCGGGTCGGGACCGCCGCTATCGCCGTCAGCTCGACCAGCATGGTCGGGCGAGCGAGGGCGGCGACGCCCACGGCGCAGCGCACGGGCACGACGTCGCCGAAGCGGCGCGCGTAAACCTCGTTGAACGCCGCGCGAGTGTTCGCGATGTCGCAGAGATAGATCGTGAGATGCGCGATGTCGCCGAGCCCGGCGCCAACCTTCCCCAGATCCGTGACGAGCGCATCAATGACGGCCTCGGACTGCGCCGTGATGCCCTCGACGAGCTCACCGTCTGCATCGACGGGGATCACGGTCGTGTACGCCGTATTGCCGATCACGGTGACGTCAGACGAGAGCGCCCCGCCCGACTCGGCCGGAAAACGCTGAATGTTGCCGCTCATGCCCGCGCCCCCTTCGGCTCGAATCCCTCGTCGTACAGTCGCTTCCAGTTGCCGTAGAACACTTGATGTGCCTCCTCTGCCGTCAGCAGGCCGCGCTCGACCGTGCGGTCGCGAACCTCGCCGAACTTGTGAAAATCGAAGTTGTCTATCCATGCCGCTGGCGGCGGTGCGATGTCGGGGCGTGAGGCCCCGAGCTGCACGCGACGACTCCACCGTCCATTGCGCATCCAGGCGAGATTATCAGCCGGCGAATTCGGATCAAGGTCGGATCCATACGCTACGTGATCCACGCCGAGCAACTCGACGTGCTTCGCGATGAGTTCGGCCGATCCGTCGAGCGTCGCCGCGTACTCACCCGCGATGTTGTTGTAGGTGCAGACGCCGAGCACGCCGCCTCCGGCGACAAGGGCGCGCAATACGTCGTCCCCCTTATTACGGGCGTGATCGTAGATTGAGCGCGCGTTCGCGTGGTTAATCGCGACGGGCCGGGTCGACGCCTCAATCGCCTCGAGCGACGTGCGCTCGCCGACGTGCGACAGGTCGACGAGCATGCCGACGCGATTCATCTCGTCGACGACCTCGTGGCCGAAGCGCGACAGCCCAGTGTCCACCGGCTCGTAGCAGGAGGATCCGATCGCGTTTTGAATGTTGTAGGTCAGTTGCACCACGCGCACGCCGAGGTTCCAGAAGTGCTCAATGAACCCGATGCGGTCGTTAAAGAGCGACGAATTCTGCGTGCCGAGCACGATCGCCACGCGATTCGAAGCGACGGCCTCGTCAATGTCGGCTCCGCGCCGGGCGATGAGCGCGACGTCGCCGTGCTCACGCACGATGTCGTTCCACGTGGTCAGCACGTCCATCGTCTCGAGCGCGTCCTCCCAGAAAGAGGCGGTGATCGTGACGGCGCGCACGCCCCCGTCGCGCAGCTGCTCAAGCACCGCGCGATCGTAGCGGCCGCACTGCAGGCCATCGATCACTGCACCGCGCGCGGCAGCACTCTCGGCAGCACCCACGGGCGCAGCACTCACTGGCACAGCACCCGCGGCAGCACTGACTGGCGCCCCGCTCACGCGAGCACCGCCCGCTCCGGATCGCTCTCGTCCCGGCGCAGGTGCAGATAGGTCTCCTCGCTGACCTCGCCGAGCAGATTGCCATCCTCGTCATACAGCTGCGATCCCGCGTGCCGACGCGACAGCTCCGAGTCGGGCGTCAGCGCCTCGTTCGACTCGTGGAACAGCCGCCAGAACTGATCCGCATCCATCACATATCCGTCGAGCAGAATGCGCCGCATCGCGGGCCCGGCGGCCGATTCGGCGGGGTGCACGGGAGTTTTCGCGATCCGGCGCGGGATCAGGATCGCCCCATCTTCGCCCGTCCCATCGCCGTGCGCAGCTCGCCTGAAATCGAAGGCGACGCCGCGCACCGCCGCGTAGTCCCCGAGCGACTCGAAAAGCCAGACGCCGGGGGTATTCACGATCTGCACCTCAGTGGCGCCTGCGCCGAGCGCGAGCACGAGCTCGTCGATTAGCGCTGGCGCGAGAAGCAGCGCTGGGGTGCCGCGCCCGTCGAGTTCTACGCGGTCACCCGCGGCGTTCGCGGCGATCACCTCGAAGCTGGTGCGGGCGCCGTCGTACTGATCGTGCAGCCGCTCCATCTCGCTCACCGCGTCGGCCCCCTCCGCCTGCGCGGCCATGATCGCGTCGCGCACGGCGTTGACGGCGTAGCCCGGGCAGTTGCGGGCGTGAAGATAGCGCCCCACCATGTGGCGCATTTCTCGGGCGGATGCCCGCATCTCGGTGGTCATCGTGCGGCTCCGATCGTGGTCGCGGGCATCTGTGGGTAGCGAGTCTCGAGCTCGAGGCCCTCGTTGAGGTCGGCGGCGGTCGGTGCGCCGAGATAGATGAGCCCGAGCACGTTGCGGTCGTCGCCCTCGTCGACGGTGCGCAGCAGGCCGTGCACCGCGGAGTTCATGAAACGCACGATCGAGACCGGCACGAACTCGTCGCTCAACATGTTCATGTGCGGTGAGTGGTAGCGGAAGTCGCGCAGCGACTGGATGCGCTCGATCGCGGCGCGCAGCTGCGGCTGCTCGCGTAGCAGTTCGCCGACTGTCGCATCGCCGCCCTGTTTCGCGGGCGACGCAGACGCCACAGACGCCGACGACGCAGGCGCCGAGGACGTCACAGACGCAGGCGCCACAGACGCCGCGGGCTTCGTAAACGCCCGCATTGCGGCGTCGACGGCCTGCACATCGCTCGGCAGATCGAGCGCCCAGTTGCGGCCGCCATTCACCTCGGTCGCGGGCCCACGGCGGGGTTCCTCGGCGTCAGCCGACTTGTACCAGACGTAGTGACGTGCGCCCGGCGCGGTCATGTCAGTTGCCAGCGCCCAGGAGTAGTCGCGGTCAAGAATCTCGCGTAGTTCCGTGAGCGTCATCTCTGCCTCGGCAACGAACTGCTCGGCGCGAATGCCGACCTCGATCGACGCGACAATGCGCTCGTACGGCAGCAGTTCGAGCAGGTTCGATGCGACGAGTTCCCAGGCCTCGTCACCGATCTGCCCGTCGAGTCTGGTGAGCAATTCTGCGCCGCTCGTGGCACCGGTCTCCAGTAGTTCGTCGAGCGTCGCGATGGCGTCGACCAGTTGTTCGGAGACGGCGTGCGGATCGTCGAATCGGGCGTAGACGTACGGGTCGACGCGCGTGAACTCGACGGCCCGCTGCAGCAGCTCGCGATACTGTGCGGTGTCGGCTGATCCGAGCGACAACGGCAACTGAGTGGCCTCTGCGAGCAGGGTCTGGCGCTGCTCAAGCCAGGTACCGATCAGCATGGGGTGCGTGTTCACGAAGAACAGCAGGCCGAGCGCGGAGCCGTTGCCAATGCCGATCATGCGACGCACCTCGCGATCGAGCACGGCAGCCTCGGGGTTACGGTGCCGCGCCATCGCCTCGACGAGGTCGGACGCGAACTCGCGCATGATGAACGCGGAGAGCAACTGGGCGTGCAGCGGGAGGCGCAGCGGGTGCTCAGCGTCGAGCGTGAGGAACGATCGCGTCAAAAAGGTGCCGTTTCCGTCGAGGCCCGTATTGCGCATGAGGTACCCGACCTCCCAGAGCGCGCGGGTGTCCGGCTGGTTGCCCTCGGCGAGCGCATCAACGGCGTGGTTAAACGCGCGGAAGCTGCGGTTCGACCGCGCCCAGGTCAGCGTTCCCGGCACGGCGCGACCGGCGTAGAGCTTGGGCAGCTCGGATCGGGTGGTGGCGCGATCCTCGGCCGTCGTTGGGCCCTCGATGAGCGCACCCATCATGTCCCAGTTCTGGCCGGTAATGCGCCCGGTGCGTCCGTCGAGCGTCGGCTCGAAGCTGAACACCACAAAGTCGAACACGCGACCGGCACCGGCATGCACGCGGTACAGTGCCTCGCCCTCGGCGCGGTCGTCGATGTCGAAGTGCACGAGTTCAAACGTCCACGACTCCCGCTGCATTTTCTCGAGCAGGCTGCGCCCCGCCGAAATTCGGCTCGCAGGCAGCGACTGCAACCGCGTGGGCTGCAGCAACAGGTCGGGGTCGAGAATCCGGCGCGGGACTTCGACGCTCGGGGGCGTGGTGGTCATCGGCACTCCTTTGTGGTGGTGGGGTCAGGCGAGAAGAATTCCCGCGCTCTGTTCGGTCAGGTCTTCAATGGCACGTGCGCCGGCTTCGAGCGAGGAGATCACGTGGTCGGGCTTCGTGCGTCCGCGTGGCCAGTGCGCCGACAGCGCGAAGCGCACGCGCCCCGGCGTGCGGCCCACGGGCACGGCAACGATTTCAATCGGGTCAAACTCGTCGTCGACGAGCATCGCGTAGCCCTCGCTTCGCACCTTCGCGCGCTCGTTGGGCGTCGGCACCGGCACGCCTGCGCGACGCAGCCGGTCGAGATCGTCGTCTGGGAGGTAGCTTGCGAGCACCGAGCCGAGCGCACTGCCCGCGATGCCGAACCGCTGCCCGTGTTCGAGCGAGACGTGCACGTTGCGCGGCGGCAGTCCGCGGCCGACGATCGTGACCGAGTCGCCGTCGAGTGAGCCGAGCGAGGTGCCCTCGCCAAGTTCACCGGCCAGCCGGGTGAGTTCTTCGGCGATGCGCTGGTCGACGCTCGCGTGCCGCAGGGCGGCCTGGCCGAGCCGCACCGGGGAAAAAGTCAGGGAGTACGACCCCTGAGAGTCGGTCGACAGCCAACCGGCCGCGACGAGCGTCACGAGCTGCCGATGCACCATCGACCGGGAGCCGCCGACGCGGCGCGCCATCTCGGAGACGCCGAATGGCGCACTCGTCTTCGCGATCTCTTCGAGCAAGCGCACCATCTTGAGGTTCGAGGTCAATGGCGCGGTGCCACCGGTCTCGGGAACACTCTCGTTCATGGTTTCTCCATTCGTTGTCACCTAATTGATGACAAAGTAGCGCATTGCGTGACAAGAAACTAACCACCACGGCGCCATTCGTCAACTCTGAATTTGTCTCCCGGTTCGCAAGCTACGCGCCACGTATGCGAAGCGAAGCAACACATCACATTTTGAAATCCGCCCTTGACGTTGCGCGCATCACCGGTAATATCGCTCTCACTGCTTCGTAAATAATGGGCAGTTGTCACGATATGGTTGACACTAGCTTCGATGATGAGGTCCCGCAAGCCCTCGCCTCGACCAGGTGCAGCCCGCGACATCCAGACACTGAAAGGAATCGCGTTATGGCACTTAAGCCGATGCGGAACGCAGCCGTGGGAGTCGCACTGCTGCTCACCGGCGCACTTGCCGTTACGGGCTGCTCCAGCGGCTCAGGGGGCGGCGGCGACGCCGCACCTGAGAAGTCGGGAACACTCGTTATCGACCAAGCGTTCACCGCCCAGTCGATTGATCCCGCCACGATTTTCCAGGTCACCGACGCGATCACCGCGAGTGGCCTCTACCAGACGCTCTTCACCTACGTCGACAACGTCGCTGAGCCGGAGCCGCTGCTTGCCGAGTCGCTCGAAGCCAACGATGACGCCACAGAGTTCACGATTGCGCTTCGCGACGACGCGACCTTCGCAAACGGGAACCCCGTGACGGCAGCCGACGTGGTGTTCTCGCTCAATCGTCTCAAGAATCTCGCCGCGAGCCCCGCCTATCGTATGGAGGGCGTGACCGTCGAAGAGGTCGACGAGCACACGGTCAAGCTACAGACCGAGAACCCGGCGCCGTACATCGAGCACACACTCACGGCACCACCCCTGGCCATCGTCGATGACGAGACCGTGCGCGCAGCCGGTGGCACCGACGCCGCCGATGCGGCCGACACCGACAAGGCCGGCCAGCTCTTCACCAAGCCCAACAACGGCGTCGGCAGCGGCCCCTACACGCTCGAAAGCTACGACACGAACTCGCAGATCGTGCTCGTGAAGAACGAGAAGTACTGGGGCGAGGCTCCGGCGTACGACCGCATCGTGATCCGCAATGTCAACAACGCCCAGCAGCAAAAGGCGAACATCGAGGGCGGCGACAGCCAGATTGCACTCGATATTCCCGGCCGCATCGCCGAGGGCATGAAGTCGGATGCGCTGCAGGTGCAGTCGTCGTCTTCGCCGGAGGTGCTCTACCTCGCCCTCTCGCAGAAGGAGGGCGCACCCACCGCTGACCCCGACGTCGTCAAGGCGATCAAGACCGGCATCGACTACGAAGCACTGCGCACGCTCGTCGGCGCCGGCGCAAAGGAGGCGACCGGCATCATCCCGTCGATGATGATGGGCTCACTGCCCGAGGGCGAGGGGCCGAAGTCTGACCCCAATGCTGCGAAGAAACTGCTCGCAGACGCCGGCAAGACCGGCACCGAGATCACGCTCGACTACGCAAACGATTACACCCGCCTTGCCGGCATCGACTACAACATCCTGGCGCAGGGCCTACAGACGCAGCTCGAGGGCATCGGACTGAAGGTCAAGCTCAATCCGACCCCGACCTCGACGTCGCTGCAGCGCTACGTCGATGGCGAGACCGAAATGGCGCTCTGGTCGTGGCCGCCGGACACGGCTGACGCCTCCGACGTGCTCGTCTTCGCTCCCGGCCAGCTGATCGGAGAGCGCGTGCACTGGCCCGCCGAAGCAGCGCCCGAGACGGCGAAGCTCGCCGACACGGCGCGAGTTGCAACGGGCGACGACCGCGAGGAGGCGTTCACCGCATGGAACGAATCAATGAACGAGGATGCACCATTCGCGTTCTTGCTCGAGCCGTCGTTCTTCCTCGTCGCGTCGAGCAGTGTGGAGCACGTCAGCCACGACCCGCTCGCATCCATCAACCTGTCGCAGATCAGCTGACCGCAACGGAACGCACATCGTGACACAGACACTCTCTGAACCCGGGGCGGACGCGCAGGCGCCCGCCCCGGCGACGGGCGCGGGCGGCGGCGGGGGCTACTTCCGCTTCGTACTTCGCCGCCTCGGCACCTCGCTCATCACCCTGTTCGGGATCACACTGGTCTCGTTTGGGCTCGGTGTTCTGGTGCCGCTCCGCCCCGAGACCGCCAACCTCAGCCAGCAGGCGCTCTCTAACCCCGAAGCCGTTGCGGCGTTCCGCGCCAAGTTCGGGCTCGATCTGCCCGTCTGGGAGCAGTATCTTCGCTACCTCGGCGGCCTGTTCCGCGGCGACCTCGGAATCTCGCAGCAGACGGGCCAGCCCATCGCCGCCGACCTCGCGAAGTACGCGCCTGCCACACTTGAGCTCGTGCTCTGGGCGACCGTGCTGTCCGTGCTCATTGGCGTGACTCTCGGCATCGTCGCGGCCTACGCGCGCAATCGCTGGCCTGATCACCTCGCCCGCATCGTCTCGCTCATCGGCGTCAGTCTTCCTACGTATTGGCTCGCGCTCGTCGGGTCGACCTTCTTCTTCCGCCAGCTCGGCTGGTTGCCAGGCAGCGGCCGACTCGACGCTTCAGACACCCCGCCGCCGCGCGTTACCGGGTTCATGACGATCGACACGCTGCTCGCCGGCGACATGAGCGCGTGGTCGTCTGCGGTCGCCCACTTGATCTTGCCCGCCACGATCCTCGCCCTCTCGAATCTCGGTATGGTGCTCCGGTTCACCCGCAGCTCCGTGCTCGACGGTCTCAACACCGACGCGGTCAAGGCCGCGCGCGTGAAGGGCTTGCCTGGGCGACGCGTACTCATTCGCTACGCCGTGCGCAGCGCATCGAGTCCGATCATCACCGTCACCGCGTTGTCGTTCGGCTTTCTGCTCGCCGCGACCGTGTACGTCGAGCAGATCTTCGCCTGGGGCGGCCTCGGGCAGTACGCCTACCGTTCGGCGACGAACCTCGACGTCACCGCGATCACCGGCATCTCAGTGGTCATCGCCGTGATCTTCCTCGCAGTGAACTTCATCGCCGACCTGCTCGCGTCGGCCTTCGACCCAAGGATCCGTCTCCAATGAGCCGCACCGATGTGATCTCCATGATCCCCGCCCCGGAGGGCACCCGCCGCCGGCGACGCGTGCCGAAGTGGCTCCGCACCCCGTCGATGATCGCCGCTGGTGCGGTGCTCATCGCGTGGCTCGCCGTGATCCTGATCCCGGCACTGACGCCCTACGACCCGCTCGCAACGATTGGCCCGGCGCTCGCGCCGCCCGATTCTACGTCGCTGCTCGGCACCGATGCGCTCGGACGAGACAACTTCAGCCGGACGCTCGCGGCCGCACGCACATCGATCCCGAACGGCCTCATGATTGTCGCGGTCGCGGCGCTCATCGGCACCGCAATCGGTCTCATCGCGGGATTCTTCGGCGGTTGGCTCGACGAGATTCTGATGCGCATCGCCGACCTCGTATTCGCGTTCCCCGGCATTATTCTCGCCATGGCGATCGCCGCGGCGCTCGGGCCCAGCGTGCAAAATGCTGTGATCGCTGCCGCAATCAGCTGGTGGCCGGCCTACGCTCGCGCCGTGCGCTCGATCGTGCTCGCGCTGCGCGAATCCGAGTATGTGCTCTCGAACCGGCTCTCCGGCGTCGGCCCGTTCAGATCGATCATCGTCGATCTGCTCCCCGCCGTCAGCGGCTCGGTGCTCGTGTTGGCGATGCTCGACATCGGCTCCGCGATTCTGTTTCTCGCCGGACTCTCATTCCTCGGGCTCGGCGCAGTGCCGCCGACGCCGGAATGGGGCTCGATGATTTCGGGGGCAGTGCAGTACTTCGATCAGTGGTGGCTCGCCGTCGCGCCCGGCCTCGCAATCGTGTCGGTCGTGCTCGCCTTCAACATCATTGGCGACGCCATTCGCGACAATCTCGAACCCCGCCTGAGTGAGAACGGAACGAACGCATGACGCTGCTGCAGGTCGATGGCCTCACCATCTCGCGCGCGAGCGGCGCAGGCTCTCCGCTCGTCGACGACGTCTCGTTCTCGGTCGAGGGCGGTGAGGTGGTTGGCGTCGTCGGCGAAAGCGGATCGGGCAAGACCCTCACCGGCCTCAGCCTGCTCGGACTATTGCCCGACGGGCTCGTTGCATCGGGATCGATTCGCTTCAACGGACGCGAGCTGCTCACGCAGACGAAGCGCGAGTGGGAGCGCACTCGCGGCGCTGAGATCGCGATGGTCTTGCAGGATCCATCGTCCAGCCTCCACCCGATGCTGAAGCTCGGCGAACAGCTCACCGATCACGTGCGGCAGCACCTCGGCCTCTCGAAGGCCGCCGCCGAGGCGCGCGCCATCGAACTACTGGAGCAGGTGCACCTCAGCGAGCCAAAGCGCCTGCTTGGGCAGTACGCGCACCAGCTGTCGGGCGGTATGAAACAGCGCGTGTCGATCGCGATCGCGCTCGCCTGCGACCCCAAGCTGCTGATCGCCGACGAGCCGACGACGGCGCTTGACGCGAATATTCGCACCGGCATCATCGCACTGCTCGACGAGCTGCGGCGCGAAACCGGCATGGGCATCATGTTCGTCACGCACGATCTTGCGATGCTGAGTTCGATCGCGGATCGGCTCAACGTGTTCCGCACCGGCGAGATCGTCGAGGCGGGCTACGCCGGCGGCATCTTCCGTTCACCGCAGCACCCGTACACGCGAGTGCTGCTCGACGCGGTGCCCAAGGTGCCGTGGCCGCTTCCGAAGGAGGTCCTGTCATGAGCAGTCGAGTTGAGGGTGCTTCGGCCGCAAGTATGAGCGCCGGTGGCGTCGGCCAGGCCTCGCCGCTTGTCGAGGTGAGCGAGGCCGTGGTCAGCTACCGCATCAAGGGCAAGGGTCGTTTCATTGCCGTGCACGGCGTCGATCTCGAGGTCCGCCCAGGCGAAATCGTCGGCATCGTCGGCGAGAGCGGCTGCGGCAAGTCGTCGCTGGCGCGCGCGCTCGTCGGCATCAACAAGCTGTCGGGGGGATCGATCAAGTTCCTCGGCGAAGAGGTCACACCGCTTCCGATCCGGCGCCGCCCGGCGCATCTCGTGCCGCTGCAGATGGTGTTCCAAGATCCGTACGCGTCGCTGAACCCGCGCCGCCGCATCGAGCGGCAGCTCGAAGAAGTGTGGAACGCGGCCGCCCGCGCCCGCGGCGATGCGGGTGGAGGGGACGCACGCCGAACCGCCATCACCGATGTGTTGGAACGGGTTGGCGTCGATCCCGAACTGCGTTCACGGTACCCGCACGCCCTCTCCGGTGGTCAGCGCCAGCGCATCGCGATCGCAAAGGCGCTGCTCGCCGAACCGCGGGTAATCGTGGCCGACGAACCGATCTCGGCGCTCGATGCTTCGTCGCAGAAGCGCGTCGCTGAGCTGCTGCGGCGACTCGTCGATGAACTGCAGATCGGCATGGTGATCATCTCGCACGACCTCGCGGTGGTGGCGACGATCGCGGATCGCACCGCGGTGATGCGCGCCGGACTGTTCGTCGAGCAGGGCCCGACCGAACGCGTTTGGACGGCGCCCGAGCACTCCTACACGCGCCAGCTGCTCGGCGCGGTCCCGGCCCTGGTGGGCAGGGACGCGTAGGGCCGCCGATCCGGCGTTCCGGCCCGGCGGGCGGCCGCGCGCCCGCCCGCCCGCCGCCCGCCCGCCGAGATGGAGGCGACAAAAACTCCGCCTAAAACGGCCGTATGAACGGAGTTTCTGTCGCCTCCACCTGGGCAGGTCCGCGTCACGGCGGAGCCCGCCCGGAAGGGGCGACAAAAAGTCCGCTTAAGATCGCCGTTTAGGCGGAGTTTCTGTCGCCTCTACACGGGAGAAGCCGGAGTTTCTGTCGCCTCCACCCGGGAGCACCCACCCGAGCCCCTGAAACCGGGCGTTCATACGCGCGGACTACGCTGAGTGCATGACCCAGAACGAACCGCACCCCCGTCGCGCAGAGATCGAATGCTGGCTCACCGACATGGATGGCGTGCTGGTGCACGAGAACCGCGCCGTGCCCGGCGCCGCCGACCTGATCAAGCACTGGCGCGAGAATGAGATCCCGTATCTCGTGCTCACCAACAACTCGATCTTCACGGCGCGCGACCTCAGCGCCCGGCTCGCAGCGTCGGGCATCACCGTTCCCGAAGATCGCATCTGGACGAGCGCGCTCGCCACGGCGGCGTTTCTCAAACAGCAGCAGCCCGGCGGCTCGGCGTTTGTGATTGGTGAGGCGGGCATCCTGACCGCGATGCACGACGCCGGTTACGTCATGACCGAGTCAAACCCTGACTTCGTGGTCGTCGGTGAGACCCGCAACTACTCGTTCGAGGCGATCACGAAGGCGATCCGGCTGATCATCGGCGGCGCGCGTTTCATCTCGACGAACCCCGACGCCACCGGCCCGAGCCACGAGGGCCCGCTGCCCGCGACGGGTGCCATCAACGCGCTCATCACGAAGGCGACGGGCAAGCAGCCGTACATCATCGGCAAGCCGAATCCGATGATGTTCCGTTCGGCGCTGAACCAGATCGGGGCCCACTCGCACAACACTGGCATGATCGGCGACCGCATGGACACCGACGTCGTCGCCGGCATCGAGGCGGGCCTGCACACGGTGCTCGTGATGACCGGCATCTCGGATCGCGCGGAGATCGAGCGCTTCCCGTTCCGCCCCGACGAGGTGCTCGACTCGGTCGCCGACCTCCTGTAGCGCGCCGCGCCGCGGTCGGCCGCCGACCCCCTACCGACGGCCACCGGCCTCCGGCGTATCCCCTCGCAAGCGGGGTAACTTTCGACGCGTGTTGGCCCCGCGACACGCGTCGAAAGTTACCCCGCTCAGGCGCCTAGGAGGGGGGACGAGACGGAGCGGGCGAAGCAAGCAGCGCGGATCACCCGGCGTTCGTCAGCCCCACGTACATTGAGTGGTGCAGCCCCTGCACGTGGGCTGCTGTGATGCGCGCGGCCGTTGCCGCGTCGTGCGCGGCGAGAGCGTCGATGATCGCACGATGTTCGACGTTGCTGTCGCGCAGCAGCCCCATGCTGTACGGCAAGAAGTAGGGGTCGAGCTCGGCGTTGACCCGGTCGACGAGCGGCGTCGCGCGCGGCGTCTGCGCGGCCTCGACGACGAGCCGGTGAAACGCCCGGTCGAGGTTGCGAAACTCCGCCCAGCTGTCGGTGGCAGCCATTCGGGAGGCGAGATCCCGCAACTCTACGAGCTGCTCGTCACTGCGAGTCACCGCCGCGAGCGCCGCGAAGCCAGCTTCGAGCACGGCCCGTTCGTCAATCAGCGTGTGCACGCGCGAGTCGTCGTCGAGAAACGACTGCACGGGGGCGTCGGCGCCGTGGTGCGCGCCCTCCGGCGACGGCGCGGGCCTGACGTAACTGCCGCCGTACCGACCGGGGCGGCGCACGATCACGCCCTCCTCCTGGAGCACCGCGAGCCCGCGCGTCACCGACGCGGCGCTCACCCCGAACGACTCGGCCATCTCGTCGGCCGGTGGCAACCGCTCGTTCGGTTGCAGCAGCCCGAGGTTAATCGCCAGTGTGAGGCGCGCCCGCACGGTGTCGATCGCACTCAGGCGTGAAATCGCCGCCAGACGCGGAGCCGAAAGCGGGTCGTGGCGATCCTGCCCCGCCTCGCGCGTCACTGCACCGGTCATCCCGTCAGCTTACGCGTTACCCGGCTTCGGCCTCCAACACACGATCGAGCTGAATGTCGACCGTGCGACCGCCGTCCTTTCGGTTCACGATCGCGCCGACAATGAGCGCGAGCGGCGGAATCAGCGCGAGCACCACGCTCACCGCCACGCTGCCGCTCGTCACCATCGTGAAGTTCGAGAGCACAAGCCACGTCGAGACACCGAGCGCGAACACCGCGATGATCGGAACGATGGTGCCGGTCCACACATTCTTGCGCAGGCGCGGATTCCGCAGGAAGAACACAACCACCGCCGCTGTCGTCAACAGCATCATCATCACCATGCCGATCGTGGCGACGCCCGCCATGAATCCGAACACCTGCACGAGTGGATCAAGCCCGATCACCACGAAGATCACGACAATCACGAGTGCCGTAATGCTCTGCACGAACGACGAGAATGCCGGGCTGTGATGCTTCGGGTGCACGCGCCCGAGCCGCGCCGGCATCGAGCCGATCTTCGCGAGCGCGAACTGGTAGCGCGCGACGATGTTGTGGAAACTGAGCACGCACGCGAACAGGCTCGTGATCAGCAGAATCTGCATCATGCTGCGGGTGAGTGACCCGGCGAAGTCTCCGGCGGTATCGAGCATCATGTTCTTCGTCCCGAACAGGGTCTGCTGCGCCACATCGGTGACGTTGCTCGGTCCGGCCGCGACGACGAGCACCCACACCGAGAGTGTGTAGAAGACGCCGATGATTCCGACGGCGAGATAGGTGGCCCGCGGAATGGTACGGCTGGGATCCCGCGCCTCGTCCCGGTAGATCGCCGTTGATTCAAAGCCGATGAACCCGGTCAGCGCAAAGAGCACGGCGACGCCGAGACCCGAGGTCAGAAACACGTGCGGGTCGAACGACTCGACCGAGCGCCCCTCGGGGCCGCCGTTCACGAGCACTGCGACATTCACGATCATCATCACGAGCATTTCGAGCGCGAGGGCGACGCCCAGCACCTTCGATGACAGATCGATGTGGCGGTAGCCGAGCACGCCGACGATTATCAGCGCGAGAATCGCGAACACCGACCAGTGAATCTCGGGTCCGCCGTAGTGCCGCACGAGATCCATCACCGCCCAGCCCATGTAGCCGTAGATGCCCGCCTGGATAGCGGTGTAGGCGATGAGCGCGACGTACGCGGTGCCCATGCCGAGCCGGCTGCCGAGGCCGATGGTGACGTAGCTGAAGAACGCGCCCGCCTCCTTCACGAACGGCGTCATGGCGACGAAGCCGACCGCAAACAGCAGCAGCACGATCGAGGCGAGCAGGAAGCCGACGGGCGCCCCCGCGCCATTTCCCTGGCCGATCGCGAGCGGGGCGTTGCCGCCGATCACGGTGAGCGGCGCGGCCGCGGCGATCACCATGAAGGCGATGCTGCCCGTGCCGAGATTGCCGGTGAGGCGGGAGCGCTGTGCGGGAGCGTTGGCAGCGGTATCTGCCGCGCCGGTCGTGGCGGCGCGGGTCGCCGGGGTCTCGTGTGTCATGGAACTTCCTCGTTCAGTGATGGGTGGGATGCGCGACGCCTCCGTGGTCGGTACTCACGGAGACATCAGTGCTGGATCAGGGCAGCGCGTCGCCCCGAAACAGCTCTCGGCGCACCTCTGCGAGATACGGATTCTGGGCACGCGCGGCGGCGCGCTCGGCGCGGTCGACCTCTGCAATGAGCAGGGCCTCCCCCGCCGCGTCGGCCTGCGCGAGGTGGGTACCGAGGGGCCCGGCGATCACGCTGCGCCCCACGTACTCAAGTTCGCCGTCGGGGCCGTGCTGATTCGCGTAGGCGACGTAGAGCGAGTTCTCCCACGCGCGCACGCGGATCACGTGTTCGTTCACGAAGCGATACGGTTCCATTTGCGCGGTGGGAACGGCGACGAGATCTGCCCCGGCGTGCCCCGCTGCGCGAACCGTCTCGGGGAATTCGACGTCGAAACAGATCAGGATCGCGATTCGGTGGCCCCGGTACTCCGCAATCGTCAGTGGCTCGTCGCCCGCCACGAACATGTCGCGGTCGAGATCGCCGAAGAGCTGGATCTTGCGGTGCTTCGCCAGCACCGCACCCGTATCGTCGATGAGCCAGGCTGAATTGGCGACGGGCGCCGACGCGGGATCGGGATCGGGATCGGGATCTGCGGCTTGCGCTTCAGCGCCGCCCAGCAGTTCGGCGCCGCTCAGCAGTTCGGCGCCGCTCAGCAGTTCAGGGCCGCCCGCGACGATGGCGATCGCGTGCCGACGCGAGATGTCGCGCACGCGCTCGAGCGGTTCGGTCGCGGCGAGGCCGCGCACGGTCGCACCAATGTTGTAGCCGGTGACGAACATCTCTGGCGTGATGAGTAATTCAACGCCCTGTTCGGCGGCGGTACGCGCGGCGGCGTCGAGGGCGGCGAGATTGGCGGCGGCGTCCGCGGCAACGCTGGCGGCCTGCCACACGGCGATCTTCAGGGGTCGAACAGCATCGGTCATCTCATCATTGAACCACAATTATGCCCAAATGAAACAATTAAAATCTCGCGGGCCCCCACCCAAACCGCGAGCGGGGTAACTTGTGGCGCGTGTTGCGCCCGCAACACGCGTCGAAAGTTACCCCGCACGCGAAGAGGCGGAGGGAGGGGTGGGG
>NZ_JBHXHV010000004.1:347483-523363 GCF_042726155.1 Leucobacter sp. NPDC058333
CGCCGCCCCCCCCCCCACCCCGGGGGGGTCTATTTGGTGGCCGTGTTGGGCCCCCCAACCCCCGGACTCTCTCCCCCCGGCGGGGGGGGGGGGGGGGGGGGGGGGGGGGGGGGGGGGGGGGGGCCAGCGAGGGAGCGCTCGCGTTAGGCTTTCGTGCGGAGCTTGCGGACGAGCATCTGCACCAGAATGAAGCCGAGGTAGACCGAGAACGCGACGTTGCCCCAGAACGGGTCGATCCACACCGCGAAGAAGTTGCCAATCGGCACGCACACGCAGGCGCCGAGTCCGACGATCGCCGCCGCGCGCAGGTCAACGTTCTTGCGCCGGAAGTTGCCGATCGTGCCCGAGATCGACCCCGGAATCATCATCAAAAGCGACGTGCCCTTCGCCACCAGGTCGCTCGCGCTGAAGAAGAACATCAGCACCGGCACGACCACCACGCCACCGCCGACGCCCAGCAGCCCCGAGAGCACGCCCGTAATGAAGCCCGTCACGATCAGCATCACCACGGTCAGCGTCGTGAGCTCAATCTCATCACCGCGCTGCGGTACCACGAACCACAGGCTCACGATCACGACCGCGAGAAACCCCATGAAACCCCACTGAATCGCGCCGACCGGCAACTTCGCGAGCAGCGCGCTGCCCACCTGCGCGCCGATCACGATTCCGATCGCCAGGCACGCTCCCGAGATCCAGTCAACGTGCCCCTGCAGTCCGTAGGTTGTCGCGCCGACAATCGCGGTGGGCAGGATCGCCGCAACCGACGTGCCCGCCGACAGTTTCTGCGGCATGCTCAACCACAGCGCGAGCGCCGGCACGATGATGGTGCCGCCCCCGATCCCGAACAGCCCGGAGAGGATGCCGCCGGCGATACCGACGAGGATGAGGGGAAGAAACCCGGGGCGGGCAATCTGGTTCATGTGCTGCTTTCTCAAGTGCGTACTGCTGAAGTGAGCGTCAGGGTGGCGGGCGAGACGGCCAGCCAGAGGAGTCAGACCACGATGGCCGAACCGTCGGATCGCGGATCGCTTGCCGCGTCGACGCCGTCCGCGGTGAGGCGAATCAGGTTCGAGTGGCCCAGATCTTCGGTCACGGGCGGCACTACCTTCAGTGGGAACCCCGCTGTGGCGATCGCCTCGTGCACCTCGCCGGGCACGTCCTCCTCGATGGTAACGCGCACGACACCGTCGACGCCGGGCTCGTCGACGATCCAGCGCGGCGCGTGCGTCGCTGCCTCGGGTGACGCCCCGGCCAACGACCGCAACAGCAACTGGGTGTGGATTTGCGGCTGCGCCGATCCACCCATCGTCGCTGGCACCCAGGCCAGCTCGTCGCCGCGCAGCACGAGCACCGGCATCAGCGTGTGACGCGGGCGCTTGCCCGGGCCGAAGGCGTTCGGATGCACGGGGTCGAGCGAGAACGAGGTGCCACGATTTTGAAAGAGGATGCCCGTCTCGGGTTCGAGCACGGCCGATCCGAATCCGAAGTACACCGAGTTGATGAGTGAGATCGCCCAGCCGTCTGCGCTCACGGCACTCAGCCCGACGGTGTCACCACTCGGCTTCGCCTCGCGCACGGGCGGGTGCGCCGGAGCATCGGCCGCGATCAGTTCGGCGCCGGTCGCGCCTCCGAACCTCGGGTCGGCAAGCGACGCAGCACGCACCGCGTTGCTCGCGCGGAACGACTGTGCGAGCGCTCCGGCGCCCGCGCCGAGCGGATCCGAAATGCCAGCGGCAATGTCGCGCAGCGCGCGCAACAGCATGAAGCCGGAGGTGTTGGGCGGCCCGGTCAGCACGCGGTGCTCACCGAAGGATCCTTCGAGAGGCTCGCCCCACTCTGGGGTGTACGCCGCGGTATCGCTGAGCGAGATTTTCGATCCGAGTCTCTGCAGCCCCGCCGTCCACTGCTCAGCGAGCGACCCCTCATAGAACTCCGCGGCACCGCCAGCTGCGAGACGCTTCAGCGACTCCGCGAGGGCGGGCTGCACGAGCGGTGCACCCTCGACGAGCGGGAGGCCGCCATCGAAGAAGACGCCGCGGCACCCCGGATCAAGTTCGAGCACCTCACGGTTCTCAACGATGGCGGCGGCAACGGAGCGAGCCGTCGGCACGCCATCCTCGGCGTGCCGGGTCGCCGCCTCGAGGTGCTGATCCCAGCGCCGCGTCGCGCCGTACTCGTGTAGCGCGTGCCAGCCGCGCACGCCGCCTGGCACCGTGACGGTGTCGATGCCGCGCAGCGGCAACAGGTCACCGTAGCGCTCCCGCAGCACGTCGAGAGACTGCGCACCGGGCGCAGTGCCGGTGGCGTTGAGAAACCTCACCTCGCCCGACGGGCTGCGCACGAGTGCGACCAGATCGCCGCCGAGGGCTACATTGTTCGGGTATACGACGCAGAGGGTTGCCGCAGCGGCGATCGCGGCATCGATGGCATTGCCGCCCGCGCGCAGCACCTCAGCGCCCGCCTCGGTCGCGAGGTGGTGCGAGGTGGAAATGGCGCCGCGGGCCGCCGACTCTGTGGGAGTGGTCATGCTGAGGGATCCTCCTGTGTCGTCGCGGCGTGCGCGATCTGGCTACTGATATCGAGCACGTGCGCCCGCGCCTCTTCCTCGGCGCGCTCGGCGTCGCCCGCCGAGATCGCCTCGAAGATGCGACGGTGGGCGATACTCGAGGCTTGGCGACGTGCCTTGGTTTGGTAGCGCCCGGCACGGCTCGGCGCGATCTGCTGAGCGATCTGCTCGTTGATCAGCTCAAGCAGCGGATTATGCGCGTACTGCGCGATGGCCTGGTGAAAGGCGCGGTCGAGTTCGGCGTAACGCTCCTTGGTGACGTCGACCTCCATGGCCTCGACCAGCTCGCGCAACTGCGCCAGATCTCGCGCCGTCGCCCGCGTGGCAGTGATGCCCGCGATCGGAGGCTCGACGATGGCGCGCAGCTCCATGATGTCGTGCAGTTCGGGCCGCAGCGCTGCCAGCTTGCCGAGCGCGCCGTCAGAGACGTCGGCTCGTTCGCCGGGGCTGAGCACGATCGTTCCGCGCCCGGGGCGGCGATCAATGAGGCCGCGATTCTCGAGCTCGCGCAGGCCCTCGCGGATGGAGACGCGCGAGACGCCGAAGTGCTCGGCCAGTTCGCGCTCGGGCGGCAGGCGCTCCCCCGGGGCGAGCTTGCCGTCGAGGATCAACCGCTCGATGTCGACGGAGAGGCGATCGGGCAGCGAGAGCGTCGTTGCTCGACCGATGTCATTCCAGTCCACGTGCGCCTCCATTGTGCTCGCGAGATACGGCCTGTGCTCTCGTGATGCTATCTGAACCGATCTTCACCGGTGTCTGTGTTTCAGTTCCGTTTCGACTCGGCCTGCCCGTTGACGCGGGAGCCGATACCGGGGTATGTTCCATTCAGTTCATCCGTTGGTCTGACCAACTGCTGATCGAGCATACACCCGTAACATCCGGGATATGCAACCTTTCCCCCGGCACCCGCCGGGGTCACCGAATGGAGAAATCATCGTGGCTTTCCCCCCACTCGCGCGGCGCTCCGCCCCCGCGCTCGCCCTGGTCGCAGCTGCGGGCCTTGCGCTCTCGCTGGCCGCCTGCACCGTCACCTCGAATGACTCAAGCGACGCCGGTGCCAGCGACAAGGGTGATTCGGGCTCAACCGAGACCACCCTCGCTCCGCCGACCATCATTAAGGACGGCACACTCACCATCTGCACCGGTGACAGCGCGCCCAACATCTTCTACGACGACAACAACGAACTGCAGGGCGTCGAAATCGACATCGCCAACGCGATGGCCGACAAGCTCGGCGTCACGACCACCCTCGGCGAGTACGCATTCGCCGGCCTCATTCCGGCCCTTCAGGCAAAGCAGTGCGACGTCATCATGGGTTCGCTCTACATCAAGCCCGAGCGCGAAGAGATCGCGAACTTCGTGCCGTACCTCTACTCCGGCACGGCAGTCGCGGTGAACAAAGCAAACCCGAAGAAGGTCACCGGCTTCGACGATTCACTCTGCGGCACGAAGGTCGTCGGCATCACGGGCGCTACGGGCGCCGCATCGGCGCAAGAGAAGTCAGACGAGTGCGTCGCAGACGGCAAGCAGCCGCTGAACATCACCCTCGTCGACGAGGGAACGAACGCACTGCAGCAGGTCCTCGCGAAGCAGGCCGATGCGTTCATCGACACCACCGAGATCGTCAGCTACTACGAGAAGCAGTCAGACGGCGATCTGATGGCCATCGGTAAGCCGTTCGGCAAGATTCGCATCGGGGCAGCGACGCTGAAGGACAACACCGAGCTGAACACCGCCCTCGACGACGCCTTCGCGGCGATCGTTGACGACGGCACCTACGCCGACATCCTCGCCAAGTGGGGCGTCGAGTCGAACGACATCACCCAGCCCGAGTAACCCCTCGTTCGCGGCGGCCGGTGCGGCCGCGTCACTCCGGCCCACCGACCACCGCGAACATCGGCAACAGGAAAGTTAGCTTATGAAATTCGACTGGGACTACTTCTGGCAGAGCCTCTTCACGCCGAGTGAGAGCTTCCTCAACGGACTCGCCCTCACCGTCGTGATCTCGGTGATCGCGATGGCGCTCGCCTTGATCTTGGGCCTCCTCATTGCGCTCATGGGCCGCAGCCGCTTCGTGCCGCTGCGCATTCTCGCGAGCCTCTACATCTGGATCATTCGCGGCACTCCGCTGCTCGTGCAACTCGTCATCATCTATACGGGCTTCGCCGCAGCGAACCTCTTCCGCTTTGAGGATTTCACGCTGGGGCTGCGCCTCGAAGAGGTCACCGTCGGCATCCTCATCAAGGGCGCCGTGCAGGCCGCAATCGTCGCACTGATGCTCAACGAAAGCGCCTACATCTCCGAGATCGTGCGCGGCGGCCTCGAGTCCATTGAAAAGGGACAAACCGAGGCCGCACTCTCCCTCGGCATGACCCCGCTCGGGGCGATGCGCTGGATCATTGTGCCGCAGGCGATTCGCGTCATGGTGCCGCCACTTGGCAACTCATTCAACGGGCTCATGAAGAGCACCTCGATCCTCTCCATCATCGGCGTGGCCGAGATGTTCCAGGTCAGTAGCTCAATGAGCGCGGCGACGTTCAAGGTGTTCGAGATTTATATCGTCGTCGCCCTCTACTATCTGCTGTTGACGACGGTCTGGACCGTCATTCAGACGCAGATCGAGAATTGGCTCAACGCGAAGGCCGGTCTCCCGAAGGCCGAGTCGGTCTGGAAGCGCCTGTTCGGCTTCCGCAGCAAGCGTGATCGCCTCGCCCCGAAGAGCCCGATCGCCGACCTGGAAGGAGTCGCGGCATGAGCGCGACCACCGAGTACACCGCCCCCGTCAGCATCACCGACGGCCCCATCGTGCGCACGGTCGCCATCAACAAGTGGTTCGACGACCGTCACATCCTTCACGATGTTTCGCTCGAGATCGATCGCGGCGAGGTTGTCGTGCTCGTGGGCCCGTCGGGCGCCGGCAAGACCACGTTTCTGCGCACCCTGAACCGGTTGGAACCGATCGACGGCGGCGAGATCTACGTGAACGGCCAGCGCATCGGCGAGCGAGTGCGCGAAAACGGCAGCGTCAGCGAGATCTCGGCGAAGGCGCTCGCCGAACAGCGATCCGACATCGGTTTCGTGTTTCAGCACTTCAATCTCTTCCCGCACATGACCGTGCTCGAGAACATCTGGCACGCCCCCGTGCGAGTGAAGGGCGAGAAAAAGGCTGACGCGATCGCGTACGCGCGCGAACTGCTTGAGCGGGTCGGGCTCTCCGACAAGGCCGACGTGCGACCTCGTTCGCTCTCGGGCGGGCAGCAGCAGCGCGTGGCCATCGCCCGCGCGCTGGCAATGCGACCGGCGCTGATGCTGTTCGATGAGCCGACGAGCGCGCTCGACCCCGAGATGGTCGGCGAGGTGCTGCAGGTCATGAAGGATCTCGCGAAGGCGGGCATGACGATGATCATCGTGAGCCACGAGATGGGGTTCACTCGCGAGGTGGCGGATCGCGTCGTCATCATGGACGCGGGCGCCATCATCGAGCAGGGCGACCCCGAGCTCGTCTTCACGAACCCGAGCCACGAGCGCACCCGCCAGTTCCTCTCAAAAATCCTCTAACACCTCACCTCAACCCTCAACCCTCATCCCACCCACCCACCCTTCGGCAGCGGGGTAACTATTGGTGCGTGTCGTGCGTGCAACACGCACCAATAGTTACCCCGCTTCGGAGGGCGCCAGCGGACAGAGGCGCCAGCGGGCGATGGGCGCCAGCGGGCGGCCGGCGGCCGCGCGGGTCAGGCGCCGAAGAGGGCCGGGATCTTCAGGACGAGCTGCCAGAGCCCGTATCCGAATGGGATGATCACCCACGCCCAGGCGAGCGCGATCAGCGGTTTCGGCACCGGCCTCTCCTGCACCTGCACCTGCGCGGCCCCCTGCGAAGTTTGCTCAGCCACGTGCGGTCCTTTCAGTCGTCGAGCGTGCCGGTTCGGTGCGGGCCGAGGCGGCCGCTCCCGTATCCGGCTCGAAGAAGCGCGCATTCACCGGTCGAATCAGTTCGTTGCAGACGAACCCGACGATCAGCAGCGCGATCATGATGATGAAGGCGGTCTTGAACGCCGGCGGCCCGGTCAGCCCGGCCTCGTGCTGGTGTTCGGAGATCGCGTTCACGATCAGCGGCCCCAGCACACCCGCTGTCGACCACGCGGTGAGCAGACGACCATGGATCGCGCCCACCTGGTAGGTGCCGAACAGGTCGCGCAGGTACGCGGGCACGGTTGCGAAGCCCGCGCCGTAGAACGACAGGATCACGATCGCGCAGACGATAAACAGCGGCTTGTTTTGATCCCCCATGAGGATGATGGCGAGGTATAGCAGCGCCCCCACACCGAGATACAGGCGGTACATGTTCTTGCGCCCGACCCGGTCGGAAAGCGCCGACCACCCGAGTCGCCCGAGCGAATTCGCGAGCGACAGAATAGCCACGAAGCCTGCGGCGGCCGCCACAACGCCGGTCGTGCCTGGGAAGTACTCCTGGAAAATCGGCGAGGCCTTTTCTAGGATGCCGATGCCCGCGGTCACGTTGAAGCAGAGCACCACCCACAGCAGCCAGAACTGCGGCGTCTTGATCGCGTTCTTTGCCGAGACGTTGTTCGTCGTGATCAGCCCGTGCGACTTCACCGCCGAGGGATCCCAGCCGGTGGGCTGCCAGCCCGGAGCCGGCACGCGAATCAGCATCCACCCGAGCGCCATGAACACCGAGTAAATGAGCGCGAGCACAACGAACGTCAACCCAATGCCCGCCGGATCAGGCACGTGCTCGGCGATTCCGTTTGCCGGATCGGCCGCAACGTAGTTGCCACCGAACGCCGTGAGCAGGCTATTGCCGAGCGGGGCCGCGATGAGCGCACCACCACCGAAACCCATGATCGCGATGCCCGTCGCGAGGCCGGGGCGGTCGGGGAACCACTTCATCAGTGTCGACACGGGCGAGATGTACCCGATGCCGAGAGCGACCCCGAAGACGCCACCGTAGCCGAGCAGGATTAGCCAGTACTGGCTCGTGTAGAAGCCGAGCGCGGCGAGCAGGAACCCCACGAGGAAGCAGGACGACGACACGACCATCGCCCACCGCGGGCCGCGGGAGTCGACGCGCGTGCCGAAGATGGCCGCCGACAAACCGAGCACGATAATGGCGATCGTGAACGGAAGCGCGCTCTGCACCTCCGACACCCCGAGCCCGTGCTCGAGGGCCGGCTTGAACACGCTCCACCCGTATGCCTGTCCGATCGACAGGTGGATCGAGAGTGCCGCCGGCGGCACGAGCCAGCGCGACCAGCCCGGCCTCGCCTCGATGCGTCTACGCTCCAAGAAACCCGCGCTCATAAGTTCTCCGTTCATCGCGGAGCCGTGGCCACCGACGAGCGGTAACCGGCGACTTCGTTGTCTCCGTGTACTTGTGCATCGCAGCTTACTTCATAGCGTTTCCATCGGGCGCACTTGCGGCGTTGGAAGTTGCTCCAATTATTGGGGAGCGAGACCCAAATCGTCGAGCCCGATCGCGTAGCGGTACTCGAAGCCAGCCGCCTCAATGCGCTCCTTGGCAGGGGCCTGGCGATCCACCACGACCGCGACCGCAGCGATCTCGGCCCCGACCTTTTGCAGCGCCTCGATCGCTTTCAGCGGCGAGCCGCCCGTCGTTGACGTGTCTTCGACCACCACGACGCGCTTGCCCTCGAGATCGGGGCCCTCAACCTGACGGCCCCGGCCATGATCCTTCGGCTCCTTGCGCACGACGAACGAGTCGTAGACCTTGCCCTGCGCGACGCCCTGGTGCATGATCGCTGACGCGATCGGGTCTGCACCCATCGTCAGCCCGCCAACCGCGACGACGCCGTCGATGTCATCAATGAGATCAAGCATGACCTGACCGATGAGAGGCGCCGCGCGGTGGTCGAGGCTCAGCTTGCGCAGATCGATGTAATAGGTCGCCTTCTTACCGCTCGTGAGGGTGAAGTCGCCGTGGAAGACGGCCTCACTCGTGATGAGTTCGATGAGCTGTTCGCGCGCAGTGGTCATGCTGCCGATTCTACCGGCGGTGTCAGGCCACGCTCTCCAAGAAGTTGCGCGTGCGCTGGCGCTGCGGGTTGTCGATCACCTCGTGCGGCGGCCCCGCCTCGACGATCACGCCGCCGTCCATGAACGCCACCTGATCGGCGACGCCGCGGGCAAAACCTATCTCGTGGGTCACCACGATCATGGTCATGCCCTCCGCGGCGAGCTCGCGCATCACCTCGAGCACGTCGCCAACCAGCTCGGGATCGAGCGCGGAGGTCGGCTCGTCGAACAGCATCACCTTCGGGTCCATCGCGAGCGCGCGCGCAATCGCCACGCGCTGCTGCTGACCGCCAGAGAGCTGCGCGGGGTAGTGCCCCGTGAACTCCCCGAGGCCCACGCGTTCGAGCAGCTCGATCGCGCGCGACTTGGCGACACCGCGCGCGGCGCCGACCACGCCGATGGGCGCCTCACACACGTTCTCGAGCGCGGTCAGGTGCGGAAACAGGTTGAACTTCTGAAACACCATGCCGATGCTGCGGCGCTGGCGGGCGATCTGACGCGGGGTCATCTCGTGGATCTTCGCACCGGCCTGGCGGTACCCGATCAATTCACCGTCGACGATGATGCGGCCACCGTCGATGGTTTCGAGGTGGTTGACGCAGCGCAGCAGCGTCGATTTGCCAGAGCCCGAGGGCCCGAGCAGAACGGTCACGGTGCCAGCGGGCACGGCGAGCGACACGTCGCGCAGCACCTGGTGGGCCCCGAAACTCTTGCGCACGCGCCGAATCTGCACGAGCGCGTCGGGGACGACGGCGGGGGCTGCGACGGGGGCTCCGGGGGCTCCGGCGGGGGCGACTGCGGTCATGATCCAACCACCTCTACGGTTGTCGTTGCTGGTGCGGGGGCCGGCCCCGCCTGGCGCGAGCTGAATGCACGCTTGATTCGCTGGAAGGGGGTGGGCGGCAGATTGCGCGAACTGCCTCGGCCGTAACGGCGTTCGAGGTAGTACTGCGGAATCGAGAGCACGCTCGTCATGAAGAGGTACCAGGCGCTCACGACGAGCAGCAGCTCGACCTGCTTCAGGTTCGACGACGAGATCACCGACGCCTGCGTGTAGAGCTCCATCACCGCGATCACCGACAGCAGCGACGTGTTCTTCAGCATCGAGATCAGCTCGTTGCCCATCGGCGGAATGATGACGCGCATGGCCTGCGGCAGCAGCACGCGGCGAAACGTGTAGAGCGGCGACATGCCGAGCGAGTAAGCGGCCTCACGCTGGCCCTCGTCGACCGACATCATGCCGGCGCGAACGATCTCGGAGGAGTACGCGGCCTGGTTCAGGGTGAGCGCGAGCAGACCGGCCACGAACGGTGTGACCAGGCTGTTCGTGTCCACTGACCAGAACACGACGTCGGTCAACGGGATCCCGAGCGTGATTTGATCGAACAGCAGCCCGAGGTAGCCCCAGAGCACGATCTGCACGAGCACGGGAGTGCCGCGGAACGCCCACACGTAGAACCACGCGACGGTGGTGAGCACCGGGTTCGACGCCAGTCGCATCGACGCAATCACGATGGCGAGCAGCGTCGAGACGACCATTGAAACCACGGTGATGACGATCGTGAGCCAGACGCCCTCGATGATGCGCGGATCGAACAGGAACTCACCGACGGTGTCGAAGTCGAGGTTCGGGTTCGTCGCGATCACGATGATGAATGCGACGACGAGCGCGAGCACCACCACGGCGCTGACCCAGCGCCACGGCCGACGCAGCGGGATCGCGACGACGTCGTCCTCGGTGCTCAGCTCGGGCACCGTCGCCCCCGCCAGTGCAGGCTGGGTCGTGGTCACGAGGCGTCCGATCCCTGGTTGATTTCGGCGGAATCAACTGCGTAGGCCTCAATGCCGTTGCGCTCAAGCACCTTCGTGTAAGTTCCCTCCTCGATCAGCGCCTGCAATGCCTGGCGCACGGCCTCGACCAGCTCAGTGTCGCTCTTCAGCACACCGATGCCGCTGTAGACCGGGTTGAAGCCCGCCGGGTTCTTCGGATCGCGTACGATCTCGAAGGCGTCGCCGTCTTCCGTGGTAGCCACGACGTACTCCGCAACCACTGCGTCAGCGGTGTAGGCCTGGCTTTTGCCCGCGCGCAGCGCGGTCTGCGCGTCGAGGTCGCTCGGCAGTTCCATGACGTTCACGTCGCAGTCCATCGCGCGCAGCAGCTCGCCCTGCACGGTCGCCTTCTGCACCGAGACGGTCTTGCCGCAGAGATCCTCCTGCGTGGTGATCTTGTCGGGGTTGCCCTTCTTTACGGCGATTGCGAACCCGCCGTGCGTGTAATCGACAAAGCTCAGCGTCTTCTGGCGCTCGGGCGTATCGTTCATGCCACTCATGATGATGTCGTTCTTGTTGGCCTGGAGCGACGGAATCACCGAGTCGAACGCCTGCTTGTTGAGCGAGACATCGATACCGAGCTTCTGCCCGATCAAGCGACCCAGTTCGGGATCAAACCCGATCTCACGGTTGTCTTTGTCGTACATCGCCATCGGCGGGAACGGGATGTCGACGGCAATGTTGATGACGCCGGCCTTCACGATGTCTTCGGGCAGGAGCTTCGTCAGGCTCTCGTCGGCGGTCGTCGAGATCTCGTCGCCGGTCGGGAGGCTCGAACTCGCAGCGGATCCCTTGTCTCCCGAATCAGTCGACCCGCCGCCCGATCCGCCGCTTGAGCAGCCGACGAGCGTGAGGGCGGCGACGGCCGCGAGCGAGAGAAGCGTTACCGCGTTGGATTTGGTGTGCATGAGAGGTTCCTTCGTCATTGGAGGGGTAAGGCGTGAGGAGCGGCGGTGCGAGCCCGCTAGCGCCGCAGCGAGCTCGCTACAGCTGGGCCGCCGGTGAGTGCAGCGCGAGCAGGTCTTCGTAGGTCTCGCGGCGGGCGACGAGCCGAGCCTCGCCGTCGCCCACGAAGACGATTGCGGGCTTGAGCGCGCCGTTGTAGTTGTTCGACATTGTGTAGGAGTAGGCGCCCGTCGTGGCCATCACCACGAGGTCGCCGACCTGCGTCTCGGGGAACGGCGCACCGTCAACGAGCAGGTCGCCCGATTCGCACTGCCGACCGACGAGCTGCACCGATTCACTCCAGGGTTCGTTGAGTCGGTCTGCGACGATCGCCTCGTAGCGCTGGTGCGTGAGGGCGACGTCGAGCTGATCGGCCATGCCGCCGTCGACCGCCACGAAGACGTTGCCGGTGCGCTTCACCGAGACGACGCGATACAGGGTGACCCCGGCGCGCGCCACGACGGCGCGGCCCGGCTCGATCATGAGCTTCGCGTCAGCAGGCAGGTGCTCGCGCGCGGCCTCTACGATCGAATCAAGGTAAGCGTCGACCTCTGGCGCCTCTTCGCCCGGCGTGTACGTCACGCCAAGCCCCCCGCCGACGTCGTAGGTCGCGAACGTACCCGCGGTGGAGATGTTGCGCACGGCCTCGGCAAACTGATGCGTGTTCAGGATCTGCGATCCGATGTGCAGGTGCACGCCCTCGAACCGCATGAGCGGGTGCGCGCGCATCCGCTCGATCGCGCGGTGCGCCTGATCCATCGGAAGGCCGAACTTCGAGTCTTCGCCGCCAGTCGCTTGCGAAGCGTGGGTCTCGGCCTCGACGCCGGGGATTACGCGAAGCAGCAGGTTCTGCGGGCGCTCGAGCAGGCGCTCGAGACGGTCGAGCTCGTCTTCGTTGTCGACGATGATCGCGCCGATGCCCGCTTCGAGCGCCATCGTGAGCTCGGCATCGGTTTTGGCGTTGCCGTGGAAGTAGATGCGTTCGGGGGCCACCCCTGCGGCGAGCGCGAGGCGAAGCTCGCCGCCGCCGGCGACGTCCACCGAGAGGCCCTCTTCGTGCGCGACGCGGTACATGCCGACGATGGGCAGCGACTTCGATGCGAAGAGCACCTCGGAGTTCGGCCAGCGCTGACGCAGCCCGTCGACGAAGCGGCGAATCTGGCGGCGGAGGCCGGTCTCGTCGATGATGTGGAGAGGCGTACCGTAGCGCTCGGCGAGCACGTCAACGGGAACGCCGCCGATCGCCAGGATGCCAGCCGCGGTTGCCGTCGATTCCTCCGGCAGCACATCCCAGAGTTGATTCAGCCGATGGCCGACCTCTGATGTGACGTTCGCGTGCATGCGGGACTCCGTTCGCTTCGTTGCGGCTGTGCTGCGTGTGCTGCTCGTGCTGCGTGTGCTGGTTCTGCTGTTGACGACGATATGCGAGTCCGTGCGCGCAAGACTTAGAGATTTCGCATATGTTTGACGGATGAACGCAGCGATTACTCCAAGTGTCGTCGAGCACGAGATTCTGCTCTCGGAACTCGTGGCAAATCTCGAGGGAGATGTCGGGGTGCTGCTCGGCCCAGATAGTCGCGGGGCGGCTGCTTCCCACGACCGCTTCGTGCGCGGGGTCGAGTTTTACGACGCGTTCGGGGCCGACCCGACCGGTGCCGGGCTCTTGCTGCTCGTGCCTTCGCCCGACACGCTCTCCGTCGCCCGCATCACGTCGATTGCCGCTGACGTCGCGCAATCGTCGACGGCCGCGCTCGCCCTGAAGTGTCGATCCGAAGACGTCGACGTGCTCTCGGCGCTCGCCGCGCGCACGGGAGTCGCCATCATTCGAGTCATGGATCACGTGAGCTGGCGCCTCTTCGACTCCATGCTCGCCCAGGTCTTCGGGGAGCGCCGACACACCGAAGATACCCACCGCAATACCGGCGTCGAGCCGCTGTTCGCGCTTGCGAACGAGCTCGCTGAGGTGTTCGGGGGGTCGGTAGCGATTGAGGATCTCGCGCGGCGCATCATCGCGTACTCTTCGGTGCCCGATCAGCTCATTGACCGGCTCCGCACCCAGGGTATCTTGACCAGGCAGGTTCCCGATTCGCCGTTCAACGACGACCAGTACCGCACCGTACTGAGGTCGGAGACGCCGATCAGGTACCCGCGACTCGATGACGAGGAGCCGCGCGTCGCCTTCGCGATCCGGGCCGGCGCGCTTCCCCTCGGCACGATTTGGGCGATTGACGCCACGGGAAGTACGCATCTGACGCCCGCGCAAGACACGCACATTCGGACGGCGGCGTCGGTGGCGGCAGCCCACCTGCTGAACGACATTCACGCCCGCAAGACCACACAGATTCCGCGCGAGGCGCGGCTGCGCACGCTGCTCGACGGTACTGACGTGACGGGTTCCGAGCTCGCTGAGCTGGGGCACGACGAGGAGCGCGGCAGTCAGCTCGTTGCGTTCGCGCCCGCCCAATCGGCGCCCGCGACGACGCTCGCCCAGCTTCGCTCGACGGTGCAGCGTCACCTGTCACTGCACCGTCCCGAGTCAGTCACCGTCGTGCGCGGCGACCGCGTCTACGCGCTGGTCGCGCATCAACCAGCGCTGCCCGTGGCGCAGCTCATCGAACCGCTGCTACCCATCATCGACCGTCTCGTCGGCTTCGACACGCGGGTCGCACTGCCGGGAACCGCGCACCACTCCGGCGAGATATCATCTCACCGGCAGCTGGCCGACCGGCTGCTCGATACGGCCGCGCGGCACGCCCGCACCGTGACGTCGCGCATCGTCACCATCGAAAGCGTGCGCACGCTGCTCGTGCTGGAACGCGTCAACGCCGTGTTCACCGCCGAACCGGCGCTGCGCTCGCCCCGTCTCGCAGCGCTCCTCGACGGCGACCCGCGCAGCGCCGAGATACTTGCCGCGTGGTGCGCGAACTTCGGCAACATCGCGCGCACCGCCCGGGCCCTGGGAGTGCACGAAAACACGGTGCGATATCGTGTGCGGCAGGCCGAAGAGAAATACGCGGTCGACGTCACCACACCCGACGCGATACTCACGACCTGGCTGGAGCTGCGGGCGCTGCTCGCGAACGAGATGAGGGACGCATGACCGATCCGGCTGCGGCAGGGCGGCCCGCTCCTGTCGCGAGCGACGCGTCGCCCGCAACCCTTGAGCGCCTCACCGATCTCTTTCAGGCGGCGCCCCTCGCCGTGCTCACCGGGGCGGGCATCAGCACCGACTCCGGCATTCCCGACTACCGCGGTGCCGGCAGCCCGCCGCGCACTCCGATGAGCATCACCCAGTTCATGCGTGACCCCGCATATCGCCGCCGCTTCTGGGCGGGCGCCAGGGTCGGCGCGCTGCGCGCTGCCGGGGTAACCCCGAACGCGGGTCACCGTGCGCTCGCGCGTTTCGAGGCGGCCGGGCTGACCAACGGCGTGATCACGCAAAACGTCGACAACCTGCACCGGCTCGCGGGGTCTCAACGCGTCATCGAATTGCACGGCAACGGAGGCGTCATCCGCTGTACCGAGCACGGACACCGCTTCACGCGCGATGAAGTGCTCGGCTGGTTCGATGACCTCAACCCCGGATTCGCGGAGCGCAACGCAGCCGCCGAGATCGCCCCCGACGGCGACGCAATCGTCGGCGATACCGACACCGTCACGGCGCCGAGTTGCCCGGAGTGCGGGTCGATCCTGCGCCCCGATGTCGTCTACTTCGGTGAGTTCGTGCCGAAACCCGTGTTCGAGGCGGCCGAGGCCCTCGTCGCCGGTGCAGGTGGTCTCCTGCTGATCGGCACGTCGCTCGCCGTGAACACGGGCATTCGGCTCGTCCACCGCGCGCAGCTGCGCGAGATCCCGATCGCCGTCATCAACCGCGGCCCGACCGCGGTCGACGCCCGCGACTCGGTGACGGTGCGCGTCGAGGGCGGAGCGGCCGAAACGCTAGCCGCCCTCGAACCCCTCCTCGCCGGCGGCTAACGGCCCGGGCGCCGGCGCCCCCGGGTGGAGGGGGACGGCAAAACACGGGGGCCGGGCCGGTGAGGTGGGGGTGTGTGGGGGCGGTTCTCCGGCCCCGGCCGCCCGCCGGGCAGGCCCGCCCCGCCCCCGCCGCCGGCTACGGCCCGGGGCGCGGCCGCCCCCGGGTGGAGCCCCAACAAACTCCGTCTCTCAGGCGCTGAGAAGCGGAGTTTCTGTCGCCTCTTCACGCGGCCCGGGCCGCCGAGCTAGCGAGGCCCCCGGCCCCGCGCCGCCGCGCCCCGGGCCACCAGGCCCGAACCCGGATCTCCCGACCCTATTCCCCCCGGGAGATCCGGGTCATCTCGTCGCGCGGCACTACCTTGATGCGGGTGCGGCCGTGCGGTTCGCCAAGGGCGAGTTCGTGTTCGTCGAGGCGATGCCAGCCCTCGATCGTCGTGTAGGGCACGCCGCGCGCCTCGAGCAGCGCGGGAATCGCGAGCGGCTCTGGGTCTTCGGGCGTCCACAGGTCTGCGCGATCCTCGAGCAGGCACTCGAGCGTCTCCATTGCGTCAGACTTCGTGTGTCCGATGAGGCCTACGGGGCCGCGCTTGATCCAGCCGGTCGCGTAGATCCCAGGAATGTGCTGCCCCTCAAGATCGAGCACGCGGCCCTGCGCGTTCGGGATCACGCCCTTCGCGTCGTCGAACGGAATCTCGTCGAGCGGAGACCCGAGGTAACCGACCGCGCGGTACAGCGACTGCATCGGGATCACCTCGAACTCGCCGGTGTCGATGATGCCACCCTGGCCATCGGGCGCCGTGCGCTCGATCTTGAGCCCGGCGACGCGACCGTCTTCGACGACGACCTCGACGGGCTTGGACCAGAAGTGCAGGTGCAGTCGGCGTGACGCCGGAGCGACGTCTCCGGCTTCGCGGGCGCGCTGCTCGTCGCGCCACTTGTCCATGATGCGGGTCATCACGATGACCTGCTTGTTCTTCGCGAGCGTCTCGTCGGCGTAGGCGTCGTCGTGCGCAAAATCGCGCTCGTCGATCACCATGTCGACGTCGCGCACCTCGCCGAGTTCGCGCAGTTCGAGCGGCGTGAACTTCACGTACTTCGGGCCGCGGCGACCGAACAGGTGCAGTTCTTCAATGGGGTTCGCGGCGAGCCCCTCGTGCACATTCTGTGGAATCTCGGTCGGCAGCAGGTCTTCCGCGTGCTTAATCAGCATGCGCGAAACATCGAGCGCCACGTTGCCGTTACCGACCACTCCCACCGAGCGCGCCTCGAGCGGCCAGGTGCGGGGCACATCGGGGTGGCCGTCAAACCAGCTGACGAAATCGGCGGCTCCGTACGACCCGTCAGCGTCGATGCCGGGGATCGCGAGCGCGGCGTCGCGGATCGCTCCCGTTGAGAAGATCACCGCGTGGTAGTGACGCTTCAGATCGGCGAGCGTGATGTCTTGCCCGTAGCGCACGTTGCCGAAGTAACGAATCGTGTCGTCGCCGGTCTCGCCCGAGCTCGCGCGATCGAGCACGTCGCGCAGAGCGGTGATGATGCCTTTGATGCGCGGGTGGTCCGGCGAGACGCCGTAACGGACCAGGCCGTAGGGCGCCGGAAGCTGCTCGAAGAGATCGATCTCGACCGCGAAGTCGCGTTCCGCCTTCAGTAGCAGGTCGGCCGCGTAGATTCCCGCGGGCCCTGCTCCAACAATCGCCAGTCTCATCTTGCTCATCGCGCTAGTACTTCCTTCCGTTCCCCGAACGGTATTCTCCGCGGGGATTGAGAGACTCGGGTGGTGCGGTCGTGCAGTCGTGCGGTGCTGCGTGCCTTGCACGAAGCCGGGGCAGACACCGGGCCGAAGCCCGGCGCTCAGCCTTCGCGGTTGACGATCGAATCGGCCATGCGCTCAAGGGCGCGTTTCACCGACGACTTCGGCAGCACGTCGAGCGCTGCCACGGCTTCCTCGGCCCACCGATGCGCGGTGGCCTCGGTTTCGCGGGTGACGTCGTGGGTTTGCAGCGCACGCACCTCGGGATCGAGCAGCGCGGGATCGGCGCCCTTCTCGATCTCAGCAACACCGGCTTGAATGCGCGCGAGCAGGGCGGCATCGTCTGCGTTGCCGGCGGCAGCGCGCTCCTGCAGCAGCAGATACGGCAGCGTGACGACTCCCGCGCGCAGATCGGTGCCGGCGCGCTTGCCCGTCTGCTCCGACTTGGGCGAGAGGTCGATGACGTCGTCGATCAGCTGGAACGCGACGCCGATGCGCTCACCGTACTCGGTGACGGGATCGGCGAACTCTGCCGGCGCGTTGCCGAACATGACGCCCATGCGCGCGGCCGTCGAGATAAGCGCGCCCGTCTTGTCGGCGAGCACCTGAATGTAGTGAGCTTTCGGATCGTCGCCCTCCTGCGGCCCCACGGTCTCGTGCAGCTGCCCCAGGCAGAGGCGCTCGAACGTGCGCGCCTGCAGCAGGATCGCGTCTTCGCCCATGCCTGACACGAGCGACGACGCGCGAGCGAAGAGCAGGTCACCGGCGAGGATCGCTACCGAGTTCGACCACACCGTCTGCGCGGCGGCAACGCCTCGACGCAGCTTCGCGTCGTCCATGACGTCGTCGTGGTACAGCGACGCGAGGTGCGTCATCTCAACGGCCTCAGCGGCGCGACGCACGAATTCGTTGGGGCCGGAACCGAGCTCGCTCGTGAGCAGAGTGAGCATGGGACGGATCCGCTTTCCGCCCGCCCCCATCAGGTAGCGCGCGGGCGCATCCGCGACAGGTGAGGCGAAGCGGAGGTGCTCGAGCAGCTCTGATTCGACGATTTCAAGCTGCTGCTGGATCTCTTTGGCGTGCTTGCGGTCGGCAGCGCCGCGGAAGAGGCGCATCGGCAGCGCCTGTGTCGCGGTGTCTTCGGCCAAGGGGCGACTCACTGTGCGGCTCCGGCTCCAGTTTCAGGCGCGGGCTTCGGCGCGGCGGGCTTCTTGGATGCCGCTGGCTTCGGCGTAGCGGGCTTCGCCGTAGCTGGCTTCGGCGCGGCAGGCTTCTTCGTCGCAGCGGGCTTCGCAGCGACTGGCTTCGCTGCGGCCGGCTTCTTCGCAGCCGCAGGCTTCTTCGCGGCAGCGGGCTTCTTCGCCGCAGCGGGCTTCTCAGCCACCGCGGGCTTCTCAGCCGCAGCGGGCTTCTCAGCCACCGCGGGCTTCTCAGCCGCCGCAGGCTTTGCCACTTCCCGCGGCACGAACCCGCGGTGCAGCGCCACAATGCCGAACGTCAGGTTGCGGTAGGCGACGCGCTCGAGACCGGCCTCGCGCATCCACGCGGCGAGCTCATCCTGGGCCGGCCATTTTTCAATTGACTCGTTAAGGTAGCGATACGCGGCTGCCGCGTCGCGATTGATGGCCCCCGCAACGCGCGGCAGCACGTGGCGACCGTAGAACGCATAGGGACCGCGCACCACTGCGGACGGCGGAGTTGAGAACTCCGCGATAACGACGCGGCCACCCGGCTTGACGACGCGTCGCATTTCACGCAGCACCGCCTTCGGATCGCTCACGTTGCGCAGGCCGTACGAGATCGTGGCAGCATCAAACGAGTCGTCTTCGAACGGCAGCTCAGTCGCGTCGGCCCACTGAAACTCGATCAGGTCGTTGTGCCCGTAGCGATTGCGCCCCTCGGCGAGCATGCCCTCCGAGAAGTCGGCAGCGACGACGTGCGCACCGTGCGCCGCGATCGCAGCAGACGAAGTGCCGGTGCCGGCCGCGAGGTCGAGCACGCGCATGCCCTTTCGCGGCGCGATCGCCTTCGTCGTCGCGATGCGCCAGAGACGATCATTGCCGACGGTGAGCACATCGTTGATCAGGTCGTATCGCGGCGAGACCTCATCGAACATTGCGGAAACGTCGGCGGCGTGCTTGGTTGCGGTATCGGGGCGGGTCACTCCCCCATCGTATCCCGAACCGCTATGCATCTCCTGGGGTATCGGGCGCGATCGGCCGAACAGGAAAGCAGCCAGGCAGGAGGAGTAGATTGGCACGGTGACGAGCACTCCCCTGGCGCCCCGCCTGCGCGCGACGACTCGGCCTCTGGAGCACACCCCCGATCTGCTCGCGCTGGCCGATTCGAGCGCCCCCCTTCTCTGGACCCGCGGCGACCGCGGCTGCGTCGGCATCGGCGAAACGCTGCGCCTGACCTTTACGGGAGCAGACCGTTTCAGCGAGGCCGCGGCAGCCTGGCGCAGGATCGCCGCGGCGGCGACCATCGACGACCCCGTGCGCATGCCCGGCTCAGGTCTCGTCGCGCTCGGCTCATTCGCGTTCTCCGACCACAGCGTCGCCGAGAGCGTGTTCATCGTTCCGCGGCTCCTGATCGCCCGTCATCGTGGACAGGCCTGGATCACGGAGATCACACCCGCCGATGCCGATCCCGCACAGCTTGTCGTTCCCGAAGCCCGCGAGCCCGGAGCGTGGCCGGGGGCCGAGCTGCGAGACCGAGTGCTGCTCGACGGCGGCGATTCAGTGGCATCGTACGTCGCCGGCGTGCGCGAGGCTGGCGCGCGCATCGCGCGGGGTGAGTTCGAAAAGGTAGTGCTCGCGCGCCAGCTCGAGGGCACGCTGCCCGAGGCGTCTGATGTACGGGTGCCTCTGAAGCGCCTCGCCGATCAGTATCTCGACTGCTGGACGTTCGCCGTTGACGGCCTGATCGGTGCAAGCCCCGAGACGCTGATCCGCTCTACGGGCGGCGCAGTTTCGGCTCGCGTGCTCGCGGGTACCCGCGGTCGGCACGCGGACGACCCGCAGCGCGACCTCCGCGCTCGCGACGAGTTGCTCACGAGCGCCAAAGAGCAGCACGAGCACTCGTTTGCGGTGCAGAGCGTCGTGACCGCACTGTCGCCGTACGTACGCGAGCTGCACACGAGCGAAGAGCCGTTTCCGCTGCAATTGCCGAACGTGTGGCATCTCGCGACCGACCTCGGCGCTGCACTCGGCGAGGAAAGCTCGGCGATTGAACTCGTCGGCGCCCTCCACCCAACCGCCGCCGTCGCAGGCACCCCCACGTCGACCGCCGTTGCAGCGATCGCAGAGCTCGAGCCCTTCGATCGCGGGCGGTACTCGGGCGCCGTGGGGTGGATCGACGCCGCCGGAGACGGCGAGTGGGTCATCGCCCTGCGCTGCGCTCAACTCGGTGACGCGGTCGACGGATCGCGATCGATCGTTGCGAGCGCGGGTGGCGGCATCGTCGCCGGATCAGACCCCACCCACGAACTCGGCGAAACGATCTCGAAGTTCCGCCCCATCACTGAGGCGTTCGCCCAATAGGTCGGGCCAGGCGCCCGCCAGCGGCTACGGCCAGCGCAGGTCTTGCGAGTCGACCACGCGCTGCCGCTCGGCCGCCGCGTCGAAGTCGGGTTCCGGCCAGTGCGGGCTGAGCGCCACAAGCTCCGAAATTACGATGCGCTGCACAGCGGCGCGTGCGTACCACTTCGAGTTCGCCGGGACCACGTACCAGGGCGCCTCGTCTGAGTCGGTGCGCTCGATCGCGGTTTGGAACGCGGCCATGTACTCAGCCCAGTGCAGCCGCTCGTCGACGTCGCCGGGGTTGTACTTCCAGTGCTTTGCGGGGTCGTTGAGGCGAGACAGCAGGCGTTCGGCCTGCTCTTCAGGCGAGATGTGCAGCATGATCTTCACGACGCGCACACCGGCGGCCGTGATCCTCCGCTCGAAATCGACGATCGCGCCGTAGCGTCGCTCGATCTCGTCGGCCGGGGCAAACTGGCGCACTTTTTGGATCAGCACATCTTCGTAGTGCGACCGGTCGAACACCCCGATCACGCCTGGCCCGGGCACGCGAGGCTCGACGCGCCACAGAAAGTCGTGGGCGCGCTCCTCGTCAGTGGGAGATTTGAACGAGGTGAGCTCGAGTCCGTAGGGCTCAGTCTGACCGAAGACGTGATTGACGACGCCGCCCTTGCCCGCGGCGTCCATGGCCTGCAGCACGACGAGCAGGCGGTCGGGCGCCCCGAGTCGACTCTGCGCGAAGAGTTTTTCTTGCAGTTCACGCAGCTCTTGGGCGGCGCGAGTGAGTTCTTTCGCGCCATCGCGCTTATGAGCGTCCGTGCCGGGCTTTGCGCCAGGATCGACCTCGCTGAGCGTGAACCCGGGGCGCACCCGTAGCAGCTCGGCGACCTCATCAGTCCAGAACGTCGTCGTCATCGTGTCTCCTCACGTCACGGGCGCGTTCTACTCTATGGGTTTCCTGGTGGGGGCTCGTAGCTATGGGCTCCCGGCTATTCGGTGAGCGGGATCTCCACGATGCTCGGCCCGGTAACCGGCTCGGTGAGTAACCGTTCGAGCTCGCCGCGGTTGGCGACCCTGCGGTACTCCCAGCCGTACGCCGTCGCGAGCGCGGCGAGGTCAGCGCGCTGCGGGGTGCGCATGACGCGCTCGAACGCACTCGGGTCGGCGGTGCCCGCGACCTCGAGACCGTCGAAGATCGTTCCGCCGCCGTCGTTGCCCACAAAGAGCTGGATGCGCGGGCGGGCCTCGCCCTCAAGCAGGAGCAGCGATCCGGCATCGTGCAGCAGCGCGAGATCGCCGATCAACACCCGCGTCGTGCCGGCCGCCCGCGCCGGATCATCGTCGCGCTGACTCGCGGTTGCGATACCGAGCGCGGTGGCGACCGTGCCGTCGATGCCGGCGAGCCCGCGGTTGGCGTGGACGTTCACGCGGCGCGCTGGGGCGAGGCCGTCGAGCACCCGAACCAGGCGCGAAGCCGCGACGACGAGCCGGTCGTGCGGCCAGGTACTGCGCCACACACTCTCGACGAGCAGATCGCGCGACACCGGTTCACGCATCGTCGCAACCTCTGAGCGCGCGTACGCGCTGCGCTCCTTATACCCCGGGGCGAGCGCTGCGTCGAGATCGGGTTCGTGCACGGTGGTGCGATCGCGCTGCAGCGCTCGGTCGGCGACCACCCAGGCGCCGAGCCAGCGACGGAGTGCGCGGGGGTCGTGATCGTCGCCCACGCGCGCCTCGCGCACAACTCGTGCGGCGCGGCTCGGATCGACGTGTTCGACCCCCTCGCCCAGGTGAGGATCAACAACGATGACTTCAACGTCGTCTCGCCGAAGCAGCGCGGGGACCTGCCTGGTCAGCGTCGGATGCCCGAATACTATGGCGCGTTCTGTGAGGCCGCCAATCTCAGGATCGTCAATGAGTGTCGCGTACCCCGTGATGGCCTCGCGACCGAACCTCGAGCCGCTCACGACCTCGGCGAGGAGTGGAAGGCCCGCTGCTCGCGCGAACGCTTCGGCAGCGGCGCCAGCGCCCTCACCCGCAATGACGACGGTCAGGGTGTCGCCCGTGTGCACGTATGCGTCGGTTGGGTGTGCGGGCGTATCGGCCGCGCCTGTCGACTCCGCTGCTTGGGCTTCGGCTGTTTCAGCTGTTTTGGCGGCTTCCGCCGCTTCAGCTGCTTCCGCCGCCGCAGCCTCGAAGCCGGCGACGATCATGCGATCGAAGCCCCCGGTCCCCGAAAGCGGTTCGCGGAACGAGAGATTCAGCTGCGCCGGGCCGGCGGGCGCTCCCCCGACGCTGCCGAGTGCGGCGGCGAGGCCGCGGGCGGCGAGCGATCCGGGATCGCGTCGCGCGTCTCGAACGAGATCACCGCCTGCAAACTCGGGTGCAGGGACGTCGATCGACCAGCGAGCGAACGCGTCGAAGAACCCCGCCTGCCGCGTCGTTTGATTGCTCCGAATACCGCGCAGCTCCGTCGGGCGGTCGGCCGTGAGGAGCAGCAGTGGAATCCGCGCTTCGTGCGCTTCGAGCGCCGCGGGCATCAGGTTGGCCACGGCGGTGCCGCTCGTCACGATGATCGGCGCGGGCATGCCTGTTTCACGTGCAACGCCGAGGGCGAAGAATCCGGCCGAGCGTTCGTCGAGCGCCACGTGCAGTCGAAGCGCCGACGCTGACTCAGCGGCCGCAGCAGCGAGCGCGAGCGCCTGGGAGCGAGAGCCCGGGCAGACCACGACATCGCGCACGCCGCGGCGCACGAATTCTGCGAGCAGCTCGACCGCGAAGACGGATGATGCGGCGGGACGCGCTTCGCTCACGGCTTCGCGTCGCCGTCGGAGCGCTTTCCGACCTCGTCGCCACTGTCAGACTCTGTGGCTGCGCCAGCGTCGGCGTCCGCGTCGGCGGCCGCGCTGGAACCACCGTCTACGTTTGGGGTTGGTGTGGGCATGGCCTGCGGATCGGCTGCGCCCGAAGTGCCGGACGCGGTTGCCGTCGCCGTGGGATTCTCCGACGGTGTTTCACCGGGGAACGTCTCGTTGTCGAGTTCGCGCAGTCGCTCTTCGAGCTCGCGCATGTGCGCATCGAGATCGGCGTCTGACAGGCGAGCACCCGTGAATCGCGGGTCGTCATCGAGCGCGGCCCGCCTCGTCGCCTGCGCCTGAGCCTGCGATTGAGCTGAGCCTTTGCCGATGAAGAACCAGAGCAGGGCACCGATGACCGGCAGAATCACGATGAGCAGGATCCAGACCGGCTTGGCCACTCCGCGCGCACGCGATCCATCAGTCATCGCGGCATCGACCAACGCGTAGAGCGTCAGTGCAACAGCGACGACGATTCCGATAATCACGAACCGCACCATACCCCAATCGTACCCGGACGAGCTGCGCCACCTCTGGGGCTTGCGCGGAGCCTCAGCCCAGGTGCCGCGGGTACACTCGTGCGGGTGAAGAACCCCCGCACCGCCTGGATCGTGTACGTCGTGCTGCGCCTATTGTTCTTCGCCGTACCGTTTGCCGTGCTCTTTCTGATCGGCCTGCAGCCGTGGCTCGCCGCGATCTTCGCCGCGCTCATCGGCGTCGCCCTCTCGGTTATCTTCCTGTCGCGCCCGCGCGCGACCGCTTCAGAGAGCATTTACGAGTGGCGCAACCGCGACCGCACGGCCGACGACATCGTCGAAGACGAGGCCACCGACGCCCAGTAGCGCGGCGCGGAGGCGAGTGGGCTTCGGTGAGAGATTCGGCTTCCGTAAGCTCATGCGCCACTGAAACGTGTCACCGAAGCCGAATCTCTCACTGAAGCGGTGACGTTACACCTGCGTCGACTCCCACTCGGCGAACAGTCGGGCGTAGCGGCCGCCGAGCTCAACGAGCGAGTCTGGTGCACCGTCTTCAACCACTCGACCGTGCTCCATGACGAGCACGCGATCGGCAATCGCCACCGTCGACAGTCGGTGGGCAATGATAATCGCGGTGCGGTCGGCGAGCAGCCGCTGCAACGCGTCCTGCACCAGGCGCTCACTCGGGAGATCGAGCGAGGCGGTCGCCTCGTCCAGAATCAGCACCGTCGGGTCGGCGAGGAACGCGCGCGCGAACGAGATCAACTGGCGTTGACCCGCTGACACGCGCCCGCCGCGCTTATTCACGTCCGTCTCGTATCCGTCGGGCAGGGCCTCGATGAACGTGTCCGCCCCCACCGCGCGGGCCGCCGCGCGCACCTCGGCGACGGTTGCGTCGGGCTTTCCGAGCGCAATGTTCTCGGCGACGGTGCCACTGAACAGATACGCCTCCTGGGTCACCATCACGATCGCGCGGCGCAGGTCAGATGGGTCGAGGTCGCGCAGGTCGATCCCGTCGAGCAGCACAGCACCCTGGGTCGGATCGTAGAACCGCGCGACGAGCTTTGCGAGCGTCGATTTGCCAGCACCCGTCGTACCGACGAGCGCGACCGTCTGCCCCGCGGGCAGCACGAGATCGCAGTCATCAAGCACCGTGCGACCGCCGGCTCCCGCGGTGCCGTATGCGAAGCTCACGTGGTCGAACCGCAATTCGCCGCGCGGGCTCGTGAGGCGCACGGGCGACTCGGGATCCCGAACCGTTGGTGCCTCCTCGAGCACGCCCGACACCTTTTCGAGCGCTGCCGTCGCCGACTGGTATGAGTTGAGGAACATCGCAACCTCTTCGAGCGGGCCGAAGAAGTTTCGCACGTAGAGCACGGCGGCGATCAGCACGCCGATCGCGAGCTCACCGGTCGTCACGCGCAGCGCGCCCCACAGCAGCACGACGGCCACGGTGACATTCGCGAGCAGAATCAGCCCGGGATCGAGCACGCCGAAGAGCCTCAGTACTCGCAGGTTCGCGCGTCGATAGTCGTCGGAGACCGCACCAAAGTCGACGTCACCGCGACGCTCACGCCGGAACGCCTGCACCGCGCGGATGCCGGTCATCGTCTCCACGAACTGCACGATGAGGCGCGCACTGACAACGCGGGTCGACCGGAAGCCCTTCTGCGATTCGACAACGAACCAGCGCATCAAGATCGAGAGCGGAATTCCCATGAACAGCAGCACCAGTCCGCTCTGCCAGTCGAGCAGGAAGAGCATGACGAGCGTGAACGCGCCAATCAGCACGGCGTCGACGAGTTCGTTGAGGCTGCCGTCGAGCAGCTCCTGAATCGACTCGAGGTCGCTCGTCTGCCGGGAGATGATGCGGCCCGACGTATACCCCTCGTGGAATTCAAGGCTGAGTCGCTGCGTCTGACGGAATATACGCGTCCGTAGCTCGATCATTACGGCCTGGGTGAGGCGCGCGATGAGCACGACGTACCATCCGACGAGCACCGAGCCGATGCCGCCGGTCACGACGAACGCGAGCGCCACTCCAATCGCGGGCAGCCAGTCCCCCGCGTTCAGCGCGGCGGGCAGGGCCGTGTCGATGCCGTATGCAATCAGCGACGGCCCGATCGCGCGCATCGCCGACGAGATGATGACCACGACCGCAGTCAGCACGATGAGGCGCGTGAGCGGGCGCAGGATCGACCCAAGCAGTCGCAGCGACCGCCGCCGAATCGCGCGGCTCTCCTCGCGGGTGTAAGTATCGCGGTCTTCACCGCTCGTGCCGCGCACGCTTTCGGGGCTCACGGTCGCACCTCCTCGGTGTGGGTCGTCGAGTGTTCGTCGGGGTGATTGTCGGGGTGATTGTCGGGGTGTTCGCGTTCGATTCCGGCGATCAGGTGCCGGTAGTGGGCGCTGCTGCGCAGCAGCTCAGAGTGGGTACCGATGGCGTCGATGCGGCCGTCCCGCAGCACGGCGACGCGGTCTGCGAGGGCGACAGTAGACGGACGATGCGCGACAACGAGGGCCGTCGTGCTCGCGAGCACCCTGCGCAGCGCGGCCTCGACGAGTGCCTCGGTGTCGACATCGAGCGCCGACAGCGGGTCATCAAGCACCAGCACATCGGGGGCGGCGGCAACCACGCGAGCGAGCGCGAGACGTTGGCGCTGACCGCCCGAGAGGCTGAGCCCCTCTTCGCCAACCTCAGTGTCAAGGCCCTGCGGCAGGTCGGAGACGAACCCCGCCTGCGCCACCGCGAGCGCGTCCTGCAGCACCTGCTCGGCCTCTGGGCTGCTCGGTTCAAGGTCGTGGCGGCCCAGCAGCACGTTCTCTCGTACCGTCGCCGAAAACAGAATGGGGTCTTCAAACGCCACGCCGATCCTGCGCCGCAGGTCTTCGAGTGCGAGATCGCGCACGTCGACTCCATCGAGCGTCACGGCTCCGCCGGTCACGTCGTAGAGCCGGGTCGGGAGGGTCGTGATGCTCGTCTTGCCACTTCCCGTCGCGCCCACGAGCGCGAGCGTCTCGCCGGGTCGCAGCGCGAGATCGAGACCGTTGATCAGGTCGGGTTCGGTTGATCCCGCATCGGGATAATGAAAATGCACATCGCGGAATATAAGTTCACCGCGAGCGTGCTCAATGGTCTTCGGGTGCTCCGGCCCGCGCACGGTGAGCTCGGCGTCGAACACTTCGAACACGCGATCCGTGGCCGTTCGCGTGTCGATCAGGAACGAGAACAGGAAACCGAGCGAGCCGAGCGGCCAGCGCAGCGCGGCGGCCATGGCGAAGAACGCCACCAGTTCACCCGTCGTGAGCAGGTCGTGGGCCGCAAGCCACACGCCCGTGATGAAGCACGCGCCCATCGCGAGGATCGGCACGAGCTCGTACCAGAACCACACTCCGCCGACCTCACGCGCCTTGCGCATTTCGGTTTCGCGCAGAGTTTCGGCACGGCGCGTGAACTGCGACAGGGCATGACCGCCCCGGCCGAACGCTTTCAGCACGCGGATGCCGTGCACGCTCTCTTCGACGGAGGTCGCAAGATCACCGGTCTGATCCTGGCTGCGCCGCGAAAGCACGCCGTAGCGCTGCTCGAAGCGATAGCCGACCACCCAGATCGGAATCGAACAGACAATGAACACGACACCGAGCGACCAGTGCCAGCGGAACAGCAGCCCCATGCCGATAAAGATCGTGAGCAGATTCACGAGCAGCAGGATCGAGCCGAACGCCAACCAGCGACGGATCGAGCTGATGTCCTGCATCATGCGGCTCAGCAGCTGCCCCGACTGCCACCGGTCGTGGAATGCAACGGGCAGCCGCTGCAACCGCTCGTAGAAGGCTTGACGCACCGAGTATTCAACCGCGGCGGCGGGCGCGAGCACGAGTTTGCGCCGCAGGAAGACGAATGCCGCTTCGGCAATACCGAGCGCGAGTACGCCGAGCGTCGCCCAGACGATCAGCGTGCGGTCGCCCGAGGCAATCGGACCGTCGACGGCCCACTGCAGCACCAGTGGAATGATGAGGCTCGCGACGGCGGCGCCGAGCCCAAGGAACGCACCGCCGATGAGCTTGGGCAGCGCGGGGCGCGCGAACGGGATCAGCCGCGCGAGGGCGCGGAGCGTGGAAACCCTGGGCTGGGCGGCCTGGTGGCTCGCTTGGGGCAGGGGGGTAGGGGGCTGTTGTGCAGCTGCGTAATTCATGATGCCTGACGTGAGTCGGCGCTATCGAGGCCGCCCGAAACTACGGGCTGCGCAGAGCGCGGAGACGAAAACTGGAAGTCGAACGGGGCCGGCCGCGAACGGGCCGAGAAAGCCTAGTTCTGAAACTTCGGTGAGCCCGAAGGTCGCGGCGCCGCTGGCTTGTACACGATGTTTGCCATGGTTCGCTCCTCTCCGGGTCAGTGTTTTGGTCAGGGTGTTGTCACGTGGTGACGACGTTCAGCCTAACGAGGCCGCGAGCCGAAAATCAAGAGTCGCGTTCCGCGCGTCGCGATTTTGGGTTGGGTCGCGACGCATTCAGTCCGCGCAGTTATGCAGTTACGCGCGCAACTGTGTGCGTACGGCAAGCTCGACCAGTTCCGCGAGCCGAGTATTGCCGTCAAGCGTGCGAGGCTCGTGGAGATGCCCCGTGATTTGCAACTGCGCGATGCCGTGCAGAGTAATCCAGAGCACAGTCGCGCGCTCGCGAACAGGGATGGGGTCACGGTCAGTTGCGGAGTCAATTCGAGTGATAGCGTCGCGCTCAGCGATCAGCTCTTCGATTGACTGCATTGCGTCATCCGCCGCAGCTTCGGCGTCAGGTGCCGCTTCCACGCGTGGCGCGTCCCCGAAAATCAGCAGGTAGTGCTTCGGGTGCGCGATCGCGTATTCCACGTACGCGAGGCTCCCCGCAAGCACGCGCTCACTCGGATCGGCTCGCGCAGCCTGCTGACGCACGGCCTGTGCCATTGAGTGCAGGGCGTGCACGGCGAGGTACTGCAGCAGCGCCGCTTTGTCGGCAAAGTGCCGATACGGAGCGGCGCGCGAGATACCGGCTTCCTCGCCCACGCCGCGCAGCGTGACAGCTTCGACGCCGCCGCGTTCTAGCAGCGTCGACGCCGCACCGATTATGGCGACTCGCGTCGGCGCAGCATCACGGGGACTCATGCAGCCAGCCTAGAACTTATTGTTGACACCGTCAACAATCGTTCGTATGCTGACACCGTCAACTTACGAAATGGAGAAAATTATGCCTCCCACAACACCACGCGACGCCTTCGCGGACCACTATCTCGCAACTTGGATTGAACCGACTCATCAGGCTCGCTCGGCCGCAGTTGCGCAGCTCTGGTCGCCCACTGGAACGCTGTTTGTCTCGTCGATTAACGCCAGCATCACCGGAATCAAGCTCATTGAAGCTCACATTGGACGCGTACACGACGATCTCATCGCGTCGAAGGGACTCACCTTCGCCTACGACCAGCAGGTGGAGTGTGTCGACACCGTATTGCTTCGCTGGTCGATGCTCGCCCCAACGGGCGACGTCGTCGGTCGCGGTATCGACACTGTCACCTTCACCGCGGACGGACTCATCGAATCCGTGCACATGTTCATGGGGGTGAACTAACCCCACTGCATTCGAATTGGCGGCTCATCGGCGCGCGTCGCTCCGGTGAGCAGCCACAGTGCGCCCAGCGATCCCGCGCCGCATTCAGTCCGCGCAGATCGCGGTCCGGTTAGAACGCGAAGGCGATCCCGAGCAGCACGCCGTATGCGAGCGCGGCGAAGCTCGTGAGCTGCAGCACCAGGATGAGTTCGCGCGGGGTCTTGGCGGTGAGCGTGATGATCGACGCGGGAATAGCGAGCAGCAGCACGAACCAGACGAGGATCATGCCGGGCTGCGCGATCGAGTAGAGGGCTGGCACCGCGAACGGCAGCAGCACGCACACAACGTACAGGATGCGAGAGGCGCGATCACCCATGCGCACCGCAAGCGTACGCTTGCCCGCGAGGCGATCGGTCGGGATGTCACGAAGGTTGTTCACGACGAGCACCGCAACCGCGAAGAAGCCGACTCCGGCCCCGGCCACCCACGGCTCCTGCAGGTCGATGTCCGTTTGCAGCCAGACCGTGCCGACCGTCGCGACGAGACCAAAGAAGACGAACACGACGAGCTCGCCGAGTCCCGCGTAACCGTAGGGGCGCTTGCCACCCGTGTAGAACCACGCGGCGACGATCGCGATCGCGCCGAGCGCGAGGAACCACCAGCGCTCGCTCAGCACCACGGCGATGAGACCCGCGATTGCGGCGAGCGCGAAGAACGTCAGCGCGAGCGCGAGTACACGCTTCGGATTAACGAGCCCGGACCCGGTCAGCCGCGCGGGCCCGACACGGAACTCATCGGTGCCACGAATACCGTCGGAGTAATCGTTCGCGTAGTTCACACCGATCTGCAGGAAGATCGAGACGGCGTGCGCGAGCAGCGTGAGCGTGAGTGAGAAGTCCTGCACCATATAGGCGATTCCGCTGCCCACTGCAACCGGCGCGACCGCGAGCGGAAGGGTGCGCAGACGCGCCCCACCGACCCAGTTGCGCCAGGTAATGCGCGGTTGGGCACCCGACGACATCTGTCGCTTGGCGGCTGCGCGGGTCGCTGGGTTGCCTGAACGGCGACGGTCTTTCGACTGGTTCACGCCTGATCCTTCTCTCCGCGCGATGTCTCCTCGCGCGCTGCAGCGCGGGTATCCCCGCGTCGTACCTCACTAAAACTCGACCGCAACCGGGTCAGCCACTCGCCCAGCTCCGCGTAGTCAGTCTTGCCCCCGGCGAGCTTCGGGATCTCGCCAATCTCAGTGGCCCATTCGGGCACCGCCGCCGGGCCGAGGGCACCACGAATGGCCTGTTGGACGTGATCGAAACTTGCGCGGATGGGCGCGGGGGTCTCGGTGCCGGAGTCGGGATCTCCCGCGCCGCCCTCGATCTCTACGACCAAAGACGCCCGCTCGCCCCATTCGGGGTGCGGGGCGCTGAGTGCGACCGCGCTCTCCCAGCCGGGCTGCTCGCGCACGACTCGCTCAACCGCGTCGAGTGACACATTCACGCCGCCCGAGATGATGACGCGGTCGAGTCGTCCGGTGACGGTGAGCATGCCGCCGAGTAGCTCGCCAGAGTCACCCGTGCGATACCAGCGAACTGGTACGCCGTCGCGCCCGCTCTCGGTGATGAACGTGCGTGCGGTGAGTTCGGGATCACCGACGTATCCCAGGGCGAGCGACGACCCCGCGAGCTGCACCTCGCCACCGCGGATGCGTACGCGCGTGTCGCCGATCTCGACTCCGTCGTAGACGCATCCGCCTGACGTTTCGGTCATGCCGTAGCTGCGCTTCAGTCCAATGCCGAGCACGTGAGCGCGACTGCGGAGCGCCAGGCTGACGGCCTGGCCACCGACGAGCACCGCGTCAAAGCGCCGCAGCACATCGGCGGCCTCGCGATCCTGCTCGACGAAATCAAACAGCCGCGCGAGCTGCACCGGCACCAGCGACACATAGCGGCGGTCGGCCTCGAGCATCTCTGCGCGTTCCAGGAACGCCTCCGGATCGAAGTGCCCGTCGAAAAACACCGGCTGCGTGCCCGCAATCTCGCTGCGCACCAGCATCTGCAGGCCCGAGATGAGGTGCGTCGGCAGCGCGACGAGCCACTGCCCGTGACCGCCGAATCGCTCGGCCGTCGCCTCGGCGCCCGCCCGGAGCGCGTCGGCCGAGAGCGCGACCGCCTTGGGCACGCCGCTCGACCCAGATGTCCGCACGACGAGGGCAGTGCCCTCAGGGAGAGGTTGCCGTTGGAGTGCAGCAATCTCGTCGGGGTCGGTGCCGGGGGCGACCGGAACGATCGGGGCGACGCCACGCATCGCATCGGCAAGTCCGGCCATCATCCAGGCGCGATCCTCGGTCGGGATCGCACGAAGTCCGTGGGGCGCAGTCACCCGACTAGGCTACTCCGCGTTGCTGGGGCACGCGCGCGCGGCGTGCGCGCCCGCCGCGTGCCCGCCCGCCCGCCGCCCGCCCGCCCATTCGCGAGCGGGGTAACTTTAAGGGGGTGTTGCGACGGCGACACGCGTCAATAGTTACCCCGCTCGGCCGGGGCGGCGCGCAGCGGCGCGTTAGCGTGGGGGCATGTACGGCGCACACGTCACGGAAACCGACTTCTCGTGGGTGCAGCACGAACCACAGTTTCGGCTCTACCTATTTGACGGTCCGGACAACCGGACGACGGTGATGGACATATTTAAGACGTCAGTCGAAGACGTGTTGCAATCTGCGGAGGTACTCTCAGAACACGACGCCCGACTGTGGTCGCTCGCACTTGTCTCAACTGATAGCAACGGCGACTTCGGCCTTACATGGCTGTCGGGTATGGACTACAACGAGGTTCCCTGTAACGCGCATGAGTGGAAGCTCCACAGTGAAATGCAGAGCCGCTATCTCATGGCGCGAAGCCAGGCCGGTGAGTCGGTCGTCCTCCCGAATGGCTTGCGGTGCATTCGCATGTTCGCCGAGTGGGTCGACAGCTGCCCGCTTTGGGAGAGTTTCACTGACAACTACCCACTTCAGCAAGGCAGTTTGCCCATCTCGGACGAACTCTGGAACGAGCTCGTGAAGTGGAACCGCGAATATAGGAATCGTGATGAAGACGAGCCGGTCCCTGACGAGCGTGGCTGGCTCGCGCGGGGCACTGAGCTGCACAATCGTCTACAAAACGAACTGGTGGGCGTCGCCGAGGTCGTCCCCGAGTTCTGAGGCGCCCCGCTGAACGGGCGGGCCCGCGCGCACTCCCGTCGGGCGTGCCCGCCCGCCCATTCGCGAGCGGGGTAACTTTTAGGGGGTGTTGCGACTGCGACACGCGTCAAAAGTTACCCCGCTCGGTCGGGCGGCGCGCAGCGGCGCCCGGAGGGGTTCAGCAGCCCGCAGCCCGCAGCGCCCGCAGCCCGCAGCAGCAGCGCAGCGCGCTCAGTAGTGGTAGGGGAATGGGCTCCAGTCAGGTTCGCGCTTCTCCAAGAACGAGTCGCGCCCCTCAACCGCCTCGTCGGTGCCGTAGGCGAGGCGCGTCGTCTCACCCGCGAAGAGCTGCTGGCCGACGATCCCGTCGTCGACCGCGTTCATCGCGTACTTGAGCATGCGAATCGCGGTCGGCGACTTGCCGAGGATCGTGCGTGCCCAGGCGATACCGGTGCGCTCGAGTTCGGCGTGCGGCACGACCTCGTTCACCGCGCCGATCTCGCGTGCGCGGTCGGCCGAGTACTCCTCGGCGAGGAAGAAGATCTCGCGCGCAAACTTCTGACCGACCTGCTTCGCGAAGTAGGCGCTGCCGTATCCGGCGTCGAACGACCCGACATCGGCGTCGGTTTGCTTGAATTTGGCGTGCTCGCGGCTCGCGATCGTGAGATCGCAGACCACATTCAGCGAGTGCCCGCCGCCGGCTGCCCAGCCCGGCACCAGCGCGATGACGACCTTCGGCATGAATCGGATCAACCGCTGCACCTCAAGAATGTGCAGCCTCCCCGCGCGCGCTGTCGCTTCTGGGCCGACCGTGGTCTCGTCGTCGGAGTACTTGTATCCGTCGCGGCCGCGAATGCGCTGGTCGCCGCCCGAGCAGAACGCCCAGCCGCCGTCTTTCGGGCTCGGCCCGTTGCCGGTGAGCAGCACGACACCAACCTTCGGGTTCACGCGGGCCCGCTCGAGCGCGTCGGCAAGCTCATCGACCGTGCGCGGACGGAATGCGTTGCGCACCTCGGGCCGGTCGAACGCGACGCGGGCAATGCGGCCGTCGAGACTGAGGTGGGAGGTGATGTCGGTGTACTGCTCCGATCCCGGGGCACTCGCCCACTCCGCCGGATCAAAAAGCTCAGAAACCTGCTGCGTCATGCCCCTAGCCTAGGTGTGCTTCCGCGAGAAGGTCGTTCGGCGGCTGAACACGCACAAACACACTCACGCACGAGCCCCGAAGTGGCAGGATCGAAGCATGACCACCGCGCACCCGCCCCGCCCCGCGCTGCCGCCACTCGCCGACGTGCTTGCGGCGGCACACGTCGTGGCGATCCCGACCCGCACGCGGTTTCGCGGCATTTCGGTGCGCGAGGCCGTCGTGTTTGATGCGCCGCAGGGTGCGAGCGAGTTCTCACCGTTTCTCGAGTACGCCGACGCGGAGGCCGCCCCGTGGCTCGCGGCCGCGCTCGATTTCGGGTGGCAGGAGCAGCCGCGGGCACTGCGCGATCGCATTGAGGTGAACGCGACCGTGCCGGCGGTCGCGGCGGACGAGGTACCCGACATTTTGGCGAGATTTCCCGGGTGCACGACAGCGAAAGTAAAGGTCGCCGAGCGCGGTCAGACCCTCGCAGACGACGTCGCCCGGGTGCGCGCGGTGCGGCGAGCACTCGGCGAGAGCGGTCTTGTGCGCATCGACGCGAACGCCGGCTGGGGGGTCGCCGACGCCGTCGCTGCGCTCACCTCGCTCGCCGAGTTTGACCTCGACTACGCCGAGCAGCCGTGCGCCACCGTCGACGAGTTAGTCGAGGTGCGCGAGCGCCTGCGCGGGCCGCGCGGCGCGAGTGGGCCGGGGCGCACGGTGCGCATCGCCGCCGACGAGAGCGTGCGCAAAGCGGAGGATCCCCTCGCCGTCGCCCGCGCCGGCGCCGCCGACCTGCTCATCGTGAAGGCGCAGCCGCTCGGCGGCGTACGCCGCGCTCTTGATATCGTGCGCGAGGCTGGCCTGCCCGTGGTCGTCTCGAGCGCGCTCGACACCTCCGCGGGCATCGCGATGGGATTGCAACTCGCGGCCGCGCTCCCCGACGGGCTGCTCGCCGGAGCCTGCGGGCTCGGCACGGTCGCGCTGCTCGACGGCGACGTCACCGCAAACCCGCTGGTGCCGGTCAACGGAGCGATTGCGGTGGGACGCCCAGAGCTCGACATGTCCCTGCTTGCGCAGTTTCAAGCGGCGCCGGATCGCGAGGCGTGGTGGCGCGACCGCCTCGTCCGCGCGTACGCGCTCGTGTGAGGCCCGGGCACCCGGGCTCGGGCTCAGGCCTGGCCCGGGTGAGCACGGTCGGGCCCCGCGTTGCGCAAGTTTTCTGCGTTGCGCAAGCCCGTGCAGCGCGAATCCGACTTGCAGAACGCGGATAGCTTGCGGAACGCGGGCGGGAGGGCGAGCGGGCGCGCGGCCGCCCGCAGCGCGCTACCCCTTCAGACCCGGGAAGTCCTCTTCGCGCCACTCGCTCGCGATGCGCTCGCCCGCCGCGTGGGCGGCCTCTTCACGCTGGCGCAGTTCGATGCGGCGAATCTTGCCCGACGTGGTCTTCGGCAGCTCGAAGAACTCGACGCGGCGCACGCGCATGTACGGCGGCAGCGCGGTGCGCGCGTGGGCCAGGATCTCGCGCGCAGCGTCGTCAGTCGCCTCGACGCCGGCGGCGAGCGAGACATACGCCTTCGTGACGTTGAGTCGCGTCTCGTCGGGGGCGCCGACGACCGCAGCCTCGGCGACGAACGCGTGCTCAATCAGCGCGCTCTCGACCTCGAACGGCGACACCTTGTAGTCGCTCGATTTGAAGATGTCGTCGGTGCGACCCACGAACGTGAGCACGCCGTCAGCGCCGCGCTGGGCCACGTCTCCGGTGTGGAACAGTCCGCCGCGCGTCGCACGCTCTGTCGCATCGGGGTTGCCGTAGTAGCCGGGCATCAGGTTCACGGGACGCTCGGGTTCGAGTCGCAGGCAGATCTCGCCCTCGTCGGTCTCGTCTCCGGTCACGGGGTCGATGAGTACCGCGGCGACTCCGGGCAGCGGCTGGCCCATGGCGCCCGGCACGATCGGGTCGCCCGGGAGGTTGCCAATGAGCGCCGTCGTCTCGGTCTGACCGTAGCCGTCGCGAATCTCGAGCCCCCACCACTCCTGAATACGCGCGATGACCTCGGGGTTCAACGGCTCGCCCGCGGACACGATCTCGCGCAGCGCGCGCGGCCGGTTCGCGAGCTTGCTCTGGATGAGCATGCGCCACACCGTGGGCGGCGCGCAGAACGTATTCACGCCCACACGATCCAACTCAGAAACCAAGAAATCAGCGTCGAACCGGGCATAGTTCGCAACGAAAATGGTCGCACCGACGTGCCACGGCCCAAAGAAACTCGACCAGGCGTGCTTGGCCCAGCCCGGCGCGCTGATGACGAGGTGCGTGTCGCCCGGGCGAATGCCGAGCCACGACAGGGTGGTGAGGTGTCCGAGCGGGTAGCTCGTGTGCGAGTGCACGACGATCTTCGGCAGGCTCGTGGTGCCCGACGTGAAGTAGAGCAGCGCCGGGTCGGCGCTCGTCGTCACCTTGCGAATGCGTGCGAGCGATGCAGCTGACGACTCCTCGTAGCGCTCCCAGTTGTAGAGCCGCGCGCGCTGGTCGTCTGTTGCGGTGTCGAAGCCCACGCCGATGCCCCGGTAATCGCCGGGTACGTCGCTGAACTTCTGCGCGTCTTCTGCCGCGGCGAAGACCCACTTCACGGTGCCACGTTCGACGCGGTCGACGAGTTCGTGGGGCCCCAGCACGACCGAGGTGGGCAAGAGCACGACGCCCATCTTCATTGCCGCGAGCATGATCTCCCAAAGCTCCACGCGGTTGCCCAGCATCAGCATGGCAACGTCACCGCGCCGCGCACCGATTTTCGTGAGCCAGTTGGCGACCTGATCGGAGCGTCGTTTCAGCTGGGCGAAGGAGCGCTTGAGTTCACTGCCGTCTTGCTCAGCGATCCAGAGGGCCGTCGTGTCATTGCCGTCGGCTATAACGTCGAAGATGTCGTGCGCCCAGTTGAAGTCGGGCCCGACGTCGGGCCACTCGAATTCGGCACGCTGGCGCTCGGGCTCTCCAGCGAGGGCGAGCAGCTGATCCCGGGCGGCAAAAAATGCGGCCGTGGCGTCGATCTCAGTCATTGCTCTATTCTGCTCTGTTCCGACGATTCACCACGACAATTTGCGCGATCACGGCCACGACCGTGACGCCGATGAGGGAGAGGCCGAGGGTTCCGCGCGAGTCGTCGCCCGCCATCGGCATGACGACCCAGCAGAAATACACGGTCTGCGCGAGCGCGAGCAGCGGGATCGTCGCCCGAGAGGTCGTGCGCAAGCTCGCGCTCACCGCGCGCTTTGCAGCCAGCGCGTACGCGATGACCCCGAGTGCCCCTGCCAGCACGAGACCGAATCCCCAGAGCATCACGGTGTACGGGAGTGTGACCTGATGCGTGTATTTCTCGTACGCGACGGGGCTGACCCCGTCAAATGTGCCCGCCGGAAACTCAAACAGCGCGCCGACGTCGCCGCCAAGATCGAGCTCGTACTTACCCAACTGGGAATTGATATCAGGATCCACCGACCATTTGCCGTCCGCGGCGCTCTCACCGGCGGCAATGAACCGAGAGGTAACGGCGTCCGCATCGAGTTCGACCACGAGCGCACCGTCGGCACGTTCCCGCTGAGACCCGATGCGCAATTCGTAGTGCTGAGTGTCCTTGATATCGGGGGTGTCCGTATAGAACTGGCGTTCAGTGACCCACGGCTTTGCGACGTTGCCGTATTCAAGGGGCTCGGCGGAGCGGTCGGAGTCGTAATTGAGCCACCCGGCTGTGTTCCACTGATCGACGAGCTCAGAGTCGACGGTCAGCTGCACGCGCATTGGACGAACCGGATTCTTGCCACCGGAATAATCACCGGTCGTCGCGTAATAGTCGTCGTCCCAGAATGAGAGCCAGGTCGCCCAGCGCACCTCCTGTACGGGCTGCGGCCCGTTTGAGGCGGCGACAGCGGCGCTGGTCAGGGAGTATCTGATTTCAACTGCATGTGTGCCTGCGAGTACGTCCGAGAGTTGCGTGAGCATTGCGACACTGTGCGTCTGGGGCTGTGGCAGTTCTGAGTAGGGCACGGGCTTGCCGTCAATGGAGACAGACTCGAGTTTGAATCCAAGCGACTGCCCGAGCCGCTTGACCGGCCATTCCTTCGCGAACTGTGGCACATTCGACGAGGAGTCATCGAAATTGACATCGAGCTGTTCCACGACGTCAAGGTGAGCCTGCCCGTTGCTACCGCGGCTCAATTCCGCGGCGATCTCAAAGCCCGACACTTCGGTGTAAAAACTGCCCGGCAGGTCATCGTCGTGAGTGATGAAGCTCGCACCGTTGTCATAGGGCGGTGGAAGCGTGGAGACCGTGACGATCGACCCGGCGAGTGCGGCGATCGACACCACCAGCGCGAATACCGCCGGCGCCGAGACGAAGTGTTCTGAGCGCCACCCGCGGTCTATGGCGCGGTCCCCCGATTCGGCCTCGGCGTGAGCGACGAGCTTGCGCCCAGCCTTGCGGGGGCGCTCGAAAAGCACTGCGTACGGCAAGAGGCGGTCGTCGAGCGGGCCGCGATCCAGCAGCCGCGTTGCCCGCGCCCAGACATCGATGCCCTTGAGCTGCTGCATCGCGAGTGCACCCTTGCGGGTGAGCGGTCGTGGTCGCCACACCGCAGCGACCGCGAGATTCGCACAGATCGTGGAGACGAGCACAAACACCGCTGGCCACCACACGATCGACAGAATGACCTGGTGGGACAGCTGCCGCAGCAACCCCCACTGCAGCAGCATGATGGCGACGGGCGCGAACGTGAAGAAATCGCGCACGTAACTGTCGGGCACCCAGCGGAGCTTCTCTGCGACCGCGGCATCGGTTCTACTCCACGAGGCCGTGCGCCGCGCGATCGTCGCCGAATTGCCGAGCGTACCTGCCCGCCGGCCAGCACGCGCGATGCGACGGAACCACTCGGTGCGTCGCACGAGCGAGCGCCCCTGGGGTTCGTCGAGCGCGCTCACAATTTCGACGTGCCGCGGCTTTCGCATGAACTCAGCGGCGAGCTTCGGGCTCATTTTTTCGGGCCGCTCGCTTCGCGGCAGGTACCACGGCTCGCCCGCGCTGTCTGCCCAAACTACGCGACGCGCCGCGAACGCGAACAGCGCGAGCACGACCAGTAGAGCGAGCGGCAGGAGGGGGCCATAGGTCTGCACCCAGAACAGCGCCGTCGTCGGCGGCTGCGCAAACGTGCCCGGCTCGAACTTCGCGCTGATATACAGGTCAGCGTTGGGAGGCAGCGTGTCGTCATTCGAGAACGCGTAGCGCACCCCGTCGGCAGAGTCTGCTTCGGGGCTCAGCCACTCCGTCGCGCTCACCAGCAGCCAGCCGATATAGGCCTGCGGTGCCCGCACGAGCGCATCGTTCACATCGTCTGCAAGCGTGAGCGAGACGTCGATCCCCTTGGTTGCCTGCGGCCACGTCGGCGCGAAGAGCGGCCAGTTCAGTGAGTCGACCGCCTGGCCCGTCGCCGTATCAACGTCAACGGAGACGAGGTCGTGCAATTCATAGCTGAGCGCGACCTCTTGAGTGCCAGAGAACTTTGCGCCGCCGGCGCGCGTGATCCGCACTTCTGTGGTTGTCGACTTTTCATCGACCACCGTCTTCGCGGCTGCACCATCTACCGTCACCTCGCCCAGGGCAAACCGCACGTCGTGCCCCTTGAACTCGGTCACGATGGTGCGCGCGACGCTCTCTTCGGGGCCGTTGCGAAAGTCGGCTGAAAAGCGCTCGCTGACGTGCGCCGTGAAGGCCCCGTCGGCGTCGCGACTCACCACATAGTCGACCGCCGCGTCGCGCGCGATCCAGTCAACCTCGTCAATCTCGGCAGACGCGATTACCTCGTCGAAATCAAGCGGCTTATTGATGATCGGGCCGACCAGCAAAAACACGCCGAACATCGCGAGCAACACCCAGAAATACCGCATGGCATTGCGAATAACGGTGTCGCCCCGCGCGCGCAAACGCGTTTCGACGCGGGTCAGCACACTCGCGAGCCACCTGAACAGCGGAGTGTGCTCGGGCTGCGGGTCAGGGATCCTGCCCGAGTTCAGCAGCTCAGGATCGCTGCCAGCAAGATCAAAGAAATCGGGCGCCGGAAGTCGCGAACGTTCGCGTTGTGACTTCCGACTCATGATGTGAATCTACCCGTGACCATCGACGCTGATGCTTGCTCGGTCGTTCAACTGTGAAAAACAGTGTGCAGCGCAGGATCACCGACCGCTGCGCGTCCACCGAGACCTTCGATCTCAAACAGCACGGAGGTGCCCGCTGCGACGTAACCGAGGCGCTCAATGAGCTCGTGCGCCGCCGCGAGGGTGCCGCCCGTTGCCAGCACGTCGTCAATCAGCAGCACGCGGGTGCCCGGCGCAAAGTCGTCGTGCGCTTCGACCTCGGCCGTGCCGTACTCAAGCTTGTACCCGACACTCGCGGCCGGGCGAGGCAGCTTGCCCGCCTTGCGGATCGGCATCAGCCCCGTGTTGCTCGAATAGGCGGCGGCACTCGCCAGCAAGAAGCCTCGCGCTTCGAGGCCGGCGACGACATCGAAGGATCCGCGAAACGGTTCGATGAGGGCATCCACTGTTGCGCGCAGCGCTGCCGCGTCCCCGAGCAGCGGAGTGATGTCACGGAACAGGATGCCCGGCGACGGATAGTTCGCGATCTCGCGAATCAGCGCCTCTGCGCGGGCAAGGGCTGGGCTGGTTGCGGGGCTCAATGTCACGGGATCCAGGGTACTGCGCCATGCTGACGTACGCGACACGCGCGGCGCTCGCGGCCCGGGGTGCCCAGATTTTAGATTTCTTCTCGAGTCGTGTAGTCTCTTTCGAGTTGGGAAACCAACGGGCGCCCCTAGCTCAGCTGGATAGAGCATCTGACTACGGATCAGAAGGTCAGGGGTTCGAATCCCTTGGGGCGCACGTTCACACGAAATCCCTGTCACAGATGTGGCAGGGATTTCGTCATTCTCTGGAGCTTCTCCGACTGCTTAGGATCCTGCTCAGCCTGCGCGCGACTCTGCGTCCGTCTCGTTACTTTCGCGCTCCTGCTGTATGTACGCGGTCCCCCAGCGCGCCAACTCGCCGATCAGCGGCTGCACCTCCTCGCCGAGTGCACTGAGTGAGTATTCAACTTTCGGCGGAACCTCCGCGTACACGGTGCGGACCACGAGGCCATCAATCTCAAGCTCGCGCAGCTGACGGGTGAGCACGCGTGCCGTGCAATTGCCCAGATGCCTACTGAGCTCGCCAAAGCGAAGCACACGGTGAGTGTTGAGGAGCGTCAGGATGCTCGGCTTCCAGGCACCGCCGAGAATCGCCACGGATATCTCGGCCGTGCAGAGCGGGGACCACGTCGTGACGAGTTGTTCAATTCTCGGCCGCATGATGAACCCCTTAGTATCACAATGGTTACTACATACCAAACATGTCAGTACTTGCGGAATCGATCATATCCCTCAGACTGAATGCATGCACCAGCAAACGGACGTACTCACACGCCTCAATCCACGTCGCTGGTTCGCAATGATTCCGATGCTATTGGGCGTCTTCCTCGGCGCAGTCACGATTAGCAGCGCAACCACGGCGCTGCCCTCGATGATCACCGAACTTTCCCTCTCCACTGTCGAAGCCACCTGGATCATCGACGCCTACCCGTTGGCACTCGCCGTCTCGCTCGTCGTCGCAGCACGCACGGGCGATCGTTTCGGGCGCCGCCGAATGATGATCCTCGGTTTTGCCGGCTTCGCCGCATTCAACCTTGTTGGCGGCTTCGCACAGAGCGGTCTTGCGCTCATTGCAGCGCGCACCCTTCTCGGCTTCGCGGAGGCCCTGGTGATCGCCTCAGTCGTCGCGACCATTGGCGTACATTTTCGCGCACGGGAGCGCGTGTTCGCCTACGGGCTATGGACAGCGACGTTCGGCGCAGGAAGCGCCCTCGGCCCACTGATTGGCGGATTACTGTCGGATGGACCCGGCTGGCGGTGGACGATGTACGCGGCGGCACCCGTCGCCGCGGCGGCTCTGGTGCTCGCTGCCTGGCTCGTTCCAGAGTCGCGAACGAGCACGCGACCGAGCTGGGACTTCGCGAGCATCGCGCTGTCGATCGTCGCCCTCGCAGGAATCGTTTACGGCCTACAGCATGCGGCACTCGCGCCCGTCACGGCCGCCATTGTGGGCGTCACTGGCGTCGTCGCCCTGGTGCTCTTCGTGCGACGGCAACGCCGCCTGCACGACCCGCTGATTGACGTCAACCTCTTCGCCAACGGGCGATTCTCGGTGGCATACCTGCAGATTCTCGTGACCACGGGCACGAGCAACGCGACAGTTTTTCTCGTGAGTCTGCACCTGCAGCAAACGCGGGGGTACAGTGCGATCGAGGCCGGAATCACGCTGTTGCCACACGCCGCGCTGATCGTCATCGGCGGCGTGCTCGCACCCCTCACGCTCCGAATCTTCTCCTCCGGCGTCGCGACGGCACTTGCCCTCATTGCGCAGGCGTCCGGTTTGATCTGGGTGAGCGTGCAGCCGGAGAACTTCATCGCGCCGCTCGTGCTCATCGGGTTGGGAATGGGGGTCGTCGGTACACTCTCAGCCGCGGCACTGTTCGACGTCACAACGTCCGACCAGGCGGGGCAAGTCGGTGCGATCCAAGAGGTCGGATTCGCTCTGGGTGCCGGGCTCGGAATCGCGGTCTTCGGAGCCATCGCGGCGGCGCTCGGGATCAACGGGTTCAGCGTGGCGTTCGTCGCAGCAGCTGTCACTGCTGCCGTGGCCGGAGTGCTGCCTGTGTCGCAGCGGTCACGACGTCGGCGTGCGCCAGACGCGCAGCTCACACGGAACTGAGCGGTGGCCTTCGGTTTCGCCGGCGTGCAGGCTGAACCAGCGATGAGCACGACCTTTTATACTGCCGCCATGCAAGATCCTCCAGACACCGGGCCATTTTTCCACGGAACGATCGCCGATCTTCAAGTCGGTGACTACTTATCCCCCGGGTTCCGGTCCAACTACCGACCCGAGGTCGTGATGAATCACGTCTACTTCACGGCGCTCGCGGACGGCGCGGGGCTCGCAGCAGAGCTGGCCGCCGAGCTTCACTCCGACGGCCGCACACCGCGGGTGTACCGCGTGGAGCCGACGGGTGAGTTCGAGGACGACCCGAACGTCACCGACAAGAAGTTCCCGGGAAACCCCACGCGTTCCTATCGCACGGCGCACCCGCTCCGCGTCGTCGCTGAGATCGCCGACTGGAAAAGGCTCGCCCCCGAGGCTCTCCAACAGTGGCGAAGGCAGATCGTCGCCGTGCACCCCGACGATCGCGGCGAAATCATTAACTAACGCGCAGCGGCGGGCAGGATCGGGCACCCCCGATCCTGCCCCCACGACCTAGCTCACCCGGCGTCTCGCCACGAGCACCGCGCCGCCGGCGAGCAACAGCATGAGTGCTGCCGCGGCGGTCATCCAAGCGAAACTCGTACCCGTCACCGCGAGCGTCGGCCCTGGCACGAGGCGGTGCTCGGTGCACAACTGCGATCCCGGCGCGCACATCGGCGTCTCACCCGTCACCGCGATCACGTTTCCGAGTTTGTGGTTGCCCTGCGACTCATACGACTTCACCTGCACGGTGTATCGCACGGTGTAGGTCTCACCCGCTGCAACGGTTCCGGTGATCCTGATCGAACCGCCCTCGCTCGCGGCCCGCAGATTGTCGTTCGACGGCGCGGGGCCTGCGACGAGCTTCGCGTCATCGAGAACGTCAGCCATGTGATCGGTGTAGTCCACAGCGGCCGGCTCACCGTCAGCATCGCTCGACGCGTTCGTGAAGGTCAGTGTGTAGGTGACCTTCTCGTTCGGACCAACCTCGGTACCTGATTTCGGATCGCTCGATTTCACGACGCTCACGTCGGAGACGTGGTTCACCGTGCAGTTCGGGCGGGCAGGGTCGACTGGCGTGCATGGCCCGGTCGGAGGCGCCTCGCCGCTCGGCACCAGGAAGTTACCGAGACGGTCGTCGCCTCGTTCCCCTTCGGCCCGCACCGTCACGGTGTACGTCACCGTCGCGGAGTCCCCAGCGGCGAGCGTACCGCTCACGTTGAAACGACCGTCGGCGATCTCAGAAGCGACGAGCGCGTCGCTCGAGGCTTCAGGCTGCACCGTCACATCCGCATCATCGAGCACCTCGGTGAGCACGTCATCCTGATTCACATCAGTCAGAGCGTTCCCGGTGTTCTCGAAGTGCAGCGTGTAGGTGAGCTCAGCGCCCGGGCGAACGGTCGCGCCGCTCGCTGGGTCGACGGTCTTCCAGCTCTCGAGCTCTCCGACGGGGTGCTCGGTGCACGAAACACCGGCGTCACCGCATTCGGGATCGGTGACACTGCTCTTGGCGACGACGTTGCGCAGCATGTTGTCGCCGCGATCACCATCCGCATTAACCGTCACCGAATATGTCACCGTGACTGTCTGATCAGCGGCGAGCGTGCCGGTGACACGAACCAAGCCGTCGGCACCCGATGAGACGGTCAATGCCGGATCGCTTGCGGCGGGCGCGCCCGTCAGGGTGGCGTCATCGAGCACCTCTGCGAGGCGATCGGTGTAGTCGACTGGCCCTGCGGCCTCACCGGTGTTCGAGAAGGAGAGCGTGTACGTAATTTGCTCACCCGCTTGGACGCCTGAGCCCGAATCGGGGTCGGCCGTCTTCGTGGCCGCAATCAAGGGCAGCGGCGTCGACGTGCAATTCGGGTCCTCCGCGTTGCAGTCGGCGGGCGGCTCCTCATCGCCCGGCATGAGGAAGTTGTTTTCCTCATTGTTTCCGCGCTCATCTTCGGCGTTCACGGTCACCCGGTACGTGACAGTAACCGTCTGGCCGGCGGCCAATTCACCCGTCACGGAGAATGCGTCGTTCGCCACCGCTGACGCCGTAAGTGCGTCGTCGGACGCCTCGGGATCGTCGGTCAGCGTCGCATCGTCGAGCACGTCTGCGAGGTAATCCGTGTGGTCAACGTCGACGGGACCTTCGCCCTGGTTGTCGAACGTCAGCGTGTAGGTGAGCACGGTACCCACGTCGATGGGGTTCGTGTCCGCGGACACCGACTTGCCGGTGAGCAGACGCCCGATCGGCGTGACCGTGCAGTCGGGCCGCTCGGAGTTCGTCGGCTGGCACACCGGCGTCGCCGGTGGATCCTGACCCTCGGGGAGCAGGAAGTTCGCCGCGATATCGTCGCCACGCTCCCCATCTGCCCGCACGGTGACCTGATACGTGACGCTGTAGGTCTCACCAGCCGGTACTTCGCCGCCGATGCTGATCACATCTCCGGCGCGCGCGACCAGCAGGTCGTCCGAGCTGGGTTCCGTGGTGACGTCTGCATCATCGGTGACATGCACGAGATTGTCGACTTCATCAACGGTCGCCGCAGCCGCTCCGCTGTTCTCGAAGTACAGGGTGTACGTCAACACGGTGCCGGCAGCCACCGGTGAATCGCTCGCGGAAACCGTCTTCCAAGAATCGAGCAGCGGAATCGGGTTCTCCGTGCACGATACGCCGGGGTCGCCGCACTCGGGGTTCTCGAGATCCGACGGAGCGAGCACATTACCCAACACGTTGTCGGCGCGCTGGCCGTCGGGCAGCACCGTGACCGAATACGTGACCGTCACGGTCTGGCCCGCGGCCAATTCGCCGGCAATCGCGAGCGCATCATCGGCACCGAGGTTCGCGACAAGCGCGGCGTCAGACGACGACGGCCCGCCTGTGAGGGTTGCGTCGTCGAGAACGCCGGCGAGATTGTCGGTGTAGTCGACGTCGCCCGCAGCAGTGCCGCTGTTCGCGAAGGTCAGCGTGTACGTCACTTCTTGCCCCGCGACAACCGTCGCGCCCGTGCCGACGTCGACCGACTTGGTCGCCGTGATGAGAGGCATCGGGGTGCTCGTGCACTCCGGACTGTCGGCATCGCAGTCGGCCGGCGGCTCCTCACCCGGCGGCACCAGGAAGTTGTTCGCCGCATTGTTTCCGCGGTCAGCATCCGGCAGCACTGTCACATCGTAGGTAACCAGCGCAGTTTCACCGGCCCCGAGCGTGCCACCGATCGCAAAGCGACCCGCCTGCACATCGGTGACCGTCACAGACGCCGTATCGGATTCGGGATCAGCGGAGAGCTCGGCGTCGTCAAGCACATCCGTCAAGACATCCTCACGCGCAACCGGGCCAGCGACTGCTCCGGTGTTCTCAACGGTGATCGTGTAGGTCAGGACGGTACCGGCGACAACAGGGGAGGTCGAGGCTTCGACGGCCTTGCTGTAGCTCACCGCCGCGATCGGCGTCGCAGTACAGTTCGGCAGCTGCTCATCGTCTGGCACACACACGGGATTAGTGGGCGGCTCTTCATCCGCCGCCAGCAGGAAGTTGGTCGAGACGTCATCGCCACGATCTCCGTCCGCCTTTACCGTGACCTGATACGTCACGGAAGATGTCGTACCCGCGGGTACTGTGCCGGTGATGGCGATCTGATTGCCCGTGCGCACCGGGTTCAGGCCGTCGGAGGACGAGGGTTCTACGGTCACATCCGCGTCGTCCAAAACGTAGGTCAGGTCGTCAACGGCATCGACGGTCGCGTCGGCTTCGCCATCGTTCTGGAAGAACAGCGTGTAGGTGAGCACCGTGCCCGCGACCGCGGGCGTCGCCGACGCGCTGACCTGCTTCCACTGCGTGAGATCTGCGCCCGGAATCTGTACGAGATCGCACGCGCGCTCCCCCGGCGCAACTTCGCCGGCGGGGATACAGGCAACGTTTCGCAGATTCTGATCGCCCTCACCCGTGTACGTGGCGGTGTAGGTGACCGTTGCGGATTCGCCCGAGGCGAGTGCGCCCTCCCATGACAGGGTCGGTTCGTTGTAGGAGACGGTACCCGCGGTTGCAGCCGCGTCATCGTTGTAGGTCGCGGCGTCGATCACGTTGCTGAGATCGTCCGTGAACGTAGCGGGGGCGCCGGCGGTGTAATCGCCCGGTCCCTCGTTCGTCACGGTCACCGTGTACTCGACGTCGTCTCCGATCGCGGGGAGATCGGTGCGATTGGCCGACTTCTCGATGGTCAAGCGCGGCAGTTCGAACTCGACCTCTGCGCACGCTTCACCGGTCGTCGGGTCAACGCCGTCGACGGGTGGGTTACACGCGGGAGGCGTCGGGTTCTCTGGGTCTCCCGGAGCCCACGCAACGTTGCGCACGCTACCGTCGCCGCCGCTTCGCATCGTGACGGTGTAGGTGATGTCGACACTGTCGCCAGCCCCGAGTGCTCCCGACCACTCAACCACTGGAGCAGAGTACGTGGGTGTGCCGGGCAGCGTCGCCACCGCGTCGTTGTTGTACGTCGCATCGTCGACTACACCGGCAAGAGAATCAGCTACGAACGCCGGATCGGCGACCGTGAAGTCAGCCGCGCCAGCGTTCGTCGCGGTGACCGTGTAGCTGACCGTGTCACCCACGCGAGTCGCCGATGTTGCGTCCGAGGTCTTCTCGATCTGCAGGAGTCGCGAACACACCTCGACACTGTCTTCGTTGTTCGCGGCGACCGGATCCAATTCGTTGCCGATCACGGATGCTGAGTTGGTGAAGCAGTCACGCTCTGCGGCCGCAGTAGTGCCAGTGACGGTAATCGTCGCAGATGCCCCCAGCGCGAGTCTGCCACCCGCACACGTGACGTCATTGCCGGTCACACTGCAGGTGGCGTCTCCCGACGCCGTAACGTTTGACAGGTCTGCCGGCACGCTGTCTTGCACCGTCCACCCGCTCGATTCTCCCGCGCCGTTGTTCGTCACGGTGAGCGTGTAACTGACTTGGCCGCCGGGGGCGTAAGTCGGCGCCGCGGACTTTTCGATCGCCAGATCAACGGGGATGCCCGGGATCGCCGTGCCGTCATTCCCCGCTGCTGGCGGACCAGCAACGAGTGATACGACCTCGAACGTGGGAGTGGCCGTCGCGCCATTCGTGATCTTCAGTTGAGCTATCGTGCCGTTCCCGTTATTTGAGAACCCGAGGTTGCCGTTGCCGAACTGCCAGGCCGCACCCCACGCGCCGGCGGGAGCGCCGGTGATGACGCCAGCAAACCGGGTCATGGCGCCGGTTTGCGGATTAATGCGCACGATGGTGCCCGCTGGCTGCGCGCCGTTGTAGTCAAAGGCCCACAGGAATCCGTCTTGGTATTCCATGTCGGCAAGGGTGTAATCGGTGAGGCTCAGCTGCACCTGCGAAGCGATCGTTCCCGTAGCGGTATTCACGGCGTACAGTGTGCGCGACGTCCCTGGCGCGCCGTTCGTCGTGTACAGCAGACCGTTATCGGTATTGAACGCACCGGCCCACTGCGCAATGGGGAACGTCATCGTGCCAACGCGGGTGACGGCGCCGGACTGGCCGATCCGCACGAGGGCGTTCTGCGGAATTCCGCCGATCGCCCCGATGACCGAACCGTACATGTAGTTGTTCGCGCGGTTGAAGCTGATCGCGTTGTAATTGCCCGATGCGACAGCGGGACCCTCTGGTGTGAACGAGAAGCTACCGTCACCGGCTGTCTCGGACCGGTAGAGGCGCGTCGGATCGCCGGTTTGCGACTGCGCGACGAACACCGTCGGACGAGTCGGGTCGAAGGGGTCGCCCGGTGCCGCCTGAGCCGCCGACGGCACTGTCAGGCTCAGCGCCGTAGCCAGGGTCATCACCACTGCGCTCGCCAGCGTCATCGCTGTCGCGCGTATCAAGCGCCGCTTTCGAAACCCCGTCACCGTTGACGGAAGATTTTTTTTGGCTCTCCGAATTAACACATTGACCCCCCTCATGACCCCCGTCATGATCTCCCACCATTGCGCACGCGCAGGTGTCGCAAAAGCGCCACTAGGACCGGAGCTTAGTTGTAGATGTCATCTTTTGCATACCCCTCCAGTGCATTGATTTCCCTCACGCGCATAGACAGGTGTGCGAAGCAAAATCTGACGGACAATACGCGACAAAAAAATTTCGCGCGGTGTCCGTCAGATTCGACTCTTCTGACTTGTCTCAGACAGATGGACCATCTTGCGGAGTTGCTTCACACCTCGTGTCGCAGCCCTCTCGAAAGCTGTCTACACTCGGGGGCGTACCAGTCTCCTCCGCGGTCATCTTTGGAAGTTACCGGTATTCCCGGGGGGGGCATGAACAGGAACGACGTCGAGAGCGCATCTGATGATGCGCTGTTGCAACGCGCCAAATTGGGGACTGAAGGCTCAGACGAGGCCTTCGCTGAGCTGTGGCGGAGACACTCGCCCGCGGTGATTGCAGCGACCCGCGCCTTCACCGGATTCGACCCGGACGACATCGCGCAAGAAGCCTTCGAACGTGTGCTGGTACAAATTCGAGCCGGCGGGGGCCCAGACATTGCCTTTCGCGCATATGTTCTGACGACTGCGCGAAACGTTGCGATCAACAAGTCCAAACGCAAGAGTTCGGACGAGGTCACGGGCGTCGACGACGAGATCTTTGAGGCGCGTGGCTTCGCCCAGCCAGACACCGCGGCACAGGTGCTCGGCAACGGGTTCACGCTCCAGGTGTTTCAGAGCCTGCCCGTGAGGTGGCAGGAAGTGCTCTGGTATCGCGATGTCGAAGACCTGCCGATTCATCAAATCTGCACGTATCTCGACATGACTGAAAACGCGACGAGCGCGCTGTTGAAGCGCGCCCGCGAGGGCTTCAAGCAGTCGTGGATCGCTGCCAATGTTGCACCTGAGCTCGAGTTGCCCGCGGACTGCGCATGGGCGACCGAGCGCATGGCCCAGTACACGCGAAAGCGCACGAATTCGCAGGTTACCGCCCGCATCGCCGCACACCTGGAGACGTGCGCTCACTGTCAGGCGGTTGCCCGGGAGTCGCAGCAGATCAATTCGAATCTCGCCCTGTCGTTGCTACCAGCAATGCTTGGCGGCGCGGGTGCCGCCGGCTATCTGACCTGGCTACAAACGCCCACTTCGGCGAACGCGGCGACAGATCAGCCGCCCCGGTTACGAAAACTCTTGGTGGTGCTCTCAGCCTTGTGCCTCGCCGCGGTCATCGCCGTCGCCGCCGTCGTGCACTTTACCCACACCACGCCCGCACCACTCGGGGTCGCGTCTTCACCAAGCACACCGGACGCACCTCGGGAAGACGTCGATGGCAAATCACCCACAGCGTCCATTGACCCGAAAGAATCAGAGCCAGAGGCCACGGCGGCGGCGACCGCCTCCGATGATCAATCATCGAGTGCAGACGCGGACGGCGGGGCCACGCCGCCCGACGAGAAAGCGCCCATCGCGCCCGACGCTGCTACTGAGTCGTCGCCCGCTGAAGTACCGAGCGTAACGACCACTGCGACACTCACCGCCGGCGCCGTCGACGGTCAAGAATCAGGCGTGCTCCCGAGGCTCGCGGGCACAGCGGTACCCGGTGCCCGCGTGGTGGTAACCGTGGTGAATGAGCAGTCGCGCAAGCTCGCGGTGGCGACCACAGCGAGCAGCTCAGGTGCGTGGTCATTCACTCCCCGAGGTATTCGAGGCACGCTGTCGATCACCGCTTCGCAGACGTATACGTCAGGCGGCATTCAGTACATTGAGGACCCGATCGAGGTCGGAACCTTCGCCGCCGGTGAGGGCTTGCGCATCTCCGTGACCGAGGCGGGCGCCGCATCTTCGACGCTCCGCATTTCGCGGCTGGGCGAGGCCTCGAAGAATGAGGTCGCGAATGTGCGGTCATCTGAGCATGGGCTCATCGTCGATAAGCACGCAACCACTGAGCCCGGCGCGGTCGTAGTGACAGTGCCCTACGCCCGTGCTGATCTGGGCACCCTGACGTTCTGGCAGGGTGACACCTCGATCGGACCACCGCGCGACTGGGTGCTGCAACGGTAGGGTCTGGCCGTGAGCTGCGTCGAGCTAGCGGTGTTGGGCTAGCGGCGACCGCCGCCGTCAAGCCGCGCCAACAGTGGCTCAAGCGCGTCGACGATGAGGGCCTCTGCTTGGCGCGGCGGCGTCTCGCCCGTTTCGAGCTCGCCGATTTCGAGGCCGATGACCTCGCTCTGTGCGAGCGCCCGCGCGCAGGCGGTGAGTTGCTCGAGCGTCATACCGCCCGGTACGTGATAGTCGGTCGGCACGATGCCCGGATCCAGCACGTCACAATCGATGTGCACGTAGACGGGCCGCCCGTCGATAGCGAGCGCGAGTCGCGCAGACATGTCGGCCCCCACGGGAACGACGCGAATGTCGCCCGAGGCCAGCACCGCCCGCTCGGGCTCGTCGATATCGCGAGCTCCCACGATGACGGTGTTGCGCGGAGCGAGCCCCGCTCCGAGCCCCGAATCCCAGAGCCCGAGAGGCCCCGAGAGAGCGAGCCCACCGAGGTAGCCGCTCTCGGTGCCGACCGGCGTGTTGAGGTCGGCGTGCGCGTCGTACCACACAACGACGGCGTCGGGGCGGTGGCGGGCGACAACCGGCAGCGTCGCGAGCGCGGTCGCGCAGCGGCTGATGGCAGCGACCGGCGAGTGGCCGTTCGTGAAGACCTCGTCGTATCGCGTCGCCATGAGGAGCAGGGCGGGGAGCGCGGTCGCGAGTTCCGCCTGCCAGCCGGTCGGCTCGGCCGAGCTTGGCTCGCCAATCACGGTGGCCGCGGTGCCCAAGCGCGCCCCCAGTACCTCCGCGAGAACCGGCGAGGCGGCCATTGCGCGGTCGTTGTGGTCACCAACGCGGGCGGCGAAGTGCGTGAGAGAAACGGTCACAGTGGGGTCCTCCGTATGTTAAGTTCTCTGCGAAGTGCAGTGACTCCAACGCTAGAAAGCAGCAATGTGGTGCATCAACGGTCACAGTGCTGATTTTCTGGCCAATCTTCCGCAATCTGCTGAGCCGATTTACACTTACTGCGTGATCGACGAACTTGACCGGCGCCTCATCTCATTGCTCCGCACGCAGGCGAGAATGCCAACTGCGGCGCTCGCGCGCGAGCTCGGCGTGAACCGTTCGACGGTCGCTGCGCGCATCGACAGCTTGACCGCTTCGGGAGTGATCGAAGCATTCACGATTCGCCTCAGCGACGAGATCGATCGCGACGCCGTCGAGGCGATCACACTCATTTCGAGCACACCGAGTCACGGGCAAGATGTCATCCGAGCCGTCCGCGGATTTCCCGAGGTCGAGCGACTGCATTCGACCCTGGGCACGTGGGACCTCGCCGCGCAGCTGCGCACGTCAACGCTGACGGAATTCGATGAGGTCTTGGAGCGCATCAGAGCGGTGCCGGGCGTCACCGACACCGACACCGTGCTGCTCATGAACTCACTGACCGGGCATCACCGCACGCGCGGCTAGGCGCTGGTTGGGCCCGGCATGCCACGTCCCCCGGCTCGTGCCACCTGTTCCGGTGCGCTCACCTGTCGATGAGCCGCTGACTGGCCGCTGCGCGATCGATCGACAGCGCCGAGATCAGTGCGGCCGCCGGGTCGGGGTCGGGCCGCTCTAATAGCGCCCGGCCCAGGTGACCGGCGGTGATCGAGCGAGCGCGTTCTGACGAGGCGATCTTGAGGGCGTCACGGAGCACCCCCTTCGCGGCGGAGGTGAACGGCACGTGCTTGCCGAGGGTTGCTGGTGCACCCAGTGGTGCGGCCCCCAGGTCTATACCGACGGCCGCGAGCGCCGCGCGGTCGAGGGCATCGGCGGCCGCACGGGCCTGGTCAGCGTCCGCGCCGAAAGCTTGCGCGAGCGGGGGTTCTCGGAGCAGCGCGAGTAACAGATGTTCGGCCCCGACTCGCCGATCCCCGCGCAGGGCGGCTTCGGAGCGTGCGTCCACGACGGCCGTTCGTGCGGACCGGGCAAACTTCTCAAACATGGTGCGGGTCCTTTCCGTATTTTGCGTGCGCCGATTGGCGCGTGACACCGAGGGCGTCGCCGATTTGCTCCCACGACCAGCCAGCTCGGCGGGCCTCGGCAACGTGCATTGCCTCGACTCGCTCGGCGACGCGGCGCAGCGCGTCGGCAGCTCTCAGCCCCGTCGCTGGGTCTGTGGTGCGCAGTAACTGCGCGAGATCATCCGATTCCATGCCGTCAGTCTGAACTGACAATTCACCTTTGTCAAGGCAGACTGACAGATGCGCGCAAGTTACACGGGAGACCCGCAGGTATTAGCGCGGCCCAGCAGGTCGCGCCCACCACCCCTCCCGTGTGAACCGTGACGCGCTATCCTGAACGCTGAATGTCGGTGTGACCCCCGATTCGACGGCCCGCAGAGGAGGCGACCATGAGCGATGGCCCACTCTCACGGGTGCAGCTCGCTCACGTTGCGCGCGAATATTACGTCAACCGGAAGACGCGCGTCGAGATCGCCGAGGCACTCGGGCTCAGCCGTTTCAAGGTGGGACGCATGCTCGACGAGGCGATCGCACGCGGCGTGATTCAGTTCCAGATCAGCAACACGCCCGGAATCAATGCCGAGCTCTCGATGGCGCTGCGCCAACGGTTCGGTCTCGCGCAGGGCATCGCCGTTGACGTGACCGTCGACACCGACGTCGAGGTGCAGGCGGCCCTCGGCTCCACGGCGGCGCAGCTCATCGACGAGCTCGTCGGGCCAGAGGACATCTTGGGACTCACCTCGGGTCGCACGCTGAACGCAATGGCTCGCGAGCTGAATCGTCTGCCGTGTCGATCAGTGGTGCAGCTCGCGGGGGTCGCCGGGCCGATCCAGGAGAGCGGGCTCGAGGTGATTCGCCGCCTGGCCTCACTCCCCAATGTTCAGGGCTGGCCCATCTACGCCTCGCTCGTAATGAGCGATGCGCAGACGGCGCAGGGGGTACTTCGACAGCCCGGGGTGCGGGCTGCGGTCGAAATGTTTGACGAGGTCACCGTCGCGTTCTGCGCAATCGGATCGTGGGCGCCGCCCAACTCGCTCATGATGGCCAACCCCGCACTCGATGACCTCGATCGCCAGCGTCTGCTCGAGCGCGGAGTGGTCGCCGAGGTGGCCTCCTCACTCGTCACAGATGCCGGCGCGATCGTGCACGACGTCGACGCGCGCTGCGTCGCGATCTCAGAAGAACAGCTGCGCGCGATCCCCTCACGGGTGGGGGTCGCTGGCGGGCCGTCGAAGACGCGCGCGATCCGGGCCGTGCTGAATTCCGGGCTGCTCACCGGGCTGGTCACGGATATCTACACCGCTGAAAGACTATTGGCGGGATAACGCATGCACCGTCAGGCGGTCGCCGGAATCGACTCCTCCACGCAGCAAACCAAGCTCGTCGTTGTCGACGCGCGATCTGGTGAGCTGCTTCGGACGAGCGCAATGCCGCACCCGGACGGCACGGAAATTGACCCCGAACACTGGTGGCATGCGCTTGAAGCAGCCGGCGCGAGTCGCCCAGAGGATGCCGCTGCGCTGTCGATTACCGCGCAGCAGCACACGACCATCTTTCTCGATGAGCGCGGGGATCCGGCGCGAGACGCGATTCTCTGGAACGATCTACGCGCCTCAGACAGTGCCGACGCACTCGTCGACGAGCTGGGTGTCGACGCCTGGCTGGACCGCACGGGCCTCGTTCCCGACAGCGCGCACCCGGTGAGCAAGCTCCGCTGGCTCTCCGAGCACGAGCCTGAAATCGCCGCCCGGGTCGAAAGCGCGCTGCTTCCCCACGACTGGTTGACGTGGCGGGTGCTCGACCGCGCGCAGCCGCCCACGACCGACCGATCAGACGCCTCAACCACCGGCTATTGGTCGGCGACGACCGGCGAATACGATGCTGGGCTGTTGCGCCGCGCGTTCGGCCGCGAGCTCCGCGTGCCTACGCTGGTCGGGCCGGGCGAACCGGCGGGCGTGACCGCGAGTGGTCTCGTGGTCGGATCCGGAAGCGGTGACAATCCCGCCACCCATTTTTCGCTCGACACCGCTGCCGGTGACGTCGTGATCTCGGTCGGCACGAGCGCGACCGTATCGATGCGCACGGACGCGCCGGCGCGCGATCGTGACGGCGTCGTCGACACCATGGCCGACGTGCGCTCAGGATTCATCCCGATGGTGACGATGCTGAACGGCGCGCGGGTACTCACGTCGACAGCACAGATGCTCGGCGTGTCACTCACCGAGCTCGACACGCTCGCGGGTGCGGGCGCACCCGACGCCGCTGGCATCATCGCGCTGCCCTTCCTCGACGGCGAACGAAACCCGCGCAGGCCGGTGTCAGACGGCACGCTGTTCGGGATCAGCCGAGCCTCCCTCACCCCGACCAACATGGCCCGCGCAGCAATGCTCGGCTTGGGCTGCGCGACAGCAAACGCCATGGATGCGCTGGTGCGCGAGTGCGGGCCCGCTCGCCGCATTTTTCTCGTGGGCGGAGGATCTAGATCTGCCACGCTGTGCCAGATCTTCGCCGACCTGCTGCAGCGCCCGCTGCTCGTTCCGCGCGATCGCGAGCACGCCGCGTTCGGCGCCGCCCGGCAGGCGGCGTGGGCGCTACTCGGTGACCTGCCGCAGTGGCCTGAGCTGCCGACGCGCGAGATCCGCCCCATCGCGGGCCCGCCCGGAGCATGGGTCACCCAAACCCGGGCCAACTACAACGCCCGCCTGACCCCCTAGCCCGCGCACCCGCGCACCCCTTCCCGCGCGCGCCCCCACGCCCTCCCCCGCGCTCACCCCCGCCCACGCTCACCCCCGCGCACCCGGTCGAGCGCACGCAAATGGCGCATATAAGGGCGCATAACGCCCACTTCCGTACGCTCGACGGGGCCGCTCAGCGGGGCGGGGGGGGCGGGGCTCGGCGAGATCGACCGGCGCGTTTCGGGTTCGTGAACAGATGAGCAGAGTGGGCCTCACTGTGACTTCTTGCACATGTGAGCACGCTTATTTGCAATGTGAGCGACATCTGGCCTATCGTCAGGGGGACGCGGACGACGCCAACGCTGCACGCGAACACTTCCCACACTTTGCTTACACACCCATCACCCCCTCAATGACGAAGGAGTCACTCATGAAACGCAAGGTTTCTACCACGATCGCCGCGGCGGCCCTCGCGGGCACCGCCGCCCTCGCGCTCGCCGGGTGCGGCGCGGGTGACCCGAGCGCCGGAGGCGAAGACAACATCGTCGTCGGCGTCACGGTCTACGACATGTCGTCGTTCATCACCCAGGGCAAGGAGGGCATGGAGGCCTACGCCGCAGCAAACGACATCACCCTGCAGTGGAACTCTGCGGGCGGCGACGTCGCCACCCAGGCGAACCAGATGGATCAGTACGTCAGCGACAGCGTCGACGCGATCATCGTCGTGCCCGTGCAGGCCGACTCGCTCGGCCCGCAGGTGAAGGCCGCGAAAGACGCAGAAATCCCCGTCGTCGCCGTGAACACCTCGCTCACCGGTGTCGAGGTTGACGCGAGCGTGCAGCCCGATGACGTCGCCGCGGGCGAGCAGGAGGCGACTCAGATGGTCGACGCTCTCGGCGGCAAGGGCAACGTCGTGGTGCTCGAGGGGCCGCTCGGCTCGTCACCGCAACTCGACCGCGGCTCGGGCATCGACAAGGTGCTCGCCGAGAACCCCGACATCAAGGTGCTCGCGCAAGACACCGCGAACTGGAAGCGCGACGAGGCCGTCAACAAGGTGAAGAACTGGATCTCGGCGTTCGGCGACGATATTGACGGCGTCATCTCCCAGAACGACGACATGGCCCTCGGCGCGATCCAGGCCCTCCGTGAAGCGGGCGTCTCAGACGTTCCGGTCGTCGGCATCGACGGCATCGAAGACGGCCTGAAAGCGGTGCAGGCCGGCGACATGATCGGCACCTCGCTGCAGCACGGCACGGTCGAGCTCGCAACCGGTCTCGCTGTCGCCGCGAACGTCGTGCGCGGCGAAGACGGCGACACTGAGCCGGTCTACGTGATGCCAGCGGTCACAGGCGACAACGTCGAAGACGCGATGAAGAACGTCGTCACCGATCGCGAGGCCTTCCTTAAGGGCCTTCCCGATCTGATTGACGAGAACCTCGCCTCGGGCAACATCGCCTTCGAAAACCTGCCCGGTCAGAAGCAGTAAGGACCCACGATGACCACCCTCTACAACGACCCCGCTGAGTTCGCCGAGGATCAACTCGCCGGATTCGTCGACCTCTACGCCGACCGCCTTCGCGCGGTGCCCGGGGGCGTCATCAGCCACCGCGGCAGCGAACCGATCGTGGCGGTCGTTGTGGGGGGTGGCTCGGGGCACTACCCCGCCTTCGCGGGCCTCGTCGGGCCCGGCTTCGCGTCGGGTGCGGTCGTGGGCAACATCTTCACGTCGCCCTCGGCGGCACAGGTCTACTCCGTCGCGAAGGCGGCGGATCAGGGGCGTGGCGTGATCCTGACATTCGGTAACTACGCCGGAGACGTCATGAACTTCGGAATTGCGGCCGAACGATTGCGTCGCGAGGGAATCGACACCCGCATCGTGCTCGTCACCGACGATGTCGCTTCCTCCGAAATCGAAGAGCAGCGGAGAGGCATCGCCGGCGACTTCACCGTCTTCAAGGCGCTGGGCGCTGCCGCAGCAGCCGGAGCCGACATCGACGAGGTCGAGCGACTCGGACGCGCAGCGAACGCGGCCACCCGCACCTACGGCGTCGCGTTTTCGGGCTGCACGATGCCCGGGGCTGTGGAGCCCCTGTTCTCGGTGCCCGACGGACACATGGGTGTCGGGCTCGGCATTCACGGCGAGCCCGGCATTCACGACGCGCCGCTGGCCCCCGCCCGCGATCTCGCCGCCACGCTCGTCGACGGCATTCTGTCGGCCCGGCCCAGCACGGATGCCACCCGCGTCGCGGTCATCGTGAATGGACTCGGCACCACCAAATACGAGGAACTATTTCTGCTCTGGAACGAGATTCGTCCGTTGCTCGACACGTGGGGCCTCACACCCGTCGAACCCGAGGTCGGCGAGCTCGTCACCAGCCTCGACATGGGCGGTTGCTCGCTGACGCTGACCTGGTTGGACGATGAGCTCGAATCGGTGTGGCACGCCGACGCCTACACCCCCGCCTATCGCAAGCACACGAGCGCGATCGCAGAGCTGCGACCGGCCACCTTCGGGGCCGCAGCCGATGATGCCGCCGATGCTCCTCCCCCCTCGCCCGCGGGAGCCGCGATTGCGCCCGTCGTTGCCGCAGGTCTCACCGAGCTGCAGTGGGTGGTGCGCGCGAACGAAGAAGAGCTTGGCCGCATCGACGCTGTCGCTGGGGACGGCGATCACGGTCGCGGAATGGTCAAGGGCGCAGATGCCGCGGTACACGCCGTTGCGCAGCTCGAAGGCGCAGGCCCTGGCTGGTTGCTGCGCTGTGCCGGGCGCGCCTGGGCAGCTGAGGCTGGCGGCACATCCGGCGTGCTCTGGGGCGCAGGTCTTGAGGCCGCGGGCGCAGCGCTCGGAGACGACTGCGCTGAGTACACGCCACTGCACGCGGTGCGCGCCGTCGACGCGTATGTTTCCGCGATCGTCGAGCTCGGCCGAGCTGAACTCGGCGACAAGACCCTGCTCGACTCCGCGATCCCGTTCCAGCGGGTGTTGCGCGATCACGTCGAGGCCGGTCACCCCCTCGTCGACGCCTGGCGCGCGGCCGCTGTCACAGCGACCTCCGCCGCGGCCGCCACGTCACTGCTCAGCCCGAAGAAGGGCCGCGCTCGCCCGCTCGCCGAGAAGAGTGTCGGCACACCTGACGCCGGCGCCACGTCGTTCGCCCTGATCGTCGAGGCGCTCGGCACCCTGACCGTACCCACGAGCCCCCGAAAGGAACTCCGATGAGCCAGACGCAACTGCGCGTCGTAGTCGGCGCTGATGAAGCCGGATACGACTACAAGGAAATTTTGAAGCGCGACCTCGAGAACGATCCGCGAGTCGCGTCGGTCGTCGATGTCGGGGTCACGGCCGATGGCGATACCGCTTACCCGCACATCGCCGTGGCTGCAGCTCAGCTCGTCGCCGCGGGCGAAGCCGACCGTGCACTGCTCGTCTGCGGCACCGGTCTCGGGGTCGCGATCGCCGCGAACAAGGTGCCCGGCATTCGCGCCGTCACCGCGCACGACTCGTTCTCGGTCGAGCGCAGCGTGCTGTCGAACGACGCTCAGGTGCTTTGCTTCGGGCAGCGCGTCGTCGGCATCGAACTGGCACGGCGCCTCGCGCGAGAGTGGCTGGGTTACGAATTCGACCCCGAAAGCCCCTCCGGCGCAAAGGTGCGCGCCATCGAAGAATACGAGGCGTGAGCATGGAAGCAACATTCGCTGGCAAGATTGCGGTGATCACCGGTGCGGCGAGCGGTATCGGCTTCACGGTCGCGCACCATCTCGCTGAACGCGGGGCCCGCATCGTCGGGGTCGACCTCAACGAGTCCATTCGTGACATCGGGGATCGCCTCCCCGGAACCGGTCACCACGGCATCGTGCAGAACCTCACGGTGCCGACCGCGGCCGCGGAGGCGATTGACGAGGCCGTTCGGGTCGTCGGCACACCGCACATCCTCGTCAATTCGGCCGGGCTCGCCCTGCTTGACCCGGCCGTAGACGTGCCGGCCGACCGCTGGCAGCTCACGATCGACATCAACCTCAGCGGCACCTTCTATATGGCGCAGGCCGCGGGTCGCGTAATGCTCGAAGCAGGCTACGGCCGCATCATCAACCTCGCCTCGCAGGCAGCCGTGATCGGGCTCGACCAGCACGCAGCGTACTGCGCGAGCAAGGCGGCGGTCGTTGGGCTCACCCAGGTGCTCTCGCTCGAGTGGGCGCGCGGCGGCGTCACCGTCAACGCGGTCTCCCCCACCGTCGTCGAGACCCCACTGGGCAAGGCGGCCTGGGCCGGTGAGCGCGGCGAGCGGGCCAAGGCCGAGATTCCAGTCGGCCGCTTCGCGCAGCCAGAAGAGGTAGCCGCTCTCATCGCGTTTCTCGCGGGCGACGACGCGAGCATGATTACGGGCAGCAACTATCTGATCGACGGCGGCCGCACCACGGTTTAGCGGTCAGCTGCGCCCGACGCCAGGGCCTTGCGTGCTACCCCACGAGCTTCAATGATGGGGAGTACGCTGCGGCGGATCATTCGCCGCGCGCACTGATAGGAGGAGCACTCATGACTGACCGCACCGACGACCAGCACGCAGCCGACACAGATTCCGAGTCGGAGAACGACGTCACCAAAAACGCGCCGACGCGCGACGATGTGGCCGAGAAGCCGGGGTCTGACAGCGTGTCGCACGAGCACGCTGACGCCCTCGCCGACGAGTGGGGCGAGGATTCGTTCCCGAACAGCGACCCGCCCGCGCACTACTAGTCTCGAGCTACGCACCGGGGGTAGCCACCGCGACTACCGGGGACCGAGAGGGTAACTACCCTCGGTCCTCCATGATCGAGTTACCGCCGTCGACCACGAGCACCTGCCCCGTGATGTACGAGGCGCCCGCGCTGGCGAGGTAGGCGATCAGACTCGCCACCTCGTCGGCGCGGCCCGAACGTCCCAGCGGAGTCGCGTCGCCCATGCGAATCTCGTGCGGCGTCGCTGATCCCGTCGCGATCCATCCCGGCGCCACCGCGTTCACCGTGACGCCGTGCGGTGCGAGATCGATCGCGGCCGCGCGCGTCAGCCCGACTGCCCCGGCCTTCGCCGCGTGATACGCCACGTCGCCGCCATATGCCGTGACCGGGCCAGAGAGCGAAGCGACATTCACGACGCGGCCCGCTCCGCCCGCGATCAGCGCGGGCGTCGCTGCGCGGGTGACGAACAGCATGGTGTCGAGATTGCGGCGCAGCGCGATGCTCCACTGCTCGTTCGTAATGTCTGCGACCCCCGCCGGTTGCTGCTCGTCGCTGACCGACGTCATACCGGCGTTGTTCACGAGCACATCGAGTCGACCGAATGCCGCCAGCGTCTCGGCCACCGCCCGCTCGGCCTCGGCAGAATCGGTGAGGTCGGCGATGACGGTCGCGACCTGCGCCCCGCTGGCGCGCAACTCTTCTGCGCGCTCCTCGATGCGCGACGTTGTCGACGCAATGACAACCCGATGCCCGGCTGTCGCCAGAGCGTGCGCCGCGGCAAAGCCAATGCCCGTTTGGCTCCCCGCGCCCATCACAAGCGCAACGCGGCTGACTGCTGCTGTATTCGGCACGGCGACTCTTCTCCTCGAACTGCACGACTTCACGACTGCACGACTTCACGACTTCACGACTTCACCGCGAATCTACCGGCGCGCACATGAAAGCCCGCGGTGCCGAGCGCAGGTATTTTCAGAACCTCCAACTTTTTTGTGACACTTTTCGACCGCGCGCACTCTTATATGTGAGGCTCACCACACCGAGCCCACCGAGCGGTCCGCATGACGGGCCCTCGGGCCACTCGATTTCGAAGGAAGCAATCCCATGACTGAGGATCTGAAGCCCGCCACTCCCGCAACCGCAGCCGCTTCGACAACCGGCGCCACGAAGTCACCGCGTGTCGATCGCCCCACCACGCTCGATGTCTCAGCGCGCCCGGCCGGCGAGCCGGCAGAGGGCAAGACCGTCATCGCTGATGGCGTCGTTGCAAAGGTCGCGGGCATTGCAGCCCGAGAGGTCGCCGGAGTCTTCGCGCTCGGCGGCGGCGGCGCACGCGCGTTTGGCGCGATCCGCGATGCCGTAAACGCGACCGACCTGACGCAGGGCGTCAAGGTCGAGGTTGGTGAGACCCAGGCAGCCGCAGACATCACGATCGTGGTTGAGTACCCGGCACCGATTCAGCAGGTCGCAGCGAACGTTCGCGCCGCCGTTGCCGGCGCGATCAGCCAGCTCGTCGGCCTCGAGGTCGTCGAGGTCAACGTTGAGGTCAACGACGTCCACGTCGCCGGCACCGACGACAGCGACGATGACGCGGAGTCACGAGTCGCATGAACGCCACACTCGCGGGCGTAGCCATCGGCGCCGTCCTAGCAATTTCAGCGCTCGTCTTCGGGTTCTGGGGCTTCCTGCTGGTCGCCCTGTTCATGGGGATCGGGGCACTCGTTGGTCGCATCGTGTCGGGCAAGCTCGACGTGCGCGACCTCGCGGGCGCCCTCTCCGGGCGAAAGACGTCATAGTGGAGGCCCCAGTGCGCGGGCGGATCGTTGTGCGAGACGCCGTTGTGCAGAAGGTCGCCGAGCACGTGGCCGCCACCGCGGTGCACGCGCCGCCGCGCCGCGTGCGTGTGTCGGTGGGCGGGTCGCCCGACGGGGTCATCGTGAATATCACGGCCCCAGTGCCGGTTCCGGCCCTCGACGACACCGAGGCCATCGCGGCGGCGACGTCGGTGCTCGACGCCGCGGCCAGCGTGCAGCGCGATGTGCAACAGCGATTGAGCAGTGCGCTCGGCCAAGACGTGATCCGAGTGAATCTCACGGTCAATGGTGCCTCGGCACCGCAGCGAAGGAGAGTGCGATGATGTCACCCGCACTGCGGCGCGTCGTGCGCCGCGAGACGCATTCGCCGCGCACCGTCGCCATGCTCGTCGTCGTGACGCTCGTCGTGCTGGCGCTCGCCTACACCGCGCTCGAGTTCGTACTGCACCTCAGTGGCCAGCCGCCACTGTTGCTCGACCCCGCGGAAACCTTCGGCTGGCTTGTCGCGCTCCCGGGATCCGACGCCGCCGGTGCGAGCACCGCCGCGGGCGTCGCTCTCGCCGTGATTGGCCTGATCCTCGTGATTCTCGCGATCACGCCCGGTCGTCTCGCGAAGCACGAAATTACCGACGAGGATCGCGCCATTGTCGTCGACAACGGCGTCATCGCGTCAGCGATAGCGCAGCACGTCAGCGACGAGCTCAATCTGCCTCGCGATCGGGTACGCGTCGGTGTCGGGCACCGCACCATCGATGTCGCCCTCACCCCGCACCTCGGCATTCCGATTGATCTCACCATCGCCCGCGACATCGTGCGTACCGAGGTCGAGTCGTATCGGCTGCGACCCGCAGCGCGCGTGGTGGTACGCACTCAGCAGGAGAACGTGGAGAAGATCGCATGAACCACACCAAACGCGGATTCAACCGCGTCATCCTGTGCCTGTTTGGCATCGTGCTGCTCGCCGCGGGCGGGCTGGTCATTGCAGCAACGACAGTTCCAGCTGTCGGCGAGGCTTGGCAGCAGACCGGCGAAGACAGCCGCACGTGGCTGGCGAACGCTGGGAAATCGACGGTTATCGCCGATGGTCCCGCGACCTGGCTCGGCGTGGGTATCGTCGCGGCGCTCGTCGTGCTGATCATCCTGCTCGTGGTGCTCGCCGCGCGCGCCGTTCGCGGTCGTCGTCGCATGCTATTGCACGGCACGAGCACCCAGAACGATCTCGGTCGCATCGCCGTCACAGAGGGCTTTGCCGCCGAAGCGCTCCTGGGCGCACTCACCTCGCGCGATGAAATTCTCGCGGCGAAGGTCACCGCCAACGATATTCAGGGCACGCCCGTGCTGCACGTCAGCGTCACGCCGCGGCAGAACACGTCACCGCTTCATGTCGCGCGCACCGTCGACCAGCTCGTGACGAACCTCGCCACCCTGACCGGCGTCGAGACCGCCGCGTTCACGTCGGTGCACTCCGGGCTGCGCTCAGCGCTCGCCCGCGATCAGCAGCGCGTCAGCTAGGTGTCGGGCGGGCAGTCGCGAGAGCGCGCCCGACGCCAGCGTCCGCGGGGGGCCTCAGTCCGTCGACACTGCGTCACCCCGCCCCGCCCCGAGTGACGCAATGAGAGTTCGCACCCGCACAGCGATGTCGTCTCGAATCGCCTCGACGCCCTTTGGTGAGGCGAGCGCGGGGTCAGCAACTGCCCAGTCCTCGTAGCGAACGCCCGGCACGATCGGGCAGACGTCACCGCAGCCCATCGTGACCACCACGTCGGCCGCGCGCACAGCGTCGTCGGTGAGCGGCTTCGGAAACGCGTGCTCGCCGCCCGCATCAAGCTCCGCGAGTACCGCGCGCACGCCGGGGTACACGTCGGCCGCGGGCACTGAACCCGCGGAACGCGCGACAACCCGACCCTCAGACAGCTGATGCGTGAGGGCGGCGGCGAGCTGGGAGCGGCCAGCGTTTGCGACGCACACGAACAGCACCTGCGGCGGGCCGGAATCCCGAGAGCGGGCAAGGTCTTCCAGGCGCTGCTGCGCGAAGCGCTCGGTGAGCGAGATCAGGTGCTGAGTGACCCTTGAGCTCCTGGCCAGCGACGTAAACGACTCTCGCACCAATCCGACAACCGCCTGCCGCGGGATATCTGCGTGTCGCTCCGCGAGTGCGTCCGCGAGGCGAGTCACGCGATCGTCGAGATCGACGATCTCCGGTCCGACTGGCGCTGTGACCATCTCTCCTTCGGTAACAGCGGTCGGCGCGAACACGTCAAGCAGGCTTGCTACGGCGGCGCGGCGCTCAGCGCGTACCCGGTACCACACCCAGGTGCCTCGTCGTTCGGCCTCAAGTAGACCAACGTCTTTGAGCACTTTCAGGTGGTGCGAGATCGTCGGTTGAGATACGTCGGCGAGGGCCGCGAGATCGCAGACGCACGACTCGCCCCTCGGGTCCGTCGCCACCGCCGACAGCATTCGCAGCCGAAGCGGATCGGCCAGCGCCTTGAACACCCCCGCGAGCAGCGCGGCGGGCTCGGCGTCCATCGCGTGCGAAGCGGCCGGGGCGCACACGGCGTCCGCAGCAACGGTCGTCATGCCGCACGCCCCTTCGCGACCGGAAGCGGTTCACCAAACGGATCAGTCTGAAACCAGGCTCGGGCGGCCCACAGAGAGACGTACACGAGTCCCACCAACACGGGCACCTCGATAAGCGGGCCGACAACGCCCGCGAGCGCTTGGCCGGAGGCGGCGCCAAACGTACCGATGGCCACCGCAATCGCAAGCTCAAAGTTGTTCCCCGCCGCAGTGAACGCGAGCGTCGTCGAGCGGGCGTATCCTAGGCCCAGCGCTTTTCCGAGGAGCAAACCGGCGAACCACATCAGCGCGAAATATGCGAGCAACGGCAGTGCTATTCGTGCCACATCGAGCGGGCGCCGCGTCATTGCCTCACCCTGCAGCGCGAACAACAACACGATCGTGAACAGCAGGCCGTACAGCGCCCACGGGCCGACCTTCGGAACGAACTTCTCTTCGTACCAGGCACGACCGCGACGCTTCTCGCCCAACCAGCGCGACGCGATTCCGGCGACGAGCGGAACCCCCAAAAACACCAGTACGTTCACGGCAATCTGCCCCATTGAGACGTCGAGCCCCTGCGAGTCGAGGCCGAGCCACCCCGGCAGCACGGTGAGATAGAACCAGCCGAGCACCGCGAACATGACCACCTGAAACACCGAGTTGATCGCAACCAGCACCGCGGCAGCCTCTCGGTCACCGCACGCGAGATCGTTCCAGATCACGACCATTGCGATGCACCGAGCAAGCCCCACGATGATGAGCCCGGTTCGATACTCGGGCAGGTCAGGCAGGAATACCCAGGCGAGTACAAACATCACCAGGGGGCCCACGACCCAGTTGAGCGCGAGTGACGAAACCAGCAGTTTCCTGTCGCCGGTCACCGCCGCAACTCTGTCGTACCGCACCTTCGCGAGCACCGGATACATCATCACGAGCAGCCCCAGCGCGATCGGCACGGAGATGCCGCCCACTTCCAGCCGAGCGAGCGCTCCCGAGAGTCCCGGTACGTATCGGCCCAGCACCAGCCCGGCGATCATCGCGAGCCCGATCCACACGGGCAGCCACCGGTCCAGCGTCGACATGCGTCGCAGGGCTGGCGCAGCAGCGTCCGGACCTTCTCTGAGTGACGATCTTTGCGGCGAAGGCTGTATCGACATACGTCTATATTGAGCTTTATCGAAACAAGTGGCAAATCATGTCTGTCGAGTCCCCGCGGCGCTCACGCGGCCGCAACCCGCGCTATTCAGTTGTCCTCAAGAAATCCGAGCAGCGCCTCTGTGATTTCTGACCTCGCCTCGTCGTCCGAAATGGTCGGCTCGCCATCACCCGACTGTTCGCCGTAGGCACCGAACTGGGCATGCACCCCGCCCTCTATCTCTACGAACTCAGTGTCGGCGGGCAGGTCGGCGACGGATGCCTGGATCTTCGCCGGGGTGGCAAGTCCATCGTTCGTGGCCGACACCGAGAGCACCTCAAGGTCGTCGCGATCGGCCAGTGCGTCATCCGCACAGTACGAAGCGAACAGCACGAGGCCGTTGACCTCCGCCATGTCACCATCGCCGCCGCCGTCCGCAGCGTACATGCAGGCTTTCACGCCACCCATGCTGTGGCCGCCAACGGCCCACGTGTCAGGATGCGGGGCGAGGCGCGTGAACTCGCTGAACTCGCGGGTCTCGAACAGCGGCAGATTGAGAAACGACTGCACGATCACCACTGTTTCACCCGCGGCGACCGCGTCGCGGAAGGTCGCAGCGTAGGCCTCGGGTTCGACCTTCGCGCCTGCGAAGAATACGAGGCCACGACCGTTCGCCCCTTCGGTCGGAGTCATCACCACCGCGCCGTCGACGTTGGCTATCTGCACTCGGTCGTCCTGCTGCACCGCGGAGAGCGCCTTCGGCTCTGCGGAATAGGTGGTGTTGGCCCAGATCACGAAGCCGCCAATTGCGAGCACGAGCACGGCGGCCAGAGTGATGCCCACAATTGCAAGCACGCGTCTCGCGCGTCGCCTCGGGCGCTTTGGCGCGATTGGTGTCTCAGTCATATCGTGCCGCCCGTCATTCGTTACTACAGAAACCGTATCCGGTCTCGGATACGCTGGCCAGATGAGTCGTACCGAGGTGACCACGGTGCACGTATTCTCCGACGGCCCGAACGGTGGAAACCCGGCGCCGATCGTGCTCGACGCCAGCGGCATGACCGACGATGATATGCAACGCGTCGCGCAGCGCTACGGACACGAGTGCGGCTTCGTGTTTCCCGCGAAGCCCGGAGACGACATCGATTTCTCGCTGCGGTTCTGGGTACCGACGCAAGAGATGAGCATGTGCGGTCACGTGACGCTCGGAGCCGTCTGGCTGCTGCAGCGGGGCGCCGCAACTCACGGTTCGCGGCTGCGCGTCGGCACGGCGAGTGGCGTGATCGACGCGCGAGTCTCGTTCAGCGGTGATGTCGAGATCGCGCAGCCCGCCGGGTCTAGCGCACCCGTCCCGCCCACCGCCGTGCCCGGGATCCTCGCGGCGCTCGGGCTCGCACCCGAGGACCTCGCAGACAGGCCAGTGCGCAACGCGAGCACCAGCCGCGTGAAGACGCTCGTCCCTGTGCGATCGACCGCGGTGCTCGACGCCATTGCGCCGAACTACGCGCTCGTGGCCGAAGCCTGCGCGGCGGCCGAATCCACGGGACTGTATCCGTACGCGGTAGCCGAACCGCTCGTGTTCGAGGCGCGCCAGTTTCCGCGCTCGTCGGGATACCCCGAAGACGCAGCGACCGGGATCGCGGCCGCCGCTCTGGTCTACGGCCTCATCGCCGACGGACTCGTCGACGGACTCAACCCAGGCTCCCGCGACACGCTTCACGTTCGCCAGGGCCGCGCGATGGGCAGCCCGTCCCTGATCACCGTGACCCTGCGTGATGAAGGCGGCGTCTGGCTCGGCGGCCAGGTGCGCTGAGCTGGCCATGCGCGCCGTGTCATCCAAGTACGCCGAGCGCCGCTACTTCCCGCGCAATCCCGGCACGAGCGCCGGGGTGCGTGCGCGGTACGCGCGGTACTCCGGATCATCGCCCCACTTGCGCTCCGCCTTTGCCTCGAGCAGCGGGATCCCACTCACCCGGGTCAGCAACACGATCACGAACACCGGCGAGAGCAGCGCGACCCACTGCCACCCCTGCAGCACGGGCGCCGCGACGATCAAGACCCCGATCCAGAGCAGAATCTCACCGAGGTAGTTGGGGTGCCGCACGACCGACCACAGCCCTGAGCGGATAAATCGCCCGGAGTTTGCCGGTTCGGCCTTGAAGCGGCTCTTCTGCAGGTCGGCCGTCACCTCGATACCGAAGCCAATCACCCAGACAGCGATCCCGATGAACGTCGTCCAGCCGAGCGGCGCCGAGTGCGCTGAGGTGATGGCGATCCACGCAGCAGCAGCGGTCAGACTGACCCACAACCCCTGCACACTCCACACCGAGAAGAAGCGCAGTTTCGAGGCCTTAATCTCTTCGAAGCGGTCGTCCCCACCCGAGCGCAGATTGCGCATGAACAGGAAGCTGCCGAGTCTCACCGCCCACACGACGACGAGCACGGTCAGAATGATGCTGCGTGCGTCTCGCTCAGGCGAGAGCGCGAGCAGCAGCACCGTGACTGCGATGTATGTCAGGCTCCCGGTGAGGTCAAAGTACCGGTCGGTCTGCGTCATCGCAGCGGGAACGAACGCGACCCACTGCACGATGAACGCCGCCGCGACTGCAATGGCGAATCCGGCGAACGGCCCGACGCTCCATCCCTGCTGGCTGCCAGCGAACGCGAGCAACCCGCTAAGCACGAGCGCTGCAACGATGAGAATCACCGAGCGTGATTTGGGCTCAGACATAGTTCGGTCCTGTTCTTGAGGTGCGCTGACCGGTTAGCGGTACAGCGAATCGATGATGGTCTCGCTCGCGGCGAGCAGCGCCTGGCGCTTCAGTTTCATGGTCGGAGTCACAAAGTCTTCGGAGACATCGGGGCCCAGCACAACACCGGCCCACGTTTGCACGCGCTCAGACGGCGACACCACAGCGTTTGCCTCGTCGACGGCGCTCGAAATCTCTTCGAGCAACCGGCCGTCCCGGCACTCAGACACACCCGCTGCCGACAGCGCCGCGGGCGGAGCATCGCCGCGCTGCGCGAACCACTCTCGCGTCGCCTCGGTATCGATGACGAGGAGCGCGGTGAGGTACGGCCGATCGGTGCCGACGAGCGCCGCGTGCGCGACGAGCGGATGCGTCTCGACGGCCTGCTCCCAGCTCTCGGGCGAAATGGTGCGCCCCGTAGAGGTCACGATGACGTGCTTCAGCCGACCGCGCAGCGTGAGCGCTCCATCGGCGTCGAGCGACCCAATGTCGCCGGTGCGGAAGTAGCCGTCGAAGAACACGCCGTCGTCATGCGCCGCATTGCGGTAGCCCGCGAACACGCCGACGCCCCGCGCGAGCACCTCGCCGTTTGGTGCGATGCGCACCTCGTTGCCGGGCAGCGGCGTACCCACGCTGCCCGCGACGAGGGCGCCTGGCCGGCCACCGGTGAGCGGGGCCGTCGTCTCGGTCAGGCCGTACCCCTCGATCACGGGAACGCCGATGCCGCGGAAAAACCGCGCGAGTTCTGGCCGCAGCGTGGCAGCGCCCGAGAGCAAGAAATCAACGCGGTCACCCATGACTGCGCGAAGTCGGCGGTAGAAGAGTCGGTCAAACAGCGCTCGGCGCAGGCGCAGGCCGAGGGGCGCGCGGGTCGAGGGGCGCTGATCCAGCGTTTCGAGGTGCGCCCCCCACTGCTCAGCGGAGCGCACCGCCGCCCGCCAGACGGGCGTGAGGTGCTTGGCGGCTGCGGCAGCAGCCGCAGCACCCTGGATCTTCTCGAGCACCCGCGGCACTACGACGAGGAAGGTGGGTCGCAGGATCGCGAGCGCCTGAACGACCTCCTTCGGGTCAGCCAGATGCGCGACGCGCATGCCGTTGGCGATACAGATGAGTTGCAGCGCGCGACCCAACACGTGGGTGAGCGGCAAGAAGAGGATCGTGTTGCCCGACTCCTGCACAACCTCCGAGTACGCCGCCGCGGTATTGAGCACCTGCCCCACAAGATTGCGGTGCGTGATCAGGGCGCCCTTCGGGTCGCCCGTCGTTCCAGAGGTGTAGACGATCGTGGCCACGTCGTCGAGCGTTGCCGTCATGCGTCGCGCTTCCAACTGGGCGTCGCTGACGTCCTCGCCCAGCTGCGCGAGGACGTGCAGACTGCGCCCGTGCCGCGATCCTGATGTGTCGTCTGTGACCTCGTCAGCGGATGAATCGAGCACCCACGACGCAATGTTGACACCGGCGGCCGACCCAGCGGCGCCGAGGCGAGCTGCGAACGCATCGCTCCCGACGAACGCAGCGACGGGACGCGCATCGGCAATGACGGACTCGAGTTGAGCCGTAGACGCAGTGTCATACACGGGCACGACGATGGCCCCCGCAAACAGGGCGGCGTGGTCAACCACCGCCCAAAGATACTGCGTCTGCGCCATGATCAGCACCGTGTCGCCCGCCTGCACGCCGCTCGCGATCAGGCCTCGCGCAAGCCCCTGCACCTCGCGGGTGAACTCGGCGGTGCTCACCTGGCGCCATGGATCTTCGAGCGAAGCACCCGGCGCGCGAGTCTCAAACGCGATGTGCGCTGGCGCGGTGCGAGCGCGCTTCATCAGCAGCTCAGTGACGTTGCGCGTCAGCGACAGATCAACAATGCTCGGCGTACTCGCCTCATTGCGCTCGCTGTCACCCGGCACCGCGTGAGAACCTGACCCGCGCTTCGGGTTCGTGCGATCGACCGTCGCGTCACGTTGAGACATCGTGGTGCACCGCTTCCCGGCTCCCTCGCTGAGCTAGTTACTCAGCAGCTAAGGCATTTACGACATTTGTATCACAGATCCTGTGTTACTTGCTTTGCGAAACATCTTCTTCGGCGGGGATGAGAGCTGGATCGGGTGCCAGCACCGCCGACCTCAGGGTGCGATATCGTCCCAGCCCTGCTGCGGAGTCGCACACGTCTCTCGGTAGACAAACTGCGACGGCGGGCGCCGCTCCCGGCTCGACCAGTCGATTTTTGGGCGCTGCTGGTCTTTCGGAACGTACCCCAACCGGTACAGCGCCATGAGCTCAAGGTGATCCGGCACATTGAGCAGCTTCGTCAGCCGCGCCCACTGCGCGGGTTCTTCCATCGGAAACGAGATGAACTGAATGCCCATACCGAGTTCGACCGTGGTCAACCAAATATTTTCGACCGCAGCACCCATGCTGAACTGGCAATAGAAGTCAGCGAGCGGATGCGCGGTCCGCTCCGCCCGATCGAGCATCACGCCGAAAATCAGCGGGGATCCGGCGACGAGTTTGCGGTTCTCCTCGCCGAGCGTCTGCGGCACGCGCAGCATGCGCATCATCGCGAGCCCGGAGGCGGTGAATACGGCCCGGGTGAACGGCCGAAGCGGCGCCGGCAGCTTGTCAAAGTACATGCCGGAGCGGTGCTCGGCCATCTCCTCTGCGCTGAACCTGAAGTGCCGCTTGTAGCGCGTGAAGAATGAACCCTCGCCGATCACTGACGTCATCGATTCACCGCTCACGCGAGCGATGGTCCCGATAGTTTCGCGATCCTCGATCACGACAAAGCGCCACGGCTGGCTATTGAACTGCGACGGCGCCGATGCGGCCGCCGAAATCAGCAGCCGCTGGTGCTCCTCAGACACGGGATCGGGCAAGAACGGCCCGTTCGTCGTACGCCGATTGAACAGTACGTCTTGAAATTCCACCGTCAGCCTCGAACTTTCTCGTCGATACATAGTGCGCCGGCCTTCACAGCGTCGCCGCCCAGAGCACGACAGCCGCAACGTACAGAGGTGCGGCCGCGAGCCCGATCGCGATGTGCGTACGCGGGGAGCGGCGAACCGGGCGCCCCATGAACGGCAGGAACGCGAGCGGCACGAGCGCGATACACAACACTGCCGCGCGCCAGGGCTGCTCGCCCGCCGCCACAGCGGCCACCGCGGTGAGCACGAGCGCGAGCAAGAAGACACGTCCGTGCCACACTCGCGGCACCTTTCGTCCCCGCAGGCTGAGCGTTCCGATCACCAGATTCATCGCGTATGCCGCGGCCGCGAGCGGCGTCCACGGGAGATCGATCCACGAAACATCGGTCATCGATCACGCTCCCCCCGGTAACATCGGCCAGCATCGGCCTCGTGCGCCAGCGTATACCTGGCACTCCCCCAAAAACACAACCGCCTGATGTTCCTCGCGATCGCGTGAAAGAGTCTGACCATGCGAACCATCACCTATGCCGGAGAGACCGTGACGACGACCGACGACGTCGCGGAGGCCCTGGTGAAACTCACGGCCGCGATCGCGAAGAATGGACGCGCCGAGGCCGTAAGAATCCCCATCATGACCGGCAACCAAGACGACGTCGACACTGCAGATCTCGTGATCGGAGTCGGCAACGATGTCCTGTCGCTGCCCGCCCCGTGGGAGGGCCGTGCGCAGCCGGATTTCTCGAAACAGGCGGGGGAACTGCGCGCGCACCCGAGCTATCCCAGACCGATCACTGGGGGTTCGCTGTCAGACGACGAACTGAGTTCGCGAGACTGGGAATTTGGGTTTGACAGTTTTGAGGCGCTTGAAGAGGGCGACCGCGATGCACGAGGGTGACCGCGGCTGACGTTGAGGCCGATAATAGACGGGTGACCACACCCACCCAGCGCCGTTCGCCCGAGCACGCCGAGCCGAAGCGCCTCGTGCGCACTGCGACGCTCGCCGACCTCGACCAGATGACCATCGCACTGACCGAGGCATTCTTCGACGATCCGGTGTGGGGGCCGACCTTCCCCGACCGCGACCGCCGCCGCGAGCAGGCTTCTGCCTACTGGCGCTTCGCCGCCACCGAGGCGCTTCGCTTCCCCGAGTCCGTGGTGGCTGTGGACCCCGAAGGGGCGGTCACGGCACTCGCCGTGTGGCTGCCGCCGGGCGCAGACGAGATCAGCGCCTCGTCGATCCCCGCCTACGACGCGCTCGTCGCGGATATTCTCGATCCCGAAGCCGCGGTCTCGCTGCACGCGGCCGGTCACGCATTTGAGACCGCTCGCCCGAGCGAACCGCACGCGTACCTCACGCTGCTCGCTGTCGCACCGGAGTTCGGTGGCCGCGGCGAGGGCATGCGGCTGCTGCGCGAGGTGCTGCGGCGCTACGACGCCGCGGGCACGCCCACCTATCTCGAGTCTTCGAACCCGGTCAACGACGTCAAGTACGAATCGCTCGGTTACCAGCCGCACGGCAGAGTGCGGCTCGCGGGCGGTGCCGAGGTGCAGACGTACTGGCGCGATCCGGAACCGCTTTCGGAGTAACCGGCGCGGGGCAACCCCCTGTCGTGGCGCGCGGTTCGGCGCGAGTATTGAGGTGATCACTGCTCGCCAAACCACGCCCGGGAGGTACCGCACGTGCACACCGAACCACGCCCCGATGTCATTGCCCGCGCCAAAGGACCGACGACACTTCGGCAGGTAATCGTCGCGATCGCCTTTGTGGTCATTGTCGCAGCGGTGGCGTTTGGCGGGTCACTCGCGTCGACCGGCAACGTCGACGGCTGGTACGCGAACGCTGAAAAGGTGCCGTGGGATCCGCCGAACGCGGTCTTCGGGCCGGTCTGGACGCTGCTGTATGCACTCATCGCCCTCGCGGGGTTTTTGATCTGGCGATCAGGGTTCCGCATGGGCGGCCCAAATGACGCGCGCCCCGCCCTCAGGCTCTTCGTCGTGCAACTGGTGCTGAACTCGCTGTGGACACCCGCGTTTTTCGCTGGCTACCCCGTGTTCGGTGCCGCCGCGTGGTGGGTCGCCGCGGTGATCATCATTGCGCTCATCATCGTCGTCATTGCGCTCGCGATTGCGGCGGCAAAATGGTCGCGGATCGCCAGCTGGATCATGGTGCCCTACCTGCTCTGGCTGTGCTTCGCGACCAGCCTGAACATCGGCATTATCGTGCTGAACTAACGCCGCGAGGTTTCGGGGCTGTCGCAGGAGTGACCGTCGATCCGTGTTGTGGGTCGGCTTCGAAACGGGGCATCATACTCCTTCCGATTGGGCAAAATCGCCATTTTAGGCTAAAATTGATGAGAAGTGCCACTTCGGAGGCCCGCGAACCGCATATTGCGGCGTTCGTGAGCACCGGCGCACTCGTCGATACCGCGAGGCATCCAGCCCGCGCGTTCGCACACGACATTGTCTGAGGAGATCATATGCAGCAGTCTCACGTCGTGGGACACACCCTCGTGTACCCGCACCACGGCGCGGTTACGATCACTGCGATCGAGGTGAAGAAGATCGGTGGCGTCGAGCGCACGTGGCTCACGCTGCAGCCACTGCTCAACGAACTTTCTATTCAGATCCCTGCAGATCAGCTCACCGAGATCGGTGTCCGCGAGCTCATCGACCGCGATGGCATTGAGTCGCTCATCCAGATCTTGCAGGAAGAGTTCACCGAGGAGCCGGGCAACTGGTCGCGCCGCTTCAAGGCTAACGGCGAGAAGCTCGCATCGGGCAGCGTTCACCGCGTTGGTGAGGTTGTTCGTGACCTGTGGCGTCGCAGCCAGGGCGCGAAGCTCTCGACCGGCGAAAAGGCCATGTACCAGCGTGCAAGCGGCATCCTCGTCACCGAGTTCGCCCTCGCCCGCGGTATCGCCGAGGCCGACGCCTATGACGAGGTCGAGCGCATCCTCGCCGGCGAGAAGATCGCCGTCTGAGTTTCTCTTGGCCGCGTTTCGCGGTCTGAGGCTCGCGCAACCGCGTTTCGCGGTCTGAGGTTTTCGCAACCGCGTTCTTGACGAGCGGGGTCTGCACACGGAATACCGTGCGCAGACCCCGCTCGTTTTGCGTGTGCTGCCTGGTTCGCGTGGCTTGACGCCGCCCTTGCTCAGGGCCGAGCCCCGCGCTCGTTGCCGAGCCCCGCTTACGCCGCCGAACCCCTATCGAGATCGCGCTACTACGCAAGGGGCTCGGCGATAAGATAGGGGCTCGGCGACAGAGAGCCCGGCGGCGGGCTCGACGCCAGCGGGCTCGGCGACTGAGAGCCCGGCGGCGGGCCCTACGACAGAGGCGCGCCCGCCGAGCCCCTGCCCCAGCGCCGAGTCCCTCGCTCGATGCCCAACCGCTTGCCAGAGGCTAGGCGCTCTGCCCGAGGCGAGCTCCACGTACGCCGCCGAACCCCTTGCTCGATGCCGAACCCCTCGCTCTATGCCGAGTCCCTATCGAGATCGCGCTACTACGTAAGTGGCTCGGCGATAAGAGAGGGGCTCGGCGACAGAGATCCCGGCGACGGCGGGCTCGACGCCAGCGGGCCCGACGACAGCTAGCCCGGCGGCGGGCCCGACGACAGAGAGCCCGGCGGCGGGCTCGACGACAGCTAGCCCAGCGCCAGAGGCCCGACCACCGTGGATCCGGCCGCAGCGCGCGCCCGCCGAGCCTCCACTCCGGCGCCGAGACGCTACGCAGCGGCGTGGGCGGCGCGGAGCGCCTCGACCAGCGGGGTCGTGTCTCGTCCGATAAGTTCGCTCAGCGTCGGGTCTTCGACGTCGAGATCGCCTGCGGCGATCCCTGCATCGAGCGCCACCAAGAACCCGATAGTGCCCGCGTCGAGGCCGGCCCCGGTCAGGGCCGCCTGCAGCTCCTCGGCGGAAACATCCTGGTGCACAACCTCGCGACCCAGCACCTCACCGAGCGCCGCGGCGATCTCGTCGTAAGTCACGGGCGTGCCCGCGAGTTCGTACGTCTTGCCAATGTGGGAGTCGCCGATTAGCGCGACCGCAGCCGCCTCAGCGTAGTCAGCCCGGGCGGCAGCCGAGACGCGACCGCCGTGCGTCGCTGAGAGCAGCACACCGGTGGCGTCGGCCTGTGCGAGATTCGCCGCGTAGTTCTCGGCGTACCAGTCGTTGCGCAGAATCGTCGCGGGCAGACCCGACTCAGCAATGGCCCGCTCGGTGGCGAGGTGCTCCGCCGCGAGCGGCAGCGAGCTACCCTCAATCTTCGCGAGGCTCGTGTAGGCAAGCTGGTCGACTCCGGCGCGCTTCGCCGCCTCGACGACGGTGCGGTGCTGCGCCTCGCGTTTGCCGACCTCGCTGCCCGAAATAAGCAGCACCCGGTCGACGCCTGCGAAGGCCGCATCAACCGTCTCGGGAGCGTCGTAGTCGAGCGGCACGACGGTGATGCCGCGCTCGGCAAGATCCGCGGCCCGTGCCGGAGTGCGTGCACCCGCAACAATCTCGCTCGGGGCGACGCCGCGTGCGAGCAGCGAGTCGATGACGAGACGGCCGAGTGCGCCGTTTGCGGCAGTGATGAGGAGCGTCATGGTGAGTCCTTTCGAGAGGAAACGGGGGAGAGCCGGGCGGATCTCCGGAATGGTTCCGGGAGAATCCAGTTCGCTTCGGCTTCGAGGAGTGCAGCGGACGCTCACCCCGAAACATTCCCTCGCACCAGTACCCACTTTCCGGTAAGGTACTACCCAAATGGTTAGTTATGCTGAATTACGCGAGAACGGGGTGTTCGCTCCGGCGTGCTCAACGCGCGTCGTACTCGATCACGTCATGAGCCGGTGGGGTGTGCTCGTGCTGTGGACGTTATCCGACGGCACTCGGCGGTGGAGCGAGTTGCGCCGCGAGGTCGAGGGCATTAGCGAGAAGATGCTCGGGTCGACGTTGCGGCAGCTCGTCGCAGACGGCATCGTTCACCGCGAGTCCCTCCCGACTGTGCCACCGCACGTCGAATACTCCCTCACCGAGCGCGGCAACGACCTCATGGCGCGCATGCTGCCACTGATCGAGTGGATCGCAGTGCGCGCCGACGACATCATCGGGCGAGAGCCAGCGGCGTAACCGGAGCTACATCTCCTCGTGCGTCGCCGGGTCGGCGTCGAACAATCGCCCATCAGGACGACCGAGCCCCGTGATCGCGGCAACCTCGGCCTCGTCAAGCGTAATTTCGGTGGCGGCGAGATTCGCGCGCTGACGCTCAGGGCTCTGAGATCGCGGAATCGCGACGACACCCCTCGCCACGTGCCAGGCGAGGATGACCTGCACCGGCGTGCAGTCGTGCGCCCGCGCGATCTCGAGCACGACGGGTTCCTCCGTCACCGCGCCGGCGCGCCCGATCGGGCTCCACGCCTCCGTGATAATGCCCAGCTCGCGGTGCAGCGCGACAGCCTCCTCCTGCGGGAAGTACGGGTGCACTTCGAGCTGATTGACGACGGGTCGCACGCCGGTCTCCCGCTCGATGCGGTCGAGGTGCTCTGGCAAGAAGTTCGAGACGCCGATCTGGTCAACGACACCGCGCTCGCGGGCATCTACGAGCCCTTGCCAGGCTTCGACGTACAGTTCACGTGACGGGTTCGGCCAGTGAATGAGGTGCAGCCCGATCGAGTCGACGCCGAGCCGGGCGCGGCTCTCTTCGATGCTCGTGCGGTTCGCGGGCGACTCGTGGTGACGCCCTGGCAGTTTCGAGGTCACGATCACGCCGTCGGCCTGCGAGCCCGCGAGCTGAATGCCGCGGCCCACGGCCCCCTCATTCTCATAGTTGAAGGCGGTGTCGAGCAGGCGATACCCTGACGCGATCGCGCCGGAAACCATCTCAGCTCCCGCGTCACCGTTCAGTCGATACGTGCCCAGACCGATGGGCGGGAGGGTGAATCCGTTGTGTGCGGTGAACGGCTCGTACGCTGCCATGGTGCTCCTTCGCTAGTCGCGGATACGCGTGCTTCTTGTCTAGCACTGTCACGCACCATCGCGCACGCGCGTCGCTCACACGAGCGCGCAGAGACAGCGTTGACTAGGCGAGGAACTTGGCACGCGTGTCGAACGCGAGCTTGATGCCGAAGATCACCAGGAACGATCCCGCGGCGCGATCGACGATGCGCAGCGCACGCGCGTTCGAGAGCCACCGCCGCGCGACGGTCGCCGCCCCGATGATCAGGGCGAACCACACCATGCCGATCAGGTTGTGCACCCCGGCGAGTAACAGCCCGCCCTCGAGCGGCGGCATCCCGGCCGGGATGAACTGCGGAATCGTCGCGATGTAGAAGACGCCAACCTTCGGGTTCAACAGATTCGTCGACACGCCAGCAGCGAAGGATCGCCACGGCGACACCGCCTGAGACGTCTCGGCGAGCGCGAGTTCGTGCGATCCGCCACGAAAGCTCTGCACGATCAGATTCACGCCGAGATACAGCAGATAGGCCGTTCCCGCCGCCGCGACGACGAGGTAGGCGGTGCGCGAGGCGGCGAGCAGCGCGGTGGCGCCGAGAGCCGCGGCTGCTCCCCAGGCGAGCGACCCGGCACCGACGCCGAGGGCCGTGCTGATCGCGTGACGCGGGCCGCGGGTGAGCGCCGCCCGCAACACGAGCGTCGTATCGATGCCCGGGATCACGGTCAGCACGGCGGCGACCGCCGCGAACCCCAACAACGCCTGCACAACAGTCATACCCAAACCCTACAGATCGCAGCGCCCGCCCCCACCCATCCCACCACCCACCTCACCCCCCCCCACCAAACCCCGAGCGGGGTAACTTTTAGGGGGTGTCGTGTGTGCAACACGCCCCAAAAGTTACCCCGCTCGGATACGCGCGGGCGCGGGCGCGGGCGCGGATGCGGATGCGGATGCGGATGCGGCCGGGCTCGGGCGCTACGCCAGCCAGGCGAGGGCGCGGCCTCGCAGCAGCGGGCGGTCGAGCGAGAGCGATCCGGCGCCGGTGAGCGCGAGGCCGAGCGCCGCGGCGCCCAACAGGGCGACGAACTCGTAGCCGCCCTCACCGACCCAGAATCCGGCCGATACGTGGACGAGGAAGAGCGCGACGATCATGTCGATCGCGAGCAGAATCGCGACGGGCCGCGTAAATAGCCCCAGGATCAACAGCAAACCACCGGCGAACTCGATCACCGCGACGAGCGGCGCCGTGATCTCGGGAAGCGGGGCGCCCATGCTGCTAAACGATTCGACGGTGCCGGCGATCGTGTACTCGAAGAGCTTCTGCGCGCCGTGCATGGCGAACACGGCGCCGAGCACGACGCGTACGACAAGCAGACCCCACGAGGTCGATGCTGAGGATGCGGTGGAACGGGGCGCGGGTGTGCGGGGCATGATGACTGGTGTCTCGCTTTCGGTGCTTCTACTTTGGCGGGCCAATTCGGCCCTGTTTTACGGTAGAAGACCGCGGCGATGCGAATCTGGGGAGTTCTAAATTTTGCGGTTCGCGGGTGTTCGTTTCTGGTATTTCGCGCGCGGACCCCGCGGTTAGCTCACGGAGTCGTGTCGCACGTAGCTTCGCGGCACGCGCGCGCCGATACTGGTCAGGATCTCCCACGGGATCGTGCCGGCCGCCGCCGCCCACTCGCGCGCGTTCGGGCGCCACCCCTCGGCGGGCCCGAACAGGATGACCTCGTCGCCGTCGGTGACTCCTGCCCCGTCGGGGCCGAGATCCACGACGAACTGGTCCATGCACACGTTGCCCACGCTCGGGAAACGACGATCGCCGATTGCGACGTCGAACTTGCCCGACATGATGCGGGGCACCCCGTCGGCGTATCCGAGCGGCACCAGGCCGAGCGTGGTGTCGCGCTCGGCGATCCAAGTGTGTCCGTAGGAGACGCCGTCACCGGTGCTCACCCGACGTGTTCGCGTGAGCGGCGCCTTCAGCGTCATTGCCGGTGTCAGCGCGGCATCGGGGGTGTCGAGCGGCGTGTACCCGTACATGGCGAGGCCCGTGCGCAATGCATCGAGGTGCAGGTCGGGCCGCGTGAGCGCCGTGCCCGAGTTTCCGAGGTGCAGCTGCTCGATTGCGATGCCCTGACGATCGAACTCCGCGCGCGCCGCCAGTAGTCGCCGCAGCTGCGCGTCATTCTGCGGGTGATCGGGCACGTCGGCGTGCGACAGGTGGCTGAAGAGTCCGTGCACGTGCACCGCTCCCTCGGCGACCAGCGCGCCCAGGTCACGCAGCACCTCGGGCAGCTCGGCATCGGTCACGCCGTTTCTGCTGAGCCCCGTGTCGACCTTCACGTCAATCTCAACGGGTCTGCCAGCCTCGCGCGCCGCCGCCGCAATCGCCGCGAGCTGCTGCGGAGAGTTCACCCCGAGCCGCACCCCCTGGGCAATTGCCTCGGCGTATCGGCTCGTCGACAACCAGCTCAGGATCGGAGCTGTCACTCCGCCCGCGCGAAGCGCCAGCGCCTCGGGAATGGTCGCCACACCGAGTGAGCCTGCGCCAGCGGCGACCGCGGCGTGCGCAACCTCGACCGCGCCGTGTCCGTAGCCGTCGGCTTTAACGACTGCCATGAGTTCGGCACCCTGCGAGAATTCGAGCAGCACGCGAATGTTTGCGGCGATGGCGTCGAGGTTGACCTCGGCTACAGCTTCGGTGATCATCACCTGCCCGACACCTCTTTTCTCGGTTCGGCCACTGCAAGCGCGACCGAGCGTGCCCACCAGTCTAGGCGGCACCGGTCGAGCGGCTACGCCACCCGCACCCCACCGTCGAGCCGCACGACGCGATCGGCCGCCAGAATCGCCACCTCGTCGTGGGTCACACAGGCCACGGCGGCGCCGCGCTCGGCCTCCTCGGTGAGCAGCGTTTGCGTGCGTTCTCGGCTATCGAAGTCGAGCCCAGACGCGGGTTCGTCGAGCAAGAAGACAGACGCGCGGCGCGCAATCCCCTGTGCGAGCAAGGCCCGCTGCCGTTGCCCGCCCGACAGCGCGGAGAACGGGCGCTCCGCGAGCTCGGCGAGCGCCACGCGATCAAGCGCCCGGATCACGCGGTTTCGGCGATCCTCACGACTCAGCCGCGCGCGAGACCCACGCGCTCCGCGCTGATCCTCACCCGGTTTCCCCCACGTTCCCATCGCCACGACCTCGCGCACGGTGATCGGAAGCTCGTCAGGTGCGGCCGTGCGCTGCACCACGAGTGCGACACTGCCGACACGATCCACGTGTCCGCTCGACGGCTCCCGCACCCCCGCCATCACCTCGAGCAGCGTTGACTTCCCCGCTCCGTTGGCCCCGGCGATCACCGTCACACTGCCCGCTGCGAGCTCAAGGTCGATGCCGTTCAGCACCGGCACGCCGTCGTAACTGACGTGAATGTTCGCAATGCGAAGGGGGAATGACATGCCCACACAATACTTCATGTTGATAGTGATTATCAGATAACAATAAGATGAATGCGTGCTGCACATTTTCTTCGAACCCTTCACCACCGACTTTGTGCTGCGCGCACTCGCAGGCGGAGCCCTTGTTGCTCTGGTCTGCGGGGTCGTCGGCACCTGGGTCGTCATTCGCGGGATGGCGTTTCTCGGCGAGGCGCTGGGCCACGGGATGCTGCCCGGCGTCGCGGTCGCGACGGTCGTCGGCCTTCCCACCACTCTCGGCGCGGCGGCGAGCGCAGTGGCCATGAGCGCGCTGATCGGATGGCTGCAGCGGCGAGGTCGGCTCTCTTATGACACGAGCATCGGGCTGCTGTTCGTCGCGATGCTCTCACTCGGGGTCATCATCGTGTCGCACTCGCGCAGCTTTGCCACCGACGCAACGGCAATACTGTTCGGCGACATCCTGGCGGTGACGACCGTTGATGTCTGGCTGCTCGCCGGAGCAGCGCTGCTGACGATCGCGGTGGCCCTCACCTGCCATCGCAGATTCGTGGCGGCTGCATTTGATCCTCGCATTTCAGCGACGCTCGGGTTGCGCCCGCAACTGGCGCAGCTCGCGCTCGTCGGATTAGTGACGCTCGCGGTCGTCAGTTCATACCAGGCCGTCGGATCGCTGCTCGTTGTGGGTCTGCTGATCGCCCCCGCGGTCGCGGCCGCGCCGTGGACTCGCAGAGTCCCGGCGCGCATGGCGCTTGCCTCAGCCTGTGGCGGGCTCTCAGTATTCGTTGGGCTGCTCGTCTCCTGGCACGCTGGCACGGCGGCGGGCGCGTCGATCGCGGCGAGCGCCATCGTAATCGCTGCCGGATCGGCGGCCGTGCGTCGGCTTTCCCGCCGTGTGGGCGGCAGCCGCGCAGGCGGCCACGCAGGCGACCGCGCAAACGGCACACGCAGGCGCAGCGCGCGCACCGCGCGCATCGCACGCGTCAGCGGGATCAGCGGTGTTGCCGCCGTCAGCCTGCTGCTCGCGAGCTGTAGCGCTCCGGAGGCTTCCGGCCCGACCACGGCAGACTCAGTGGCAGACGCTAGCGCCGACGGCAACTCCGACGGAGGAGCGCACGGCAAGGTCTCCGGCGCAGCCGAGGTGTCCGAGCCGCCGTTACACCTGGTGTCGATCGACGCCGACGGATCCGCGTCCCTGCTCAATCTGCTCGACGGCACCGAGACCCGACTCGACGACGTTCGCGCCCCGCGCGCGGTGACGAGCGACGGCAGGTACGCGTTCGTCGCGGACGACGCGGGCGTTGACATCATCGACAGCGGCGCATGGACCTGGGATCACGTCGACCACTTCCACTATTACCAGGCCGCCCCGGGTGCGCCAGGCACGGTTTCGGGCGACGGCGTCGCGACGGTCGCAACGGGGATGCTCGCCACGGCGGGCGGCACCGGCCTCTTCTTTCCCGAATCAGGCGAGGCCGTACTGCTCGACAACGCCGCGCTGTCGCAGGGAGAAATCAAGGAGACACTGCGGATTGATGTGGTTCCACACGACGGACTCATCGCTCCCCTCGGCGACGGGGCGCTCGTGTCGGAGGCGCAGGCGGGCGGCGTCGTCGAACGGCTGCGCGCAATCGATGACACCGGCACCGAGGTCGACTCCATCGCCTGCGCAGAAGCCTCCGGCACGATCACGACACGGCTCGCGCTCGTGGTCGGCTGCGCCGACGGCGCGGTGCTCGCGACCGCGGCCGACGGCGAAGTCTCCCTCACGCTGGTGCCGTATCCGGCAGGCGCGGCTCCCGCCGCAACCGAGTTCTCGGCCCGCAAGGGCCGCCCGACCGTCGCGGGCCTCGGGGAGGGCAGCGGCGTCTGGCTGCTCGATACTCGCGCACGATCGTGGAGCTGGATCACCACCGCCGAACCTCCGCTCGCCGCAAGCGCCGTCGACGACGAGACCCAGCACGTCGTCACGCTCTCCCCCGACGGTTCGGTGCGCGTGCTCGACGCGGACGGCGCCGAGCTTGGCACGACGGAGTCCCTCGTGACAGTGCCACACGGAGCTGAACCGCATGGCACCGATCCGGCGGAGGTGTCACTCACCGTCGATGCGCAGCGCGCGTATGTGAACAATCCGGGCACGGGGACGGTCTACGAGATCGACTACGCAGACACGGCCCGCGTCGCGCGCACGATTGAGACCGGCGTGCCGTCCGACTTTCTCGTCGAGACCGGAAGGTAGGCCGCATCATGCAGATACGAGACGTTCGGCGCACAGCTTCGCGCACCGGCACTGCACTCGCAGTCGCCGCGGCGCTCGCCATGACGACCGCGCTTGCTGGCTGCTCTGTGGGCACGTCGACGACTGGCGACTCAGGCCGACCGCGGATCGTGGTCACCACGAACATTCTCGGCGATGTCGTCGACAACGTGCTCGGCGATCAGGCGGACGTGACGACGCTCATGCGCCCGAACGCTGACCCGCACTCGTTCGAGATCTCGGCGAAAGAGGCCGCACTGCTGGGCGAGGCCGATCTCGTCGTCTCGAGCGGGCTCGGGCTCGAGGAGGGTCTCCAGCAGCACCTCGACCGGGCGGCCGACGCCGGCGCCCCCGTGCTCGTCGCTGGCGACGAGGTCACCGCTTTGCCGTACACGAGCGGGGAGGCCGAGGGCGCCCCCGATCCGCATTTTTGGACGGACCCACGCACCATGCTTGACGTCGTCGACGCCATCGAGCGAGAGGCGACGAGCATCGACGATATCGACGCGCAGCAGCTCGCGGACGACGCTGATGCCTACCGTGACGAACTGCGTGAGCTCGATGCGGACATGGCCGGTGCGTTCGGCGCGATCCCGAAATCGCATCGCGCGCTCGTCACCAACCATCACGTCTTTGGCTATCTGGCCGACCGCTTCGACTTTCGTATTATCGGCGCCGCGGTTCCGAGCGGCACCACGCTCGCGGCCCCGAGCGCCGCAGACCTGCGAGAGCTGAGCGACGCAATCACCGAGGCGGGCGTGACCACCATCTTTGCGGAGTCCTCGCAGCCAGATCGTCTCGTGCAGGTGCTGGCGAGCGAGGCAGAGATCGACGTGCGCGTCGAGGAGCTCTTCACGGAATCACTTTCGGCCCCCGGCGGAGAAGCCGACACATACCTTGCCCTGATGCGCGCGAACACCGAGCGCATCACCAACGGGCTGACGCAGTAACACCCACGAAAGAAAGCAGGACATCACCATGACCCGACGACACCTCCGATACGGCGCCCCGGTCGCGCTACTCGGGATCGCGCTGCTCGCGGCGGGCTGCTCCACGGGCGACGCGGGCGGCACCTCCGCCGCGGCAGACGAGACGTCCGCGGAGACCGCTGGCGCGAAGCGCGCGGCCATTTCATATGCCGGCGGAGTCGCCGTCGTCGACGCTGACACCCTCAAAGTCGTTGACGAGTTCGAGAGCGAAGCGTTCACCCGCGTCAACGCGGCGGGCGACGGGCGACACGTGTTCGTATCGACGTCGAAGGGCTTCCAGCTGCTCGACACCGAGGAGCCGGCACTCACCGATCTCGTCGTATCCGCGTCCGCGGCGGGGCACGTCGTGCGCCACGACGGCAAGACCGTGCTCTTCGACGACGGCGCGGCCGAGACGACGATCTTTGACGCGCACGACCTCGCGCACGCTGACGGCAAGCTCCCTGAGGCGGTTACCTACACGGGCGAGAACGCGCATCACGGAGTCTCGATCCAACTCGCGGACGGCACGCTGCTGACCACTGTCGGTGACGAAAACACCCGCAGCGGCGCTGTCGCACTCGAGCCGCATGGCGACCACTGGCACGAACTCACGTCGAGTGACGAGTGCCCCGGCATCCACGGGGAGGGCACGGCAGCGGACGAGGTCGTGGTGTTCGGATGCGAAAATGGCACGCTCATCTTTAAGGGCGGGGAGTTTATGAAGCTCGAAGCGCCTGACAAGTTCGGCCGGATGGGCAGCGCCTTCGTCTCTGAGACCAGCCCGATCGCGGTCGGCGACTACAAGACCGATCCCGATGCCGAGGGGTACCTGCTCAACGCGGTGACGCTCATCGACACCGCGGCCGAGAAGGTGCAGGTGATTGATCTGCCCGACACGGTGCGCTTCACGTTCCGTGACGTCACACGCGGCCCGGACGACCTCGCCTACATCCTGTCAACCGATGGCTCGATCCATGTGCTCGACCCGGAAACCGGCAAACTCGTGAACGAGTTCCCCGTCATCGACCCCTGGGAGGGCCCGACCGAGTGGCAGGACGCCCACCCCGCGATCGTCGGCGACGGTGATACCGCGTACGTCACCGAACCCGCGGCGAAGGCCGTGCACGCGGTTGACTTGCGCACCGGAAAGGTGACCGCAACCGTCGAACTCGACGAGGCACCGGTCGAGTTCGCGCTCGCGCTCGGTGAGCACTGACCCCTACCCGTCATCCAGACCAGCACGCCGAGGGGCGTCGCATCACTCCGATGCGGCGCCCCTCGGCGCGTGATCGCCAGGATCGGCGGCCGTTGATACACCCGCTGCGCCCGACGCGCCAGAAGCGCCCGACGACGCCCGCGCCGTCTGCTCCGCCGCCTCAGCCCACGCGATCCCGCTGACATCGATCTCGGTGGTCATATCGCGCAGAAAACGCTCGACAACCGCGCGCTCGGACGGCGTCAGTCGGGCCGCCGCATTGAATCGGTTCGCCTGCTGCTGACCGACCGTTCGCTTCGCCACCTCATGCGTTTCAGGGGTGATTCGAATCACGAGTGCGCGACGATCCTCGGGGTGTCGCTCGCGCGAAATGTGGCCGCCGCGCTCGAGCCGATCCAGCAGCTTTGTCGTCGACGCGCTCGAGATACCGAGGTGAGAAGCGATCGCACCGGGGGTTGGAAGCACCTCCGTATTGCCAGCGACAATCAGAAAATGCAGGGCGCGCATATCGATGCTGCCGAGTCGCATGTATTTACGTGACGCCGCCGACAGGCGATCCTCGGCCTCCCGAAGCGATCGCAGCGCCTCCATCAGCCGGGCGATCTGCTGGACATCTTCTGGCTCGAGACCAGACCGGTCGACGAGCTCCGAACTCGGGTCCGAGTGATCGACGCGAAACATCGCAGTTGTCGCGACCGGGCGCTCCGACACGTGCGTCGGCTCGACCCGCTTGTTTTTCGTCACGCTGAAATATTATCCTGAAGTAGATCACTTGCTAGGCAAGTAATCAAGATTTCTACACGAGTGGGGGACGCTTGGAAATTCAGCGGGAGGATCGGGCCGTGGGTCCCGCCCTCGACGTGCCGAGTGGGTCGACCGCCGTGGCGTCAACGATTGATGCCGTATTTACCGCACGGGTGCGTTCGGCCGAGGCGTATCACCCCGTGTTCGGGCAGCTCTGGAAGCTGTGCGGCGAGCGCATCTCTGGCGGCAAGGGCATCCGACCGCGCCTGATGCTCGACATGTTCGGTGCGCTCCGCCCCGATGCTCGCGCGGATACTCGCGCGGTTGCTGAACAGGGCCCCGTGCCGGCCGCGGTCGTCGACATCGCAGCCGCCATTGAGCTGCTGCACGCGTCATTCCTGCTGCACGACGACGTCTTCGACGGAGACCTGACCCGGCGCGGCAGCCCAAACCTGATCGGATTGCTCGCCACCCACCCCGGCGACACCGAAACGACCGCGGCGCAGCGCCTGCACTGGGCGCGCAGCTGCGGCATTCTGATGGGTGATCTGCTCCTCGCCGAGGTGCACCAGATCTTCGCGCGGGTCGACGTGGAGCCAGCAGCTCGCACGGCACTGCTCGATCTGCTCGCGCACGCCATCACCGAATCGGTCGTCGGCGAACAGCTCGATATCGGTCTCGAAGACGGCACCGTCGTCGCCGACACGGCAACGGTCCTCGAGATGTGCCGCCTCAAGACGGCGACGTACACATTCGAGTTACCGCTGCGCGCAGCCGCCATTCTCGCGGGGGCCGACTCCGCCGCGGCCGACGCGGCGCTGGCCGCGGCCGGGGCACACCTCGGTCTCGCCTTCCAACTGCAGGACGACCTACTCTCAACCTTCGGCGACCCGGCCGAACACGGCAAGGACGCCTTCTCTGATCTGCGCGAGGGCAAAGAAACGGCGGTGATTGCTGCCGCACGTATGACCAGCGCCTGGCCCGAGATTGAGCCGGCGTTCGGCGACTGCGAACTGACGGTCACCGAGGGCGAGCGCGTGCAGCGGCTACTCCGCGAATGCGGAGCGGAGTCGTTCGTGCACGGCCTCATCGACGACCAGATGCGCGCGCTGCACGAGACGCTCGCCGACCCGGCGTCGGAGCTTCCCGATGCCGCGCGGCAGACGCTGGTGTCGCTCGCCGCTCGACTCGACGGGCGTCGCTCGTGAGGGCCCGTTCGCCGCTCGACCGCTACTCCCGGTCGGCGATGCGCGCATCGGCCGTTGTGATTCGCAGCTATTCGACGTCGTTCGGTGCGGCCACCCGCTTGCTCGGCGCCCGGCATCGCGGCCACGTGCGCAACATCTATGCGCTCGTGCGCGTGGCCGATGAGCTCGTCGACGGCGTGACCGACGGTGCCGGTCTCAGCCGAGGGGAACAGGCCGATGCCCTCGATCGGCTCGAAGCCGAGGTGATGCGAGCCGTCGGCTCGGGATACTCGAGCGATCTCATCGTGCACGCCTTCGCGCAGACCGCACGCGCTGCGGGCATCGCTGCAGCGCTCATCACGCCGTTCTTTGCATCGATGCGGGCGGATTTGCCGGCAACTGACGACGGCGCACCCGCCGTGCGCGGATTCACCGCCGAGCAGCACGGCGCGTATGTGTACGGATCCGCAGAGGTCATCGGGCTGATGTGCCTGCACGTGTTCACGCGCGACCGGTCACTCGATGCGCTCGAACGACACCGACTCGAGCGAGGCGCTCGCAGCCTGGGGGCTGCCTTCCAGAACATCAACTTCTTGCGTGATCTCGCCGACGATACGGACCGCCTCGGCCGCAATTACCTCGGCACGCGCGACCGGCTCACCGACGCCGATCGCGTTGAGTGGGTGCGGCGTATCGAGGCCGAACTCGCCGACGCCCGCGCTGTGCTGCCGCTGCTGCCGAAAGACGCTCGCGCTGCCGTGCGGTGCGCGTTGAATCTCTTCGCGTGCCTGAGCAACCGCATCGCCCGCACATCGATCGACGAGCTCTACGCCCGCCGAGTGCGCGTGCCTGACTGGCAGAAATCGCAGATCATTGCGCGATCCATCGCCCGCACCGCGGTGGAGACCCGATGACCGGGAATGCGCCCCGCACCGTGGTGATCGGCGGCGGCATCGCCGGTCTCGCAACTGCGGCGCTACTGGCGCGCGAGGGCCACTCGGTCACCCTGATTGAGCGCGGCGACCGCGTTGGCGGCCGGGCTGGCACGCTCACGCGCGACGGCTTCCGCTTCGACACCGGGCCGTCGTGGTACCTGATGCCCGACGTGTTCGATCATTTCTTCGAGATGCTCGGCACCTCGACGCGGGAGCAACTCGACCTGCGACTGCTCGACCCTGGCTACCGCGTGTACAGCGAGCCGGGTGCCGACGGGAAAGCGGAGGATCGGGATCTCCCGGAACCGGTCACCATTCCCGTGGGTCGAGAGGCCGCGCGCGCGACGTTTGAGCGTCTGGAACCCGGCAGCGGGTCGGCGTTCGACGCCTACCTAGATTCGGCGACAGAAACGACGGCTATGGCCGAGCGCTATTTTCTGTACAACCCCTTCACACGGTGGCGCTCGCTCGGCGCTGGCCCCGTGCTCGGATCGCTGCCGCGGCTCGCCCGCCTACTCGGCACCTCGCTGCGGTCGTTCGTGGCGGCGCGCTTCGCGCATCCCGTGCTGCGGCAGGTGCTCGGGTACCCGGCAGTGTTTCTCGGCACGAATCCGAAAGACGCCCCCGCGATGTATCACCTGATGAGCGCGCTCGACCTTGACGAGGGTGTGCGCTACCCGATGGGCGGATTCTTCCATCTGGTCGAGCGTCTCGCGGCGCTCGCTCGGGAGGCCGGTGTCGAGATCGTGCTCGGCGCCGACGTTACGGAGATCGAGATCGGGGCCGCGGAGCCCGGTGGCAAGCCCGCCGCGCGCGCTGTTCGGTGGCGCGATTCACACGGCACAGACGGCGGCGAGCGCCGCATTCCCGCTGACGTCGTCGTGTCGACCGCCGATCTGCACCACACCGAGACGCAGTTGCTGCCGGAGGCGGCCCACAGCTACCCCGAACACTGGTGGTCGAAGCAGATCAGCGGCCCCGGTGCCGTACTTGTACTGCTCGGGGTGCGCGGCGAACTGCCGGAGCTGCCCCACCACACGCTGTTCTTCACGCGCGATTGGGATCGCAATTTCGGCGACATCTTTGACGAGCCGCGACGCATCCCGGACCCGGCGTCGCTCTACGTGTGCAAGCCGAGCGACACGGACCCCGGGGTGGCTCCGGCCGGTCACGAAAACCTCTTCGTACTCGTACCAGTGCCCGCCGACCCCACGATCGGAAGGGGCGGATCCGAGGGCTCGGGCGACGAGGCAGTCGAGCGCACGGCTGACGCTGCGATCGATCAGATCAGCGCATGGGCGAACATTCCAGACCTGCGGGAGCGCATCGTGGTGCGCGAGACCATTGGCCCCCGCGACTTCGAGGCCGACTACCACTCGTGGAGCGGCGGCATGCTGGGGCCAGCGCACGTACTGCGACAGAGCGCGATGTTTCGAGCGCAAAATCGCTCGAAGAGGGTCGACAATCTCTTCTATGCGGGGGCAACAACGGCACCTGGCGTCGGCATTCCGATGTGTCTCATCAGCGCGGAACTCGTGCTCAAGCACATTCGCGGGGATCACTCCGCGGGACCCCTGCCTGCCCCGGAACAGCGCTGACATGGGCGCGATCTACCTCTCGAGCCTGCTCGTCGCGAGCGCCTGCATGCTGCTCATCGACGCTCGCTTCCACCTCTTTTTCTGGCGGGACTGGCGGGCGGCAGCGATAGTGATGGTCACCGGCGTGGCCTTTCTGCTCGCGTGGGATCTCGTCGGCATCGTCAGCGGCGTGTTTCGCATGGGGGCAAGCGACGGCATGACCGGCGTGTTGATCGCGCACGAACTGCCCGTCGAGGAGCCGGTTTTTCTGGCGTTCCTGGTGCTGTGCACCATGGTGATCTTCACTGGCGCCGTGCGCCTGGTCGAATGGCGATCGAGCCGCTCCTCTCACGTCGAGGGGCCGGACCAGTGACCTACCTCCTCATCAGCCTCCCGTTTCTCGGGTTCGCGCTGATTGCGGCGCTCGCACTCACCCCGTGGCGTAATCGGCGGGTCGCGCGGCGCCAGTGGGCCGGCACCGGTGTGGCGGTCATCGCGCTCGCGATCCTGACCACCGTGTTCGACTCGCTCATGATCGCCGCCGACCTGTTCACCTACGGCCATGGCCACACCCTCGGCCCGACGGTGGGCCTCGTGCCCGTGGAAGACTTCAGTTACCCGATTGCCGTCGCGCTTCTCGCACCGGCGCTCTGGACTCGCCTCACCTTCAGAAAGGATCGCCCCGATGCACACGCGTGAGCGCTCCGGCTGGAACGCCCAACTGCTGCGGCAGGCGTTCGTCGCGTCGCGGCCCGTGAGCTGGATCAACACGGCCTACCCGTTCGCCGCTGCGATGCTGCTGACGACGCGCGAGGTCGATTGGCTGCTGATCGTCGGCACGTTCTACTACCTGATTCCCTACAACCTCGCGATGTACGGCATCAACGATGTCTTTGACTACGCCTCCGACATCAACAATCCGCGCAAGGGCGGCATTGAAGGCGCGCTGCTCACGCCGCGGTACCACCGACCGATGCTGTGGCTTGCGGTGCTCACGAACGTGCCGTTTCTTGTCGTTTTGGCGATCGCGGGCGGCCCCGGCTCGTGGCTCGCGATCGGCATCAGTACGGCCGCGGTCGTCGCGTACTCGGCGCCCGTGCTCCGGTTCAAGGAGCGGCCGTTCCTTGACTCTGCCACGTCGAGCACCCACTTCGTCAGCCCAGCGATCGTCGGCCTCACGGCGGCAGGCGCGCAGTTCACCCCCGAGCTATGGCTGATCCTGATTGCGTTCTTCTGCTGGGGAATGGCGGCGCACGCGTTTGGTGCGGTGCAAGATGTGATTCCGGATCGCGAGGCAAGTATTGGATCCATCGCGACCGTGCTCGGTGCCGCTTCGACCGTGCGCCTCGCCCTCGCGCTGTGGACGGTTGCCGGCGTGCTCATGCTGTTCACGACGTTTCCAGGACCACTCGCCGCGATCGTCGCGGTACCGTACATTGCGAACTGCGCGCCCTATGCCCGCGTCTCCGATGCAGATTCGGGGCGCACGAACCGCGCCTGGCGGCGCTTCATCTGGCTGAACTACGCGGCTGGGACCGTGGTCACGTTTATCGTCATCGCGTGGTGGTTGCGCACGACGCTATAGGGCGCCAGCACGACTTCGTCAAGGGTGTGTTGAGGCGGGTTGAGCGCCCGTACTCTGATGAAGCGGACCTTCCCAATGGGAGCGTCCCGGGGGAACGAAGACAGCGAGCGCCAGTGAGGCGAACGCTCACGTTTCCGCAGTCGGTCACGATGCGGAAGACGCGCCGAAAGGCGTGCCTGCTGCTGCGTACCAGAAAGTACTTGGCATGCACACTCCGTCAGATATTCCGCCCGCTGATTCATCACGCGTCACGCCCACGGGCGAAACTCTCCGCACCGTCGGCATCGAAGAAGAACTGCTGATCGTGGACCCGCGCACGGGCAGGCCGGCACCCGCGATCGAATTGGTACTCGCTGCGGCGGTTTCAGATGATGTCGCGGCGCTTGTGCCGGGCGCGGAATGCCTCACCCACCTTGAGCGTGAGGCGAAGCGGGAGCAGATTGAAGTTATCTCGACCCCGCACGCCACACTCGATGACCTCGCTCGCAGCGTGATTGCCGGGCGCGCGCTCGCCGATGCTGCCGCGCAGCAGCTGGGGCTGCGCGCCGTCGCGATGGGCACGAGTGCGACGGCTGGGCCTGCGCAGGTCACCGTTTCGAGCCGCTACTCCGAGATGGAGCAGCGGTTCCAGGGGCTGATGCGCGAGCAACTGACGTGCGGTCTGCACGTGCACGTGAGTGTCGCCGACGCAGCCGAGGGAATTGGCGTGCTCGATCGCATTCGCCCGTGGCTTCCGCTCGTGCTCGCGCTCAGCACCAACTCCCCGATGTGGAACGGCGAAGACAGCGGCTACGCGAGCCAGCGCTACCAGGTGTGGAGCAGGTGGCCGACGGCCGGGCCCTACGATCCCTTTGGCACGCCCGAGAACTACCAGCTCACCGTTGACTCCCTGCTCGCTACCGGCGTGCTCGTCGACAGCGGCATGATCTACTTCGACGCGCGGCTCAGCGAGAGGTTTCCGACGGTCGAGATTCGCGTCGCAGACGTTCCGCTTGAGGCGTCGCACTCGATCGCGCTCGCGGGCATCATCCGCGCACTCGTCACCACCGCAGCGCTCGAGTGGCGCGCGGGCTTCTCGCCCGATTCGTTGCCGACCTCGGTGCTCCGCCTCGCCATGTGGTCGGCGAGCCGGCACGGTGTCGCCGGGCCATTGCTCAACCCGATCCTCGGGCGGCCCAGCGATCCGCAGGTCGCCATTGATGCGCTGCGCGCGCACATCGGCCCGGCGCTCGCCGCTTCGGGCGACCTCAACCGGGTCTCCCGAATGATCGACGAAGTCTTCGCGCACGGTACGGGCGCCGAGCGACAGCGTCGGTCGCTGCGCACGCGGCGGAGCTTGCGCAGCGTCGTCGAGGAGGCCATTGAGCACACGCACAAGCGGATCGGCCCGGCGACGTCGGTGTTGGACCCGCTCTCGATGTAGGTTTCGGAGTTTTTGGCCGAGCTTCGCCCGCATGGAGATATAGCAGAATCTGTGTGTAAAAATAGCAATGCACTGAAATAGGCAAGGCAACTCCTGCTAACGTGACTTCACAGTCACTCTAGTTAGAAACCCCAATAATGCCTGCTCCCCCACCCTCGCGCGGTTTGTTCGACTCTTTTCACGAGTCTCGTCGCGCTGTCGTCGGAGACGAAGTCGAAGCCGTCGTGCCGCCGGTGCTGTATCTCCCAGTGCGCGAGCTGCCAGACGGCGGCCTCGCCGCGGAGGTGCACGAGACCACCGACCGCAGACGCGCGATCTTCGTGTTTACCGCGCTCGATCGGCTGCTCGAGGCGTGCGGCAGAGATCAACCGTGGAAACTCATCGAGACCACAGCGCTCGACGTGATCCAACAGACCCAGCCGTTCGACATCGTGGCCTTTGATCCCGAGGTGCCACGGGCGTTGCGCGCTGGAGGGCGGATCGCGTGAGCGGCGGCCACATCGAAATCGATCTGCCCGGCATCACGGAGCAGCTCAATACGTTCTCGTACGTTGTTGGCGACTTAGGTGGAGCGTTGAGCGGATTTCCGACAGCGGCGGACGCTGGCTCTGCATCCGGTGAACTCGCGACGATCGTGGCGGCGCTCAAGTCCAAGGCCGATCGCGTTGTATTCGCCGAGGAGGGGCTCAGCGATCTCGTGCTCGAAGTTGCGAACGATCTGCTCGCGGGCGATGATGACGCCGCTGACGTGTTCGACGATTTGAAGGACGTGTTGCCCGATGACTGAGCCGATCGACCCCGCCGCGTTTGCGACGAGCGGACCCATCGACCTCAAGATCGTAGGAGACGTTTCGGCGCTTTACGACCTTTCGCGCAGCATTTCGACCGTTCACGACAGGCTCGATGATGTGGCGAATCGGATACGAGTGACTCCCGAGAACATGACGTTCTTCTGGAAAGGAGCATCCTTCGATTCGTTCACGTACGCCGCGAGCCAGCACGCAGATGCGATCAGTATCGTCGCGAGCTTCGCCAAAGACGCCTCTTCCATCGTCGATGCCTACGGCGGCCTGCTCGAGCGGGGCCGCAATCTGCTTTCTGGCTACGCGGATACGGCAACAGCAGCAAACCTGACCGTTACGGACGCCCGGTACATTCAGCCCCCGACAGCCCCAGCGAGCGAGGCCGGCGACACCGACGCCAAAGCTGCAGACGCGAAGTCGAAGCATGAACATCAGGTCAAACTCTTCCAGGAGATCCGAGACCTCGTGGCGATGTGGCGCGCGGACCTGGAGAGCTGGATCAACGAGTACTTCGGTCCCCTTCTCGGGCGGGTCTCAGAACTCGACGCAGTAGACGACCTGATCAAGAACCTCCGCGATGCGGGGCTCGCGAGCTATGACGCCCTCGCCGCCGAATCGGATAAGCGAATCAGCGAGGGGCTGTCTGAGTTTCTCGATCAGCAGCAGAAACACGAAGCACGCTGGCAAGAGCACCAGAAGGATGGACGCTCAAGGGTCCCCGCCCGCATTGCGCGCGGAGAAAAGTACGACGAGCACGCGCACAGAGCGGCGCGAGATAGCATCGACGCAGAGATCAAGAAACTCGGTGTCAAAGATTTCCTCGTTACGGGCGGCAAAACTGCCGGCCTGCTCGGCGGAATCGCCGCTGGCGCGTACGACATCTACAGCGGAGAATCACCCTCCAAGGTGGCAGCGGGCGCCGTAGGCGGGGCGGCGGGTGGTGCGGCGGGAGCGTGGGCGGGCGGCAAGTTGGGTGCCAGCGCAGGAGCAGCCGTCGGCACGTTCCTTGTTCCTGGGGCGGGAACCGTTGCAGGAGCTATTGGTGGTGCCGTTGTGGGCGTTGGATTGGGCGCTATTGGAGGGTATTGGGGCGCCGAAGGTAGCCAGACAGGTTGGGAGAGTTGGGTATCACTGCGCTCACGACAGGCAATAGACGAGGGGTTGTTGGGAAAATATCAGATCTCGGCAAAACTGGATCCCCACCGACGCAACTTCCCCGAGATATACGGCACAATTCGATGACGCGGGTACTCACTCGAGTGGTCGCAGTCAATCTCAGCGCGCAAACGCAACAGCGTGTGGGGGAAAGAGTTCGCCCGACCGCCTTAACGGCTACCAGAATGCTCGCTGTGGGTGGCGGGGTTTTTGGGTTTATGCTGCTTGCGATCACAGGGATGGTCATTCTCCCTCTTCCGTCTTACATTTTCGGTTTTCTGAGTTCCACTGTCATTTTTTGCTTGTGGGGACTGGCTACCTTGGCATGCGGCACTGCATTAGGGGCCAAGGGACATGAAGTCAGGTATCGATTGGATCCTGGCGTCACGTGGATATCCCAGAACCCATTGTTGAGCGTGTCGGCAACAATGGGTCTTGCGCTTATCGTTACGTCGATTGGGGCATACAGCCTGTGCATCGCGATTGCTGGCGTCCTCGAGAACGACGGCAATGTCTGGGGCGCGGCGCCCCGCTCGGCATGGATACTCGGAGCGGCTTTTGGCGGCATGAGTTTCTATGCCTGGCGAGTACTGTACCGAACGACCAGGGCGAATTTCGGCCTTCGGCTCACTCCGGATCGCGTAGGGGTTTGCCGCATATACACCGATGAATTTGTGTACTGGGAGCAGCTTAAACGCGTAGCGGTGGAGGTCGTGAATACGGGCACGGAGCGTTCGAAGCGCGTCGTACCGTGCGTGCGCATCGAGACACGCAATGGCCAAGTCATACACGTCGAGGCAGCTGAACTTGGCTCTGACCCCAACGTCGTAGCCGCACTCATGCAGTTCTACCTCGAGCGACCCCAAGATCGTGAGCTGCTCGCTGACCCCGAGAAAGCGATTCGTCGCTTTAGTGACGCGCAGAGTCAATGAGCACTCCAACTCGCATTTTTCGCGTACTTCCCAGCCCGCAACAGAACAGTCCGGGCGGCGACCGAATTGCAGCCACGTCTTTTTCGACGAGACGTCGTCTCATCGGGGGAGGCGGATCAGCGCTCCTCATCCTTGCCATGGCCGCTGCACTCACATTCGACTCGCTGCCCCCGTATATGACCGGGTACATGTGGTTTGGTTTTTTTCTGTCGCTGTGGGTGATGACCGCCTTCTGCGTCAGCCTCTCGTTCGACACTAAAGAGGACCAGATCAGAGTCCGCACGAAATCTGCGTGTACTTGGGTTTCGCAAGAACCGCTTGTTCACCCACTCATCTTGATTGGGTTCTCGCTCATATTCACTTCGTTCGGCGCCTACAGCGCGTGGTTTGTGACTACCGGTCTAGTTCAAAACGATGGAAATCCGTGGGGATCAGCTCCACGATTGGCATGGCTGATGAGCCTGTTCTTTCTAGGGTCGAGCGTGTACGCATGGCGCCAAGTAGCCCGCTATGTCCGAGCCAATCCCGGGATCCGACTCGCCCCCGAGCGAATCGGAATAATGCACAAGCACGAAGACGTTTATCTGCCATGGTCTGAGGTCGTCCGCGTGACAGCTGAAGCGGTGGCCAAACCCGCAGGACGAAAGAAAACCGAGCTAGTACCCTCCGTGCGGATCGAAACCGACCAAGGTCGCGTCTACTACGTCGAGGCATTTGAGCTCGGCTCTGACCCAAACGCCGTGGCCGCGCTCGTGCGGTTTTATCTCGGGCGACCCCAAGATCGTGAACTGCTCACGAACCTGGAAGAGGCGATCCGCCATTTCAGCGACGCGCAGATCTCATAGTCAAGAGTGTCCTAGATGGACCATTCCGCACATAGGCGTTTGCTCGCAGGCTGAAAAGCCGCGTCAATGAGTGCACCGCTCACTCGAGTAGCCAATGTGGATTTGAGTCAGCAAACCTTGGCTCGCATGGGAGAAGAGGTCCAACCCTCTGTATTCACCTTCTCCCGTCGACTCCTCGGGGGCGGAGGAGCGATCGCATTGATTTTCCTCACTTGCATGGCGCTCGCTCATTTGTCGCCTTCGCCGTACCTCTTTGGGTTCTTCTGCATAAGCATTACGTTCTGGGTGCTGGGGCTTGTCTCACTGGGATTTGGAGTATTTTTTGATTCGACGAGTGGCACCGTGCGGTATCGCGCGTCGTCGGTGGTCACCTGGATCTCTCAAACGCCGTATCTCAACCCACTAATGACACTGGGGATCGCCATAATCTCCACGTTGATCGGGGCCTACAGTGTGGGTTTCGTGAGCGTAGCCACATTAAAGAATGGAGGCGTCATTTGGGGCGCCGCTCCCTGGTCAAGCTGGTTGCTCGGTTCCGTTTTCTTCGGAGCTAGCTTCTTCATCTGGCGAGACGCGCTTCGCGCATGCCGCTCGAATGCTGGAGTTCAGCTAGCACCTGACCGGGTGGGACTGAACTTGGAGCACAGAGATCTGTTCTTGGAGTGGAATCGCATTACGAAGGTCACTACTCAGACCGTCAACAGAGGCACCGAAAACAGGAGGCGACTGGTGTCCTGTGTGCAAATAGACGCAGACGATGGCCGCGTCTTCTACGTCGATATTGTTCAACTTGGCTCTGATCCGAACGTAGTGGCGGCACTCATGCAGTTTTATCTCGAACGGCCGCAGGATCGCGAGCTGCTCGCTGACCCCGAGAAAGCGATTCGTCGCTTTAGTGATGCTCAGAGTCAATGAGCGCTTCAACTCGCGTTTTTCGGGTTCGTCTGACTCCTCAATCGCGAGGACTAGTTGAAAACCAGGTTGCCGCGTCAGCTTTCCCGCTGAGAAGCCGCGTGATCGGAATCGGTGGTTCTGTCGTCATCCTCATGGCGACGGCGCTTGGGTTGATTCTCGACTCAACACCGCCATACATGACTGGAATCTTGAGTATCAATTTGCTCTTTTGGTTCTGGGGTCTGGTCGGCTACTGCGTCAGCCTCGCCTTCGATCCGAAGGAAAAACTGATCAGATATCGAGTGGATCGAGGTGTCACTTGGGTATCGCATCCACCATTTCTCCGTCCGTTCAATTCAATCGGGATGACTTTGGTTACTACCGCGTTCGGTGTCTACAGCGCTTGGATTGTAATTGAGGGTCTCCTGCAAAACGGCGGAGGCCCTTTGGGTGCAGCTCCACGCCTCGCTTGGATGATGGGCGCCTTCTTTCTCGCCTTCAGCGCGTACGCATGGCGCCAGGTAGCCCGCTACCTACGAGCCAATCCCGGGATCCGACTCGCCCCCGAGCGAATCGGAATAATGCACAAGCACGAAGACGTTTATCTGCCGTGGTCTGAGGTCGTCCGCGTGACAGCTGAAGCGGTGGCCAAACCCGCAGGACGGAAGAAAACCGAGCTAGTGCCCTCCGTGCGGATCGAAACCGACCACGGTCGCGTCTACTACGTCGAGGCAGCTGAACTTGGCTCTGACCCCAACGTCGTAGCCGCTCTCATGCAGTTCTATCTCGAGCGGCCGCAAGATCGTGAACTGCTCACGAACCCGGAAGATGCAATCCGACGGTTCGAGGACGCGCAGCAGTAGCGAGCTCGCTCCCTAACTCTCCACGATCGCGAAACCGCGGCCGCGCAGCCTCGCTCGCTCCTCAACCAGGAAGCCCACGAGTTGCTCCCGCGTCGCCCGCGTATGCGCTGCGACGAGTGCGCTCGCCCGGTCTGCGTCGCGCACGAGCAGCGCGGCGATCAGTTCCCGATGGTCGTCGCGCACCCGAGCGCGCGATTCAGCAGTGCGCACCACCAGCCAGCGAGGTCGAGCCAGCCGAGTAAGCGTATCAGCGACGGCGTCGCGCAGAAACGAGTTGCCGCTGAGCGCCGCGAGCGACAGGTGAAAGTCGCTGCCCTGGCGGAGGCCCGTCGGCTGATCATCGTGCTCGGACCGCGCCTCGACGGCGGCCGCGAGTGCGCGGATGTCAGCTTCTGCCGCGCGCTCGACCACGCGCTGCACCACCCCGATCTCAACGATCTCGCGATACTCCATGACGGCTCGCACCTCGGTCAGGTCGATCGGCGCCACGCGCCATCCACGCCCCTCGCGCCCGGTGAGCCCCTCGGTTTCGAGCCGCATGAGTGCCGCCCGAATCGGAGTGCGCGAGGCACCGAGTGCCTCTTCAAGCCCGCGCTCAGACAGCCGCTCCCCCGGCATCACATCAAACTCAAGGATTGACCGACGCAGCGTGCCGTACGCCCCACCCTCGGTCGAACCTTCCATCCGGAAAGTATGACATGCCGCCGTGGTATACCATTTTGGTGTACCGAAGATAGGAGCCCCATGACGCAATCGCCGCATCGCGAACCCGTGCCGTCGCGCGCTTGGGTGGTGCTCACGCTCGGGCTCCTCGCCCAGGCCGCTGGCACGATGCTCGTCAGCGCGCCGATCTATCTGATTCCGATGCTGCATCTCGACCGGGGAGTACCGCTCGCCGCCGCTGGCACGCTCGCGTCAGCCCCCACCCTCGGCATGGTGCTGACGCTCGTGCTGTGGGGTGCGGCGGCCGACCGCTTCGGCGAACGCTGGGTGATTGCGGGCGGGCTCGCGCTCACCGCTGTCGCCGCGGCCGGAGCTGCGTGGGCCGCCGCCGCGACCGCGGATCTCGTACCTCTCGGCATCGCGCTGTTCTTCGGCGGCGCCGCGGCTGCCAGCACCAACGCTGCGAGTGGGCGGGTCGTCGTCGGCTGGTTCCCGCGGCATCGCCGCGGACTCGCCATGGGCGTGCGCCAAATGTCGCAACCGCTCGGCGTCGCAGCGGCCGCCGTGGCGGTACCACCCCTCGCGGCTGAGATCCACACGGACGGAGTATTCGTGGTGATTGGCGCCATCCTCGCCGCAATCACCCTCGCGTGCGCCTTCGGGATCCGCAACCCTCCGCGCCCGGTCGCGCCGCCCGCGGTGCTCGCGCCCACGAGCACAACCAAGACCACAGCCAGGACGACAACCAACCCCTATCGCGCGGACAGCTTCCTCGCCCGCATCCACGCTGTTTCGATCCTGCTCGTCCTCCCTCAGTTCGCGCTCGCCACCTTTGGCATGCTCTGGCTCATCACGGGACTCGGCTGGAACGCGACGGCGGCCGGCCTACTGATGGGCATCGCGCAGTTCGTCGGCGCCCTCGGGCGCATCGTGATCGGCGGCGTGAGCGACCGCGTCGGAGAGCGGGTGCGGGTGCTGCGCTGGGTGGCGATCGCCGGCGTCGCGGTCATGCTGCTGCTCGCGCTCGTCGGGGCGGCGCACGAGATCATTCCCGCTGGCCTCGTCGTCGGCGGCATCGTGCTCGTCATTGCGACGGTGGTGAGTGTCGCTGACAACGGCCTCGCTTACACCTCCGTCGCGGAGGCCGCGGGCAGTGCCTGGGCCGGGCGTGCGCTCGGCGTGCAGAACACCGGCCAGTTCATTGCCGCCTCCGCGGTCGGGCCGGGACTCGGCGCTGCGATCTCGCTGCTCGGCTATCCTCTCGTCTTCGGGCTCGTGGCGCTCGCGCCGCTGATCGCGCTCCCATTGATCCCGAAGCGAGATCAGCACGGGTGACCGGATCGCGGTCTCGACCGCTACCAGCCGAGATCATCCCCGACAACCCCGCTGCGTTCACCCTGCACCCCGCGTAGCGTCGCTCGCAGGAGGTCACACATCATGACAACAGAGCACGAAGACGCCCCCGGCGCCGTGGAAGACGCGGGATCGGGATCCGGATCGCAGCCCGAATCCGAGTTCGACGGCGACGCTGAACTCGACACCGACGAGGGTGCCGACGCCTTCGAAACCACGCAGGAGGCCGAGGGCAACGCCCGCGACGAGGGCGGCGAGCGCGACGACCTCGACCACATCACGGTCGACACTCCCGATTAAGGGCTCACGACCCCGGCCGCGTCGTCGCCCGGGCCGCGCGGATCCGGCGTGCCGTCGCGGCGAAACACCAGTCGAGGCAACACGCTCCAGAGCCCAACGACGACCGCACCCCCGGCGACGAGCGCGATAACGCCCGCGGTACGTCCGATCGCGAAGTCGAAGACCAGCCCGGTCACGCCCGCCGCGAGCAGGGCAAGCACCACCAGATCGGCGGCGAGTAGGCGGCCGCCCAGCCTCACAATGTCGGGCTTGCGTCCCCGACCAAAGAAGGTGCGGTGCAGTGTGACCGGGGCGAGGCCAAGAACGGCAGCGATGCCCGCCAGCCCAACCAGCACGAGGTACAGCACGAGCTGAAACTCATCGAGCTCGCGAAACCGAGGTTGAAATGCAACCGCGAGCAAGAACCCGCCGAGGATCTGCGTACCGGTCTGCGCGACGCGCAGCTCTTGCAAGATCTCGTTCCAGTTGCGATCCGCGCGCTCGTTCGTCGTCTCGGCACGGCCGTCGCCGTTCAGATCGGTCATACGCCGACTGTACGGGTCATCACCACGGGGTCGCCAGACCTTGACCCGTTTCAGCGCACGGAACTCGCAAAGTAGCATGAGTTCCCTAGCTGTCCGATGACGTTGAGAAGAGACGCCTGTGCCGACGATTGAAGCCCGTGCCACGGTCGACGTGGAGCCCGCGATCGCGTTTGCGATCTCGCAGACCCACGGCGAACTGCGGCTCCGCTGGGATCCGTTCATTCGGGCGGAGCGCCTCCTCGACGGGAAACTTGAGCAGGCCGCCGGGGTGCGCACCTGGACTCGACACCGCTGGGGCATCGCGATGACCAGTGAGTGCGTCTCGTTCAAGCGACCGTCGAACACGGGGATGCGTATGACGCGCGGGCCGTGGTTTCTCGAACGTTTCGCAGGCGGGTGGCAATTCAGGCCCGTCGAGGGTGGCGGCACGCAGGTCATCTGGCGTTATAACTTCGCCTGCCGCCCGCACTGGCTCGCGCCGATCATGGAGCGGATCGGCACGATCGTGCTGCAGCGCGAGATCCGCGCTCGAGTGCGCGGATTTGCTGCCGGGTGCACCGATCCCGTGCTGATTGCCGCGGTGACTCGGTGAACTGGAATCGCATCGGCCTGGTGCGGATGTCGGGGCGGGATCCGCAGGAGCGACACCGCGTCGCGAGCCCGCTCGAACTGTTCTTCGACCTTGTTTTCGTGATCGCCGTTTCGCAGGCATCACAGAGCCTGCACCACGGCATCGTCGAGGGGCACGGTGCCGAATCCACACTCTCGTACGTCATGATCTTTTTCGCGATCTGGTGGGCGTGGATGAACTTCACCTGGTTCGCCTCGGCGTTCGACACCGACGACTGGCTCTACCGTGTCACCACCATCGTGCAAATGGGCGGCGTACTCGTGCTGGCCGCCGGCGTGCACGACGCGATGGTTGGTGGCGACTGGGCGACAATCACATGGGGTTACGTGATCATGCGCCTCGCGATGGTCGGCCAGTGGCTGCGGCTGGCGCTCTCCGACCCCGAACAGCGGGCGGTCGCCGTTCGCTACGCAATCGGGATCAGCGTGGTGCAAGCGATCTGGGTGGCGCGACTCGCGTTACCGCCGGAAGCGCAATTCTGGACATTCTGGCCGTCAATGGTGCTCGAAGTGCTCGTGCCGGTATGGGCGGAGCGCGCGCGAAACACCCCCTGGCACCCCCACCACGTCGCCGAGCGCTACAGCCTGTTCGTGCTGATCTTGCTCGGCGAAAGCCTGCTCGCGTCGGCAAACGCGATCATCGACGCGTTGAACTCGGGCACAGAAATTGATGGCATCGTCGGGCTCGCGGGCGCGGGCCTCGTGCTCGCCGCGGGAGTCTGGTGGCTGTACTTCTCGAACGAGTACGGCGATTCACTCACGAGCGCGCGCACCGGATTCGCCTTTGGGTATGCCCACTACGCCCTGTTCGCGGCTGTCGGTGCAATCTCGGCGGGCATCGAGGTCGAGCTAGATCTACTGGCGAACACCGCCGAGCACCTCAATGCGTCGGTCGCGTCGCTGTCGCTCGGCGTGCCAGTGGCGCTGTTCATGATGGTCGTCTGGGCAATCCTGCTGCGCAGACACCTGAGTATCGGAGAGTCGGTGCTGTACCTGGCCACCGCCGCGGGAGTGCTCATCTGCAGCACGCTGCCGGTCGCTACAGTGCCCGGTTCAGCGGTCTGCGTCGTGATCGCGGTGGTCGTCATCGAGCGGCAGCGGGCGCGGGAGCTGGTGGGGCGAGACGCTGCCTAGAGCGAGTGGGCGAGCAGTTCGAGCCCGATGACAGCGAGCCCGAGCGCCGCTTCTGCGAGGAGAAACACCCACTTCCACAACCGGCTGAGTTTGAGTCGGCGCACTGCGGCCCGCGCAATGACGACCAGGGCCACGATGAGCGCCACCGTGCTCGCCGTGAGCGACGTCGAGAGCGTCCAAACACCGAGCGCGCCGAGCGCCAGGAAGACGACCGGCACGGCGACCGCGCCGGCGGCACCGAACGTCACGCGGGCCATCACGGTGAGCTCAACGCGCGTGGGCAACGTCTCGTGGGCGAGCACGTGCGACACAAGATCCGCGACGAACACGGCGAGCAGGGTGCCCGCGACCGTGATCACGACCGTCAAGAGGGCCGAGGTGGCGTCCGTCTCGGCTGCGTGCCCGCGCAGAGTGAGTACGACCGCGAGCGCTGCGAATGTGACGTAAATTCGCTCTTTGAGCCGGTCAGCGGTGATCGCCGGATCCTCCGCGGGGTCGCGTTCGCGCATGCGTGCCATTTACCCGATTGTACGTGGGCGTGCTCGTGCGCTGGCGCACGGGCCAGCGCATCGCCGAGCCCCTTCCTGCGCGCCGACCCCCTTGTCCGATTGCGCCAAAGCGCGAGGGGCTCGGCGAGAAGCAAGGGGCTCGGCACCGCACAGCGGGTCAGTACCCCCGCACCGAGACCTGGAACTTCCAGTCAATGACGCCGCGGTCGGTCATGATGAAGCACTGGCTCGCGCGGGTCCACGAGGAGTTCATCGTCACGCGTTTCGCGTCGCACGCCGCCTTCGTCGTGAAGTTTGTCGGGTACAGGTACGTGTAGCCGCCCGCCGCTTGCGCGGGTGCCGCGACTGCGACGACGCCCCCTGCGACGAGGGCGATCGCGGCTCCAACACCGGCCAGGGTCTTCCGAGGCTTCATAGACATGTGCTCCAGCTCCTTTGCTCAACTTCCGTGGACGGCCAGTGTACGCACAAAAAACCCCCGAACTCCATCGATTTCTCGACGACGTTCGGGGGTTCATGTGTTGCTCGACTGGCGGAGACGGGGGGATTTGAACCCCCGGTCGAGTTAACCCCGACCCTTCATTAGCAGTGAAGTCCATTCGGCCGCTCTGGCACGTCTCCATACGCGAACAACGTCGTCCAGTCTACCTGGAGAACCAGGCGGGATGGAAATCGATCGCCGCGAAATACCGCGAAGATTCGCGCCTACAACACCGTTCGGCCGAGTGTGCAGACAGATTTGTCCGCCTGAAGACCGGTCACGTTGTCTGGCAGCACCGTCTCACCGGAGCCGTCAGGCGCCGGTGCGTTCGGGTCGGCCGCCGGAGCATTCGGGTCTGTCGCGGGATCCGTGGCAGGGTCGGTGATCGGCTCACCGGTGGTCGGGTCAACCTCGGGCGCCGGTGTTTCTGTGCCCGGCTCAGGCGTCGCGGGGTCAGACCCCTCAACTGCAACGCCCTCACCGACACCCTGCACCGTGAATGGTTGACCACTCTTAATGACCTCGAACAGCGCATCCCCGCTCGCGTAGTCAGGGGTCAAGCGGCCGGTCTGGTACGGGTGATCAGAGGCCGGATACTGCACGAAGTTGATGTTCTCGAGGTCAATGTCCTTGACCGTGTTTGCGACCTGCTGCATGAAATCGACGCTCGCCATATTCTTTGACATCGTCATGTTCTCGACCGCGGCCTTCGCGAGGCCGTAGACCTTCATCGGGTCAGAGAGCGTGTCAGCACTCTTCATCTTTTGCACCAGCGCGGTCATGAAGACCTGCTGATTACTGATGCGGCTCGTGTCGCCGCCGTTGCCGACGCCGTGCCGGGTGCGCAAGAACTGCAGCGCCTCAAGCCCGACGAGTGTGTTCTCGCCCGCCGGAAGATTGAGGTCGGTGTACTCATCGACGATGGGCTGCGCGAGGCAGACATCGACGCCGCCGATTGCATTCGAGACCCCGATCACGCCGTCGAAGGTGATCAGCGCGGCATTCGGAACCTCCATGCCGGTGAGCTGTGAAATCGTTGCCGCTACGCAGGGCAGTCCGCCGTTTGCGAGCGTTGAGTTCAGCTGCTGCTCACTCATGGCCGGGTAGTAATCGGGTTCACCCTCGGGACCCGGGCAGCTCGGGATCGGGAGCATCAGGTCGCGCGGAAAACTGACGACGGTCGCGTTCTTGTGATCGGCCGAAACGTGCAGCATCATCGTGACGTCGTTGAGTTCGCCCTCTTCGCCGTCGTCAATTTCTTGACCCGCGCGGGAGTCTGATCCGACGAGCAGGATCGTGAGCGCGCCGTCAATCGTTTCGTCACCGACCCCGACACCACCCGCCTCGTTTCCGAGTTCGACGGTGTCAATGTCTTGCACGAGCCCCCACACCGCGTAGGCGACGGTGGCGACACCGCTCATTACAACTACGATTGCGGCCGTCAATAGCACCCGAAGCGCGTTGCCCCATGCACTCGAACGACGGAGCTTGCCATGTCGCACGAACGACTGGCGTTCGAGCGTTGCAGCAGGTTTCTGTGTCATTCAGCTTCCCAGGGTCGTGCGGGCGAGGTTGATCGCACCCGACAATAACGTCTCAATGTACCGTGTGGCACTGGGTATGGCCTTGGAAACGACGCAAAGGGTGCAGTTGGCAGGCCACCGGTAGGCTGAATCTCATGCGCATCGCCACCTGGAACGTCAACTCGATCCGCACTCGATTTGCCCGCGTGGTCGATTGGCTCGTGCGCGAAGACATCGACGTGCTTGCGATGCAAGAGATCAAATGCCGGCCCGATCAGTTTCCGCTCGCGGCGTTCGAACAGGCCGGGTACACGGTCGAAATTCACGGCCTCAACCAGTGGAACGGCGTCGCAATTGCGAGCCGCCACGAGATGACTGACGTCGCGCGGGAATTCGCGGGCATGCCCGGCTTCGGTAAGCCCGTCAAGGGCCAGGAGGGCGTGCAGGGCGTCGGCCCGAACGATCTCCCACTTGAGGCTCGTGCGCTCGGCGTCACGGTCGGCGACCTCAGACTTTGGAGTCTGTACGTACCCAACGGGCGTTCACTCGATGATCCTCACTTCGCCTACAAACTCGCGTGGCTCGAAGCGCTGCGAGAAGACACTCGTTCCTGGCTCGATGAGGATCCCCAGCTGCCACTCGCGCTGATGGGTGATTGGAATATCGCTCCGTTCGACTCCGATATGGCCGACCCGTCGTTCCGCGTGGGCTATTCGACGCATGTCTCGCCGGAGGAGCGATCGATGCTCGCGTCCTTCGAACCCCTCGTCACCGACGTGGTGCGCCCGATCGTGCCAGAGGGCTACACGTTCTGGGACTACCAGGCGGGCAAGTTCCCGAAGGATCAGGGTATGCGCATCGACTTCATCATGGGATCGCCCGCGTTCGCAGACGCAGTCACCGGCGCATCCATCGAACGCGAGGAACGCAAGGGCGATGCTCCGAGCGACCACGTACCGGTGGTCTGTGACATTGATGTCGACCTGTTGGGCGGCACGTTTGACGATGACTACGACCGCCCGATGGTGTTCTGAGTCGCCGACCCCGCACTAAACGCGACGCACGGCGTCGCGCCAACGCACGCCCGCGCCCGAAGTAGACTGGCTGGCATGGCTGAAACCTTGCGCGTCGCATCCGTCAATGTCAACGGCATCAGGGCCGCGTTCCGCAAGGGCATGGGCGACTGGCTCGATGCCCGCGGAGTCGACGTGCTCGCCCTGCAAGAGGTGCGCGCCGACGACTCGCATCTGACCGAATTGCTCGGCGAGGGGTGGCACTTCTTGCACGACCCGTGCCAGATCAAGGGCCGCGCCGGCGTCGCCATCGCGAGCCGCGTGCCCGCGACTGCGCACCGCGTGGGTCTCGGAGGGCTCGACGCTCAAGAGCAGATCCAGTCGTCGGGGCGCTGGATCGAGGCTGACTTCGACGTGAACGGCAATACGTTCACCGTCATCAGCAACTACACCCACTCGGGCGAGGTCGAAACACCCCGCCAGGAGGCCAAGTGGGCGTTCCTCGACGCCATGGGTGAGCGCATGCGCGAACTCACGGCCGAACGGGAGCTCGTCGCGGTCGTCGGTGACTTCAACGTCGGCCACCGCGAGTTCGACATCAAGAACTGGAAGGGCAACGTCAAGCGATCCGGATTCTTGCCCCGCGAGCGCGCCTACTTCGATCGCTTCTTCGGCACCGCGGGCGAGACCATTGTCGGCGTCGACGGCACCGAGGGCGAGGGCTTCGGCTGGGTCGACGTGGGGCGCCGCTTTCACGGTGAGATTGACGGCCCGTACACGTGGTGGTCAAACCGCGGCCAGGCGTTCGACAATGACACTGGCTGGCGCATCGACTACCACGTAGTCAGCCCCGCGCTCGCCGAGCGCGTCGAGTCATACACGGTCGACCGCGCCGCGTCGTACGACGCCCGCTGGTCGGATCACGCCCCCGTGGTCGTCGACTACCGCGTCTAACTGAACGCTGACCGGCCCCGACGCACGGCGACACTGCGCACTCGCGCAAGCCCAACTTTCACCTGCACAACTCGCAAGGAACCTCACTATGAGTGCACCCGCAAAACCCGTTCTTTTTTCAGGCATGCAGCCGTCGAGCGATTCGCTGCAGCTCGGTAACTACATCGGCGCGCTGAGCCAGTGGACTCAGATGCAAGAGGACTTCGACGCTTTCTTCTGCGTCGTCAATCTCCACGCCATCACCGTGCCGCAGAACCCCGCTGAGCTGATTGCGCGCACCCGCCGCACCGCGGCGCAGTACATCGCGGCCGGTATCGACCCCGAGAAGTCGACGCTGTTCGTGCAGTCACAGGTGCCAGCACACGCTGAGCTTGCCTGGGTGCTGAACACCGTGACGGGGTTCGGCGAGGCGAGCCGCATGACGCAGTTCAAAGATAAGTCGCAGAAGAACGGCGCCGATGCTGCGTCGGTCGGACTCTTCACCTACCCGATCCTGATGGCCGCCGATATTCTTCTCTACCAGGCCGAAAGCGTGCCTGTGGGCGAAGATCAGCGCCAGCACGTCGAGCTGACACGCGACCTCGCGAATCGCTTTAACACGCGCTTCGGCGACACGTTCATCGTGCCGGAGGCGCAGATCCCGAAGGGCACCGCGAAGGTCTACGACCTGCAGGAGCCGACGGCGAAGATGTCAAAGTCTGCCGAGTCGGAGGCCGGCCTCATCAAGGTGCTCGACCCCGCGAACGTCACCAAGAAGAAGATCATGCGCGCCGTCACCGACGACGACAACGACATTCGCTTCGATCGCCAGGCGAAGCCGGGCGTCTCGAACCTGCTCACCATCTACGCGGTGCTCAGCGATCGCACGGTCGAGTCCGTCGAGCAGGAATACGCGGGTCGCGGCTACGGCGACCTGAAGAAGGGCCTCGTCGAGGTGGTCGAGGAGAGCCTCGCTCCCGTGCGCACGCGCACTGAGGAGCTCCTGGCGGATCCGGCTGAGCTCGACCGCCTGCTCGCTCGGGCCGCGGAGCGCGCCAACGAGGTGGCCAACCGCACGCTGGCCCGCGTCTACGACCGCATCGGCCTGATCCGCTAGCGCCGCTGGCGCCGTTGGCGCCGGGCGGTATGCCCGGCACCAGCGCGCCAGCGCACCCGTGCTACGGCACGAGCACCGCCCGGCCCTGAATGCGACCGTGGTGCAGATCGTCGAAGGCCTGAACCGCATCGTCGAGCGAATACTCCACGACCTCCACGCCGATCTTGCCAGCGCGCGCCAGCGCTACCGCATGCCGCATGTCGGAGCGGTTGCCACCGTAGGCGCGTTCGATATTGACACCCCATGGCAGCGGGCTGCTGCTGCCGGCAACGTACGAGAACGATCCCTCGCCGAGACCGACGAACCGGATTGCGCCGCCGCCGCGCACCACCGCGCGTGCGAGGTCGACCGTGGGCTGCACGCCGACGAAGTCGAACACAACATCTGCGCCGACCCCGCGGGTCTCCGCCAGAATGCGGCTCGCTGCGCTGCCGTCGCTCGGAATCGCCAGGTCGGCACCGTGCGCCTCCGCGTAGGCGAGCTTCTCGGGGTCCGTGTCGAGCGCGATGATGCGCGCCCCGGTCGTCGCGGCGAGAATCTGCAGCGCCATGTGGCCGAGCCCGCCGAGGCCGATCGTCACCACGGTTGCATCTCCGGTCATGCGATCGCGCACCGTGTTGATCGCGTGCATCGGGGTGAGCGCGGCGTCGGCCAGCGGCGCAGCGGCGACGAGGTCGAGGTCACCGATGGGATCGAGGTGGTGCGACTTCACTGCGATGTAGTCGGCCATGCCGCCGGGGCTGCCAATGCCAGGCGACAGCGGCGCGAGTGCCTCTCGGGGGTATACCGTCTCGCACTGGTTGTCACGCCCGGCTAGGCACTCGCGACACTGCCCACAGGCGAGAATCAGGGCGACGAGTGCGCGATCCCCGACCTGCCAGTTCTGCACGTCTGCACCGAGCTTCTCGACCGTGCCAGAGACCTCGTGGCCGAGGGTGCCGCCGATGAGGGGATTATCGTCGCCCATGCCAATGATCGCGATGTCCGAGTGGCAGAGCCCGGCGCCGCCAACCTTCAGCAGCACCTCATCTGGTGCGATTTCAGGGACGGGCTTGTCGTGAATTTCGACGGTGTTGTTCTTCACGTAGGTCACAGCGCGCATAGCGACTCCTGTTCCGGCCGCGAGCGTCACGGCCACACGGATGTGAGGGCGGGATCACCCTGCGGGGCTCACGCTAGCCCTCTCGCCTGGGTATCTCACAACATACATTGCGCCCCCGGCGTAATGAATGCGCACACATTCACGCAATCTGCCGGGGAGGACTACGATGATGAACGTGTTCCGGGGTCGGTGTGATTCCGAACCGGCGGTGACAGTCCGCGAGCGTCGTACCCACGATGCTGAACCGGTGTAATTCCGGTACCGACGGTAATGGACGTATAGAGCGTTCGAGTCCGGATGAGAGGAACGCGTGAGTCACGGACGTCCGTGGACCCTTGCGCACCCGGCACGTAGTGAACGGCGGATCGGGATGCTCGAGCAGAGCCTCATCGAGGACGGCATGCGGCGGGGCCTCGCCATCGCGCTGCGCGGTCGCGCTGATACCCCGAATCCCCAAGTCGGGTGCGTGCTCCTCGACCGCGACGGCCGGATCGTCGCAGAGGGCTGGCATCGCGGCGCCGGCACACCCCACGCCGAGGTCGATGCGATTGCACAGCTGCCCGACGCTTGGCGGCAGCGCGCCCATGAACTCACCGCCGTCGTGACTCTCGAACCCTGCAATCACACGGGCCGCACCGGACCGTGTGCAGTCGCGCTCGTCGAGCTCGGCGTCGGGGCAGTCGCGTTCGCGCTCTCGGACCCCGGCCAAGCGTCAGCCGGCGGTGCCGCGACGCTGCGCGCTGCCGGAATCGAGGTGCTCGGCGGCGTGCTCGCACCCGAGGCACGCAAGATGCTCGGGCCGTGGCTGCGTACGCAAGGGCGCGACGCCGCGCCTCCGCGTCGCCCACGCGTCACCGTGAAGTGGGCGCAGACCCTTGACGGTCGCGCCGCGGCGAACGACGGAACGAGCCAGTGGATCACCGGAGCAGATGCGCGCGCCGACGTGCACCGGCGGCGGGCTGCAGCCGACGCGATCCTCGTCGGCACCGGCACACTGCTCGCCGATGACCCGACGCTCACCGCGCGCGACTCCGCTGGCGGGCTGCTCGTGCCCGCCAGCGAGCAACCGATCCCGGTCGTGCTGGGTCGCCGTGAGATTCCCGTTGACGCGCGCGTTCGCGCGCACCCGGCGCTTGCGGCGCACGGTCTCACAGAGCCGCTGCAGTTCACCGGCAGCGACCTCGCCGCAGACCTCGCCGCGCTCGCGGAGCGAGGCATTCGCAGCGTCTTCGTCGAGGGCGGCCCGGCGGTCTCGAGCGCGATCATCGCCGCCGGACTCGCCGACGACGTGCTCGTTTACGTGGCGCCCGCGCTACTCGGCGGCTCGCGGCTCGGCATCGGCGATCTCGGTATCGCCAGCATCTCGGCCATCCTGCGATTGACCGACGCGCGCGTCCAAACGCTGGGCGATGACCTGCTCGTGACGGCCTCGGTTCCCACTCTTTCGCCCCACACCTCGGGCGGTTTCGCCCCGGAAGGATCCTGATGTTCACTGGACTCATCGAAGAAATCGGCGAGATCGTCTCGGTAACTCCGGTCGACGACTCATTGCGGCTCGTCATCGCGGGACCGACCGTGACCAGCGATGCAGCGCACGGCGCCTCGATCGCTGTTTCGGGCGTCTGTCTCACCGTCATTGATCGCGGCACTGCGCCCGACGGCCGTGCCACGTTCACGGCTGACGTAATGGCGCAGTCAATCCGTATGTCGACGATCGGCGACGTCGCACCCGGTACGCCCGTGAATCTCGAGCGCGCGGTGCGCGTCGATACCCGGCTGGGCGGGCACATCGTGCAGGGCCACGTCGACGGCACCGCGACGCTCATCTCTGCGACGCCGCACGAGGCCTGGCGAGTGCTGCGATTCTCGCTCGACTCCTCGCTGGCCCCGCTGCTCGTTGACAAGGGCTCGGTAACGCTCTCGGGCGTCTCGCTTACGGTGTCCGCGATCTCTGACGAGGCCGAGCACGAGCAGTGGTTCGAGGTGTCTCTGATCCCCGAGACGTTGGTCGCAACAATTCTGGGGCAGCTCGTTCCCGGCGATCGCGTAAATGTCGAAACGGACATATTGGCCCGCCACGTCGCGCGCATGCTGCGCCTCGGCGTCGCCGAACTGCCCTCCACCAGCACTGACGCACCCGTTACTGACTCACCCAGTACTGACTCACCCAGCACCGATTCACCCAGCACCGAAGGATTCCGCGCATGAGCCCCATCGAGCAGGCGGACGCCGCTCCCAAGACCCCCGGTATCTCGACGATTGAGGACGCGATTACCGCAATCCGCGAGGGAAAGCCGGTGATCGTCGCAGACAATGAGGATCGCGAGAACGAGGGCGACATCATCATCTCGGCGGAGTTGGCAACGGCCGAGTGGATCGCATGGACCGTGCGCTGGTCGTCGGGGCTGCTCTGCGCGCCCATGACAAACGCGATCGCCGACGAACTCGAACTGCCGATGATGGTGTCGCGTAACGAAGACGTACGCGGAACCGCATATACCGTGACGGTCGATGCCGCGCACGGTGTCACAACGGGCATTAGCGCGAGCGATCGCACGACGACCCTACGCGCGCTCGCGAACCCCGACGCGGTGCCCACCGACGTGCGCCGCCCCGGGCACGTGCTGCCACTACGCGCGGTCGATGGCGGCGTGCGCGCCCGCGATGGTCACACCGAGGCGAGCGTCGAGCTCATGAAGCTGGCGGGGCTGCGCCCCGTTGCGGCGATCGCCGAGATCGTCGCCGAAGACGGCGAGATGATGCGCCTCCCGGAGCTGATCCAGCTCGGGGCCCGCGAGGGCGTTGCCGTGATCACGATCGAGCAGCTGATCGCATACCTGAACGCTCATGATCCCGAGGGTGCGCCCGCTGAGACCGAGCAGCAGCGACGCGGCGTCAGCCTGCGGGCTGACACGTTGCTGCCCACGGAGCACGGCGAATTCCGCGCGATGGCGTATCGCGATCGTCGCGCGGGCATTGACCACATCGCGCTCGTGGCGCCGATGCCCGACGGCTCGTTGCCAGTCGGCGAGGCGCTCGTGCGCGTACACTCCGAGTGCATCACCGGCGAAGCGTTTGGCTCGCTCAAGTGCGAGTGCGGGCCGCAGCTCAGGGCATCACTCGATCGCGTGCACGAGGCCGGGGGCGTCGTCGTGTACCTGCGGGGTCAGGAGGGGCGCGGCATCGGGCTCGCGAACAAGCTGCGCGCGTACCAGCTGCAGGAGCAGGGCGTCGACACCCTCGACGCAAACCTGCAGCTCGGTTTGCCCGCCGACGCGCGGGACTACACGGCGGCGGCCGAGATCCTCTCGGACCTCGGTATCGACAACGTCCGGTTGCTCACGAACAATCCTGAGAAGGTGTCGCAGCTCGAAGCGCACGGCATCACCGTGAGTGAGCGCGTGCCCCTGATCGTCGGCGTCACCGAAGAGAACCTCACGTACCTGGCCGCGAAGCGCGACCGCATGGGACACCAGTTGCCCGCGGACGTGCGCGACGGCGAGTAGGCGCCCACGCGTCGACATTCATACATATTCCCAAAGGAGCACATTATGAGCGGAGCCGGAGCACCGGACCTCACCGTTGACGCCACCGGCCTGCGAGTCGCCGTGATCGCGGGCAGCTGGCACGAGGAGATCATGTCGCACCTCGTCACGGGCGCCGAGCAGGCAATCGCGGCCGCCGGTGGCGAACACTCTACATTTCGGGTCGCGGGCGCGTTTGAGTTGCCGCTCGCCGCTCAGCTCGCGCTGGGTTCGCGGGAGTCGGGTGGCGGCGGTTTCGACGCCGCGGTCTGCCTCGGCATAGTGGTTCGCGGCGGAACACCCCACTTCGAGTACATCAGTTCGTCGGTCACCGACGGGCTCACGCGGGTGCAGCTCGACACTGGCAAGCCGGTCGGATTCGGCGTACTGACGACCGACACGGAACAGCAGGCGGTCGACCGCTCGGGTCGCCCCGGCGCCCCCGAGTCGAAGGGCCGCGAGGCCGCAGAGGCGGCCCTCCACATGCTCGTCACGGCCCGCGCCCTGACGGCGTAACCCGCGCACCCGCGCACCCGCGCACCCGCGAGCGGGGTAACTTTCGACGCGTGTCGCGCCCGCGACACGCGTCACAACCTACCCCGCTCGCGGATTGGCGGAGGGGGTGGGCTGGAGGGGGTGGGCTGTAGGTCAGGCGCGAGGCGTAGGCTGAGCGGGTGACCGCGCCAGCAGATGCAGCAGCAAATCCGAACCCTGATACGACGCCGGGGCCAGCTGGCTCAGCAGCCCCGACCGCCCCGCGCGGGCCCCGGGCCTCGCTGAAGCAACTGCTGCCGTATCTCTTCGAGCAGCGTCGACTGCTGATCGTCGCGCTCGTGCTCGGCCTCGTCGCAGCGGTCGCGTCCCTCGTGCAACCCCCGCTGCTCGGCCAGATCATCACGCGTGTGCAAGACGGGTCACCGCTCGGCCTGCTGCTCGCGCTGCTCTCAATCGTCGTCATCGTCGGGGCGGTGCTCAGCGGCCTGCAGCACTACGTACTGCAGCGCATGGGCGAGGGTGTCGTGCTCACCAGCCGCAAGCGCCTCATCGCGAAGATCCTGCACCTGCCGATCTCACAGTTTGATCGCCGCCGCACGGGCGACCTCGTCTCCCGCGTGGGCAGCGACACCACACTGCTGCGCGCGGTGCTGACCCAGGGGCTCGTCGAGGCGATCAGTGGCCTCCTCATCTTTGTGGGAGCACTCATCGGCATGCTGGTGATTGATCCGGCGCTGTTCGGAATCACCTTCGCGGTCATCGCTGTCGCCCTCATTGTCGTGGTCGCGGTTTCCTCACGCATTCGACCAGCTGTGGCTCGCGCACAAGAGAAGGTGGGCGACCTGGCCGCCCAGGTCGACCGGTCCATCAGCTCGATCCGCACCATCCGCGCCGCGGGCGCCGCGGAGCGTGAGCAACATGCGACCGAGCGCGACGCGACCGAGGCCTATCTGCTCGGCATTAAGGTCGCACGCATCTCGGCGTTCATCGTGCCGGTCTCCTTCCTCGCGTTGCAGCTCTCGTTTCTCGTGGTGCTTGGCCTCGGGGGCTACCGCGTAGCCACTGGCGCGATCACCATTGCACAGCTGGTGACGTTCATCATCTTCCTGTTCCTGATGGTCACGCCACTCGGTCAGGCCTTCGGCGCGATTTCGGCGATCAATCAGGCGCTCGGCGCGCTCGGCCGCATCCAGGAGATCGCGAACCTCGAAACCGAATCCGAGCGCGATGCCGAGCGCTCTCCGATCGGCCGCCTCGTGCCGCTCGCGGAGGTGCGCGACGACAACGCGCCCGCGATCGAACTCACCGATGTGACGTTCACATACCGCTCGGCGGCCCCCGAGCGCGCCGATGCCCGCGAGCTCGTGCGCGGTGGCCGCGGTGCGCGGCGCGACGCCGAGGCTGCCCCGGCCGATCTCATAGAGACCGAGGTGTTGCGCGGGGTGAGCTTCACGGTACCCCGCGGATCACGCGTGGCGCTCGTCGGCCCCTCCGGCGCGGGCAAGTCCACGATCTTGGGCCTCGTCGAACGCTTTTACGATCCCGAAACCGGGACGGTAGCGCTGCACGGCGCCGACGTGCGCACCCTCGATCGCGCCGAACTGCGCCGTCAGCTCGGCTATGTCGAGCAAGACGCGCCGGTGCTCGCCGGCACGCTCCGCGACAACCTGCTGCTCGCGGCCCCCGAGGCCAGCGACGCTGCGTGCGAGCGCGTGCTGCGGGCCGTGAACCTGGGTGGTCTGCTCGAGCGAGCCCGCGCCTGGCAGCCCGGAGCAGCGAGCGCGGGGCTCGCGGGCGCCCTCGATCTTCCCGTCGGCGAAAATGGCGTCATGCTGTCGGGCGGTGAAAAGCAGCGCCTCGCCATTGCGCGTGCGCTGCTGACGGCTCCGCCGATCCTGCTGCTCGACGAGTCAACCGCGAGTCTCGACGGGGTCAATGAGCGGCTGATGCGGGAGGCCCTCGACGCAGTATCGACCGGGCGAACGCTCATCGTGATCGCGCACCGCCTGTCGACGGTCGTCGACTCCGACAAGATCGTGGTCCTCGACGAAGGGCGCGTTATCGGCGAGGGCACCCACGAGCAGCTGGTCGCGAGCACCCCGCTCTACCGCGAACTCGCGCAGCATCAGCTGCTCGTGCCCGAAGACAGCTAGCCCCGAAGCTACTCCGGCTGCGCGTTGCGCCGTTTTTGGCTGAGCAGCCAGTCGACGTTCGGCGTCAGTATCCACCGGAACGCCCGTTCAACCGGTGCGAGGGCGAGCAGCGACGCGAGGGCCGCTGCACCGACGACGAGGATCACCACCCCGAGTTCGCCCAGCGCGCCGATCGCGTCAATCACGCCGTACTCGCGCAACGTCCAGATGATCGGCCCGTGCAGGAGGTACACGGAGAGTGTTCGCGCACCCCAATCGGTTGTGACGAGCCTGCGACGTGGCGTCGCCCCGAGTACCGCGAACGTCATCGCGGCGGCGAGTGCCAGAAGCGCCGCCGTGACAGCGACGCCGCCGAGCGTTGTCTCAAGCCACTGCCGCGGCACCCAATCGCCGATGGGCGCATGTTCGAAGCGCCACTCGTAGCCGTCTCGCCAGGTGAGCCAGTCGTCGATACCCCAGAACGACTGCAGATTGGGCATCAGCAGAAAGACCGCTGCCACCAGGGCCAGCACTCCCCACGAGACGAAGCGCACCCATCGCCGCGGCCGCGCAAACCACTCTCCGGTAAGCCAGCCGCGATCGTGCGCTAGCCAGCCAGCGACGAAGAACGGGAGAAAGGTGAGCGTGCGCGCGGCCGAGAATTCGGTGTTGATCACCGGCACCGCTCCGCCAAACAGAGCGATCGCGATCGAGACAATCAGCGGATGTCTCAACTGCGCAATGTACGGCAATACGATGCGCATCGTCACGAGGGTGACGAGAAACCACAGCGTCCACGACGGTGACACGAGAAACGATTTGCCGGGCGTGCGATCTGACGCGGCGAAGTCGATGGCGGCCCAGATGCCCTCCCACAGAATCCAGAGCACGATGAGCTGCACGGTCGCTCTGATCGTCTTCGTCGAGGTGTTTGCGCGCGAAAAGTACCCGCTCAATAAGATCAGCGCCGGCATGTGAAACAGGTAGATGTACGTGTAGATGCCGTACGCGAGGGCGGTGTCGTCGCGCACGGTCGAGAGCGTGTGGCCGATGACGACGAGCACGATAAGCGCGAAGCGCGCGTTGTCCCAGAATGCAACGCGGGGCTTCTTGCCCGGTTGTGAAATAGCTACCGCCTTCGGAGAGCTCATTTCTGTAGCCTAGCGAGGCCTCGCCCCGCAGCGTATCCTGACCGCATGTGCGCGTCATACGGACTCGGCGGTTCGCTGCCCCTCGATCTCGACCCGCTGAGCGAGCCCGGCAACGCGGCGCTCGTCAACGAGTGGCTCGCAGAGCGTTCGGGGAATGCGAAGATCACGGGTAAGAATGCGCGTAATCTCAACCCCGTCATTCGCGCGAATGCGGCGGGCGATCGACAGGTGCAGCTTGCGTGGTGGTGGCTGTGGTTGGATGCGAGCGGGCCGGTGAAGTTCACCGCGTTCAATTCGCGATCGGACAAGCTGCTGCAGTCGTGGAAGCGGCCGTTTCAGCATCGCGCACTGCTCCCAGCGACCTGGTATGTCGAGAAACAGGGGCGCTTTCGGCTGCCGGGCGATGAGGTGTTCGGGATCGCCGCTCTCACGTCGACCGTGACCCTCGACGATGGATCCGAGCTGATCAGTTATTCGATGGTGACTCGGGAGGCCGTTGGCGAGGCCGCAGAGGTCTGGGGCCGCATGCCCCTGGTCTTGCCGCGTGACATGCACGACGAGTGGCTCGACCCGCAGCGTCCGGGAGACCCCTCATTGGTGGCTGAGGTGCAGCACGCCTCCGACGAGATCTCCCGGGAGCTGACGCGCTAGTTGTTGCCGCCGCCGTTGTTACCGCCGCCGTGGCCGTTGTTACCGCCGCCGCCGTTGTTACCGCCGCCATTGTTGCCGCCGCCGCCGCCCGTGACGCCCTGATAGTCGCGACTCACGACTGTTCCGCACGAGTCGGTGAGAGATACGGTCAGCGTGGTCGCCGAGGTTGCACTGTAGTCGTTCGCAATGAAGTAGATACCCAGTTCGGGGTACCGAGCCTGCACGTCAGCCTGCGCCTGAGCCATGGCGTCGTATGCGCCTGCGCCTGAACTCGAGAGACTGAACTGCAGGTTCCCGTCCGGAGTGACGCTGCCGTTCGTGTCTGATCGCGTCGTCGTTCCCGTGAACTCGATTGCTCCGGGATCAACGTCCGCGGGGAGGTCACCGTTCGTCACCAACCATGTTCCCGAGAGCGTATCGTTGGTTTCGTAAGACACCGCGAACGTAGCACCCTGATCAGCGAGCGGCTGGGCCCATCCCGCGGGCAGATTGGTCACGAGACCCGTCGACACGTTCAAGGAGAACCCGGTGGCGTCCGCTCCCCAGTTCACCTCGTCGGGCACGCACTGGCACGCCGACGGGGTGACGTCAAATGTCCAGCTCGTCGCTGCGCCCGCAGCAATCACGTATCCCTCGTTGGCGGTAGCCGTCACAGTGATGACGTTGTCGACCCGCGTTTGCGAGTAGGTGACGCTGCCGATTTCGGGCACGACGACAATCGGCTCGATTCCGCACTCGGCCTCGGCCAGAGCGGGCGCATTGGGAACAACCTCGGTGAGCGGCGCCTCGGGGTTGTCGTCATCGTGCGGTTCCGTAGGCGGTTGACCCTCGCGGCTCTGGGGCTGCGAGGCCGGAGCGGTCGGCTGTGCAGTCTCGCAAGCTGACGATGCGGCGCCAGTGGCAGCCTGCGCGGGCGACGCGCTGAGCACTGGCGCGAATGCGACAACTCCCATAAGGGCGACGACGCCAATTCCAAGCACGAGCCCGCGCCTCCCCCGTCGACTCCGGCTGCGGCTCGCGAGCACAATAACGATGCCGAGGATGAGCAGCGCAGTCGCCGCAATCACCAGCGTGGTGGTCGGCGCTCCGCCCGTTGTCGCGAGCGTGCAGATCTCAGTTCTAGCCATAGTGGGGACTCCCGGTGAATTCGACGATAAGAATGCGAATGGGACCCCCGACAGCAGACGCAAGTGAAAGCGAATGTAACACGGTTTGACTGCCTTGTCAGCAAAATCATCTAAAAACAGACTGCAATCTCTGCGCTTTCAGAGAAGCTGGTCACAAAAAGTAGCGCAATCCGCCGTTGTCTTGCAAACGCGCGTCACGATATCGACTTATGCGCGTATTAGAGGCGTGCATCCGTCGTGTCGGATCTTCTTCCCCCCGGAGTCCGTCTCGATGCGGCGGATGCACCCCACCACGTTCGCGACTTCTCCGCAGGCGGCCATTTCGACAGAGCCGCTACAGCGCCAGCAGCCTCCGCGCACAAAAAAGGCCCCCGCGTGTGCGGGGGCCAAGTGGAGCCGACTCCGGGATTTGAACCCGGGACCTGTTCTTTACGAGGGAACTGCTCTACCCCTGAGCTAAGTCGGCGGAGTGCGAGAACGTTCTCGCACACGAGAGATTACTTTAGCATGTCGTGGCGCTCGGTTCGCACACGGCGGCTACGAGCACTGCGGGTCTGCGCTCGGCACCGCCCCGGTCAGCAGATACGCGTCGACGACCTCGTTGATGCAGTCGTTTCCGCCGTATGCCGTGTGTCCTTCGCCCTTGTAGGTGATCAGCACCCCGCTTTCGAGCTGCTTGGCGAGCGACTCGGCCCACTGATACGGCGTCGCCGGATCCCCCGTAGTGCCCACCACGAGAATGGGGTCTGCTCCCTCGCCCGTGACGGCCCCGCGATCTGCCGTCGGCTTTTCGGGCCACGCGGCACAGGCGAGCGCGCCGTACCCCTGGAAGCGTCCGATCGTCGGCGCAATTTTCGCGAGTTCAGCAGCCTCAGCACGCATCGCCTTCGGGTCGACATCGCCTGCCGGATAGTCGAGGCAATTGATCGCCGAGAACGCCTCGGTCGAGTTGCTCTGATAGGTGCCGTCTACGCGGTCGTAGTAAAAGTCGGCGAGTGTGAGGCCGACCTCGGGGTCGCCCTGCGCGACCGACGAGAAAAGCTGATCGAGATAGCCCCAGTTGCTCTGGGAGTAAAGCGGAGTAATTATCGCGGTGAGCATCGTCGACGAGGTGAAATCGCGCCCGTCCGTACCCGTGAGCGGTTCGGCGTCGACCTGGTCAAGTAAATCGCTGATCTGAGCCATTGCGACATCGGCAGGGCCGCTCAACGGGCACCCGTTACGTTCGAGACAGTCGGTGACATAAGCGCGAAGCGCCGCCTCGAAGCCCAGCGTTTGCTCGCGCACAACATCAGAGAGTGTCGCCGACGGATCCATCGCCCCATCGAGCACGAGTCGGCCAACAGTCTCGGGGTACGCGTCCGCGTAGCGCGCCCCGATGTACGTGCCGTACGAGTAGCCCAGATAGTTGAGCTTCGAGTCGCCGACGATAGCGCGCAGCATGTCGAGGTCTTGCACCGTCTCGGCCGTGCTGACGTGGGCGAGCAGATCACCGGTGCGCTCCAGGCACGCCTTCCCGAATGCGCTCTCCTGGGCAAGACTGCCCTCGATCCAGGCGTCCGAGCCAGTCTCGAGCGTGTCGCTCGCTGACAATCCGAACAGATATTTATCCATGCCGGCATCGTCGAGACACGTGACCGGCGACGAGGCGCCAACTCCCCGCGGGTCCCACGCAATCACGTCATACTGCTGCTGCACAGCCGGTTGCACGGCGCCGTCGACGCCGCCAGCGAGGTAGTCGACCCCGGATGCTCCCGGGCCGCCGGGATTCACGAAGAGTGTGCCCACGGCATCGCCGCCCAGCGCTTCTTGCTGAATCAGACGCAGCGTGATGGTGTCGCCCGCCGGATCAGCCCAGTCAAGCGGCGCGTACACATCGGCGCACTGCATCCCGTTTTCGCACGACGTCCAGTTGGGTTGCTGCTCGCCGAAGCTGGCCACCGTTCCCTCGGGCCGTTCGGGCAGTTGAGGGTCACCGGCGAAGGCCTGCTGCATGAGCGCCGAAATGGGCGCGCACCCCGAAATCGCGAGCGCGGCAACGGTAGCGAGCGCGGCAACGGTAGCGAGCGCGGCAACGCACAGAAGACGCTTGGCGCGAGCACCCCGACGCGCACGCTGCGGGCGCGTCGTGGTTCGCGGGTGTTCTGGGGTGGTGCGCGTCATCGGTTTCCTCCGAGTGAGAGCTCAGCCGGCGCGAGTGCGGCGGCCGTACTCTGGGTCGCGAACAGGGCTTCAAGCACGAGGGCCGGGGTGATACCGCGGCCAAGCCGCTCGCGCGCGGTTTCAACGGCGCTGACAACAACGAGGGAACGCTCTGGGCCCCAGCGATCGGCGAGTTCGGCAATGGCCGCTTCGTTCTCACGGTTAATGAGTTCGGGATCGGCGCGCAGCGCGGTGAGCAGTACATCGCGAAATAGCGAGAGCAGATCGGTCAGGATTCGGTCGATACCGTCTCGTAGGCTGCGCGTTGAGCGACGCTTCTGATCCTCTTCGAGCGCGCGGATCTGGCTGCGCATCTGCGGCGGAATCGCCGCCCCCGGCGGCAAGCCAAGGCTGCGCAGCGCATCTTCGCGCTCACGCGCGTCGAGTGACTCAGTGATCGCGGCCGCGTCGGCCTCAGCGACCTTCACGAGTGACGCGGCCGCCCGCATGCCGTCGCCCAGGGTCTGCACTCCGAGCGCGATACTGATGGTGCGATCGCGCCGGGCGAGCGAATCGGGGTCGCTCGCGAGCCGCCGCGCCATACCGATGTGACTCTGCGCCAACCGAGCGGCCCGCTCGGCGGCCCCGGCATCGATACCGTCGCGCTCGTGCAACAGACGCGCCACGTCTGCGGCACTCGGCGTGACAAGACGGAGCGACCGCGCACGTGACCGAATGGTCGGCAGCAGGTCGGCCTCGCTCGGGGCGCACAGAATCCAGATGGTGCGCTCGGGCGGCTCCTCGAGTGCTTTGAGCAGCACGTTCGACGTGCGCTCCGGCATCCGATCTGCGTCTTCAATCACGATGACCCGGTAGCGACCCTCAGCGGGAGAATAGTGTGCGGTCGTCACGATATCGCGGGCGGCCTTGATGTCGATCAGGAGTTTCTGCGTGGTGAGCACCCCGAGATCGGGGTGAGTGCGGGCGCGCACCTGCTTGTAGACCGCCTCGCGATCCTGCCCGCGCGAAATTAGGGCCGCGGCGAACCGAAACGCAAGGTTAGAGCGGCCTGAGCCCGGCGGGCCAGTGATGAGCCACGCGTGCGACGGCGTCACATCGAGAGCTGCGGCGTCGTCGAGCGCCCGCACCGCCTCCGGCTGACCCACGATTTCCGACCAGTACTCCACCCGTCAAGCGTATCGCCCTCCCCCGACACTGTGCGGGCGGCAGGCGTCCGCCGTGAACGCGGGTGAATCGCCGGGTGAAATAGGCCCATTTCAAGGGACATCTCGACTGAAGACGCCTACGCTCGTCAGTGGTTGAAAATTCGTTCCCCCGAGTTCACACCACATCTTTCGAGTGGCAATTCCCCTGCTACTCGCAAGACCTGGCCCCCGGCCCTGTGTCCCACAGGATCCCGGGGGTTCTTAGTTCTACCCCGCCCTGCGCCGCCCGCCCTGCCCCGCGCCGCGCCGCGCCTCCCTACCCCGTACCCTCCCCCCGTTCTGTCGTCGCAAATGAGCCGATCAGCCTCGTGAAGGGATCATTTGCGACGACAGAACGGGGGGGGGGGCGGGAGCGGGGAACGGGGGAACAGGAACGGGGAGCGGGGCCAGGGGGGATCGCGGTCGGGGTTAGGCCGGGAGGTCCACGTAGGTGGCGGGGCCCAGGTCGACCCGCGCGGCACCCGCGCTGAGTTCTGCGGCGAGCGCCGTGAGCGCCGCCACCTCGTGTTCGGCGACGGCGAAGTGCTGGGTGACGAGATCGCTGTATTCGGCGGTGCCGACGGAGTATCCGCGCCGCCTGGCCTCGGCCTCGATCTGCGGCGCGATGTCGTAGGCGCAACGAACGGTGACGGTGTGCCGAAGATCGCGAACCTGCCGCCGCGCCTGCAGCGTCGCAATCGCAACTGTCGATCGATACGCGCGGGTGAGCCCGCCAGCACCAAGCAGCACGCCGCCGAAATAGCGCGTCACCACGGCGACGACGTCGCTGAGCCCCGCCGATACGAGCGCGTCGAGCATGGGCGCTCCGGCCGTTCCGCTCGGTTCGCCGTCGTCATTCGAGCGCTGCACCCGGCCATCCGGGCCGAGCACAAAAGCGGAGCAGTGGTGACGGGCGCGCGGGTGCTCAGACCGCACGCGCGCGATCACCGCGCGCGCCTCGGCCTCGTCATCAACGCGTTCGAGCCGCACAATAAATCGGGAACGCGAGATCTCCTGCTCGGCATCCACCGCCGCAGCGACTGTCTCGTAGCTCATCGCCCTCACCCGAATGCGGAGCGCCCTCCGCCCCGGCTACCATCGAGTCTATGGGCGGCGACAGCGTGCGGGTAGACACCTGGGTGTGGGGCGTGCGCCTGGCGAAGACGCGAAGCCAGGCGACAACGGCCTGCCGGGCAGGGCACGTGCGCGTGAACAGCGCAACGGCGAAGGCCTCACAGGCGGTGCGCATCGGCGATGAGGTGCGGGTGCGTCAGAGCGGTTTCGACAAGGTGTATCGCGTCACGGGGCTCCCCGTGCGGCGCGGCAGCGCGGTCGAGGCAGCGAAGCACTTTGAAGACCTCACGCCTCCGCCGCTCCCCCGCGAGGAGCGTCCAGCCGACATCGTGCGCGACCGCGGCGCCGGTCGCCCCACGAAGCGGGAGCGCCGCGACATTGACCGGCTGCGGGGACGCGGCGCAGAAGCGCCCGACGAAGAATAACGCGCGACGATCTGACCGCGAGTGCCAAGCCGCGAGGCGTTACACTCGCTGAGTGCCAGCCCCCGTGATTCTCAGCTCCGACGAGTGGCGGTCGCGGGCCGGCGCGCACGAGGATCGCGTTGCCAGCCTCACCGCAGCGCACCTCGAACGCCGCTCGCGCCGCGAGCCGCATCCTGTAGAGGATTTTCTCTGGACCTACTACTCCGTGAAGCCGGCCGAGCTGGCGAAGTGGCATCCGGGCGCGGGGGTGTGTCTCGAAGCGGCGCCGGATCGCCTGGCCTGGAAGCACTATCGCGCTGTCGGCGGTGACGACGCTGCAGAGGTCGACGTCGCCGGGTTCTTCGCGCGTCGCGGCGGCACCGTCGACTACGTGGAGCAGCTACTCGCTGCCACGCTCAATCATGCGCCTCGGTACGGCTGTTTCGGATTGCACGAGTGGGCGATGGTCTACCGAATGACGCCCGAGCAGCTGCGTCACACTCGGCTGCCACTGCGAATTGGGCACGCCGCGACCGATCGCGTCGTCGAGACGCACACTATTGGCTGCTCCCACTTCGATGCGTACCGGTTCTTCACCGCCGACGCGGCCCCGCTGAACGCGATGCGCCCCACACGCGAGACGCAGATCGACACCGAGCAGTCTGCGTGCCTGCACGCCGGTATGGACGTGTACAAATGGTCAGCGAAACTTGGCCCGATCGTTCCCGGCGACGTGCTGCTCGACGCGTTCGTGCTGGCCAGAGACATCCGCGAGGTCGACATGCGCGCGTCGCCGTACAATGTGAGCGCATTCACGGGCAGCGATGGAAACAAGCTCGTACCCGTCGCGATCGAGACACCGGCGGGCAAGCGCGAGTACACAACCCTGCAGCGCGGTTTCGCTGAGCGGGGCGACGCCCTGCGTCTCCGCGTGCTGCACGCTATCAGGGTGGCGCGTGCGACGCTCGCAGATGGCGCGGCGACCGACGGATAGCGAAGGAGAGCGCGCAGGCGGCCCGTGGTTGTTCTCTGGTCGCAGAGTCCGCCGCTCATCAACTCACTCAGGGCAAACCGTCAGCGGACACCACCTTCCTGTATCGGTTAGCTGGAGAGTGCAGCGGGAATGGTCCGGCGGTGTCCAGTGAAGGTGGGGATCACGGTCGCGATGCCGATGAGCAGTATCCCGCTCGCGGCTACCACGAGAGCGACCCCAACTCCGAACACTGGCGCCACCTGTCCTATCATCTGGGTGAGCGCGCCAGACGCTGCAAGACCAATCACCCCGAATACGAGTGCCCCGATGATGAGCGCCGTGCCGACGTAGATGATGGTCTCGAGGATCGCCATGAAGCCGAGTGTGGCAGAGGTGCCACCGCTCACCTCCACGAGCGCATTATCTCGGGTGCGAGTGCGGTTAGTCATGAAGATCACCGCAGCAGCTCCGAGTGCAGCGAGGAACAGCGCCGGGCCGAGCAGCGTGAAGATCGAGGCATGGTTGATCTCCCAACTTGGCCTTCCTTCTCGGGCCATCGCACCGCCAACAGTGAGGAACAGCGTGTAGAGGCTGCCGGTGAGCGCAATTCCCACCATAAGCGGGGTGACTGCCGCGCTGCTCAACGTGATCCGATATTTCCCGCCACGACGAGCCAGGAACCACGAGGTCGAAAGGCCGACGGGAATGCACGCTGTCCAACTGCGAAGCACCAGCGGGTAGATCATCGGCGCGAGAGCCGCCACGAATGCGGTGAGCGCGATAGCGAGCAGTTGCCCCAGGCCCACAACACCACTAATCGCCATCGCTCTATTGGGGTCTTCTCCAGAGAATGATGCCGCCTGAGAAGTGGTGGAGAGCGCGACGCTGAACACAATTACGAACAGAGCGGCGACGCCTGCCGCGATCCACCGCGCAACCCCCATTTTGATCTTCGCCGGTTCCGCGTCGCGTAGCGCCTCAACTGGAGGTACTGTGCCTGCTCTGAACGCGCCGCGAGCACCAGAGAGCAGGACGACGCCAATCATCACGGCTGCACTCCACAATACGGTTTTAAGATCGAACACGACCGTCAGGCCGGGCAATTCGGCCTCCTGACTAGCCAGGCCGAGCAGCGGGCGAGCAGCAAGAACGCCGCCGCCCAGCCCGAGTGCAGTGGCAAAAAGGGCGAGGATCACAAGTTGCGTGGCGACAATCGCCGTGACTTGCCTCGGCAGCACTCCCGCGATCTGCAAGAGTGCGTATCCTCGCCGCCCCGAGGCTACTGCAAGATTCGTGGTTGAACTCGCGACCGCTACCCCAGCCAACAAGGTGAATACCAACATTCCTCTCGTCATCGAGAGAAGGGAATCCGATTGGTCTTCCGTCAGCGCCGCAGCGGTCGCGAACTGCGAAATGACTGCCGACAGAATGGCAGCAGTCGCAGCTATGACGACGAAACTTCCTACCCAGAGCCGCCACTCTCTCAGGAGTTCTCTAACGGCGACGCTGGCGATCATGCGGGCATCGTCTGCTCGGAGGCCGCACGCACGGCCTCTGACACCTGAGCCGCCGTGGGCTTGCTCAACTCGGAATGAATTATGCCATCGCGCAGCACAAGCACACGGTCGGCACGTGCCGCCGCTTCAAGATCATGGGTGACGAGCACCACACCGCGCTGCCCCTCTGCTATCTGACGCAGCATGCCGAGCACCCGATCCCCAGCCTGCGAATCGAGGGCCCCGGTCGGCTCATCTGCAAAGACGAGCGACGCACCAGACGCGAGGACTCGCGCGATAGCGACACGTTGTTGCTGGCCCCCGGAGAGCTTGCCGGGTAGGAACTTGCTTCGAGTTTCCATGCCTACAGCTTCAAGTGCTTCGTGTGCTCGGGCACTCGCGCCCTTCATCCGACCCAACCTGCCTGGTAGAGCCGCGTTCTCAGAGGCGGTGAGCGACGGAATCAAGTTGTACGACTGGAAGATGAACCCGACCTTGTCGCGCCGTAGCTTCGCCAGTCGATTGCGGCGCATTCGCGCTACGTCAGTGCCGAGCAGATACGCCGCGCCTTCAGTCGCCGGTTCGAGGCCTGCCAAGCAATAGAGCAGCGTCGATTTCCCTGAACCAGAGGGGCCGACGATGGCGACCATCTCACCGGGCATCACCGCTAGAGAAACACCACGGAGAACCTGAGTCGGGTGAGCCCTATCAGCACCGGGAAAACTCTTACCGAGATTGACGCACTGGACGAGAGGAGCCTCGTCGGGTGGGGCATCGTCGGGTGGGATCGGAGTGCTCATATAGAGATTCAACCAGTCGGGGAGCTATCACCTAGTAGGGCTACCTGGAAAGTCTTCGATGCTGCGCGTTGCCCCCAAGCCCCCCGTTACCTGATTGCGAGTTCGGGAAGTTCGTCCGCGTTCGTCGCCCCGGTCGCTCCCATCCAGAGCCAGTGCGTCTCGGTGGCTGCCTCCGCGCCTTGGCCCGATCGTCGTTCCCGGCGACGTGCTGCTCGACGCGTTCGTGCTGGCCAGAGATATCCGCGAGGTCGACATGCGCGCGTCGCCGTACAACGTGAGCGCATTCACGGGAAGCGATGGAAACAAGCTCGTACCCGTCGCGATCGAGACACCAGCGGGCAAGCGCGAGTGCACAACCCTGCAGCGCGGTTTCGCTGAGCGGGGCGACAGCCACCGCCAAAGCCACAGCCACCCCCTCCGCGTTGCGCAAGCAATCGGCGTTGGGCAAGCTCACCCGTTGAGATTCTGGCTTGCCGAACGCAGATAGCTTGCCGAACGCAAATAGCTCGACCGGGAATTGGCGAAGCCAGCGAGGCGGTGCATCTCGGCACGACCGGCTGGCTTCGCGGTAAAGCTATCCGTCAAAGCTGGGAAAACGCAGCAGCACCAATAATTGGTGCACCTCAGAACAGGGTCGGCGCGGGCGCGCCCGGCGTTTCGCTCACCGCGCCCGCCCTCGCGAACGCGCGGGAGCTCGCCGTCCGCTCGAGCCCGTAGCGCGCGATGAGCGGACGAATGCGTCGGGCCAGTTCCATGCGGTAGGCCTGCGGCGCGCGGCTCGACGCCCCCGGATACAACGAGCGATAGAGCGGCAGCAATTCGGGGTGTTCGCGCTCAAGCCAGGCGAGGAACCACGGCTTCACGTGCGAGCGCAGGTGCAGCGGACCGTACAGCACCGAGCGCGCCCCCGCATCGCGTATATCTCGGAGGAGCGCGGCGAGCTGGTCGACGCCATCGGTGAGGCCGGGCAGCACCGGCATCATGAACACGTCTGGTTCGAACCCCGCATCGCGCGCGGCGGCGATCGTGTCGAGCCGAGCTCTTGTGGTGGGCGTGCCAGGCTCGATCGATCGCTGCAGCTCTGGGTCGCCCACCGAAATCGATATCCCGAGCTCCACGGGCACTCGCTCGCTCGCCTCGACGAGCGCGGGCAGGTCGCGGCGCAGCAGCGACCCCTTGGTGAGTATCGACATCGGGGTGCCGCTTCGCGCGAGCGCCGCGATGATGCCCGGCATCAACCGGTATCGGCCCTCTGCTCGCTGGTACGGATCAGTGTTCGTGCCGAGAGCGACGTACTCGCGCGCCCAGGATACCCGCGAGAGTTCGCGGCCGAGCACCTCAGCGACGTTGACCTTGACGACGATCTGGGCGTCAAAGTCTTGCCCGGTGTCGAGGTCGAGATAGCGATGCGAGCCTCGCGCGAAGCAGTAGACGCAGGCGTGCGAGCAACCACGATACGGATTGATGGTCCACGAGAACGGCATTGATGATTGCCCGGGCACCCGATTCAGGGCGCTCTTCGCGATCACCTCGTGGAACACAGCGCCGGCGAACTCGGGCGACCTCACAGTGCGCAGATGGCCGGGCAGCGCGGCGACCTCCGCAATGCCCAGCCCGGGGAGCGCATCATCGCTCGCCGTCGCTGCTACCGCCTGTCCACTCCATCGCATGGAGACATTCGAACATATGTTCGAATAAAGCGCAAGCGGCGCGCGTCACGATGCGCGCTACAGCCCATTCTCCGCCAGCCAGTCGTCGGCGATCGCGCCAATGTCGTCACCGTCAGCGATCCGCCCGTTCATCTCCATCAGCGACTCGGTGGTGAGCGCCGCTGAGATTTCGTTGAGCACCTCGGTAACGTCGTCACTCGCGACATCTTCGCTGATGACCGGCAGAATGTTGGCGGCGGGGAACAGCCCCTTGTCGTCTTCGAGCGCAACGAAGTCGTTGTCGACGATGGCGGGATCAGAACTGAACATGTCGCCCACCTGGGCCTGGCCATTCTGCAGCGCGGAGAGCGTGAGCGGCCCGCCAGCATCAAGTACCTTGAACTCCTTGAAGTCGATGCCGTACACCTCCTTCAGGCCGGGCACCCCCTCGAACCGGGATTTCCACTCCGCCGGCCCTGCGAGCACGAGGTCGCCGGCCACCGCCTCCAGGTCGGAGATCTCGGTGAGATCGTGCTTCTCCGCAACGTCCTGTACGACGACAAGCGTGTCGGTATTCTCAGCGGGCGACGCGTCAAGCACTGTGATGCCATCGGGCTTGAGGAGTTCTTCAAGTTGTCCCTGAATAGCTTCCGGGTCTCCCGCGTCGACCTTGCCTTCGCCGTCGGCACCCAACTCGTTCAAGAGCGACCCGTTGTACTCGGGCAGCAGATTGATCGAGCCGTCGCGCAGCGCCTCGAGATACACCTCGCGGCTGCCGATGTTGAGTTTCTCTTCGACTTCAACACCCGCGTTGCTCAGGGCGTGCGAGTAAATGGTTGCGAGCAATTGGCTCTCCGAGAAATCGGCTGAGCCGACGATGACCTTGTCCGACGAGCCGGCTGCACTGCCCTCATCGGCCGAGCTCATCGGGTCGCCGCCGCACGCACTCAGGGTGAGCACGGCGGCCGTTGCAAGTGCCGCGATCGCGATCTTCTGCCTCATGATGTTTCCTTTCGGGGTGTTCGAGTAAGACTTCTGTGTGCCATTTGCTGCTGGAGTCACCGTCAGGCACCCGCAACGCTCAGTGCCCGCGTCGCCGTGTCTTCGACTGCGGGCACTGCCTGGCTCACCACGCGGCGCGTCAGTCCGGGCGAGACCGCAATGCGACCGAAGGCGGCAAATGCGAGTTCGAGGAGGATCGCGAGGGCTGCGAGCACGAGAGCGCCGCCCGCCATTTCGGCGTAGTCATTCGCCGCGCGCCCGTCGATGATGAAGCGTCCGAGACCGTCGAGCGAGACATATGCGGCGACGGTTGCGGTGGAGACCACCTGGAGTGTTGCACCGCGCATGCCCGAAAGAGTGAGCGGCAACGCGCAGGGGACCTCGATGCGCCAGATGATCTGCGCGGTCGAATAGCCCATGCCGCGCGCCGCATCGATGACCGACCGGTCAATCGCGCGAATGCCGCTGGCTACACCGCTGAGAATCGGCGGAATAGCGAGGAGCACAAGCACGACGAGTGACGGCACGACAAACGCGAGATTGCTACTGAAGGCCGGGGCGATCACCATCACCAGCAGAATGAGGAGCCCCAGGGTGGGCAGCGCACGCACGGCATTCGCGGAGCCCATGATGACGCTGTCGCCCTTCCCCGTGTGGCCGACGAAGATGCCGAGCGGCACGGCGATCACGGCCGCAAACACAAGGGCTATCACCGAGTAGAGCAGGTGCATACCAGCTTGGAACGGAATGGATCCTGCGCCCGTCCAGTGCGCGGGATCCGTGAGCCACCCGACGATATCCATCAGAGCGCTCCCTTCTGGCTCCACGGAGTCATGATCTTCCCGAGCATGACCAGGAGGCGATCGAGTACGAGCGCCAACAGCAGGCAGGTCACAAGGCCGATGATGATGGGCACGAAGAGCCGGCGCGTGAAGCCCATCGTGAAGAGCGAACCGAGCTGAGCGATGCCAATGACTGCGGCCATCGTCACGATCGAGATGTTCGACACGACCACGACGCGCAATCCCGAGAGAATCGCGGGCACGGCGATCGGCAGTTGGATCTTGAAGAAGATCTGCGCCCGCGTGTATCCGACACCCTGGGCGGCGTACACGACATCGTGCGACACCGAAGCGAGACCATCGGCCACCACGCGCACCAGCAGTGCAATCGTATAGATGACGAGAGCCACGACGATGTTCAGCGGATCGAGCACTTTCGTTCCCAGCACCTTCGGCAGCAGGATAAACAGTGCCAGAGACGGGATCGTATAGAACAGGCTCGTTCCTCCGACGATCAGTGGATACAGGCGGCGGTTATGAAAGGCGAAGTAGCCGAGCGGTATCGCCAGCACGAGTCCGATCACCGTCGGTAGCAGTGTGAGCCACAGGTGTGCAAGCGTCAGCTCGAGAATCTGATCAGCATTGCTCGTGATCCAGTCGAGCCTCATGACGCCCGCCCGGCAACCGCGTGCGCGGCGAGCGTCCCCGCGTAGGCACCGGTGGCATCGACGACGATCGCGAGCCCACTCGGACTCGCGAGCGACGCGTCAAGCAGTTCGCGGCGATTGCCCGCGCTGGCCGATACCGCCTGCGAGAACGTCACAGCGTGCTCCGCGAGCGGCTCTGAGCTCCCGCTCGCACGCACCCAGCCGAGCGGCCGGCCCGCGGCGTCTGCCGCGACGGCCCACTCGCCCGCCGCGATGCCGACCTCGTCGCCGAGACGGAACACGGGGGTGCGCTGCGGTTGCAGGTCGGCGATTCCCTCGAAATTCAGCGCGTGATAGCCGCGCGACTCGCCGAGAAAGTCGGCCACGAACTGATCCGCCGGATTAGCGAGGATTTCGGCGGGAGATCCGATCTGCGCGAGAATGCCGCCCTCCTTCAGCACGATAATCTGGTCGCCGAGCTTGAGCGCCTCGTCGATATCGTGCGTGACCATGACGATCGTCTTCGCGAGATCTGCTTGAATGCGTAAGAACTCGCCCTGCAGCTGCTTCCGAACAATCGGATCAACTGCGCTGAAGGGTTCGTCCATGAGCATGTACGGCGGGTCGGCGGCAAGCGCCCGCGCGACGCCGACCCGCTGCTGCTGGCCACCGGAGAGCTGCCAGGGGTAGCGACTGGCGTAATCACGGTCGATGCCGACAAGTTCAAGCAGGTCGCGTGCCCGCGCACGGCTCTGCGCCCGGTCACTCTTGTTCAGAAACGGCACGGCGCAGACATTGTCGAGCACGGTCTGGTGCGGGAAGAGGCCAGCGTTCTGAATGACATAGCCGATCTTTCGGCGCATGCGAATGGTGTCAGTCTGAGCATTGTTCTCGCCGCCGAGCAAGATGTCACCGGAGGTCTGCTCAATCAGCCGGTTAACCATGCGAAGCGTGGTGGTTTTGCCGCACCCCGATGGGCCGACGAGCACCGTGATCTTGCCGGTCGGAGCCACGAACGAGAGGTCAGCGACGGCCGTGGTGCCGTTGTCGTACGTCTTGACGACGTGTGAGAACGCGATCATGCGCGACCCGCACTCGCTTGGCGCGACGGGGTCGGCGGGCCCGACGTGGCCAATCTAAATGACCAGTCGGCAGTTTTCCACGAGTGTGGCGACATCGTTGTCTCCTTGCGGTTAATTTCATCTAGCGAAACACATCTTGTTCACACTGTAATAAACTACCGGGAACCTCGCAACACTTTCTCCGACAGCAGGGACACAATGACGTACACACTCCCGAGCCAGCTCACCGTTCACGACGTCGCCGCCATCGCCGCCGGCGCCCCGATCCGCGTCTCACAGGAGGCACGTCGTCAGATTGGCGAGTTCTATCATCTTGCGAACTCGATCGCTGAGACCCACACCGTGTACGGGCGCTCCACGGGCGTCGGGGCGAACCGACACACGACCGCGTCCAGCGACTCGGCGGCGCATGGCATGAACCTGCTGCGCAGCCACGCCGTCGACGCCGGCCCAGCATTTGACCCTGCGGTCACACGCGCGATGCTCGCGGTGCGACTCAATCAGCTGCTGCATCCCGGATCTGGCGTCGACGTCCAGCTCATCGACGGGCTCGAGCGAATGCTCGCGACGCAGAGCTTGCCCGAGGTGAGACGCTATGGCGCAATCGGCACCGCAGATCTTCCCGCCCTCGCGGGCACAGCGCTCGCGCTCACCGGCGAGCGACCTACGAGCGGCGGCGGGTTCGAACCGATCGCCGCGATCGGTTCTGATAGCGCGTTACCGTTCATGAGCTCGAACGCGCTCACCCTCGCGGGTGCGGCCCTCGCAGTCTCGCGACTTGAGGCACTCGCTGACGCTGGCCTCGCGGCGTTCGCGCTCTCGGCGACCGCCGTTCGAGCGAACCCCGAAGCCTTCTCCCCCAACGCCGCAGTCGCGATTGCAAGCCCCGGTGCGGCGGGCATGGCGCAGCGTCTCGCCACGCTGCTGGGCGCGTCACACTGGGCACCCGCGCGCATTCAAGATCCGTTCGCATTCCGCGGCTTTCTGTCTGCAGCGAGCGTACTCGCGACGGCAGTCAATCGCCTGCGCGAGGCCGTCGAAGCCCCCATCAGCATCTCGCAAGAGAACCCGCGCTTCTTCGCTGACAACGACGGGGCTGCTGCACCCGGCACCGCAGTGCACCACGGCGCATTCCTCGTCAATTGGCTCGCCCACGAGCTCGACGGCACGGCGCTCGCACTGGCGCAACTGGCACCGCTCACGATCGCTCGCATGCGCTTCATGAACGATGACGCATTCACGGGACTCCCCCGCTTCCTCGCACCGGAGTCCGGCGGCACGTCAGGAACCATGATCATCGAGTACGTGGCGGCGAGCGGGCTGGGCGACATCTACGCGGGAGCTGCGCCGGTCTCGATGCACAGTGCCACACTCTCGTGCGGTGTCGAAGAAGATGCCACCTTCGCGCCGAGCGCGCTGACCAAGCTCGAGCGTGCGATCGACGGGTTCGAGGTGATTGTCGCGGCCGAGATCCTGATCGCGGTGCGCGCCGCGCGCGTGGCCGGGGACGAATCAACCCGGCCGGCGCCAGCGGTCGATTCAGGTCTGGCCGAACTGTTCGCGATGGCCCGCGCACTGCCGAGTGACCTCTCGGATCGCGACCTTCGAGGCGACCTGGAAACCGCCGTCGGACTCATTTCCCGGTTTGCGGCCGTCGTCGGCAGCGAACGCGAGTGACCCTCCTGCACCCCCTCCATGGCGGCTTGCCAAGGCAAGGTCGCATAAACTCGTGTGCGCGCGGGTCTGCAGCGACGGCTCGCGGTGCATTCGACCCGGGGGTAGTGAGATGACAGGCAAAGACTCCGGAGAACCGACCACCGAGGTCGACTCGGCGCTCGGACCACAGGCCGTGCATCGGGCGCTCGAGATCCTGACCAACGTCGTCGAGCACGGCCCCATTTCACTGAGCGATCTGGCTCGCGCGACGGATCTCCCGACGAGCACGTCCATGCGCATGTTGCGCGCCCTCGAACACTGGGGCTATGTGTCGCGCGCGGAGAGCGGCCAGTACTCGCTCGGTGAGCGATTTGTGCAGTCTCGGGTATCCGCTGAGGGGGCGCGGGCAGAAGACCTCATTGATGCATCAGCACCGGTGCTGCAGCGACTCACCGCGCTGACGTCGGAGTCAAGCTATCTCGCGGTGCCGGGCCCCGCGAACACGTGCACGTTCCTTCGCGAAGTGCAGAGCCCGCTGCCGATTCGGCACGTCGGCTTTGACGGCTGGGCGGGGCGCACTGTCGCGATGTCAGGATCGGTGACCGGCGAGGTGCTCGACGGCCGCACGCCGCCGAGCGGATTCGTCGTGATGCCCGCGGTCGACGACGCTGACTCCACCGTCATCGGCGCACCCGTGTTCTCGAGTGGCGGCGAACCCATCGCGGCACTGAGTATTGCCGGGCCCAGCTTTCGCATGCCGCCAGCTGCGATAGCGGCGCACGGGGAGGCCGTGCGCGCCGCCGCAAGTGAACTCACCCAGTTGCTGCGCCTCTAAGCCTTGTGCTCGTCGGCGATCTGCGTGTGGTGTTGAATGACCTCCGCCACCACGAAGTTGAACCACTTCTCGGCGAACTCAGGGTCGAGGTGCGCGTCCTCGGCGAGTCTCCTCAGACGGTCGATCTGGCGGGCCTCCCGCGACGGGTCTGAGGCGGGCATCTCGTGCTTCGCCTTCAACTGACCCACCTCTTGCGTGCAGCGAAAGCGCTCCGCGAGCATGTGCACGAGCGCGGCATCGATGTTGTCGATGCTCGACCGGAGACGCTCCAGCCGGTCAATCGCGAACTGGTCACCCACGCGGGGCTCCTCAGCCGAGCAGGTCGTGCAACACCACGACCTGCTCGCGCTCGGGGCCGACGCCAACGGCAGAGATGCGCGATCCGCTGATGCGTTCGAGTGCCACGATGTAGTCCTGCGCGTTCTTCGGCAGGTCTTCGAAGCGACGCGCGCCCGAGATATCTTCATTCCAGCCCGGAAACTCCTCGTAAATGGGAGTCGCGTGGTGAAAGTCGCTCTGATTGACGGGCATCTCGTCGTGCCGCACTCCGTTGACGTCATACGCGACGCAAACGGGAATCGTCTTGAGGCCCGAGAGCACATCGAGCTTCGTGAGCACGAAGTCGGTGACGCCGTTGATGCGCGCCGCGTACCGGGCGATCGGGGCGTCGTACCAACCGCAGCGGCGGGGGCGGCCCGTCGTGGTGCCAAACTCGAAGCCCTGCTTGCGCAGGTAGTCGCCTGACTCGTCGAACAGCTCGGTCGGGAACGGGCCGGCGCCAACGCGCGTCGTGTACGCCTTGACGACCGAAATCACGCGGTCGAGCGCGTGGGGAGGCAGACCCGATCCGGTACTCGCCCCGCCAGCCGTCGCGTTCGACGACGTCACGAACGGGTAGGTGCCATGATCGATGTCGAGCATCGTGGCCTGGCCGGCTTCGAACAGCACGGTCTTGTCTTCGGCCATCGCCTCGTGCAGCAACAGTGCGGTGTCGCAGACCATTGGCTCGAGCATTTCACGGTAGGCCAGCAGGTCTTCAACGACCTCGTCGGCAGAGATTGCGCGACGGTTGTAGATCTTGACGAGCACCTGGTTCTTGAATTCGAGAGCAGCCTCGACCTTCTGACGCAGGATCCCCTCGTCGAAGATGTCTTGGATGCGAATACCGACGCGGTTGATCTTGTCGGCGTAGGCCGGGCCGATGCCGCGGCCGGTGGTGCCGATCTGGCGCTTCCCCAGGAAGCGTTCCGTGACCTTGTCGAGCGTGCGGTGGTACGCCGTGATGACGTGCGCGTTCGCGCTCACCTTCAGGCGAGAGACGTCGACACCGCGGCCGCCGAGCGCTTCGAGCTCGCCCCGCAGCACGTCGAGGTCGACGACGACGCCGTTCGAGATCACCGGCGTCACGCCGGGGGTCAGAATGCCAGACGGCAGCAGGTGCAACGCATACTTCTCGTCGCCCACCACCACGGTGTGGCCGGCGTTGTTGCCGCCGTTGAACTTGACGACATAGTCGACTCGGCTGCCGAGGAGGTCGGTTGCGCGACCCTTCCCCTCGTCGCCCCACTGGGCACCGGTGATGAGCACTGCGGGCATTTCAGCCCCTTCCTTCGACAACGGCACGTACTGAGCCAGTCTATCGAAGCGCTGTCAACTTTCGCCGAAGTTGCTCGGCGGCAGGCGTAGCGGCCGCCGAGGCCGCCGCATCAGCCGACGCGGCAGGCGGCTCAGTGACCAGCTTCGATGGCGCGGATCACCTCGGGGTCAGCGCCGTTGAGGAACTCAGTGAGGCGTTCCACCTCGCTCGTTTCGCCGATGCGCCCGGCTGCCCGGCGCAGCGCGTACAGCGCCCGTAGCACGCCACGATTGGGTTCGTGCGACCACGGCACGGGACCGGCGCCGCGCCAGCCCGACTTGCGCAGGGAATCAAGACCGCGATGGTACCCGACGCGCGCAAACGCGTAGGCCTCGACCTCGCGCCCTTCAGCGTCAGCGGCGTCGGCGAGCACTGCCCAGGCGCGCGGCGAATCGGGGTGCTCGCGCACCACCGCCTCCGGGTCGGCCCCCGAGGCCAGCGCTTCAGACACCGCGGTATCGGCAGCGAGCAGGGTGGGTTCGGGTCCGAGCAGGTTTTCGCCAATCATGCTGTCAGTGTAACGACGCAGTTCGTACGGCAGCCCGATAGCTCTAGCGGTAGTTGACGAACTGCAGAGCGACGTCGATGTCGGCGCCCTTCAACAGCGCCATCGTCGCCTGCAGGTCGTCGCGGCTCTTCGAGGACACGCGAAGCTCATCGCCCTGAATCTGCGACTTCACGCCCTTCGGGCCCTCATCGCGAATCAGCTTATTGAGCTTCTTCGCGGTGGCCTGGTCGATGCCCTCCTTGAGCGAGGCATCGATACGGTACTCCTTACCACTCGCGTAGGGCTCGCCCGTGTCGAGCGACTTCAGCGACAGCCCCCGCTTGATGAACTTGGAGTGCAGCACGTCGAGCACGGCGTTCGCGCGCTCTTCGGTGTTCGCCTTGATCTGGATCTTCTCGCCCGTGAGCGAGACGTCGGCGCCCACGCCCTTGAAGTCGTAGCGCTGCTCGACCTCCTTGCGGGCCTGGTTTACCGCGTTTTCGACCTCCATTGAGTCGATCTTGCTCACCACGTCAAACGAAGAATCAGCCATGTGCCCAGCGTACCCGAGGCGGCGCGGGATCGCGCGGGCGTCGTCCCGCCCAACCTCGACATGCGCGAAATGTAATGTCAGGTATTCATTTTACGAATGTCTTGTTAGGCTGTTCTGCGTTTCCGGGGTCATCGACGGGCGCCCTCCCCGGGCGCTGCGCCCGCGCGCCACCGCGCCGCGACACCTCAACCCCGGCCCGACCTCGACCCGCTTCGAAAGGACTCCTCACCGTGTCTGCAACACAGGCTGCCCCGCCCCGGGCCCGTCGCCTCCCCCGCTGGATGACGTCGTTCGGGTGGCAGATTCTCGCCGCCCTCGTCGTCGGCCTCATTCTGGGCGGCATTGCTCGCTCACTCGGCGCCGACGCGGAAGATAACCCGAACGGGCTGCACGCGACGCTCGCGACCATCGGCAGCAGCTACGTATCGTTGCTGCGCGCGGCCGTGATCCCGCTCGTGTTCACCGCCATCGTGTCGAGCATCGTCGGCCTGCGGCAGGTGACCAACGCGGCGCGCCTCGCGGGGCAGACGCTGCTGTGGTTTGCCATCACCGCGCTCATCGCAGTGACTATCGGCATCACACTCGGCGTCACGTTCCAGCCCGGTGCCGCCGCGTCGCAGACGGCGCTCGCCCCAGACGCACCCGATTCTGTCGGCACGTGGTGGAACTTCCTCATCGGCCTCGTGCCGTCGAACTTCTTGGGCCTGGGGGTATCGGCCAGCGCTGACCCCGCGAGTGGCGCGATCATGGCGAGCCCGAGCTTCAACGTGCTGCAGGTCATCGTCATCTCTGTCGCCGTCGGTATCGCGGCGCTGAAGATCGGATCGAAGGCCGAGCCGTTCATCGTGCTCACCGAGTCAGCGCTCGCCATCATCCAGAAGGTGCTGTGGTGGATCATTCGCATCGCTCCAATCGGCACGATCGGCCTCATCGGCAACGCCGTCGCCGAGTACGGCTGGGACAAGATGGGTTCGCTCACCTGGTTCGTCGCAGTGCTGTACCTCGGGCTCGCGCTCGTGCTCTTTGTGGTCTACCCGATCCTGGTGAAGTCTCACGGGCTCTCGGTCAAGCAGTACTTCTCTGGCGTCTGGCCCGCGGTGCAGCTCGGCTTCGTGAGCCGCTCGTCGATCGGCACGCTGCCGCTCACGCAGCGAGTCACGGAGCGCAACCTTGGCGTGCCCCGCGGGTACGCATCGTTCGCTGTGCCGCTCGGTGCCACCACGAAGATGGACGGCTGCGCCGCGATCTACCCAGCGGTGGCGGCAATCTTCATCGCGCAGTTCTTCGGCATCGATCTCACGATCGTGCAGTACCTGCTGATCGTCATCGTCTCGGTCGTCGGTTCGGCGGCAACCGCCGGCACCACCGGCGCGACCGTCATGCTCACGCTGACCCTGTCGACGCTCGGCCTGCCGCTCGAGGGCGTCGGACTGCTGCTCGCGGTTGATCCGATCATCGACATGGGCCGCACCGCGGTCAACGTCGCCGGTCAGGCACTCGTGCCAGCGATCGTGGCAAAGCGCGAGGGGATCCTGGATCTCGATCTCTACAACGCGCCGCGCCAGGGCCTCGCGTTCGACAACACTGACGTCGAAGCCGGCAGCGATACCGCCGAAAGCCCCGCAACTGGCCGGGTGCCCGCGCAGCAGGTCTAAGCGGTAGAACGCACGCTGTCACAGCACAGCGGAGGGGGTGTTGCGCACTGGCGCGGCACCCCCTCCGCTGTGCGTACGCCGGGCACCTCTTCCCAATGTCGACGGATCGTGCCACAGTCAATTCCACACCGCTCGGCACCAGCTCGGGCATTGCACACCCGAATGGAGTTCACATGCAGTTCATGCTCATCATGCGCGCCACCGACGAGGCCCTCGCCGCGGCGGCCGAAGTACCGTTCTCCGAGATGCTCGAGAAAATGGGGCGCTACAACGAATCGCTTATCGAGGCCGGAGTGATGGCCGGAGGCGGCGGGCTCGCACCCGCCGAAGAGGGGCGCGTGGTCGACTTCTCGGCTGATCCGCCAGCAATCGTGGAGGGGGCCTACGGCACCACCGAGGCGCGCTTCAACGGGTACTGGATCATCGACGTTCCCACCATCGAAGACGCAGCCAGCTGGGCTGCGCGCGCTCCGCTCGGGGCGGGCAATCAGCTCGAGGTTCGGCGCATCCCCGGCGTCGACGAGTTTCCGCAGGATGACGAGTGGGTGCAGAAGGAAAAGGAGTGGATCGAACAGGCCAACGGCTAACCGGCCGCCCTACACCACCCCACCCAAACCCACCCCACCCAAACCCCTGCCCCCGCGAGCGGGGTAACTTTTGGGGCGTGTTGCTAGGCCGACACCCTCCAAAAGTTGCCCCGCTCGCCAGGGCCCCGCTCGCCAGGGCGGCGCGCGCTAGCGCAGCGCCCGGCAGCGCAGCAGTCAGCGCACTGCGGCTCGGCGCATGGCGAACCAGGTCGCGATCAGCGCGAGCACAATGACACCGAGCGCTGTGATCGCGACACTGGCGCCGCTCATCGCGCCGACGAGTTCGGGGAGCCGCGGGGCGAAAACCAGCAGCAGCACTGCGACCACGAGCGCGAGACCTGCGCCAACGACCGCCGGCCCCTTGGCTCCGAACCGAACCCAGATCGCGCCGAAGAACCCGCCTACGGTGAGGCAGAAGAGTACTCCGATAAACCCGGTCACGGCGAGCACCCACGGGTTCCCAGCGCCCAGCGCGTAGGTGTCCAGAACGTAGACCGACGCGAACCAGTGGTCTGTGGCGCGCTCGATGCCGAGCAGCACCACGAGCAGCAGCGTGACGTAGGCGGCCTGCAGCGCGTTCGCCAGCATGGTCCCGACCACGAAGTTGCGGCGCGTCGTGCCGAGGGCGAGCGCGAACGGATAGGTCGTCGCTACGGCCTGCACCCCGTAGTAGATCAGGAACCCCGGGAGCGACCAGACGACGCCGCTGTTCCAGCGGGCACCCTCTATGTATTCGGCCGTGCCAGGTACTGAACCCGCGCGCTGGATGGCGATGGCAATGACCACTGAGACGATCATCACCATCGCCAAGATCGTCAGTGGTGCGGTGACGAAGCTGCTGATCTTGTTGGTATGCAGCCTGGTCACCTTGAGTACGCGGTTCATGATGCGCTCCGTTCAAAGTGCGGTGTTGCGGAGGTGTCGGCGGCAGAATCGACCGACTGGTCACCCGCGCTACGGGCTGAGGCCTCGCTCGTCGAGTCGGCGAGGCCGTACGCTGCCACGAGGTCTTGCAGCGAGACGGCGCTCAACTCAAGGCCGCCCGCCGCCCCGCGATGCTCGGCGGTCGGGGCTTCGTTGATGACCGCCGTCGCAAGTCCGCCGATCTGACGACGAGACAGCACGGGCCGACCGGCGATAAAGGCGTCGACCTCACTCGCTTTGCCCGCGACCTGAAACGCACTGCCGCGCATCGCATCAACGTCATCGTGACGCACGATCTTGCCCTGATCGATGACAATCACTCGTTCGAGCAGCCGGTCCATTTCGTCAATGAGATGCGTTGACAGCACGATCGTGCGCGGGTGTTCGGCGTAGTCCCGAAGCAGTTCATCGTAGAAGATCGCGCGCGCCGTTGCATCGAGTCCCAGATACGGTTCGTCAAAGAAGGTGATCGGCGATCGGGAGGCGAGCCCGAGCACGATACCGAGCGATGACAGCTGCCCACGCGAGAGCTTCTTGACGACCGACTTGCTCGGGATCCGAAATGCGTCGATCAGTCGATCGGCGACGCCCTGATCCCAATTCGGATACGAGAAGCGAGCCGCCCGCACCGCGTGGTGCAACTTATAGTCGTCTGGATAGCGCTGATTGTCACGCACGAAACACATCTGTTCGATGGTCTCAGCGCGCTCGAACGGCGGATGGCCGTTGACGTCAACGGAGCCCGAGCTTGGCCGATCCTGAGCCGTGATGAGTGACATGAGCGTCGTCTTCCCGGCGCCATTACGGCCCAGCAGGCCGGTGATAACGTTCGCGTGGATTTGCACGGAGACTCCGTCGAGAGCAGTGGCCCCTCGATAGCGTCGCGTGAGATTCCGAGTTTCTATGGCGATCTGAGTCATGATGAAGATTCCTGTTCGATCAGGCGGATGACATCGGCGGAGGTCAGGCCGAGCGTTGCGGCCTCGGCGAGGAGCGGCCGCACGAACCGGTCCGTAAGACCGAGTTGTCGTTCGGCAGCAATACGGGCACGTGCGCCCTCGGCGACAAACATGCCGATGCCGCGCTTCTTGTAGAGAATTCCCTGGTCAACCAGCAGCCCCAGACCCTTTCCCGCCGTCGCGGGATTGATGCGCATGTGGGCGGCAAGCTCGTTCGTTGAGGGAACCTGCTCGTCTTCGTCGTACGTGCCCCGCACGATGTCGTCGGAGAGGCGGTCGGCGAGCTGGAGGAAAATCGGACGGTTGTCGTCGAACACTCCTCACCTCGTTTCAGTATGGGTCGCCGTGATCAGCAGCTTCCTTGGTTAGTTACTTCACTAATGAACCTACACACCGACCCGCACTCTGTCAAGAATGGTAGCCGAGCAATCATCTGATGAACTAGCGTTGGAGGTCGCGGCACCCGGCGCCGCGAGCCAAGGAGGCGGGCATGACAGCCAGCAATATCGCCGTAGTTCACGCCGAGAGCGGTCTCATCACGGCGGAGGTCGTGGTTGCGAGCCGCATCTCACCCAGCTTCGTCCGACTCACGGTTGCCGGTGACGACCTTTCACGCTGGCGGCACCTCGGCTTCGATCAGTGGTTCCGGCTCGCGATTCCCGTCGCGGGCGATAGCACGCGGTTCGACCGGATGGCGGATCGCTTCGATACGCGCGGATATCTGCGCTACCTCACCCTGCCGAAGGCGACGCGACCCGAAATCCGCAATTACACGGTGCGCGAGTTTCGACCCGACCTACACGAGCTCGACATCGACTTCGTGATGCACGAATCCGAAGACCCCGCGCACGCGGGAGTCGCGGCACCGTGGGCAGCATCAATGCCGGTGGGCGCGCGCGTTGCGCTCATCGACCAGGGCTGCGGGTACCGCGCGGTCGCCGACGCAGATCAGGTCGTGCTGGCCGGCGATGAAAGCGCTCTGCCCGCCGTGATCGGCATTCTGCGCGACCTTCCCAGAAGCGCCCGGGGGCACGCGGTGATTGAAATACCCCAAGACGAGGATCGCCAACCCATCGACGCTCCCGCGGGAGTCGACGTGCAGTGGATCGTTCGCGAGCACGGGGCGCGTCCGGGCGCCGCAGCGCTCCATGCCCTTCGCGAGCTCCCCGAGGCTGCGACCTCGGGCCCCGTGTCCGCTTTTGTCGCCGGCGAACAGCAGCTCGCTACGGGCGGTCGTCGACTGCTCGTCAACGATCGCGGGGTCGCAAAACACGCGGTCGACTTCTGCGGGTACTGGCGGGAGCGGTAGTCCGGCGATATTGCGCCCGCCCGCGGCACGTGAAAAGATGCATCAGATCGTGTTGCACATGTAAGGAGGTGAGACCCATGTACGCAGTATCCACATCGGGTGCTCCCCCACTGTGCATGATCACGCGACGGCAGTAGTCGCGGCGGGGAGCGCCAATCAGCACATTGCGAAAGGCGACTCCTATGGACGCACACACTCCCCCTTCTCACCACTCCGAGGCTGATCAACCGGCGGTGCCTCGCTCACGTGCGCTCGTACTCGGTGGTGGCGGATCCACCGGAAACGCATGGCTCATCGGCGTTCTTGCTGGCCTGCACGAGGGCGGGCTCGACCCGCGCGCGGCAGACCTCGTCATCGGCACGTCCGCCGGATCAACGGCGGCGGCGCAGCTCGGGGGCGCGGCACCCGCTGCGCTCTACGCCGACATCCTTGCGGCGGAAGCCACAGCGCCACAGCACTTGCCACGGCGCCCGCCACACACCCAGCCCGTAGGCCCGAGCCCCGTCAATCGCATTCAGCGGGTCATCGACGCCGCTGGGAGTCTCGCCGAAATGCGGGTGCTCATGGGTGCTGCCGCCCGCGACCTCGACACCGACATCAACACCAACATCAACACCGATGCGGGCAGCTCGTGGCAGAGCGCGTGGCACGACACTGTCGCGTCCCGCCTGCCCAGTCAGGAGTGGCCGGCCGGCCGAGTGTGGCTCACCGCCGTCGACGCGAACACCGGTGAACCCGTGGTGTTCGACCGCGATTCGGGGGTAAGTCTTACCGACGCGGTTGCCGCGAGCTGCTCGAGCGGACGACCATACCGAATCGGCGACTCGGCTTACATCGACGGTGGCTTCCGCACGAACGCGGAGAATGCCGACCTCGCCGCGGGGTACGAGCGCGTACTGGTGCTGTCGCCGTTCGGCGGCAAAGCACTCACCCCGGTCGAGTGGGGTACCCACCTCTCATCACAGGCGGACCATCTGCGAGCTGGTGGGAGCCGCGTGGAGATCATTGCCCCCGCTGCCACCGACGAGCACCTGTTCGGGGAGAACGCGATGCGCGGCTGGCTACGACCGGAGGCGGCGCGCCTCGGCTACGCGCAGGGCGTGGCCCACGCGGAAGTTCTCGCTGAATTCTGGGGAATCACCGACTCAGGCGGCAGCGAATGACAACGGTGTAATTCTGCACAGATGCGGGGCGGGGGTGTGGATAACTCTGCGATCCCCGCCCCGCATCGACCCACACGACACGAATTACACCCGTGTAATTATCCACAGCCCGATCAGAGAATGCCGCACTCGAGCGCCCGCATCACAGCGCGAGTGCGATCCGAGACCCCGAGTTTTTCAAACACGCGCAGCAGGTGCGTCTTCACCGTGGACTCGCCAATGAAAAGCCGTGCGCCGATCTCGGGGTTGCTCAGTCCATCGCCAACGAGGCGCAGCACCTCGATCTCGCGCGGCGTCAGCCTCGGCACGTGAATTTCGGAGCCGGTCACCGCGCCACGACTCCCCGCACCACTATTCCCTCCGCCACCACTCGCTCGCGCGACCAATTGCGCGGCGATCGACGGCGCCAGCACCGTCTGCCCGGCGGCGACGGCGCGCACGCCCGCGGCGAGCTCTTCGGCCGGCGCCGCCTTCACGAGGTAGCCGTTTGCTCCCGCTTCGATTGCGGAGAGAATTTGGTCGTCCTCCTCGTACGTCGTGAACACAAGCACCCGTGGCGGTGCGTCGCTGCCGTGCACGAGACGCCGCGTCGCCTCGACCCCGCCGATACCGGGCATCCGCAAGTCCATCAGCACGACGTCGGGGCGCGCAGCGGCGGCGAGCGCGAGTGCCTCCTCTCCCGAGGCGGCCTCCCCGACGACCTCGAAGTCGGGCTCTGTGGCGAGTAGCCCGGCGATGCCGGCGCGCACGATGGGGTGGTCGTCGACCACCAAGATTCGCACTGTCACCGCTCCCCCTCGCGCTCATTCAGCCGCGCTGCCGCACCCTGCACAGCTGCCAGTCGCACCGCTGGCAGTCGCACCTCGAGCCGCGCCCCGCTTTTCGGCCCGGCACCGAACCGTACTTCGCCGCCGATTCCTCGGATGCGGTCGGCGAGACCCGTGAGCCCGTACCCGCTGGCGATCGCAGCATCGCTTGACGCGTCCGTCGCGCTCGGTCCGACACCGTCATCGTCGACCATGAGTACGATGCTCCCATCCCCGGCTCGCGTCAACGACACCTTCGCCGCTGACGCGCGGGCGTGCTTGCGCGCGTTTGACAGCCCTTCCTGGGTGGCGCGCAACAGCATGACCTGCCGTTCACGGTCGAGTTCGAGGGGCGCGATATCGCACGTCACTTCCAGCCCGGTGTCGGCGCGCAACCTCGCCGCGGTCCGCTCTATGGCCAGCTCAAGGCCGCCGTCGCCGAGCGGCTGCGTGGTGGCGACGAGCGCCCGCGCCTCGCTGAGAGACTCTCGAGCCGCAGACCGCACGCGCGCAAGTCGATCCTGCGCGCCCGCGATATCGTCGGCCGCGAGCGCCCGGTCGGCCTGCTCACTCAGCATCACGAGCCCGGTCAGGGTCTGCGTGAGGGTGTCATGGAGCTCTCGCGAGAGGCGTTCCCGCTCGGCCGACGCCCCGGCGGACTCAGACAGCGCGGCAACTTCGCTCTGCGAGCGGCGCAGCGCCTCGGCGAGTGCCCGGTGACGTTCGCCCTGATCGTGGATCCGGGTGATCCAGGTGCCCATCGCTACGGCGAACACAAACGAGAGGGTCGCGACGGCGATCGCGCCCCAGGCCCCGCCCTCGTGCAGGAACGCCATGCCGTATTCAACGAAACCGAGCGCGATCGATACCGCGAGAGCCGCACTCAGCAGCACCGCCGACCGGTACTGACGTGCGACCGTCCAGATCAGCGGATACCCGATCGCCTGCAGCGTTGCGTACGTGTCGACAGCGTACGTGGCCAGGCCCATCAGCAGAATCAACCCGGCGAGAAACACCGCATCGCCCGACCGCGACGGCAGATTCAGGCCGGCCCGCCGCAGCGCCGCGCGACCCAGCACGAGATACCACACCCCGATCAGCGCCAGCACGCCCCACACGGAGGCCGCGTGCGGCCAGATGCTCGGCGCATCGTCGCTCCAGAGCACCAGCCCGCCGACGATTCCCATCGTCGTGAGCGTCGCCACGAAGCCAGCGTCCCACCACCGAAGGGAGTAGCTCGTGGTGGCGGCAGGCTGCGCCTCACTCGGAATCATGGCTTCACTCTATGACCGTCGCTGCCACCGGAAGGTGACGAGGCTCAGCACGAGCCCCACGACCAGCCAGATTCCGAGATTGAGTGCGACCAGAGAGAGATCCCACGAACCGCTGAGTTCGAGCGCTTTGAAATGATCGGGCAAAAACACCGAGCGCATGCCCTGCGCCAGCCACTTCAGCGGGAACAAGCTGGCCACCTGCTGCAACCACTCGGGAAGCATCGAGAACTGCAGGTAGACGCCCGAGATGAACTGCAGCAGCAGCACGATCGGCAGAATCACCGCGGTGGCGCTGCGCGACGAACGCGGCAGTGCCGAGAGCGCGACGCCGAGCAACGCCATTGCCACGATCCCGAATGCGAACAGCCACGCGAGGCGCAACCACTGTTCCGGCTCGGTCGGCAGCTCAACCTGAAACGCGACGGCCGCGAACGCCACGAGCAGCGCAAGCTGAGCGAGGGCCGTCACCAGGATCATGCCGATCTTGCCGATGAAATAGCTCACGGGCGAGAGCGGTGTGCCGCCGAGGCGCCGCAGCCAGCCATCGCTGCGCTCGCGAGCGATGTCGGTCGCGAGGTTCTGCATGCCGATCAGCAGTAGGCCAGCCGCTGCCATGCCGGGCAGATAGTAGGCGGCCATCGAAATGCCGCCTGTGCCGTCCTCGAGCACGCCGACGTCGCCCTGCGACTCGAACGCGACGCCGAAGATGCCCAGCATCACGAGCGGAAAGAGGAAGGTAAAGAACACGGCGTCCGGGGTGCGGAAGTAACCGCGGAGTTCGAAGCCGATGTTCGCAAAACCGGTGCGCAGGATCCCCGGGAGTGTGCCCGGCACGGCGTCCGCCTGCGCTTGACGCTTGAGTGACTGGGCCGGTGTTGTGTCGTGTGTGCTCATCGTTCCGCTCCGGTTGCGCCGATCAGGTCGAGATAGATGTCTTCGAGGGCGGGGCGCCGCACCTCGAGTTCGGCGGGCCCCTCGGCCAGCCCCAGTTCGCGGGCCTCGTCGACCAGCCGCTCCACGAGCAGGCCGGGAGCCGCGCTCCGCTCCTCGTGCCGCACACCGGCGGCGTCGCGCCAGCTGACAATCGGCGTCCGCGCCTCGGGGCCACCGAGCTGGTCGGGGGTTGCCTCGGCGACAATGCGGCCGCCGGTTAAGACACCCACGCGATCCGCCAGGTACTCGGCCTCGTCGAGATAGTGCGTGGTGAGCAGCACCGCCGCTCCCTCACTCGTCAACCCTGCGAGCATCGACCAGAACTGGCGCCGCGCCTCGGGGTCGAACCCGGTCGTCGGCTCGTCGAGGAACACCAGCTCGGGCCGGCCGACGATGCCGAGCGCGACGTCGAGTCTGCGCTGCTGACCACCCGAGAGCTTGGTGGCGCGCGTTTTCGCGTGCTGCGTGAGCCCCACGAGCTCGAGCACTTCATCGACTCCGCGCGGATTGGGATAGAGCGATGCGAATCGTGTAATCAGCTCGCGCGGCGTGTACGGGCCGAGTTCACCGGTCGACTGCGCAACGATGCCGATCCGCGACTTCCACGCGCGCGGGGCTGACATAGGGTGCTCCCCGAGCACACTCACCTCACCTGCCGATGCGCGCCGCACACCCTCAAGCACCTCGATTGTTGTGCTCTTACCCGCGCCGTTCGGCCCGAGTAGCGCGTAGGTCTCGCCGCGGGCGACGTCGAGGTCGACACCGTCGAGGATTTGGCGGTCGCCGTAGTGCTTCGTGAGACCGCGCACCGAGATGGCGGCGGATCGAGTTGTGCTGTGCATACGCCAAGCATGCGCCCGACCGCGCCGCAGCGGTACGACCGGTCGGTCGACGCCGGGTCCACCGATCGGTGGACAGTGCTCGCGCGGCCAGAACTAGAGCACGTTCGCGATCACGGTCAGCAGCACAAACATCGTCGCGTACACGCCGACGAAGATGGCGCCCGCGCCGAGCCCCAACCGCAGCCGGCGGCCCCCCGCTCCGACGCGGCCAGGAGCCGCGCGCGACGTCAGCTGCAGCGCAGCCGCCGCTGAGCCGTAGTTCAGCGAAGCTGACGCTTCGCGATCGTCACGCCACCGCTCCCACTGCACGATGCGCTGCCGCACGGCCTGCAGCGCCTCGGCGAGCCGTGCCCAATCCTCGGGATCGCGTGTGACGAGGTCGCCCCGCGACCGCAGCACGAGCCGCCGATCGATGAGTTCGACGTCAAAGCCGCTCACGTCGTCGATCAACCACGCCATTACGTCGGGGGTGAACAGGTACAGCGCGTCGCGTTCGTACCCCTGCGGGCAATACAGCTCGAAGTACCGATCGAAGTCGCCCTCAAGCGACAGCCGCTGGGAGCGGTCGGGGGCGGTGTACGCAGAGAACGCCGGCGCGCGATGCCGGGTTGATCGTAGCCACAGGTGCGGCAGCTCGGTAGCGAGTTCCACTTCGCAGAGGCCGCCGAAGTGCGTGGTCTCGATCCCGGCCGACACCGCGGCTGCGGAGGCCGCGGTTGCTGCGGGCGACGCGGGCCCAGCGGGCGCTGCGCCACCGCGGCGCGCTCCCTCGCGGTTTGCGATCATGATCGGACGCGCACCTCGCGGGGTGCGCATGACCCGGGTCAGCGTGTCTGAGCCGCGCCCAGCCACCGGGCCGGGGAAATACTCGAAACCGTTGGCCCGACCAAACCGCAACAGCCGCAGGTGGTCGGCGACCGATGTGACACGGGCGCGTGTCGCCCCGCTCCACCAGATCAGCACGATCCACGCCAGTGTCATCAGTGACAGCATCGCCGTCATCGCGATCAGCTCGCCCACCATATCGTCGTGGTGGTCGCTGAGTTCCTGGCCCATACCGAATAGCATCGCGAAGAGTCCGAGCGGCATGACCGCAACGACCACGGTCACGTATATCAGGCGAGCGACGAGGCCGCCCTGGCGAAGTTGCGGGCTCTGCCGCGCGAACTCGCGCTGCTCCGCACGCGGTATCCGGGCGAGGAGCGGGCGCACATCGAATTGCACGCCGCCCGGATCTCCGACCGCGTCAATGCCGACCCAGTCGGCGGCGAGTACCGAGCGCCGGATACCGGTGGCACGCTCGCGCAGCTCCGCGATCCTCGCCCCGATGTCTGCCGCTGGCAGCATTACGAGCGGCGTCATCCACTCGGGGTCGCGAGCGAGCCCCCAGCAGAAAAGCGCGGCGATCGCGATCGGCACACCGGCAACTACGAGGCCGCGCGCCCAGCGGGCGCCGGGTCGGCAGCGATACAGCACGAATCCGAACAGCCACCCGACGATGGCGAAGAACACCACCGCGCCGCCGCTGACGGGCCACGCCCAGCCCGACAGGCCGACGAGCGCCGCCCACTGAAGCACATCGGCGCACCACCCCGGGAGCCCCCGCCGAGCCACAACCTGCCCCGTGAGCGAGCCACGCACGCGACGCTGATGGCCGGGTCCGCTGCGATTCACCCAGCCCACAATACTCCGGGAACGCTGGGGCAACGGCACCGTGCGGAGTCGTAGGCTGGGGCGATGAGCCAGCACGCCGCAGAGTCGCCCGCACCCGCTACCCCCGTTTCCCGCTCGTTCGCCTCGGACAACTGGTCGGGTGCGCACCCCGAGGTCATCGAGGCGATCGTCGCGGCGAACGCGGGTCACGTGCCGGCGTATGGCGGCGACCCCTGGACGGCGCGCTTCCAGGAGGTCGCGCGGCAGCACTTCGGCGCTGACGCCGAGGCGTTTCCGGTGTTTAATGGCACCGGCGCGAATGTGCTTGCGCTGCAGGCTGCGCTGCCCCGCTGGGGCGCCGTCATCTGCGCGCGCACCGCGCACATCAACACCGACGAGGCGGGAGCGCCCGAAAAGACCGGCGGCCTGAAGCTGTTCGGCGTCGACACCCCCGACGGCAAGCTCACCCCCGAGCTCGTCGCACGTGAGGCGTGGGGGTTCGGCAGCGAGCACCGGTCGCAGCCGGGGGCGGTCTCCATTTCGCAGGTGACCGAGCTCGGCACGGTGTACACCCCGGAGGAAATCAGGGACCTTGCCGATCAGGCGCACGAGCTCGGCATGGTGCTGCACGTCGACGGCTCACGCCTCGCAAACGCCGCCGCGCATCTCGGTACCTCGCTCGGCGCGCTCACCACTGAAGTCGGCGTCGACCTGCTGAGTCTCGGCGGCACAAAGAATGGTCTGCTCGGCGCCGAAGCGATCGTGGTGCTGCGGCCCGGTGCCGCGTCCGGCATCACGTTCCTGCGGAAGATCGACCTGCAGCTCGCTTCGAAGATGCGCTTCATCTCGGCGCAGCTTGTCGCCCTGTACGAGGGCGATCTCTGGCAGCGCTCGGCCGCGCGGGCCAACGCCCTCGCGCAGCACCTGGCAGATGGGCTGCGGAGCATCGAAGCATCGGGTGCCCTGCCGGGGCTGAGGATCGCCCAACCGGTTGAGTCCAACGCCGTTTTCGTGGAGCTTCCCGCCGATGTGGCGGCACGGGCCCAGACTGCGTTTGCGTTCGGCGCGTGGCCCACCCAACCCGGCCTCTACCGCCTGATGTGCGCCTTCGACACGACGCCGGATGACATCGACGCCCTGCTCGGGGTCATTGCAGGCTAGCCCCGCGGACGCACAGCGATCCATCCGTAACGTACCCCTTCTTAACAATGCTAAAACTATGTCTGGCCTGCACTCATTGCTAGGTTTATTTATGCATATGTTTACGTATCCTGTTTGAAGGAGTAATGAATGAATGGCTTCTGGGGCGACCTGCCAACCTGGATCACTACTCTCGCCGTGGGATTCGCTGCGATTCAGCTGCGCCAGTCCCACCGGTCTCAGGTCAAAGAAGACGAACGACTCAGACGTGCTCAAGCGAGCGGAGTATGGGCCTGGGCGGGGTCCTTCCGCGGTGACGAGAATAATGAGTACGGTTTCGTTGCGGTGAACAGCTCGCCCGCTCCGATCAGGAACGTCAAGGTCGGCTTGTCGCTCCACGGCCGCGAGATCGAATCCGAACTGCTCCAGATATTGCCGCCTGGCGAGTACTTCGTGAAGCGCGACTCCGACACTTGGGACTATCCGCTCTCACTCGCCGAATACGGCAAGCCAGTACGTCCCTACGCCCAGTCGCCACGGTATCTCGTCCACTGGATGGAGTTTGAGGATGCAGCGGGCACAGCGTGGCGCTATTCGTCTGGACGCGGTCTCGAACCCGCACGGGCCTAGCTGCCCTCCGGAGAGCACACATCTTGCCCCCGCCCACGGTCAGCGATTCGGCTTCGGTGAGACCAGAACGAACTGAATGGTCTCACCGAAGCCGAATCTCTCACCGAAGCGCTGGGTGCCTGGCGTCTGGCGCTGGGCGCCGGGCGCCGGGCAGCTACACCGATACCTCAGCTGGCTCTGCGACCTCAGCCTTCGCACGGCGGCGAGCCACGATCCTGCTCCGCACCGCGAACACCAGCACGAGCAGCAGCACGCCATACAGCGTCAGCGTGATCGGCCCCTGCACCAGCACGGAGAAGTCGCCGTTCGCGCTCATCGCCGCATCGCGCAGGCTGGTCTCGGCCAGCGGTCCCAGCACCATCCCGATGATCAGCGGGGCGAGCGGAAAGTCGAGCGCACGCATCAGGAAGCCGACGATGCCGATGCCGAGCAGCATGAACAGGTCGAAAATCGAACCAGAGGTCGCGTAGATGCCCAGCGCGCAGAACAGCGTGATGCCCGCGTAAAGGTACGGGCGCGGAATCAACAGTAGCTTCGCCCACAGCATCGCGAACGGCAGATTCAAGATGAGCAGCACGATCATCGCGATGAAGAAGCTCGCGAGCAGCACCCAGACGAGCTCGGGGGCGCGCTCGAAGAGCAGCGGTCCTGGCTGCAGACCGTACTGGCGGAACGCGGCGAGCATGATCGCGGCGGTCGCCGAGATCGGCAGGCCGAGTGCGAGCAGTGCGCCCATCGCCATGCCCGTCGTCGAGTTGCCAGCGGCCTCCGGAGCGGCGAGGCCGCGGATCGCGCCAGTGCCGAACTTCGGCGTCTTGCGGCGCGCGTCGAGTCGCTTTTCGAGCCCGTAGGCCAGGAAGGTGGGAATCTCGGATCCGCCGGCCGGCACCACGCCGAACGGCAAACCAATCGCCGTACCTCGCAGCCATGCGGGCGCAGCCTCCTTGAACTCGGCCTTGGAGAGCCACGGCCGCCCCTTCGGCTTGATCATCGCTTTGTCGTTCATGTGCCGCTCGAGGCAGGCAACGTAGATGACCTCACCGAGCGCCAGCACGGCGACCGTGACGGTGACGAGCGACACCCCGTCGAACAGGAACGGTGAATCGAGCGTGAAGCGCGGTGCGCCTGACGCCCCGTCGACACCGATCACGGCGATGCCGAGCCCGATGAACAGCGCCGCGAGCCCCTTCACCGCGTTATCGGTAACGACCGACGACGTCGCGACGAACGCGAACACCGCGAGGGCGAAGAACTCTGCTGGCCCGAAACTCGAGGAGAAGTCGGCGAGCGCAGGGGCGAGAAACACGACGAGGATCGACGCGATGAAGCCGCCCACAAACGCGCCGATCGCTGCTGTCGCGAGGGCCTGCGCCGCCTTGCCGTTGAGCGCCATCTTGTGGCCCTCAAATGTCGAGGCGATCGCCGAGGCTTGGCCCGGCGTGTTCATCAAGATGCCCATCGTTGAATCGCCGAAGAGACCGCCGAAGTACACGCCAGCGAACATGATGAATGCGGCCGTCGGTTCGAGCGAGAACGTGACGGGCAGGAGGAGGGCGACGGCCATCGAAGAGCCGAGGCCGGGCATCACGCCGACGGCGGTGCCGAGGAGGCACCCGACGAGCACCCAGACGAGATTTTGCCAGGTGAGGGCTCCGGTGAAGCCCTCCATGAGCAGCTGGAGTGATTCCATGATCAGAACCCCCCGCCCAGAATGCCTGACGGCAGCGACATGCCGAGCGCCATTGCGAATGCGATGTACGCGAGCGAACTGACGGTGAGCCCGGTGATCAGGCTGGCGATGGGCTTCTGCGACCCGAATCCGCGGGCCACGCACCAGAAGAGCAGGCCAGCCGAAATGACCCAACCGAGCACATTCAGCAGCAGGGCGAACCCGATGAAGGCGCCCACGATCCACGCGAGAGAGCGCCAGTCGATCTTGACCGCGCGCGATTCGACGGCGGTACCATCGGCGCTGGTCAGGGCGGCGCTTGCGGTACCATCGGCGCTGGCGAAGTCGGCGGCACCGCCGCCGACCGATCCCTCCATGCTGATCAGCTCAAAGTCATCGAGCTGCCGAGTTGCCGCGGCGCGCTCTGCGGCCTCAGCTCGCAGCTGCTTGATCGCTGATACGACGAGCAAGATCGCGAAGAGCACCAGCCCACTCGCGATGATCGTCGGAAAGAAGCGCGGGCCGGGAAACGCGGTGCCCTCTGGCACGCGCATGGTGAGCATTCCGAAGCCCAGGTAGGCGGCAAAAGCCACAAGCAGCGCGGGCATGATCAGGTGTTTGAGCAGCTCGGCCGACCGGCCGGTGCCCGCGGCGAGACGAATCTCTTCGCCGACGACCGCGGACATTGCGGTCGGATTATTGGTCGGCATCATTGCCCCATCTCCTCGTACAGGCGAGCGATTCGGTCATGCTCCTCCGCGAGGAAGGCGTCCAGATCGTCGCCGGTGATCACTTGTTCACTCCAGTGGTAGCGCTCGACGGCTTCGGCCCACTCGGGCGTCGCGAGGGTGTCGGCGACGAGATCGCTGAGCCCCTCGGTCTCTTCGTCGGTGAGCCCCGCCGGGGCTGCGAGCATGCGCCAATTGGCGAGCGTGATGTCGTAACCCTGCTCGCGCGCGGTGGGAATGTCGACCCCCTCGATGGGCTCCTCTGCGACGATGGCGAGGGCTCGCAGGCGGCCCGACTCGATCTGGTCGACGTTGTCGGGGTAGCCGCCCGTCGCGGCCTGGGCCGTTCCGTTCAGCAGAGCTGCGACGGCCTCGCCGCCGCCGTCCGACGAGATGTACGTCGTGTCGACCGGTTCGATGCCCGCGGCGAGCGCGAGGTCGGTCACGACGAGCTGATCGAACGAGCCGCCGCCGGTCCACGGGATCGATTTCGGGTCTGCGCGCCACGCCTCGACGAGGTCGTCGAGTGTCTCGTAGGGCGAGTCGGCGGGCACGACAATGACGTCGTACTCTTCGAACACCACGGCGAGCGAGGTGACGTCGTCGAGCGTCGCCGCCGATCCGTACTGGATGGTCGCGGCGAGCAACCCGGTACCGCCGACGAGCATGGTGTTGGCCTGCCCCTCAAGCAGCGACAGGTTGCCGAGCGCGATCGTGCCGCCAGCACCCGGCATATTCACGACCTGCACGTTCGCGCTCAGACCGTTGGCGCGCTGCGCCTGCTGCATCTCGCGCGCGACGGTGTCCCAGCCACCGCCCGCCGCGGCGGGAGCGATGATCGTCAGCGACGAGTGCACGTCGCTTCCGAGCGCTGCCGAACTGATGGAACCGAACGTGGCGACTCCGATGGCCGAGACGGCGATTGCGCCGCCGATGATGCGGAAAACGTTGCGCCGGGCGCTGCTCTTCGCTGGTTGTGTCATGTTCACTCCTCCGTGCGGACGCCGTTGTGCCGCACTGACTGCCCCACACTCGCAGCGTTCAGCTGCCGCTCAGGCGTCGGCGAGCATTGTGCTCATTGATGCTCACGAGCACTCCACCGGCGAACTGTAGAGTGTGCGCCATGCGCCTCACCAAACACGCTCACGCAACCGTCGCGCTCGCCGACGGCGAGCGCTCGCTGCTGATCGACCCGGGCACGTTCACGTCGAACTCCGCAGAGCTGATCGCGGCCGCCACGGCCATCCTTATCACCCACGATCACCCCGACCACTTCGATCCGTCGGTAATCGCCACGGCGCTTTTGGCCCGGCCGGAGCTGCGGGTGTGGGCGCCAGCTAGCCTCGCCGAAAACCACGCCGAATTTGCTGCCGGCACAGAACTCGCAGGGCGCATCACCGCCGTCGCTCCCGGCGACTCCATCACGGCGAATGGCTTCGAGGTGCGGGCTGTGGGCGGCGAGCACGCCGTCATCCATCGCGACCTTCCGTCGCTGAGCAACGTCGGTTACGTGATCAATGGCGACGTCTACCACCCGGGCGACGCGTATTTCGTGCCGGAGATCCCCGTCGAGACGCTGCTCGCCCCGACGTCGGGCCCCTGGACCAAACTGACCGACCTCGTTGACTTCATTCGCGCTGTCGCGCCGAAGCGCACCGTGCAGATCCACGATCTGATGCTGAGCGACCTCGGGCGAGGATCGTTCGCGCGCTTCACGAAGGGCCTCACCGGTCAAGAATTGCTCACCCTCGCCCCGGGTGAATCGCTCGAACTGTAGCCAGACAGAGGTTCCGAGTGTTCACCCACACGTCGCCACGACCGGCGTCGCCAGCATCGTCGCGATCCGTATCGCGATCGTCGCCAGCATCGTCGCGGTTCGCGCGCCTCGCGATCCTGCTGCTGCCCACCCTCATTGTGCTCGCCGGCGTGGGCGTCACGACGAGCATCGCCATCTCCGTGCAGGAGTCGAGCATCCGCGACGCGACGGCCGACCGCGTGCGCGATGTCGCCACGAGCCTCTCGCAGCTGGATCAGGTGCGCACCGTGCTCGAACGCACCGGTCCAGACGTGAGCGCGGCGACGCGCGAACTGCAGCCGCTGGCCGACGTGGTCGAAGAGGCTGCTGGTGTCGACTACCTCGTCATCACCGACGACCGTGGCATCCGCATCACTCACCCAACGCCGTCGGAGCGGGGCAAACCGGTGTCGACGTCGATCGAAGACGTGCTGCGCGGCGAGGAGTTTCTCGGCACCGAGCGGGGCACCATCGGCACAACGCTGCGGGCGAAGATTCCGGTGCGCAACGCCGACGGCGCGGTGATCGGTTCACTGTCCGTCGGCATCCTTGAGTCGCGCATCTCCGCTGATTTCGACGTGGCGCTGCACCAGCTGCTGCCGTGGGCACTGGGCGCGCTGCTCGCGGGTACGCTGGTGAGTTCGTTGCTTGCGGCGCTGCTCGAACGGCGCTTCCGTCGCCTCGACGCCGTCGCGCAAGAGGCGGAGGCCGTGCGGCGTACGGCCGCCGCGCTACGCGAGCAGACGCACGAGTTCCACACCCGCCTGCACGTCATTCACGGCCTCGTCTCACACGGGGACACCGCCGACGCGCTCGCCTACATCGACCACACGGCCCCCGTCGACACCACCGGTGCCGGGGCGCGACTCGGCGAGCAACCGCTGCTGCGCGCAACCCTCGACGCATTGCGCGCCGAACTCGGCGGCCACGGCGCGGTGCTTGAAACGGCAATCGATGTCACCTCCGATGTCGACGAAGACCTCACGCTCGTGCTCGCGAATCTCTGCCGAAACGCGGGAGAGGCTGGCGCGACGCTCGTGCACTGCGCGCTCGTCGAGGCAGACGGCGTCTTCCGCGGCGAGGTCACCGATGACGGGCCCGGGATCGCAAACGGGACCGCAGACCGCGTATTTACGCGCGGGTTCTCGTCGAAGGCCGACACGTCGGGGCTTGGTCGAGGCATCGGCCTCGATCTCGTGAGGCGCACGGTGGCCCGCCGGGGCGGCGTGATCGAGCTCAGTCGCTCTGACCGGGGCGGCGCCCGGTTCCGCTTCGAGCTGGAGGTGCTCAATGACCGCCGGTGATCCGCGCCCGGTCCGCGTTCTCGTCGTCGACGACGACCCGGGCGCCCGCATGTTGCACGGTCGCTACGTCTCCGGGACGCCGGGGTTCGTGGTCACCGCGACCGTCGGTACCGGCCGCGAGGCCGTGCAGCACGGGGTGCGCGGCGACGTCGACCTCGTGCTGCTCGACATGCGGCTGCCAGACATCAGCGGCATCGAGGTGCTCAATCGCCTGCGCACGCTGCGTGAGGCGTCGCCCGACGTGCTCGTCATCAGTTCTTCCCGCGACCAGGTCACGGTGCGCCAGGCACTCGCCGCGCACGTCATCGGGTACCTGGTGAAGCCGTTCACCGAGGAGGCGCTGCAGGCCAGGTTAGCCACCTACCGCGCCGAGCGACGTGACGCTCCCGACGATGCTCGCGAGGTCGCGCTCGGACAGGGCGAGATTGATCGCCTGCAATCGACGGGCAGGATCGCGCTGCCAACATCCTCCGACTTCGCTTCTGGCGCGCACCGCGCAGCGGGCACCGGCACCCCGGGCGCCGGTGCCGACGCCGCCCGTGCTGGCGACTTCGCGAGGCCGACCCAGCTCCCAAAGGGCATCTCAGAGGTGACACTCGCTTCGGTGCTCGCCGTGCTCGACCCGGTGCACCCGGTCTCGGCCGTCGAACTCGCGCAGCGGTGCGAGATCTCGCGCGCGACCGCGCGCCGCTACCTCGACTATCTCGTCGACGTCGGCGCCATTGACCTGGCGCACCGCTACGGCAAGCGCGGCCGCCCGGAGGTGCTGTACCGCATCGTGCCGGCACCTCCGGTGGAGAATCCGCGCTAGCCGCCCATCTCGCTGAACACGAGGCGCGCGGCAATCACGAGCATCGTCACCGCCACCACCCCGTCGAGAATGCGCCACGACTTCGGCGTTGCGAAGAACCGGCTGAGGCCCCGCGCTCCGTATCCGAGCAGGAAGAACCAGCCGATGCTCGCGAGCGCGCCGCCAAGCACGAACCACCACCGCTCGGGGTCGCCCTGCGCGTTACCGATCGAGCCCATCAGCACCATCGTGTCGAGATACACGTGCGGATTGAGCAGTGTGATGGCGAGGCAGGCGAGGATCGTGCGCCGCCGTGATTCGGGCTTGCCCTCCCCCGCAATCAGCGCCTCGGGCCGCATCGCGCGCCGCGCCGCCGTCCACGCGTACCAGAGCAAGAAGACCACGCCACCCCAGCGCACGATGTCGAGCACGAGCGGCGCGCGCTCAACGATGAAACCGATTCCGGCAACGCCGAGCGTTTCGAGCACCGCGTCGGCGAGCCCGCAGATGAGCACGACCGGCAGCACGTGCTCGCGACGAATGCCCTGCCGCAGAACGAACGCGTTTTGCGCGCCGATGGCGACGATGAGCGAGAGGCCGCTGCCGAGACCGATGAGGAGTGGGATGATCACGGTTCGACGCTAGGGGTTGCGCGGCACCGATTCCAGTTGAGCGTGCCTCATTTTTCTTCAGCTTCGTAAGTTCTGCTTAAGATCAAAGCATGGATCTGCCGATCGAACACCTCGCAACGTTCGCCGCCATCGTCGAGGAGGGGAGCTTCGAGGGCGCAGCGCGTCGGCTGCACATCACGCCCTCGGCGGTGAGCCAGCGCGTGCGGGCAATGGAGCAGCGCGTCGGCACGGTACTCGTACAGCGCACGCGTCCCGTCACCGTGACCGAGGCTGGCGCGGCCGTGCTGCGCGCGGCGCGCCAGATCGAGCGCATCGCCGCAGACGTGTCTGAGGAGCTCGGCGCCGGGCAGACAGCCGGCACGCGCATCCCGATCGTGGTGAACGCCGACTCGCTCGCAACGTGGTTCGTGCCGGCACTCGCGCGCGCAGCGCGGGAGACCGGGGCGACGTTCGAGGTGCTGCGCGCCGACGAGACGGTGTCGACGGAGCGGCTGCGCAGCGGCACCGCGATGGCGGCGCTCACGGCGACCGCGGCGGCCGTTCCCGGGTGCACATCGACGCGCGTGGGCACGGATCGCTACCGCGCCGTCGCGAGCCCCGACTTCGTCGCCCGCCACTTTCCGCACGGGGTCACCGCCGAGGCCCTCGCGACGGCGCCCATGCTCGAGTTCGACCGTCACGACGTGTTTCAGCAGCGGTTCATCCGCCGGGTGACGCGGGCACACGTCGATCCGCCGCGCAATTTCGTGCCGTCGTCGTCTGAGTTCGCACTCGCGATTGAGCTCGGCATGGGCTGGGGCATGCTGCCCGAGCTGCAGTGCCGGCCGGGACTCGCCGACGGGCGGCTCGTCGCGCTCGGCGACCGGCCGATCCTGATGCCGCTGTACTGGCAGCGCTGGAAGCTCGATTCGCCCGTGCTCGATGGGCTCTCGCGCGTGATCGCCGAGGAGGCCGCTGCCGCCCTCGGTGACCAGACCCCCGAGAACGGCACACGAACTCACCCCACCAGCGCGAAGCCCGCGATGAGGTAGGCGACGAGTGAGAGCAGCCCGGCGAGCCCCGCGTACGGCAAAATCGACAGCATCAGATTCAGCGGTTTCACGCCGACCGACTTCGACGCGAGAATGATGCCGTCGCCGTAGAGACACGTCGTCGAGCCGAGCGCCGCGCCAGAGAAGACCGCGGTGCCCGCGAGCACCGGATCGACACCGACCGCGATCGCGAGCGGCAGCACGACCGGCGTGATAACGGCGGCGAGATCCCAGAACGCGCCCGTTGCGTAAGCGTAGACGCCGCAGACGAGAAACACGATGGCGGGCAGCAGCGCACCGTGCATCACCGGTTCGGTGACTCCAATGACCCACTCGGCGAGGTGCAGATCCATGTTGACCTGCTGCACCATGAACGCCAGCACGAAGAGCACGATCACGTAGGTCATGCTCGAAATGCCCTCGAATGCGCTCTCGAAGACCTCGCGGATGGTCAGGCGACGCTGGGCGACGAACAGCACGATAGCGACCACCACGGCCGCTGCGGCGCCCTTCACGATGTCGACCTCGGTGGCAATGGTGACGGCGATCAGCGTCGCGATCGGCACAAGAAAGTTGAAGGGCAGCGGGCGAGCGGTCGCGGTGCTCGAGTCGGCGAGCTCGAACTCACGCTCCTCCTCGGAGAGCCCCTCGGGCAGCGGGTCACCGGAGCGGTCGACGCGCAACTGTTCGCGGCGGAGCGGGCCGACGAGCGGCAGCACGCCGAGCGCCAGCAGCAGGCCGATGGCCAGCGCGAACCAGCCAAAGAACACGAACGGCAGGCCCTGGAGGTACGCACCGAAACCCGAACCGTTGACGGTGACGCCGTCCTGTTCGAGCAGCGCGGCAAAGAACACGGCCCACGTCGAGAACGGAATGATGACGGCGATTGGAGCGGAGGTGAGTTTGACGATCGCGCCCAGCATGGTGCGCGGCACTCCGTAGCGGTCGGTCACGCGCTTCATCGACGTACCGACGGTGAGCGCGTTCAGGTAGTCGTCGATGAACAGCGCGACCGTGAGCAGCCAGGTCAGCAGCAGTGACTTGCGACGCGAGTTCACGAACCGCTCGGTCCAGCGGGCGAAGTCGCTGACGGCCCCCGACGCGTTGAAGTACGCGATCAAGATGCCGAACAACACGACGACCATGACGAGCCAGTGAACGGTCTCGTTGGTCATCGAGGCTCCGAACAGCCCCACGAGCTGGTCGAAAAACCCCCAGCCACCGAGCAGCACGGCGCCCACGACGGTGCCGCAGAGCAGGCCGAGCAGCGCACGCTTTGTGAGTACGGAGACGAGGAGGACGGTGAGCACGGGCACTATTGCCCACGCGGTGTTCTGAATTTCCATACTGAGCTTTCTCGGTCGGGCATCACTGCCGCGGTGATAGCGGTCGGCGCTGCGCGCCGGAGAGGGTGGGGTTAGGCCGCGTGGTCTTCGCGCTGGCCGTCGAGATAGGTCGCGAGCACCGGCAGCTGGGCGAGATCGTCGCCGTTCACCTCGGTGGGATCCTCGGCCCATACGGCGAGGTCGGCGATGGCGCCGGGGCGGATAACGCCCAGGTCGTCGTCGCCCTGCGCGAGCGCCGCGCCACGCGTGTAGCCGTGCAACGCTTGCGCCCCGGTGAGCCGTTCGGCCGGCTCGTACACGAAGCCGTCGAGGTCGCCCGGGTGGCGCCGCAGCACCGCCCAGGCGAGACCGACGCGCGCGTCGAGACTCGCAATCGGCCAGTCCGAACCGAGCGCGAGCGGCGCGCCAGCGCGCAACACCGAACCAGCGTTCCAGGCGCGTGCCGCGCGCTCGGGGCCGAGCCGCCTCGCCCACTCGTCACTGCCGTCGGCGATGCGCCACTGCATGTGCGGCAGTTGCATCGAGGCGGTGATGCCGTGAACTGCGAGACGCTCGACGTCGCGCGGGTGCAGCGTCTCGAGGTGCTCGATGCGGTGCACCGCCCGGCCCAGCGCCGCGCACCCGACACTCTCGTAGGCCGTAATCGTCTCGCCGACCGCCCGGTCACCGATGGCGTGCGTGGCAATTTGGAATCCGGCCGCGGTGAACTCGCGCACGGCTTCGGTGAACTCGCGCTGCTCGCCCCAGAAACCGGCGAGACCCTCACCGTCGGCATCCGCCTCGTAGAGCCAGCCCGCGCCGGTATCGATCACGCCGTCGGCGTAGAGCTTGATCACACCACCCCGCCAGCGCGCGCCAGCGCGACCGCGCTGGGCGCGAATCGCGGCCCGTTCCGCCGTCGAATACGTGGGTTTCACGTCCATCGCGCTCACGAGGCGCACGGGCAGGCCCGACCCCGACCCGTCGATCGCCTGGAGCAGATCGAGCGTCGCTGAGTTGCCGTCCATGATCGTGCCGCCGGTGAGCCCAGACCGGCGCATACCGGCGAGCGTGCGGCGGGCTGCGTCGAGCAGCGCCGCAGGGTCAAGCTCTGGCATCCGGGCGAGCACCGGCTGATACGCGCTGTCTTCGCGCAGCTCACCCGTCGGGCGGCCCGTCGCATCGACCACGATCTCGGAGCTGTCGTCAAAGTCGCGCGCGCCAGAGATCCCCGCGATGCGCAGCGCTTCAGTCGAGGCGAGCGCCGTGTGAAAGTCGAAGCAGAACAGCAGTGCGGGCACCCCGCGCAGTGCATCGTCAATCAGCTCGGCGCGCAGCGGCTCTCCGGCAAACACCGCGTAGTCGAGATTCCAGCCGCGCACCCATCCAGACGCGCTGCCGTGTGCGGCACCTGACGCGCTGCCTCCCGCGGTGCCGTTGCGCACCCGCGCGGCCTCGGCGGCGAGCGCGTCGCGCAGGCCCGCGAGATCGGATATGCCGCCGAGATCGATGCCCTGGGTGAGGTCTGCTCCCTGAATCGGATGCATGTGCGCGTCGATCAGGCCGGGGGTGATTGTGGCACCGTGCGCGGGGTGAATCGCGGTCGTGCGACCCGCGAACGCCTCGCGGATCGAGGCCGAATCTCCGATGCCGAGGATCCGCCCGCCGCCGATCGCGAGCGCCCTCGGCGCTGGGTCGGCGTCACCGGAGAGGAGGGTGCGAATCCGCGCCCCATCTATGATGAAATCAGCTGCCGTCATCGGTGCGATCCACTCTGCTCGAGACCGTGCGCTCGCTCCGAAGGCAGTTTCGCCGCCGTGCGAGTCGCAGAACGACATTAATTTACGCCTATTCAATTAAACCCGCAAGCCACACGGAAGGAGCGGCGTGAGCCCGACCCCCGACGCCAAGCGCCCAGCGGGGCGACCGCGGAGCGCACTGCTCTCACGCGACCGCATTCTTCAGGCGGCGTTCGCGCTCTCAGATGAGCAGGGCGGCGAATTCACGCTCGCCGCCGTCGCCCGGTCACTCGGGGTTCGGCCCCAGGCACTGCACTACTACTTTCCGAGCCGCGAAGCGCTCGTAGCCGCCATGCGCGGGCAACTCACGCTCCGCATCGGCGACCACGGCTTTATCGATCGGCCGTGGTTTGAGGCCGTGCACGGTTGGGCGTTTGCCTACCGCGAGACCCTCGGGCGTCACTCGGGTCTGATCGCCGCGCTCGCGACCCTGCCGGTTGCCGGCGAACCCGAATCGATTGCCGACTACGAGCGCATTGCGGCATCGTTCGCGCGCGACGGGTACCCCGAACACCTGATCCTGCCCGCGATCGTCGCGCTTGAGTCGTTCATCATCGGTTCTGCCCTCGACGCCCTCGCGCCCGCCGACAATCTGCGCCCCCACGGTGGCGCGGCGCAGGCCCCCGTGCTCGCCGCGGCCGAGCAGTCCGCGAGCCGCGCGGCCGCCGCAGCCGAAAGTTCCGTGATCGATCTCACCTTCACGTTCGGGCTGCGCGCACTCGTCGCCGGCATTCGCGAGGCGGGGGCTGTCACCACCTCGGGCAGCGAGGCGCACTGAATGTACGGGGTGCTGCAGGGGTTCGCGCTCATTCTGGGGATCATCGGGGCCGGCTACCTGACCGCACGCTTTGGCGTCGTGCAGGGCGATCAGCGCCGCGTGCTCAACAACGTCGCCTTTTTCGTCGCAACCCCCGCGCTGCTCTTCACCGTGCTGCGGCAGAGCGACCCGAGCATCATGCTCTCCCCCGTCATTCTGATCACGAGCCTCGCCGCGATCATCGTTGCTACCGTCTTCGTTGTCGCCTCACGCCTGTGGTTCAAGCGGGATCGGGCAGCAACGACGCTCGGCGCAGCGTGCTCGGGCTACGTCAACGCGAACAACCTCGGACTTCCTGTCGCCGTGTACATCTTGGGCGATGCGGCGTACGTGGCGCCCCTCATTCTGGTGCAGCTCATCTTTTTCGCGCCGACCATCCTGTCGATGCTCGAAACGACGCGGACGGGCCGTCTCGTCGACGGTCCGCCCCCGGAGCAAGCCGGGCGGGCAGAGCAAGCCGAGCGGGCCGGGCAGGCGGGGCAGGACGGCGCGTCGGGCGGCGCGCTTCGCGGCGGTCTGAGCGCGCTCGGCCGCGCGGCCTCGAACCCGATCATCATCGCGTCGGTGCTCGGCCTCGTGGTCGCGCTCGTGGGTATTCCCATCCCCTCGCTGCTCTCGGCCCCGCTCGAAATGCTCGGCGACGCGGCCATACCAATGGTGCTCCTCAGCTTCGGAATCTCGTTGCGCGGTCAGCGAGCACTGCAGCGTGGCACTGGGCGCAGCGCCGTCTTCACCGCGACAGCCCTCAAGCTGCTATTGATGCCGGCCGTCGCCTGGGGCCTCGCAACCGCCTTCGGCCTCGGCCCCCACGAGGTGTTCGTCGCAACGATCATCGCCGCACTGCCCACCGCGCAAAACGTCTACAACTACGCGGCGACCTATCGTCGCGCCGAAACGATGGTGCGCGACACCGTGTTTCTCACGACGTTCGCGTCGCTGCCCATCATCGCCGGGATCGCCTGGTGGCTCGGCTAAGCTGAGCGCCTCATGGCAACGTCAGCCGCCGCGGGAATAGCGAACGCACCGCGTTGGTTGGGTGTATTCGGAAACACACCCGCACGTCAAAAGGAGCCACCACGTGAGCCCGCGCACCGCAACTACCAGCGCCCCCATCCTCGACACTCTCACCGAGCGCTGGAGCCCCCGCGCGTTCGACACGACGCACGCGTTCCCCGAGGGCGCACTGCGCGGGCTGCTTGAGGCCGCACGCTGGGCGCCGAGCGCAAACAACACGCAGCCGTGGCGGTTCATCATCGCGCGCCGCGGCAGTGAAACCTTCGACCGGATCACCGAGACCTTCATGGGCTTCAACCGCACCTGGGCCGTCAACGCCGGCGCGCTCATCGTGAACGTGGCCGAGACGACCGACGCCGCTGGCAACGCCCTTCCCTGGGCCGAGTACGATCTCGGGCAGGCTGTCGCGCACCTGAGCGTGCAGGCGACCGCAGAGGGCCTCCACCTGCACCAGCTCGGTGGCTTCGACCGCGAAGCCATTCGCACTGCGTTCAACCTTGAGGATCGCCTACTGCCCGTCTCAATCAGCGCTATCGGCAAGCTCGGCGACGCCGACTCCCTCCCCGAGGCACTGCGCGAGCGCGAGATCGCTCCGCGCACGCGCCTCGAAATCGACGAGCTCGTGCTCGTTCGCGGCTAAATCACACGTAGTGCCGTCGGCACTGACGCCTGTTCAGGCTTCGGTGTCGACGGCGATGGGCCCGCCATCAAGGCGCAGGGCCTGAATCAGATCGCCCGCGTGCACCGTCGACACGATCACGCGTGAGAACTGGTCGAATTCACCGTGCCAGCCGTGATCTTCGTCGTCTGCGTGTTCGGGTGTCTCGAAATCGATGACCACGGCGTCACGGCCACGGCGCGCGAGCACAAAGTCGCGCCCGGTAAACGTACGCCAGGTGCCTGCAGCAAGTGTGCCCGGCAGTGCTGCCCCGGGGGCGCGCACGCCGCGCACCCAGATCCACGGGTCGTTCGTGACGATCGCGGATGAGATCGCGGAGCGGTCGAGCACGATGTCGCGGCGTCGCATGGACGCGAACTTTTCCGCAGCCGTGAGTTTGATCACGACGCGATCCGGGTGCACTTCGACTCTCGCCATGATCAGTCCAACATGTCGCTCTGGTCGATGACCGACTCGACGGTCTCAATGAGTGCGCGCTTGCGGGCGTACTCGGGATGACTCGGGTCGTCAGCATCAGCGGGAAGGCCGAGCTCAGCGGCCGCCTCAAGCGTGTTCACGCCGACGCAGGCGACGATCGTGTCGACGGGAATATCGGGGAACTGCGCCGCGACCTCCTCCGCGATCTTCGCGGAAGCGACGAGCAACGCATTAATGCGGCCCGACTCGATATCTTCGCGGATGTGCACCGACGCCGGTACGCCGACCGTTCGAAAGGCGAGCACCTGCGTGACATCGTGACCACGCTCCATGAGCCCCTCTGTGAGCACCGGGATCGCCACGTCCGATCGCAGGGTCAATACCTTCAGCACCGCGTCGGTGTCGATTTCGCTCCACTCATCGAGCAGTGCATGAGTGCTGTTTTCCTGGCTCGGTGTGCGAGTGATCGGATAGCCAGCATCAGTGAACGCGACCGCTGTAGCCTCGCCGACGATGGCGACGCTCGTGTGGGGGTGAATCACCGCATTGTGGTGCTTGAGTACGTCGGCAACCGTCGAGCTCGTCGCGGTCAACCAGTCGAACTTGCCAGCCTCAAGGGCCGCGAGTGCATCGACGAGCTTGTCTTCTTCGCTCGTGTGCGCGAAGTCAACGAGCGGAGCAATCACCGTGTGCGCTCCGCGCTCGCGGAGCGCCTTGGAGACCAGATCGCCCCAGGTTCCGCCCCGAGGAACGAGCACCCGAAGACCACTGAGCGGCTTCGCCTCAGCAGACATACACCCCACTCACTCGACACAAAAAATTGTGGTCGCTACCCGCAGCGCGAAACTGCGGCCCCGACCCTTGACGGAAATGCGTTGACCCTATTCTTACCCTGCCGCCGCGCCGAAGCAAAACGACGGCGGTCTCTGGGGTGAACGACACCGAACTGTGACCTGCCAAATGGCTTAGCGGAACCGCTGCGAAACGCTCGCCGCAATGCCCCACACCGTCAGCCCAACGAGAGTTGCCGCACCGGCGACCCCAGCCGCAAACCGCAGCGGATTCGTGCGCTTCTCCTGTGCGATGCGCAACTTCGCCTCGTCGAGCGCGTCGTCGACGCGCTGGGCGTAGTTCAGGCGCACCTTCAGCTGCGAGAGCGTGTCATAGAGTTCCGCGCGAGCCAGGGCCGCGTCGGCGATCCCCTGTCGCTTTTCTTCGTGGCTCATCGCCAGTTCCCTTCCTCTCCGACGCGCGGCATCCCAGGGCTGGAATGACGGGGCGTCGGGGGTTCCGCGTTCACACGCACTTCGCTCAGAGCCGAGATATCGTCGCCGACCCGGTGCAGCGTCTCTTCAGGCACGGGGTTGCCGCGCTTGATCAGAGTGATGCCGCCCAGGATCGCCAACGCTGCGAGCACCAGCAGGCCTGCCGCCACCACAAGTGCCGCCAGCCACCACGGCCACACGAGCGACAGCGCAGCAATCGCTGCAATCACGAGCGCTTCAAGCATGAAGAACAAGAAAAAGAGCGCGACGACGATGGCGCCTGCGCCAATGCCCGCCTTCTTCGCCTTCGAGACAATCTCACGCTTCGCGTTCGTGTACTCGATCTTCGCGAGACCAACGATCTGCTGCGGAAGGCGGGTCAGCAGCTCAACGGTGCCGGCCTCGTCTTTCTTTCGACTCATGCCCCTGCTCCATCGGCCGCGGTGTCAGCCTTCGCGTCTGCCTCTGTCCCTGCCCCCGGCTTCGCCGCTTCGCCCGACTTGGGCTTCGCGGTCGGCTTGGGCGCCGCCGGCGGCGTCGATGTTGACACCGGCTTCGGTGCTGCCTTCGGCGCAGCGTTCGGGGACTGTGGCGCGGTGTTCGCCGACGCAGTGCGAGCATTCGACGACGAAGTCGAGCGATCTTGCCCGCCAACCATCGAGGCGAACGCGTTCTTGCCAGCCTGCAGAGCCGAATCTTTCAGGTTTTCGACGGTGCCGCGCGTCGCGTCACGCACGACTCCGACGCCGCGCTGCACGGGAGCGGTGTTCCACAGCTGATCAGCGCCGCGCTTGATCTGCTCGTAGCGCTCACGACCAGCGCGTGAGCCGAGTACGTAGCCGACTGCCGCGCCGAGAACGAATGCGATCTTGCCCTTCATGATGCCTCCAGTTCGTGGCGTTTGGTGGTCCTCGCCCAGCCTACTCCCGCGCCGGGTACGGCGCATACGCCTTCGGTTATATAGCGCTTAACCGGCCATAGTCACAGGCTCTACTCGGCGATTCCCGTGAGGCGCCGGCGCAGCTGCACCGCCACCGCGCGAGCGTCGAGCACTGCTGCGGCGAGGTCTCCACTATGGCTCTCGGGCCCCACCTCCACGCAAGAGGATTCCGCTTCGCGGGCCAAGGTGATATGCGCGAGCGCCCGGTCGCGCACGCTGATCGACGTGAACGGCGCGGGCACGAGCCTCAGTTGCAGCTCGGCGCCCGGCGTTCGCTCGGACCGCGCAGCAGCGAGTAACCCGCTGATCAGCGCGTCAATTTCTCTCCGCGCGTCGCGGCTGGGCTCCCCGATAGCACCGAGCGCCGTGGCAGCGGCGGCGGCGTCCGACGAGTCGGCGACGTTGCTGACGCCGACCGAGGGGCCCGACAGCCTGAGCTGCCAGGACGAATTGCTCGGAGCACCCTGTTCGGAACGCTCATCAACTTCTTCGCGCGTGCTCCCCGGCCGGTTCCGTTCCTCAACCCAGCGCGCGCTCCATCGCTCACCGCTTGGCGCGACGACTGCTTCGAGCGCGGCTTGGGCGTGTCGATCGGCCTCGCGGGTCGTTGCGAAGTCGGGAGCGGTGACATCGAGCTCCGCAATCCAGCGCACTTCTCGCTGCGGTGCTTCTGTGCGGGGGAACCCTGGCAGCTCACGCGACCGTACGTTGACGATCACTGCACGTGCGCTCACCTCTGCCCCGGCTTCCTCGACGATCCAGCCGTCGTCATCTCCATCACCGTCAGCGCTTGAAACGCCCGGTGTGGTCGGTCCGCTCGATAATCTCGCCCGCCGCATGCCCGTGGCGGCGCCGTCGGCAAATTCGACGCCGAAGTACGCGAGCCGCTCAATGAGCGCATCGCGCAGACCAGACCAGCCGCCGGCGGGCCGCACCCGGGTTTCACGTGCAACATGGCGCTTTGAGTAGCTGAGCGCAGCGCCGCAGAGCGATCCGGCTGTCGTCACGTCTTCGTTGAGACCTGGAGCCGCGATCGCGACGTCAACGTCTGCTGCCGCCACGCCAAACTTCTCGCTGACAAACGGCTCGACCAGCCGATCCAGCGCACCGGCCCCGATTCGGGATCGCACGAGCTTTCCCAGCGTCCGCGTCTTTCCGATCGTGAGCACGGGCCCCACGCGATCAAGAAAGGCGCGAGTAGCGGCGCCCGAACCGAGAATTGCCAGGCTCGCCTCCGACAGTGGCACCGCGGGAATGCCAAACACTGACGGCTCTGGCTGCATCGCCCAGCCGCCGCGCGCGCCGCGCAGCAGCACAGGCTCCGGGGGTTCGACGATCGGCGACGCCGCAGACAGGGCGGCACCACCGGGCGAGAGTGGCGCGGCCACATGGTCGAGAAAAGAGCGGAGGGTGCCATCAGCGTCGGTCACGTCATATGGCGCAAACCCGGCGATCGCTTCGTCGCCCGCGGCGGCCACGCTCGCGTGTCCGACGCGCACTCGCAGGCCGACCTCGGCAAACTCAAGGGCGGCGGCAAGTTCGGCTGGCCCCCGGCCGATCACGTACACATCAACCATGCTGCTGCGGGCCGTTCTGCGATCCCTCTTCAGGGCTGTGCGGCGCAGCCGGAGCCTGGGAGGGTGCGAGCCCCGCCCCTGGCAGTGGCGCAACCTCGACCGGCACTTGCACGAGGTCAATGCGCGTGCGGCCGTAGCCGCGCTTGCGGAACACCCGCAGTACCAGCCAGATGAACACCGCATAGCCCACGAGGGCGCCGATGAACGAACCCGCACCGCCAGTGCTTTCGACCTGCGCGGTTTCCCCGCCGACGTTGAAGGTCATGAAACCGAACGCGATCAGGTTGTTCACGATGTGAATTGCAATCGCCGCCTCGAGCCCGCCTGTGCGCCAGGTCAGCCACGCCGCGACAATGCCGAGCATGCCGACCGATAGGAGACCCCAGATGTCATAGATATGGGCGAGCGCGAAACCGACCGAAGGAATGATGATCCCGAACCACGGGCTCTTCAACCACGATCCGAGTACCTGCATAAAGAGGCCTCGGAACACAACTTCTTCGGCGGTCGCCTGCAGCGGCACGAGCAACACGATGAAGATCAGCGAGGTCCAGGCAGCGGTCCAGTTGAAGTCAGAGGTGGATGCCTCCGTCGCCTGCTCATTCAACGATGCTGGATCAAACGCGATTTCCAGCGCGATACCCGCCAGGTTCATCACGATCACGGCGAGCAGAGCGACAAGCGACATCCTGCCGAGCATCCCCCACCGCAGGCGCCCCGCGACCGACCAGATACGGCCGAGTGGGCGCATGCCGAGCGTGAGCATGGCGAGAATCACCGACGGAATCATGATGATGATCGACACGAGACTCAGCAGTACCGAAATCGGTTGCTGCGTGTCGAGGGTGTCGCCCTGACCCGATGCGATGCCGTTGAGGTACTCGGGGTCGCTCATGAGCGCAGGAATGAAGGCGACGGCCACAATAATCGTGAAGACGCCGAAGTAGACGCCCGACAGCAGGAGCAGAACGAGCGGCTTCCACCACCGATAGTTTGCGACGCCCCGAAGTAGTCGGTGATACTCGAGCGGCTCGGTCTCGACAGTCTGTAGTTCAACCGGCGGCCGCACCCACCCCCAGTTTTCAGACACGCCGGGCGCGCCCGGTGCGACAGGTGCAGGCTGGGCCGCTGCCTGCGGGTAGTGCTCGGGCTGCTCGGGCTGCTCAGATCCGGGGCTCGTCATGACACCCATCTTCTCATCACTGACTCAGTGCCCGCCCCGCGCCCCTCGCGCCCGCTGGCCCGCCGAGTCCTGCGGAGCCCTCAAAAACTGTCGAGCCCCTCCCCAAACGCCGAACCCCTCCCCGAAACACGTGATTCGGAGAGGGGTTCGGCGGCGAGCAAGGGGCTCGGCAGCGCCAGCGCCAGCGACGCAGCGCAAGCCGGTCCGGCCGGCAGCGCCAGCGCCAGCGGCGCAGCGCGTTAGGCGCCGCGCAGGCGCTCAGCCAGGTACGCGTGCAGCTCGGCGCGGGGCACCCGCGTCTGAGCCATCGTGTCGCGCTCGCGCACGGTCACTGCGTCATCGTCGAGCGAGTCGAAGTCCACCGTGACACAGAACGGGGTGCCGATCTCGTCCTGGCGACGGTAGCGGCGGCCAATCGCACCCGAATCGTCGAAGTCGACGTTCCAGTCGTCACGCAGATCCTGGGCGATCTCGCGCGCAAGCGGCGACAGCGTTTCGTTACGGCTGAGCGGCAGCACGGCTGCCTTGATCGGCGCGAGACGCGGGTCCAGTGCGAGCAGCGTGCGCTTGTCGGTGCCACCCTTTGCGTTCGGCACTTCCTCTTCGCGGTAGGCGTCGACCAAGAAGGCCATCAGCGAACGGGTGAGACCTGCCGCCGGCTCGATCACGTAGGGCGTGTAGCGCTCATTCTTCGTCTGGTCGAAGAAGTTGAGATCTTTGCCCGAGTGCTTCGAGTGCGTCGAGAGGTCAAAATCTGTGCGGTTGGCAACGCCCTCGAGCTCGCCCCACTCGCCGCCGGTGAATCCGAAGCGGTACTCGATATCTGCGGTGCGCTTCGAGTAGTGCGACAGCTTTTCTTTCGGGTGCTCGAAGAAACGCAGGTTGTCAGGCGAGATGCCGAGGCCGACGTACCACGCCATGCGCTCGTTCATCCAGTATTCCTGCCACTCCTCATCGGTACCGGGCTCGACGAAGAACTCCATCTCCATCTGTTCGAACTCGCGAGTGCGGAAGATGAAGTTACCCGGCGTGATCTCGTTGCGGAAGCTCTTGCCGATCTGACCGATGCCGAACGGGGGCTTCATGCGCGCGGCTTGCAGCACATTCGCGAAGTTCACGAAGATGCCCTGGGCGGTCTCGGGGCGCAGGTAGTGCATGCCGGCCTCGTCGTCGACGGGGCCGAGGTAGGTCTTCAGCAGGCCCGAGAACGCGCGCGGCTCGGTCCACTGGCCGCGGGTGCCACAGTTCGCGCAAACGATCTCGGCGAGGCCATCCTTGGGGGCGCGGCCCTTCTTCTCTTCGAAAGCCTCAATGAGGTGGTCTTCGCGGTAGCGCTTGTGGCAGCTCAGGCACTCGATCAGCGGGTCGCTGAAAACCTCAACGTGTCCGGACGCTTCCCACACCTGCTTCGGGAGAATCACGCTCGAGTCGATGCCGACGACGTCATCACGCTTCTGCACCATGGACTTCCACCACTGGCGCTTGATGTTCTCTTTCAGCGCGGTGCCGAGGGGGCCGTAATCCCACGCGGAGCGCGATCCGCCGTAAATCTCACCCGCCTGGAAGACGAAGCCGCGGTGGCGGGCGAGGGCGATGACCTTATCGAGGCGGGACTGCTCAGCCATATTCTGTATCACTCCAAGGTGCAAGCGGGGATCTTGGCGCCGCCGCGCTCGGGGCGCGACGGCATAGGTGGCCCAGTCTACCGGCGGCTCAGCTCCACGCGCCCAGCACGAGATTCTCGGGCGCCTCCCCGTGTTGCAGGTGCGCAATCTGACGCAGGATCAACGCCGACATTCTCGGCAGCATCGCACTCGAATCGCCGCCCACGTGCGGGGTGATGAGCGTGTTCGGCGCACTCCACAATGGGTGCCCGGCTGGCAGCGGCTCGGGGTCTGTGACGTCGAGCGCCGCGCGCAACCGGCCGGCCTGCAACTCCGCGACGAGCGCGTCGGTATCTACGACCGGGCCGCGCGCGACATTGACGATCAGCGCGCCGTCGGGCAGCGCAGCGAGTGCCGCGGCATCGATGAGGCCGCGTGTCTCGTCGGTGAGCGGCACGGCAAGCATCACGATCTCGGCCGCCGAGAGGCTCTCGTGCAGTGCGTCAAAACCCCGCACCTGCACGGTCTCGCCCGCCAAGTTCTGCTGTTCGCGTGCGCTCCGCGCGATCCGCGTGATCTCTACCTCGAATCCCGCGAGCCGGGCTTCGATTGCCTGCGCTACCCCGCCGTACCCGACGAGCAGCACCCGCCGGTCAGCGAGGCTCGGCAGCGATCGCAGCTGCCAGTGCTCGGCGTCGCAATCGCGCACGAACTGCGGGATCCCGCGCTGCGCCGCGAGCGTCAATGCGAGCGCGAGTTCAGCCGTTGATCCCTCGTGCACCGTGGCTGCGTTTGCGAGCGGTGTGCCCTCAGGGAGGTGCTTTGCGACACCGTTGTACCCGATCGATTGCCACTGCACCAGCCGAGTGGCGACGCCTGACAGACTCGAAAGCTGCCGCGCGCCACCCCAGTACGGCGGCACGACGATGTCGAAGTGCTGTCGAGGTGCCGGTCCGTCGAGATCCCACTCGACGAACTCGACACCGTCGACGTCGCCCACCGCCCCTCGCAAACCAGAATCGCTGGGCAAGGACACGACGAGGTCAGACATGGCTGCGAGTCTAGCGGCCGGTGCGGCGGCGGATCTCGTCAGCGACCTCCTTCGCATCGCCCGATGGAGCGTTTGACTTGGCGTCCGGCCGCGCTGCGAACAGGTACACGAGACCGGAAACGAGCACGACGGCGAGGCCGATCAGTACGACGTAGTCCGTGAAGAAGGCGCCCGACGAACCCGGCGTCGCGAGCAAGATCATCGCGAACACGCCATACGCCAGCGCCAACACATTCACAACGATTCCTGCGCCGCCCAGACTGAACGGGCCGGCGGGCTTCCACCCGCGCAGTCGCTGCCTGAGGCTCGCGAGTACCACCATCTGGAACGACAGATAGATTCCCAAGATGGCGAACGATGTGACCGCGATCAGGATCCCGTCGTTCAAGAAGATCAGCACGCAAATCAGCGCGGGCACGGTGCAGGCCACGATCAGGGCATTGGTCGGAACCTTATTACGCTCAGAAACCTTCGACAGCCATACGTGCCCCGGCAGCATTCCGTCGCGAGCGAACGAGTAGAGCAGACGACTTGCGGCGGCCTGCAAACTGAGTACGCACGAGATGAAAGCCAGGATCGCGACCACCAGGAAGATCTTCGCGCCGACCGTGCCGAGTGTTGCCTCAAGGATCTCGGGGATCGGGTCCCCCACCTCACCGGCGACGATCTGCTCGAGGTTCGGGGCGGCGAGCACGTAGCCGCCAAACGAGAAGAGCGCTGACACGGCGCCGATCAGAATGGTCATGATCATGGCCCGGGGAATGCGCCGCGCCGGGTCTGCGACCTCCTCGGCAACATCGCCGCACGCCTCAAAGCCGTAAAAGAGAAACAGGCCCGCGAGCGCCGACGCGATGAACACGGGCACATACGATCCGTCGCCGGCTGTCCCCATGCTGTCGAAGAACACCGAGAAGTCGTGCTTACGTTCGAAGATGAGCAGATAGAGCCCGACCCCGATGACTCCGATGAGCTCGGCGAACAGGCCGATACGCGCGATGCGCGCCAACCACTTGGTGCCCGTGAAGTTGATGACGAGTGCCAGTACGAGCAGCGCGAGCGCTGTGATCAACGTCGAGGCGGGGGTCAGCTCCACGCCGAAAAGCGCCGTTGTGAAGCCGGCCCCGAACTCGGCGACCGAGGTGATCGTCACGATCATGGCCCAGATGTACACCCAGGCGGCCATCCACGCGTATCGCCGCCCCCACAAGCGTCGGGCCCAGGGATATATCCCGCCGTGGATCGGGTACTGCGACACCACTTCGCCAAAGACCAGCGACACCAGCAGCTGACCCCCGGCCACGATCACGATCCACCAGGTCGATGGTGGGCCTCCGGTCGACAGCGCGACCGCGAACAGTGAATAGACGCCGACGAGCGGCGAGAGATAGGTGAATCCAAGGGCGAAGTTCGCCCACAGGCTCATCGAACGATCAAACTTTCCCTCGTAGCCGAGAACGGCGAGGTGCTCGTCGTCGGCCAGGCGCCCGTTCGTGGGACGTGTGGTCATGGTGCGTTCCTTTCGGATCTTCGTCGATCCAGACCGGCTGAATACCGTCTTCGAGCCGAGCATAGTGCCGTGGATATGTCTCTCACTGCCCCGTGGTGCCGCGAACACGGGACAACTAGCATCGATACCAAACCCTGCATGCCAGTGGGGGTAGGAGTCGACTTTGGGGGCGCGTGGTGGCGCGGGGCGTGTTGCGGGTGAGTGAGATAGTCATCGCGAGTTTCGCGGTGGTTGCGATCGGGATCGGCTTTTCGGGCTGCGGTGTTTCCGCAGAGCCCGCCTCGAACATCTCGCTCCCGCCCGTGGGCGGCACACCGGACTATCAACTGGGCGGAGCATACTCCCCCGACGCGTCCGTCGACATCGTCGCACGGGACCGGAAGGCAGACCCGGATCAGTCGCGCTATTCGATTTGCTACGTGAACGGGTTTCAAACGCAACCCGGCGAAGCTGACATCTGGCCCGCAGACACACTGCTTCACGACGCGGGAGGCGTCGTGATTGATCCCGACTGGCCTGATGAAGTACTGCTCGACACGTCATCACGGGAATCGCGTGAGCGCATCCTCACAACCGTCGCGCCATGGATTGTCGCGTGCGCCGAAGCGGGATTCGAGGCGGTCGAGTTCGACAACCTCGACACCTACACCCGCAGCGACGGTGCGCTCTCACGCGATGACAATCTTGCCCTCGCCACCGCCTACGTTGACACCGCTCACGACGCAGGGCTCGCCGCGGCTCAGAAGAACGCTGCGGAAGACGCGGCCGTACTGCACGACCGCGCAGGCTTCGACTTCGCAGTCACCGAAGAGTGCGCGGCCTTTCGCGAGTGCGACTCCTACACGGGTGTGTACGGCGATCACGTCATCGACATCGAGTACAGCGACGCACTCCCGAGGAGTTTCGGAGTCGTATGCAGCGACCCTGAGACACCGTCCTCCGTCGTTCTCCGCGATCGGAATCTCACCCTCCCAGCTGAGACAGAGTACGTCTTTGAGACGTGCGCGCACCCCAATCGCACCCCCAACGCGTGAGTGTCGGAGGCGTACGGCAGAATAGTCCATGTAGACCATGCGTCACACGGGCCCGTCAACGGATTTGACGGGAATTGCGGGGACAACCGACGCGCGAACGAGAGGACTTCCCGTGCCACGCCACACCGCCCCCGACTTTCAGCCGTACGTCATTGCACTTCTCGATCCCCATGACCCCAGTGGTTCCACTGTTCTGTACGGGGATGACCCCGAAATCTGGGACTGGCTATTCGAGCCCGTTCCCTTTACGCCGACTCATGAATTCCGGGAAGTTCCAATTCCTGGAACAACCCTGACTGCACACGTTACAAGGTGGGCACCGATCAACGACAAGGCCCAGCATCTCGCACGGCTCCCGGGCAGGCACGCACCGCACCCCAGACTCATCGAACTCGAGCTCGGCAGCACCGACTCTCTAGACTTTCACGCGGCGTATAGCCGGCTGATCCGAGCAATCCCCGTGGGGCGCTCCTTCGAGGGCGACTGGTAACGCGCGCTGGCGCGCTATGACGTGGCAGACGCAGCGCGTGCCGCCACGCCCATTTCGACCGTGACCAACGTGAACAGTTCAGAGACCGGCACGTTGAGTGCGCCCGCAACTCGAACCAGCACATCAAGCGTTGGGTTACGCCGCCCACTCTCAATACCACTCACGTAGGTGCGGTCGAGTCCGGCGTGCAGAGCGAACGCCTCCTGCGAAGTCCAGCCGCCTTCGGCGCGCAATTCGCGTAGACGTCTGCCAAAGGCTTGCCGGTGCACTGGAGTTTCCACTCAACAACTCTCCAACGATGGGGACTATGAGTCGACCGACTATCAGTCACACCCATGTTACATGCGTACGCATATGTGCGGGTAAAAAGGTAGAGGCCCGTGTTTCGGGAACCACCATCATGGTGATCCCGAAACACGGGCCTCGGTAAAAGGTGTCCGGCGGTGTCCTACTCTCCCACAAGGTCCCCCTTGCAGTACCATCGGCGCAATCAGTCTTAGCTTCCGGGTTCGGAATGTGAC
>NZ_JBHXHV010000005.1:0-5325 GCF_042726155.1 Leucobacter sp. NPDC058333
AAAGAAATCAAGTCATCGGCTTATTAGTACCAGTCAGCTCCACACTTTACAGTGCTTCCACATCTGGCCTATCAACCCAGTAATCTACTGGGAGCCTCACCACCACAAGGGTGACGGAGATCTCATCTCGAGGCCGGCTTCCCGCTTAGATGCTTTCAGCGGTTATCCATCCCGAACGTAGCCAACCAGCCATGCCCTTGGCAGAACAACTGGCACACCAGAGGTCCGTCCAACCCGGTCCTCTCGTACTAGGGTCAGATCCTCTCAAATCTCCAACGCGCGCAGAGGATAGGGACCGAACTGTCTCACGACGTTCTAAACCCAGCTCGCGTACCGCTTTAATGGGCGAACAGCCCAACCCTTGGGACCAACTCCAGCCCCAGGATGCGACGAGCCGACATCGAGGTGCCAAACCATGCCGTCGATATGGACTCTTGGGCAAGATCAGCCTGTTATCCCCGAGGTACCTTTTATCCGTTGAGCGACAGCGCTTCCACAAGCCACTGCCGGATCACTAGTCCCGACTTTCGTCCCTGCTCGACCTGTCAGTCTCACAGTCAAGCTCCCTTGTGCACTTACACTCGCCACCTGATTGCCAACCAGGTTGAGGGAACCTTTGGGCGCCTCCGTTACTTTTTGGGAGGCAACCGCCCCAGTTAAACTACCCACCAGGCACTGTCCCAGAACCCGATCAGGGTCCGTAGTTAGATATCCAATATGACCAGAGTGGTATTTCAACAACGACTCCACCCAAACTAGCGTCTGAGCTTCACAGTCTCCCACCTATCCTACACAAGCCACACCGAACACCAATACCAAGCTGTAGTAAAGGTCACGGGGTCTTTCCGTCCTTCTGCGCGTAACGAGCATCTTTACTCGTACTGCAATTTCGCCGAGTTCACGGTGGAGACAGCTGGGAAGTCGTTACGCCATTCGTGCAGGTCGGAACTTACCCGACAAGGAATTTCGCTACCTTAGGATGGTTATAGTTACCACCGCCGTTTACTGGGGCTTAAATTCAAAGCTTCGACCCAAAGGTCTAACCTCTCCTCTTAACCTTCCAGCACCGGGCAGGCGTCAGTCCGTATACATCCACTTGCGTGTTAGCACGGACCTGTGTTTTTAGTAAACAGTCGCTTCCCACTGGTCTCTGCGGCCACCACACCCTTTCGGAGTAAATCCTAATAAGTGGATGGCCCCCCTTCTCCCGAAGTTACGGGGGCATTTTGCCGAGTTCCTTCACCATGATTATCTCGATCTCCTGAGTATTCTCTACCTGACCACCTGAGTCGGTTTGGGGTACGGGCAACAGCAAACCTCACGTCGATGCTTTTCTTGGCAGCATAGGATCACCTGCTTCCCCTAACGGGTCCGCATCATGTCTCACCCAAAGCCGAAAACTATTCATAATCGACGGGCTACACATTTACACCGGGACAACCATCGCCCGGCACAGGCTACCTTCCTGCGTCACACCTCACGCTCACCACCCCAGTATCGGGTTCGCAACCTCCACCACGCACATCACCCGAAGGATCCGTAACACGGCTTTGGATAGCTGAGCACTACTGGTTAGGTCTTTGACGGTTTACCGCCGGTACGGGAATATCAACCCGTTGTCCATCGACTACGCCTGTCGGCCTCGCCTTAGGTCCCGACTTACCCAGGGAAGATTAGCTTGACCCTGGAACCCTTGGTCTTCCGGAGGACGGGTTTCTCACCCGTCTTTCGCTACTCATGCCTGCATTCTCACTCGTGTGGCATCCACGACTGGTTCACACCGCCGCTTCACTCGCCACACGACGCTCTCCTACCCATCCATACGGCTGGACCACGAAGGCCTACCTGATATATGAATGCCACAACTTCGGTGGCGTGCTTGAGCCCCGTTACATTGTCGGCGCGGAATCACTTGACCAGTGAGCTATTACGCACTCTTTCAAGGGTGGCTGCTTCTAAGCCAACCTCCTGGTTGTCACAGCAACTCCACATCCTTTTCCACTTAGCACGCGCTTTGGGACCTTAGTTGGTGATCTGGGTTGTTTCCCTCTCGACTATGAAGCTTATCCCCCACAGTCTCACTGCTGCGCTCTCACTTACCGGCATTCGGAGTTTAGCTGACGTCAGTAACCTTGTAGGGCCCATCGGCCATCCAGTAGCTCTACCTCCGGCAAGAAACACGCAACGCTGCACCTAAATGCATTTCGGAGAGAACCAGCTATCACGAAGTTTGATTGGCCTTTCACCCCTATCCACAGCTCATCCCCTCAGTTTTCAACCTAAGTGGGTTCGGTCCTCCACGACGTCTTACCGTCGCTTCAACCTGGCCATGGATAGATCACTTCGCTTCGGGTCTAGGACACGCGACTGAATCGCCCTATTCAGACTCGCTTTCGCTACGGCTTCCCCTCACGGGTTAACCTCGCCACATATCGCTAACTCGCAGGCTCATTCTTCAAAAGGCACGCCGTCACAGATACAAAGCCTGCTCCGACGGATTGTAAGCAAACGGTTTCAGGTACTATTTCACTCCCCTCCCGGGGTACTTTTCACCTTTCCCTCACGGTACTAGTCCGCTATCGGTCATCTGGAAGTATTTAGGCTTATCAGGTGGTCCTGACAGATTCACACGGGATTTCTCGGGCCCCGTGCTACTTGGGATACACACCACGCGGTAAAACCATTTCGGATACGGGACTCTCACCCACTCCGGTCGCCCGTTCCAAGGCGTTCTCCTATAGCTTCACTCTCACGTTCGAGGCTCAGCAGCGCCTCACGGTATGTCCCGCAACCCCGACCATGCAACCCCTGCCAGGTATCACACATGATCGGTTTAGCCTCATCCGGTTTCGCTCGCCACTACTCCCGGAATCACTGTTGTTTTCTCTTCCTGTGGGTACTGAGATGTTTCACTTCCCCACGTTCCCTCTACCCGCCCTATATATTCAGGCGGGAGTCACCAGGTACGCACGCGCCCTGGCGGGGTTTCCCCATTCGGAAATCCTCGAATCATAGCCCGTTTATCGGCTCCCCGAGGCTTATCGCAGATTACTACGTCCTTCTTCGGCTCCAGATGCCAAGGCATCCACCGTTTGCTCTTATAAACTTGAAATCACATAAGTATTCAGAAACACACACCACCCAAAAAGGGTGGCATGTGACCAATGAAATTATTTAAGTATCTCAAGACAAGACAACCACCACCCCAACCCCGAAAGGTCAAAGCAGATCATCTTGTCTTGAAAGATGCTCGCGTCCACTGTGTAGTTCTCAACGTACGGTCGATCCCACCCCCGTAGACAACACGTTCTACGACAGCAGGTCAGGTACCCCAGTCCACCACACCCCAAACAGGGTGTGACCGGCTGGTCTCCCAGGACCCAATAGCATGCACTCGGTACTCACTCACCCACCCACCCACGCTTTCCAATCCCCCCGCCGAAACGAAGAAACGTACTCACACAGAAGAGCCAGCAAGCCAGCTTGTCTTATGTTCCACCCATGAGCAACTCGCAGTGAACGAATGTCACTGATCGAGTCATTCTGCACCCCCAAACAGGGGTGAGTGCTCCTTAGAAAGGAGGTGATCCAGCCGCACCTTCCGGTACGGCTACCTTGTTACGACTTAGTCCTAATTACCAGTCCCACCTTCGACAGCTCCCTCCCACAAGGGGTTAGGCCACCGGCTTCGGGTGTTACCGACTTTCATGACTTGACGGGCGGTGTGTACAAGGCCCGGGAACGTATTCACCGCAGCGTTGCTGATCTGCGATTACTAGCGACTCCGACTTCATGGGGTCGAGTTGCAGACCCCAATCCGAACTGAGACCGACTTTTTGGGATTCGCTCCACCTCGCGGTATCGCAGCCCTTTGTATCGGCCATTGTAGCATGCGTGAAGCCCAAGACATAAGGGGCATGATGATTTGACGTCATCCCCACCTTCCTCCGTGTTGACCACGGCAGTATCCCATGAGTTCCCACCATTACGTGCTGGCAACATAGGACGAGGGTTGCGCTCGTTGCCGGACTTAACCGAACATCTCACGACACGAGCTGACGACAACCATGCACCACCTGTTTACGAGTGTCCAAAGAGTTGACGATCTCTCGCCCGTTCTCGTATATGTCAAGCCTTGGTAAGGTTCTTCGCGTTGCATCGAATTAATCCGCATGCTCCGCCGCTTGTGCGGGCCCCCGTCAATTCCTTTGAGTTTTAGCCTTGCGGCCGTACTCCCCAGGCGGGGAACTTAATGCGTTAGCTACGACACAGAACCCGTGGAACAGGCCCTACATCTAGTTCCCAACGTTTACGGCATGGACTACCAGGGTATCTAATCCTGTTCGCTCCCCATGCTTTCGCTCCTCAGCGTCAGTAACGGCCCAGAGATCTGCCTTCGCCATCGGTGTTCCTCCTGATATCTGCGCATTCCACCGCTACACCAGGAATTCCAATCTCCCCTACCGCACTCTAGCTTGCCCGTACCCACTGCAGGCCAGAGGTTGAGCCTCTGGTTTTCACAGCAGACGCGACAAGCCGCCTACGAGCTCTTTACGCCCAATAATTCCGGACAACGCTTGCACCCTACGTATTACCGCGGCTGCTGGCACGTAGTTAGCCGGTGCTTTTTCTGCAGGTACCGTCACTTGCGCTTCTTCCCTACTAAAAGAGGTTTACAACCCGAAGGCCGTCATCCCTCACGCGGCGTTGCTGCATCAGGCTTGCGCCCATTGTGCAATATTCCCCACTGCTGCCTCCCGTAGGAGTCTGGGCCGTGTCTCAGTCCCAGTGTGGCCGGTCACCCTCTCAGGCCGGCTACCCGTCGTCGCCATGGTGAGCCATTACCTCACCATCTAGCTGATAGGCCGCGAGTCCATCCCGAACCAAAATTCTTTCCACCTACACACCATGCGGTGATAGGACATATCCAGTATTAGACGCCGTTTCCAGCGCTTATCCCAGAGTTCGGGGCAGGTTACTCACGTGTTACTCACCCGTTCGCCACTCATCCACCCAGCAAGCTGGGCTTCAGCGTTCGACTTGCATGTGTTAAGCACGCCGCCAGCGTTCGTCCTGAGCCAGGATCAAACTCTCCGTAAAAAACGATTGCCACACACCACAGGGAAAAACCGTGACATGCGACGAGTTCAATCTGGCAACAGAACCATCAAAACTGACGATTCTTGTTATCCAAAAAAGGAATCTCCCACACCCACCACAAAATGGTGAATGTCGGGGATTATAAATTAAATTGGCATAAGACAATTTAAGTGCACACTATTGAGTTCTCAAAGACCAGACACCACCCGTCACCCCCAACCAAGG